>NZ_JACIXG010000050.1 GCF_014360585.1 Nocardioides sp.
GGGGGCTGCCGTTGCCCCCGCACGGGCTGCACCTCGTCGATGTTCGGATCGATCCCGAGATCGAGGGGACGCGCGCTCTCGGCCCCAACGCGGAGAAGCGACTCGGACTGGCGTCAGCCGGATCCATGTGATGCCGCTCACTCCCGGCCGTCATCCGAACTATGCTCACGGCGTGGGCACACAAGGGCAGGTCTGGAAGATCACGAGTCGTCAGAGCCTCATCGCCGGGTTGACCCTCGACCAGCTGTTCACATTTCAGACCATCGGCCGCGCGGGCTCGTTCCGCGCGGCCGCTGCTGAGCTCGCACTCACCCAGCCGGCCGTCTCCCAGCGCATCCGGCATCTCGAGCGTCTCCTCGGCTGCACGCTGCTGGAGCGGCGCCAAGGAGCTCGCTCGGAGCTGACCGCGGCCGGTCGAGAGATGATGACGTTCGCCGACGAGATACTGGCGCGCACCGACCTGTTCCACAAGCGGCTCGAGCAGATGAAGGACCTCAGCAACGAGTCGACCCTCACCGTGGTGAGCGACACCGACCACATCAAGCACCTCCTGGTCGAAGCCGTCGCCACCATGAAGCGGGTGGCCCCCGGGGTCAACGTCGTGATCCGCCACGCGCCGTCGCGCGACGCCTGCGTGCGTGCGCTCGAGGACGGAACGGCCGATCTGAGCATCTGCCGCGCCCCGGGCCCCAGCGGTTTCGGTGTGCTCGGCACCATCGAGGAGCGTATGTACCTCTACGCGTCCCCAGATGACCCCATCCATGCCCTTGACCAGCCCGAGCGGCTGGAGTACCTGGACAACGCGGACTTCGCCACCTTCGCAGAGGGCATGCGGAGCCGTGAGCTGATCGAGCGCTGGGTGAAGAAGATGGCCATCGCGCCACGCGTGGTGCTGGAGTCACGTGGCCTCGAGGCGATGCGCACCTACGTCACCCGTGGCCTCGCCCTCGCGATCCTGCCCGACTTCTGCGTCGTGGAGGACCAGCGAGCCGGCCTCCTCGAGCCCGTTCAGATGGTCGGCCTGCCGTTGGTCCGTGGAGCGGTCATTCTCACGCCACCTGGCGGCGAGGCAGCTCACCACGCACGCGTGTTCGTCGACATGCTGCCCGCAAGGGTCGATGCGACGTTGGCCCCCGCGCCCACCGCTTCTTCTGGCTGAGCCAGCGATAGCGGCGTCCCGGCGGAGCTGACCGGAACCACGTGTCTGGTCTCAGGCCTGCTGATACACCGAAGCGCCCGCGTCATGGGATCCCATGACGCGGGCGCTGTGGTCTGGCAACTGTGCGGATCAGGCAGGGGTGCCGGCGGTGGTCAGTATTGGATCGCCGGCTTCGCTGTCGTCCTCCTCGCCGGGCTTGGTCTGTTCGGCCGGGAACCACGTGAGGTGATCGGGCGAGAGCGAGAGCATCTGCTCGGTGCCGATCGAAGCGGGCGGAGATGTCGGCCCACTGACGGTCTGAACCCGGAGGTCGACGTTGCCGGCCCGGTAGCGTCGTTCGAACCGAGATCCGAGGAACTCGCTCGTCAAGAGCGTCGTCCGGATCTGGTTTCGTCCGAGAGGCCTCGTCGGGTCGTCGTCGATGACATCGACCCACTCGGGCCGGAACGCGACCGAGATCTGCTGCCCGTGCGAGGGCCGGGGAGCGCCGGCTGCGAGCGCCACCTCGAGGACTGTGCCGTCGCCAAGAGTCGGGAGCGACACGGTGAAGAGGTCCTGCTCGACTCCGGTGACGGTGCCGTCCAGCACGTTGGCGTCGCCGACGAAGGTCGCCACGAACCCGTTGGCCGGTCTGTTGTACAGCGACCACGGGTCGCCCACCTGCTGGATGAGCCCGTCGTGCATCACCACGACGCGGTCGGACATGGACAACGCCTCGGACTGGTCGTGTGTCACGTACAGCACGCTCGTACTCGTGCTCTTCTGGATCTGGCGGATCTCATCACGCATACGTGCGCGCAGCTGCGCGTCCAGGTTGCTCAGCGGCTCGTCCATGAGCACGAGGCTCGGCTCCGTGGCGAGGGCACGGGCGAGCGCGACCCGCTGCTGCTGGCCGCCGCTCAGGTCGGTGGCATAACGGTCCGCGAAGGCCTCCAGGCCCACCAGGTCGAGCATGTCGCCCGCCTTCTGGCGGGCCAGACGCCCGTCCATCTTCTTGGCCTTCAACCCGTACATCACGTTCTCGAGCGTCGTCATGTGCGGCCACACCGCGTACGACTGGAAGACCATGTTGATGTCGCGTTTGTTTGGCGGGACGTTGGTGCCGCCGCCGAAGACCCGTCGCCCGGCCAGCTCGATGTCGCCGCCCGACGGCGTATGCAGGCCGGCGACGCAGCGCAGAGTCGTGGTCTTGCCGCAGCCGCTGGGCCCAAGCAGTGTCACGAACTCAGACCTTCCGATGGTCAGGTTCAGCTCGTTCACCGCCACCGAGCTCCCGTAGCTGGCTACGAGACCTTTGATCTCCAGGTCGAAGTCGGCCTGGCTGGCTTTGGCAGGGGCTTGCGCGTTCTTCTGGTTCATCTCAGTTGACCTCATCATCGGTTGGCGTGCTCAGCCGCGCTTGTACAGGTTGCCGGGGCGGAGAATGATCATGGCGAGCGCGATCCAGATGATCATCAGTGCTGTCTCGATCAGACCGACCACGGCAGCTGCCGGAAGCGAGGCCTGGGAGGCGTAGTTGAACGACAGGATCGAGAGGAGCATCGTGTCCGGCGTGTAGAGCAGGATCGCCGTATTGATCTCGCGGACGGTGAAGAGGAACACCATGATCAGGGCTGCTGAGATCGACGGCTTCATCAGCGGCAGCAGCACCGTCCTGATGGCCTGCGAACGGGTGGCACCGCACATCCTCGACGCCTCTTCCAACGAGGAGTCGAGCTGAGCGAACCCGTTGCCCGTCACCCGGGTGGCGTGTGGCAGGTAGGAGGCGACGTATGCCACCACCATGATCGCCAGCGTGCCGTAGAGCGGGGTGCCGAGATACATCGCGAAGACACCCGTGGCGAACACGATCCCGGGCACGGCGAGGGGGGACATCGCCACTGCGTTGAGCAATCCTGAACCTCGAAACCGCATCCGCTCCGTCGTGTACGACGTCAGCGTGCCGACGAAGACGGCCAGCAACGCGGTGGCCGCGGAGACCACCACGGTGTTCATCAGCGCGGTCTTGAGCTCCGGCTTGGCGAACACGTCGCTGAACACCGCGGTGGTCAGCTCGATGTCCTCGAGGTTCGTCGATACGCTCAACGAGCGGAGCAGCAGCGCCGCGTACGGAAGGATCGTCGTGAAGAGTGCGTAGGCCACCAGACCGACGACCAGAACGTGCTTCCAGGGGCCGAGCTCGATCTGCTTGCGGGCACGGGACTTGCCCGTCACCGTGACGAACTTCGACGACTGCCGCATCCCCCGCTGGTAGAGCCACAGACCGACGATGCTGAGCAACACCAGCATGGTGCCCAACGCGGCTGCCAGAGCGTGGTTGGACGGGTAGCCGCTGGTGGCGCGGTACACGGTCACCGCGAGCGGCCGGAAGTCCATCTTGGCGCCGAGCAGCGCCGGCACCGAGAACATCCCGGTCGCACTGATGGTCACGAAGATGACCGAGGAGAGCATCGCGTGCTTGACGGCCGGGAGCGTCACGCGGAGCGCGGTCTGCAGGGTGCCTCGCCCGTTGATCTGGGATGCCTCTTCCAGGCTCGCGTCCATGTTCTGCAGGCTTCCGGACACGAGAAGGTAGCCGTAGGGGACGTAGTGCAGGGCGAGGATGATGACCAGCCAGTGGAAGGTCATCACATCGATCGACACCCACGCCGGCAGGTTCGCCGCTTGGGCCAGCTGGTTCAGCAGGCCGGTCTTGGGCGCGCCCAGCTCGAGGAAGGCCAGCGCGCCGATGAAGGGCGAGAGGAACAGCGGCGCGATGACAACCAGCTCGAAAAGCCGCTTGAACGGGATGTCTGTTCGTGCGATGGCCCAGGCGAGCGCCGCTCCGATGGCGGTCGCGATGATGCCGCACGCGAACGACATCGCCATGGTCTCACCGAGAACCCGCCAGATCGCCCAGTTGCCGTAGCTGTCCCTGATCCCGTCCAAGGTGAAGGTCGAGATCGGATCGCGGGCGTTGTCCGCGACGGCGGCGACGAAGACGAAGACCGTCGGCAGGAACACCAGGATCCCCAAGATGGCCACCAGAGCCGCGATGAGCAGGCGACCGGGAACAGGGGTCGAGCGGCGACGACCCTTGGCTTCTGGAACCGGGTCCGCCGGCTGGTTCTCCCGGTCGAAGGTCATGACCGCCATGTCGTCTGGTCTCCTTCGTCGTTCTTCATCGTCGTCACCTTCCGTACTGCGAGATCAGTCTTCGACCCGGACCCGGCCGACACCGGACTCGAACTCGACTGTGGTGCCGTACTCGGCCGACAGCGTGCGGAACCGCTCGATGACCCGCTCGCTGTTGGCCTGGTCTGCGAGCATCGGACGGCCCTCGGTGAGAGGGTGCTCGACCGACTTGCCCGTCGATCGGGTGATCTTCGCTTCCTTCGTCACCTCACGGCCCATCTCGACAGGGTGGAGGGTCACGTCGGTCAGGCGGCCGTCGCTGAGATGCACCTTGATGATCGCAGAACTCCACCAGGTCTCGGACGGCCCGTCCAGGCCCGGGTGGAGCGGCCACATGTCGGGAGTGAGCGTGCCGATGCGGTCGATGTCGTGACCCCAGGTCTCGTAGCTGTCGGACGGAACGTGCTCGAGGAACTCGGACTGGGCGAAGAAGTTCCCCAGGCCGTAGAAGATCGGCTTGCCGCGGTAGATCTCGACCCCGAGGGTCTTGTGCCAGCCATGACCGACGAAGATGTCGGCCCCCTCGTCGATGGCGCGGTGCGCGAACTCGCGCACGAAGGCGGGCGGCTCGTCTCCGCGCGGGCCCTCCGAGATGTTGAAGTGGTGGGCGACCATCACGACGTCGGCCATGTTCGCCGCCGACCGGATCGAGCGGAGGTTGCCCTCCAGGTCGCCGGCGTGGCAACGGGTCTCGATGCGGTAGCCGTCGGACTCCTTGAAGACCAGCTCGCCGGCCGAGGACTGACCGCCGGGCAGGGTGTACTGGAACTCGTCCTCGGCCAGGACCCGCCCGGTCTTGCCCGGGCCGCACTGCGCGCTCGTCCGCAGGATCCGCAGGCTCTCCGCGGACTCTCTCAGGCGCGCCGCTGCCTCGGCCGGCACGTGGTAGGTCCATTCGCTTCGAAGGGGGTTGATCCCCGGGCGACCGACCATGGTCTCCTTGGGGCGACCGGCCCACTCGTGCGGGCGGTTTCCGGAGCTGACCGAGATGAGGGCCATGCGGCCCGCTGGGGTCTCGACATAGACAGGCGCGCGGGCATCGTCGAGGTCCTGGCCCGAGCCCGCGACCGCGATCCCGGCGCCTCGACAGGCGGCCAGCGTCGAACTCAACCCCTGCTCACCGAAGTCGAGACTGTGGTTGTTGGCGGTCGACATCACATCGACTCCCAGCCACTTCAGTTCGGGAGCCAGGGCCGCCTCCGCCAGCATGTAACTGCCGAACCAGTCGCCACGGCCCGGGTGCAGCTCACGGTGGTCGCCGAGGTTCATCTCGAGGTGGGCATAGGTGGCGTCCGCCTCGTTGAAGAGCTGCTGGACACCGAGGAACTCGGCCTCCTGGTGCTTCGAGAACGGGCGAGTCACCATGCACTCGCCGGCGATGGCGATCGACCAGTCTGCGGGGTTGGTCATGATCCTGACACTTCCTTCCGGGGTGATTTCGCCGCACCGGAAAGGGGCGTGCAGCGACTGTTTCCAACTTCTGCCCCGACGCTAGGTGACCCACGTCACTCCCAAAAGTGCACACTTCATGCTCAACCGATAACTCACGCTTATCTCCCTGCGCTCCACGCTCACTTCCGCACCAGAGCCACACAGGCGACCCCGACCGCGGTGATCACCCGGCAAGTGAGCATGACGGCTAACGGCCGACGCCCGGGCATGACATGCCTGATAGTCGAGACGTCGTCAGCGCGGAGACGCGGAGACAAGGCGAACGCGAGCAGCACGAGCAGGCTAAGTCGAACCGGCGTACCCGCGATCTCCTCGCCGCGGCCCGACCGACACCGGTCATGGTCAACGACACGATGCCGACGGTGCTGCTCCACAGTGGCACCGCGGCACGCAATGGGCCGTCGATGCCGCTCACGGGCCGCACGACGAGGTGGCTCAGCGCATCGACGACGGCGTCGCCGTCTGTCCCGGCGAGGGGCGCCGGCTGATGTGGATCGGTCGTGGACTCTGGTCCGACCTCGACCCCTACCAACGGTTCCACGAGGACTTCGGTGCGGTGTTCGTCTGGTCGATGTATCTGGCGATCGCGGCGGACGGCTACGTCCGCTACGGCCCCGATCCGCTCCGGGCGCTCGCGGCCCGGTTCATCCCGTTCCGACCGGACGCGTTCACCCGGCCGTACTCCCCCGACTGGTCGTGAACCTCGCCCTTCGCCTGCTCAGGTCAGCCCGAGCAGGCGAAGGGCGTTGTCCTTCACCAACAGGGGGTAGACCTCGTCCTTGATCTCGAGCTTCTCGAGATCGGCGAACCAGCGGTCGGGGGTGATCACCGGGAAGTCGGAACCGAAGAGAACCTTGCGGCGCAGCGGCCCGTTGAGCTGCTTGACCAGCTGCGGCGGGAAGTACTTCGGCGACCAGCCGGACAGGTCGATGTGCACGTTGGCCTTGTGGGTGGCGATCGAGATCTGCACGTCGACCCACGGGACGGCGGGGTGCGCCATCACGATCTGGAGGTCCGGGAAGTCGGCGGCGACGTCGTCGAGCAGCAGCGGGTCGGAGTAGCGCAGCTTTATCCCGCGTCCGCCGGGGAGGCCGGCACCGATCCCGGTCTGGCCGGTGTGGAACAGCGCGACCACGCCGAGCTCCTGCAGGGTCGCCCACAGCGGGCCGTGCTCCGGGGCGTTCGGGGAGAAGGCCTGCAGGCCGGGATGGAACTTGAAGCCGCGTACGCCGTAGTCCTCGACCAACCGGACGGCCTGCTTCACTGCCGTCTCGCCCTTGCGCGGATCGACCGAGCCGAACGGGATCAGAACGTCGGCGTGCTCGGTCGCCCGCTCGGCGATCTCCTCGCTCGACAGCGGCGGATGGTCGAGGCCGGTGGAGGCGTCGACGGTGAAGATCACCGCCGCCATGTCGCGCTCGCGGTAGTAGGCGGCGAGGTCGTCGACGGTCGGGGTGCGTGGGTGGTCGCCGCGGAAGTACGCCGCCGAGGCGTCCATCAGCTCCTGATCGAGCGAGAAGTGACCGTGGTGGTCGGACTCGACATGGGTGTGCATGTCGAGGGCCCGGATCTTGTCGGTGTCGATGTGGGGCTCATAGCGGGTCTGAACGGTCATCGAATGGCTCCTTTCGGGGTGCCGTACAGCTCGCGCACCCGGGACTTCAGCAGCTTCCCGGAGGCGTTGTGCGGGATCTCGTCGACGAAGGCGACGGCCTTGGGGATCTTGTAGCGGGCGAGCCGTCCGTCGAGGTGTCTCAGCAAGTCATCCTGGGTCAGGGCGGAGTTGGGGCGGCGTACGACGACGGCGCGGCCGACCTCGCCCCAGCGCTCGTCGGGGACGCCGATGACGGCGGCCTCGGCGACGTCGGGATGGGTGTAGAGCGCCTGCTCGACCTCTGCCGGGTAGACGTTCTCGCCGCCGCTGATGAACATGTCCTTCACCCGGTCGACCACGTAGAGGAAGCGGTCGTCGTCGAGCACCGCGACATCCCCCGTACGCAGCCAGGGCCCGTCGAAGGCAGCCTCCGTCGCCGCTTCGTTGTGCCAGTAGCCGGGAGTCACGTTGGGGCCGCTGACGTGCACCTCACCGGCCTGGCCCGGAGCCGCCTCCTCGTCTCCGGGCGCCATGACGCGTACGTCGGTGAAGAAGCAGGGGGTGCCGGCCGAGCCGAGCTTGTCGAGGCCGTCGCCGGCGCGCAGCATGGTCGTCCCCGGGGAGGCCTCGGTCAGGCCGTAGCCCTGGATGATGTGCAGGCCGCGGGACTGCCAGGTGTCGAGGAGTGTGCGCGGGATCGGCGCACCTCCGCTCAGTGCCGAGCGGAGGCTGGCGAGGTCGGCGGTCGCCCAGTTCGGCTCCTGGGCGAGGGCCTGGTACATCGAGGTGACGCCGAAGAGAAGAGTGACCCGCTCTCGCTCGATGGTGGCGATCGCGGCGGCCGGGTCGAAGCGGGCCGCGATGAGGGACGTGCCGCCCTTGAGGAAGGTCGGGAGCAGCACCTGGTTGAGCGCGGCGGTGTGGAACAGCGGGGCGGTGACCAGGGCGATCTCGTCGGAGCGGACGTCGACGTCGACGAGCAGGTTGAAGGCGTTCCAGGCGATGTTTCCGTGCGTCAGCATCACGCCCTTGGGGCGGCCGCTGGTGCCGGAGGTGTACTGGATCATGAAGACGTCGTCCACCTCGACCTCGACGTCGATCCTCTCCTTCGACGGCACGGCGAGGGTGTCGAGCCCGTGGCCACCGGCTGCGGTGAACCGATGGCTCGGCAGCCCGAGGGCCGCGACCGCCTCGGTGGAGACCGCCTCGTCGAATTCGTCGGCATGGATCAGCAGCGCCGGCTCGGCGTCGGTGAGGATCCAGGCCAGCTCGGGTGGCGCGAGCCGGGTGTTGAGCGGCAAGAAGACGGCGCCCAGCCGGGCGGTGGCGAAGAGCGTGACCGCGAGCTCGATCGAGTTCAGGCCCAGGAAGGCGACCCGGTCGCCTGCCGCGACGCCGCGGGCGCGCAGCCCGTGGGCAACCGCCTCGACGAGGCGGTCGACCTCGGCGTACGTCACCACCGCGTCGTCCTGCACGAACGCCCCCGCGCCAGGGGTCATCCGGGCCCGGCGGGCGGGCCACGATCCGATGCCACTGTCCAACATGTCGATCCTCGTTCCTCTCGTGGGCTCAGCTCGTGGGCTCAGCCGAGCCCGAGGTCGGTCTTGATCTCCAGCAGTCGCCGCAGGGCCTCGTCACGGCGCCCGACGAGCTCCTCGGCAGAGGTGCCGTCGAGCTCCTCGTCGACGCCGTCGACCAGCTTCTCGACCAGCCCTGCGGTGAGCACCGGGTGACCCAGGTCGTCCCACCACTCGACCATCGGCGGGCCGAGGTGCTCGAGCACGTGCCCGAGCCCGCCCGGGCCGCCGGAGAGGTGCTGCGTCGCGAAGGGGCCGAGCAGCGACCAGCGCAGACCCGGGCCGTCGGAGATCGCGGTGTCGATGTCGGCGACCGAGACGATGCCCTGGTCGACGAGATGGTAAGCCTCGCGCCAGAGCGCGGCCTGGAGCCGGTTGGCGACGTGCCCGGGCACCTCGCGGCGGATGTGGATGGGACGTTTGCCCAGGTGGCGCAGAGTGTGCAGGGCCGCCTCGACGGCCTCCGTCGACGTCGCGGCGCCGCCGACGACCTCGACCAGCGGCACCAGGTGCGGTGGGTTGAACGGGTGCGCGACGAGCACCCGCTCCGGATGATGGGTGCAGGCGTCCTGGAACGTGCTCGGCATCAGGCCCGAGGAGCTGCTGGTCAGCAGTACGTCGGGGGCGGCGGCGTCGTCGAGCGCGGCGAAGATCTCGCGCTTGACCTCGAGGCGCTCGGGTCCGCTCTCAAGCACCAGGTCGGCCTCGCGTCCGACCTCGGCGAGGCTCTCGGCGAAGCGAAGCGTGCCAGCGGACTGTGTTGGTCTCGACACGCTCGGTCGCAGGCCGCCTCGCGGCTCGACCAGCGGCGGGGCAGGGAGCTGCGCGCGCAGCCGTTCTTCGGCGCCGCCGGCCGGGTCCCAGGCGATCACGTCGAGCCCGTGCTCGAGCCCGAGCACCACCCAGCTGACCCCGATCGCGCCGGTGCCGACGACCCCGAGCGTACGAACGTTCTCACTGCTTCTCATGACGTCCTCCTGCTCAGCGCGCCCGACGTCGCCAGCGCGACGAACGGGTCGAGGGACGCCGGGTCGGCGAGCGCGTCCCGACTGGCGACGTCCTCGAGGCGTACGCCCTGCAGGATGCGTTTGGCCGGCAGCTCGAGCTTCTTACCGGTGAGGTTGCGTGGCACCGCGGGCACCTCGATGACCTGGTCGGGGATGTGCCGCGGGGAGAGTGCCGACCGCAGCGCGCGGACCAGTCGGGCGCGGAGCGGGTCGTCGAGGCGGGCGCCCTCGTCGGTGACCACGAAGAGCAGCAGCTCGCCGTTGCCTCCGTCGGGGTCCTCGAGATGGACGACCAGCGAGTCGGCGATGCCGTCCACCTCCTCGGCGACTCGGTAGAACTCGGCGGTGCCGAGGCGTACGCCGCCGCGGTTGAGGGTCGCATCCGAACGGCCCGCGACGTGGCAGCTGCCGTTGTCGTGGAAGAGGATCCAGTCACCGTGGCGCCACACGCCCGGATAGTGGTCGAAGTAGGCCTCGCGGTAGCGGCTGCCGTCATCGTCTCCCCAGAACCCGACCGGCATCGAAGGCATCGGCGAGGTGATCACCAGCTCGCCGAGCACGCCCGTGACCGGGTGGCCGGACTCGTCGTAGGCGTGGGCGTCGACTCCAAGGCAGCGGCCGGAGATCTCGCCTGCGTAGACCGGGAGCAGCGGGTTGTTCTGCACGATCCCGGAGCAGACGTCGGTGCCGCCGCTGCCGACGTTGATCTGAGCGCCCGGGAGCTGGTCACGAAGCCAGGCGTAGCCCTCTGGAGGGAGCGGCGCTCCGGCCGAACCGAGGACGCGAACCCGCAGGTCGAAGCCGGTGCGGAGGTCGACGCCCTCCTTGCGGCAGGCCATCACGAACCCAGGGCTGGCGCCCATCACGGTCGCTCCCGTCTCGGCCGCGAGCCGCCACTGCCACGCCAGGTCGGGGTGCATCGGGTTGCCGTCGACCATGACGATCGAGGAGCGGAGCAGCAACGACGAGACCAGGGCGTTCCACATCATCCAGGCGGTCGTGGAGAACCAGAGCATACGGTCCTCGGGCCCCATGTCCCAGGACAGCCCATGGTTCTTGAGGTGCTCGAGCAGGACGCCGCCGTGGCCGTGGACGATCGCCTTCGGCCGACCGGTCGTGCCGGAGGAGAAGAGCACCACCAGCGGGTGGTCGAAGGGCACCGACTCGAAGGCGAGCTCCGCGCGGTCGTCCGCGCCGAGCAGGGCGGTCCAAGAGAGTGCGTCGTCGGCCCGATGTTCGCCGTACTCGACATCGACCACATGTCGCACCGACGGCAGCTCGGCCCGGATCTCGGTCACCTGATCGCGCCGGTCGATGTCCTTGGCGCCGTAGCGGTAACCGCCGGCGACCAGCAGCACGACCGGCTCGATCTGGGCGAAGCGGTCGATCACGCTGCGCGGACCGAACTCGCTGGCGCAGGTCGCCCAGGTCGCACCCAGGCTGGCGGTGGCGAGGTAGGCGACCAGGGCCTCGGGGATGTTGGGCAGATAGCCGGCGACGCGGTCGCCGCGGCGTACGCCCAGCCTCGTCAGCGCCGCCCGCGCCCGGGCCACCTGGTCGCGCAGGTCGCCGAAGGTCAGCTCGACGTCGTCACGTGTCTGCGAACGGCCGAGCACGGCGACCCGGTCGAGGTCCTCGTCGGTGCCGAGCGCATGCTCGGCATAGTTGAGCAGCGCCCCCGGGAACCAGCGCGCCCCGGGCATCTCCCGAGAAGCCAGCACAGACTCGTACGAAGCGTGCGCCTGCACTCCGAAGAACTCCCATACTGCCGACCAGAAGCCGTCGAGGTCGGTCACCGACCAGCGCCACAGCTCCTCGTGGGTGGTCATCTCGAGGTCGCGCTCGCGGGCGAGCCAGGCCAGGAACTCACCGACACGGGAGGTGGAGAGCACGTCCGCCGGCGGCGTCCAGACGACATCGCCCTGCTCGATCTGCTGCTGGGCCGGCGCGCTCACTGGTCGGTCACCTTCGCGGCCCGTCCGGCGAGGAAGTCCTGCATCCGGCCCTTGGCGTCGTCGGTCCCCTGCGCGATCGCGGCCATCAGCGACTCCATCAGGAAGCCGTCGCGAGGGTTGGCCTCGGCGATGCGCGGCAGCGCCTGCACGACGGCGAAGTTGGTCTGCGGCGCGTTCTGGGCGATCCGCCCGGCCAGCTCGAGGGCGATCTTGCGACCGGTCCCGTCGGCCACCGCGTACTGGCTCAAGCCCAGCCCCAGCCCCTCCTGCGCGTCGTAGCGACGGCCGGTCAGCATCATGTCAGCCATCCGGGAGACCCCGATGAGCCGCGGGACGCGCACCGAGGCACCACCGCCGACGAAGAGCCCGCGTTGCCCTTCGGGCAGGGCGTAGAAGGTGGACTCCTCCGCCACCCGGATGTGCGCCGCGGCGGCGAGCTCCAGCCCGCCCCCGACCACGGCGCCCTTCAGCGCCGCCACGACCGGCACCGGCCCGAACTCGATCTTCTCGAAGACCCGGTGCCACATCCGCGAGTGGCTGACCCCGGCAAGGGTGTCCCGCTCGGTCATCTCGGCCAGGTCGAGCCCGGCACAGAAGTGGTCACCGTCCGCGTCGATGACGACGGCGCGTACGTCCGGCTCGAGGTCATCGAAGAACCGCTCGATCCCGAGCACCGCCTCGTCGCTGAGCGCATTCCGCTTCGCGGGCCGGGCGAGAGTCAGCACCGCGATGTCGTCGACGCGCTCTGCCCGCAGGGCATCGGGCAGGGGGGTTCCGGGCATCATGAACTCCTCGTGATTGACAGGAATCCTGATAATCTCAGAAATGAGAGCCACTCGCAAGCGCTGCAAGCGTCGGCACCTCGGCGACGTATGTCTTCCTGCTTGAATGACCGCATGACCGATGCACCCCTGCTGCTCTACGTCGTCAAGCAGCTCGAGCTCGCCACGCGGGCGCGCCTCGACGCCGTCTTGAAAGAGTCAGGGGTCACTGCCCTGCAGTACACCGCCCTATCGGTGCTCGAGCGCCGCCCCACGATGAGCGCCGCCGACCTCGCCCGCGCCTCGTTCGTACGCGCCCAGTCCGCCGCCGACCTCATCGGGGCCCTAGAACGCCGTGGCCTCATCGAACGCTGCACCGACCCCGACAACCGGCGCCGCATGCTCATCAGCCTCACCCCCGAAGGCCGCACCTTCCTCGACACCTACGACCCCCGCGTCGAGGAGCTCGAGGAGCGGATGCTGGCCAACCTCGGCCCCGAGGACCGCAAGGCATTCCGTACGTTTCTCGACACCGCCCGGCGGGCACTGTCCTAGACGGCGAGCCGCGCCGTGCTACCCGGGCTCATCAGGACAACGTGGGGTTCTCGCCTTGACGGGCCCATATCAGGAAGTCTCCGCTCGCCACGGCGACCGTCACCGCTTGAAGCGTGTCGTCGGGCGAGTGGTGGCTGGTATCGATCACATGCCTCGGGCCGTACCCCCGGTTCTTGGACACGGGGTGTGATTACGCCGCGTCCTGCAGCATATCGGTGTAGCCGGTTTCGTAGTCGGCTGGGACTGGTAGCCGCACCAGGAGTGACGGCGTCGGTTGTTGTAGCGCACGAGCCATCCGAAGACCTGCTGGCGGCAGGCGAACTCCTCGGGCCAGGTGTGCGCGTTTGGAGGACCTCTCGTTTCAGGGGTGGCGTTGAAGGAGTCGGCCAGAACGTTGTCGGCACTGGTGGCCGCCGTGCCCATCGACTGGGTCACGCCCAGTTTGTCGCACAGCGCTGCGAATGCCTTGGACGTGTAGACGCGTGGTCGCTGTGGAAGATCGCGGTGAGGCTGCCGCGGGTCGCGGCGGCGGCCTTCAGGGCGTCCTCGACGAGCTCGGTGCACATGTGATCCGCGATCGCCACCCGGCCAGCCGCCGTGAACAGCAGTCGGTGACCGTGGCCAGGTACAGGTTGGTGCCATCGACCAACCGTAGGTAGGTGATGTCGCCGACGTACTTCTGGTTCGGCGTGGCGGCGGTCAAATCACGTTTGACCAGGTCAGGGAGCTTCTGGTCGGACGGCTCTGGAATCGTGGTGCCGACCTCACGTTTCTTGACGTAGCCAGCGATGCCGTGCGCGCGCGCATCACCCGTGCGACCCGCTTGTGATTGACCCGCTCCCCGGTGCGACGGCGTCGTTGAGCTCCGCGGTCACGCGTGGCGCACCGAGGGTGTCGTCCTCGTCGTGGACCTTACAGATCCTCGCCGCAAGCTCCTGATCAGCCACGACCCGCTCCTCACGGGCCGGGGCGCCAGCGCGCCAGGCGTAGTAAGAGGAACGCTCGATCTCGACGATCTCGCACAGTCGCTTCACCCCGAAGGTGGAGGAGTAGTCAGCGACGAATTGGAAGCGACTCACCAGCGCGTCTCCCCAGCGAAATACTTGGCCGCCGACCGCAAGATCTCATGCTCAGTAATCGGCTTCGTGTCGCTGGCTTCCAACTCCGCGTGGCCACGGCGTGCCCTACAGACAGCAGCGAGGATGTTGCCGAAATTGTTTAGAATCACCCGCATGCCGCGCGCTGAAGTCCATGAGGGATCAGGTCCCGCATGACGGTCATCGCTGTTCTCGGGCTCGGCGAGGCCGGCTCGCTCTTCGTCGCCGACCTCCTGACAGCCGGAGCCATGGTGAGGGCTTACGACCCAGCCATCGGCGCCCCACCCGGCGCGGTGCCGTGCGCGTCGGAGGCGATGGCGGTCGATGGCGCCGACCTGGTGATCAGCGTCAACTCGGCCGCCGACTCGGTCGATGCCGCGCGCAGCTCGCTGGCCGGACTGTCGACGGCCACGGTCTGGGCCGACGTCAACACCTCCTCGCCGGCGCGCAAGCGCGAGGTCGCGGCGGCGCTCCAGGGGCGCTGCCTCTTCGCCGACGTGGCACTGATGTCGACCGTCCCTGGCCTGGGCATCCGGGTGCCGATGGTCGCCTCCGGGCCGGGCGCCACCGACGCAGCGCTGCTGCTGGGCGCGGTCGGCGCGACTGTCGACGTGATCGAGGGCATCGTCGGCGACGCCGCCACCCGCAAGCTGCTCCGCTCGGTTTTCTACAAGGGCCTGGCCGCCGCGGTCCTGGAGAGTTTGGCCGCGGCACACGCGGCCGGGCTCGAGGAGGAGACCCGGGCCGAGATCATGCGCGAGCTCGAACGTGCCTCGGCCACGACCCTGGACCGGCTCGTCGTGGGCAGCCACCGCCATGCCGTACGCCGCTCGCACGAGATGGCGGCCGCCACCGAGATGCTCGACGACCTCGGCGTGCCCAGCCGGGTCGCCCGCGCCAGCCGCTACTGGCTCGAGGACATCGCCGAGCCGAGGCCCAAGCGGGACGAGACCCGAGGCTAGTCTGAGCCTGGTGCCGGCCGTCCGGCTGGAGGCCGAACGCGTAGACGATGTCGGTCGCCAGGGCCGGCTCCTGGCGGCGGTCGAAGAAGTAGCTGATGTGGCAGCCGGACCCGGGGCACGGCACACCGAGCCTCAGTGGACGTGCATCATCGCGACGCTCGCGGCGCTCAGCGCACCGCAGACCAGCACGGAACAGGTCAGCCCGAGGAGCATCCTGGCATCCGGCATCGCAACAGGTCGAATGGCAAGTAGCGCACGAGTGATGTGGATGTGCCTCGCGCGGGCACGCGACCAGAGAACCACTGCGAAAGTGACCCAGGCGAGGCCCAGGGCGAGCCACGCGGACCCTGCACCGGGACTAAGCGGCGGTAGCACGCGGAGCACAATGAGGTACCCCACGCCGATCGCCAGCACGGTGCGCCGCCACGCAAGCTCGGTCCGTTCGGGCTGCAGACCCGGGTCGAACAGCTGCCTATTCATTGCAGCAGCACGCCGAGGATGACAAGCACCCCGGTCACCATGACCGTCGCTGACAGTGCGAGACTCGTCGCGGATCCGGGTAGCGGCGCTGCCGCACGTAAGGACGACTCGGTGCGTTTCCACTCGAACCAGGCGAGCACCGCCACGACGATCCCGGCGGCAATCAGCACGAGCGACGCGATCAACTGAAGCCCCGAATGCAGGTCCAGCCCGAGCGCCTCGAGCGCGACTCCACCTGCGATCAGCGCGAGCGCGGTGCGGTTCCATGCGAGGAAGGTGCGCTCGTTGGCGAGGCTGAACCGCGGATCGGGATCTTCGCCTCGCGCGTAGACCGAAGGCGGGAACCGCTTGCTGGTCATCCGCGCGGTTCCCGTTGCTCGCTCGCCAGGCTCACCGTACGGAAGCCCGCATTGCCCATAGAGGAGTCCGGCGTGTTCTGCGAGCGCGCGGAGTTGCGGTACCGATTGCAGTAGGAGATATGGCACAGGTAGCTGCCCCCGCGCAGGACACGGGTCGACCCAGACTCCGGTCCGGTCGGATTCTGGGTAGGGGACGTCGTGTAGTACCGCGGATCGAACCAGTCGGAGCACCACTCCCAGACGTTCCCGATCGGCTGCCACAGGCCGTAGCCGTTCGGCGCGAAGGTCCGCACGGGCGCGGTCGTGAGATACCCGTCCTCGAGCGTGTTCTCGCGGGGAAAGGACCCTTGGAAGATGTTGGCGCGCCACTCACCTTGATCGATCTCGGCGTCTCCCCACGGGTACTTCGCTCCCGGGATCCCACCGCGTGCCGCGTACTCCCACTCGGCCTCCGTCGGCAGTCGCCGGCCCGCCCATTCGCAGTACGCCATGGCGTCGTTCCAGCTGACATGCACGACCGGGTGATCGTGGAGGCCGTCGATGGACGACCCCTCGCCGCCAGGATGACGCCAATCGGCCCCCCGTACACCCCGCCACCAGGGTGTTTGCGGCGGTGCCCCGAGGATGTCCTGGTCGGGGGCCGTCACGGCAAGGTGGAACACCGCGGAGAAGCCGAACAACTCGGCCTCGGTGCGATAACCCGTCGCGTCGACGAATGCTGCGAACGCCTCGTTCGTCACCGCCGTCGCGTCGATCGAGAACGCGTCGAGGCGAACCTCGTGCACCGGTGTCTCGCCGTCCGCCAGATTTCGGTCTCCGGAGTGGTCGCCCATCAGGAACGCCCCGGATGGCACCTCGACATGTGCCATCGGATGGGTGGCGGTCACGGCGGCGGGCTTCCTTTCCGGTCTCGTTCCGATCTGGACGAACGCGTCGCGCGATGGCCCTCCGCATCCGCATGTGCACTGCTGGTCTGCCATGAATTCCCCGTTCAGCTCGTCTGGCGGATCCGCTCGGCGTACGCGCGGACGCGCGCAAAGGCCGTCTCGTCGTGCGGCCCCCACTTCGGATGGGGCGTGTCCTCGCTGCGGTAGGGCTCGTCGGCGAAGCGTTCCTGGCACTCTGCGAGCTGGCGCTCGAGTTCGGCGCGGATCGCCGCGAAGGCAGGGTCGTCTACGACGTTGTGCATCTCGCCAGGGTCGGCGTTCAGGTCGTAGAGTTCCCACTCCGGCTCGAACACCTCCTCCGAGGCGCCGGGAACGCCGAGGCCTGCGCCGTAGTAGTAGATGAGCTTGTATCCGCTCGTGCGGATCCCGTAGTGGGCCGGCGCACCGTGGATCGGATCGTCATGCTCCCAGTAGCGGTAGTACACGACGTCGGGCCAGTCCTCGATCTGCTCCCCGCGGAGCAGTGGGCGGAAGCTGCGTCCCTGCGATGCGGGGAGCGCCTCGTCAGGGTCCAACCCGGCAATATCGAGGAAGGTCGCCGCGAAGTCCACATTCGTGATCATGCCCTCGCACCGCGATCCAGCAGTGATCTCTGCGGGCCAGCGCATGAGCATCGGCAACTGTAGCGACTGGTCGAACATCAGTCTCTTGTCGAACCACCCGTGATCGCCGAGGAAGAATCCTTGGTCCGAGGTGTATACGACGAGCGTGTTCTCCGTCAGATCGCGCGCGTCGAGGTGGTCGAGCAGGCGTCCGACGTTGTCATCGATCGATTGCACGGTCTGCAGGTAGTCGCGCATGTAGATCTGGTACTTCCAGCTCATCCGTGCCTCGCGGTTCTCCGGACCACGCAGGTGCTCGGGCACGTCCTGCTTGAGATCGTCGGATCCCATGTCGTCGGCGAGCGTCATCCGCACGTTCCGTGCAGCTCGGCTGCGGGTCGCGTGGTCGTCGAAGAAGGTCTCTGGTTCAGGGATCGCGCCGTCGTCGTAGAGGTGCTTGTGCTTCTCGTCGGGGATCCACGGACGGTGCGGGGCTTTGTGATGCACCAAGGCGACGAACGGCGCGCCAGCGACCTGGTCGATCCACTCGAGCGCGAGGTCGGTGACGATGTTGGTCGAGTACCCCTTCACGGTGTGGCGGCCGTTCTCGTCAATCATTTCAGGATTGATGTAGTCCCCTTGCCCAGGGAATATCTTCCACGCGTCGAACCCACGCGGCCGAGAGATGCCGTGCTCTCCGAGGTGCCACTTGCCGAACATCCCCGTCCTGTACCCGGTGCCACGGAGGGCGTCGATGAAAGTGGGAACACGGTAGTCCATCTCGGTCCAGATCGATGCGACGCCGTTGATGTGGCTGTAGGTGCCCGTGAGGATCGTCGCACGCGACGGGCTGCAGATGGAGTTCGTGCAGTACACGGCATCCATCCGCATGCCCTCGTCAGCGATCCGGTCGAGGTGCGGTGTGTGGTTGACCCGGCTGCCGTACGCCGATATGGCGTGGGCGGCGTGGTCGTCCGCCATGATGAAGATGATGTTGGGGCGAGTCATCCCACCTCCCCGTTGTGCGGATTCTCGTTGGCGGACGGAGTGCCCGCGAGCTGGTTCCATAGCCACTCGATCGTTCCGGGGAGATCGACGGCGTCGCGGTCGATCTCCCAAGCTGTCTGCAGCCCGTCCGAGGCGGCGACGAGGACTCGGGCGACCATCGCCGGATCGACGTCGACCCGGAAGTCTCCAACTCTCTGCCGCGCCTCGACGTCGCGCCTGACTGCGGCCAGGACGTCGCGCTCACGCTCGAGGAAGAACTCATGCGCGGGGTGCTCAGGATCAACAGCCGCGGCCTCGAGGCTGACGTACAGATGGATGAGGCCGGGAACGGTGACGTTGTGCCGCGCCGTGCGGATCGTCATCGGCTCATCGCCCGGCAGCAGGGCGAGGTCACGCCGGTCGACGATGTCGCGTTGCCGCAGCACCTCGACGAGCAGGTTCTCCTTCGTGCCGAAGTGGTGCAGCAACCCGGCCTGCGTCATGCCCGCCTCGGAAGCGATGTCGCGCAGCGACGTGGTGCTGTATCCCTTCCTTTCGATCACGGCGAGGGCGGTCTCGAGGATCATCTCCCGGCTCTCGCGTCCTTGCGCGTAGATACGCCGCCCTGCCCGCCGCGCGATCGGGGCGCTCGCCTGCCCTTCGAGAAGCAGCGGACGTACGGTGTCACCGGCGGCATCGGGGCGCGACGTCTCGATGGCTGCCATCGATCGGGGCACATCGAAGGGAAGCTTCCCCTCAGCCGGCACCTGTCCGGTGAGCACGTCGAGCAGCGCGGCGTCGGACGCGCCGAACTCCGCCACGAGTGCCGAGCAGTGAGGGATCAGCGGCTCGAGGATCGCCGGGCGGTCGAGACGTACGGCCAAGATGACGGGCGCGAGCGCGCGATATTCGCGCAGTCTGTGCTCGAATTCGGGCGAGAACTCGAGGGAACCTGCGTGGAAGCTGGCTTCCAGCATGTACGTGTCGCGCGGTTCGAACGGTGCCTTGGTGCGAACGACGATCACGTCGGCGTCGTCCGGGTTGTCTGCCGGGCGAAGGCCCGAATCAACGAGCGCTCCGGCGCTCACCTCCTCGGAGTACACGGCGAAGCCCTTGGCAAGCGGTAACGCCGGAGCGGAGCGGCGGCCCGCCGACAGCACGATCATCGATCGAGACTGCGCGCGACGGCCCGCCTTGTCGAAATCGGCCATGCCCACGATCTGCTCGGCGGTGTCCTCGTCGACGAACGGATCGTCGAACAGACCGAGTTGGAACTTCACCTCCAGCAGACGGCGTACCGAACGGTCGATCGCCGAGATGGGCACTTGCCCGGATTCGACGAGCGAGACGATGAGCTCCGGGTCGTCTTCTCCGCCCAACTGGTCGCAGCCGGCTTCGATGATGCGACGCACTCTCTCCGGCTCGGTCAGGTGCTCGACACCCCACGACCGTGGCGGCAGTGTCTTGCCGCCGATCTTCGACTCGGTCACGAGTCCCCAATCGGTGCAGATGACGCCGTCGTAGCCGAGCTCCTCTCGCAACAGGCCGGTGATGATCTGCCGGTTGAACCCGAACGCGACCTCCTCGATCCGCTCGCCGGCGTACTCGAGGCCGATCGGCACGCCGTAGCCCGGCATGATCGCCGAGACGCCGCGCTCGATCGCGCGGCGGAATGGTGCGAGGTGATACTCGAACTGCCCTCCCGGGTAGTCCTGTTCCTTGCCGTAGGGGAAGTGCGGGTCCTCGCCACCTCGCTGCGGTCCGCCTCCGGGGAAGTGCTTGGCCATGCAAGCGACCGACTCGGCCGTCACGCCCTGTCCTGCCTCGAAACCGTCGAGATAGGCGAGGCCAAGACGCGAGACGATCTCGGCGTTCTGGCCAAACGTGCTGTACTGCCTAGGCCAGCGCGGCTCGGTCGCGACGTCGAGCGTCGGGTGCAGCGCCATGCGGATGCCGAGGGCGAGGTATTCGCGGCGCGCGATGTCGGCGAACTCGCGCACCGCCTGCTCGTCGGCCAAAGCTCCGAGGCCGAGCGGCTCGGGCCACGCGGAGAGGTCGCCGGCAGAGAACGAGGCGCCCAAGTTCTCAGTGAACGAATGGCGCGGGTCGGACGAGATCGTCACAGGAATGCCGTGCGGGGACTCCGCTGCGAGCAGCTGAATCTGGTTGACCCAGTGGGCCATGGCGCGCGGCGCCGGGATCTGATGGACATTGAGATGGGTGATCTGCCGATCGGCGACGAGATCGCGCGCCGACAGACTGCGCGGGGAGATCGCCCGCCCGTCAAGCTCGCCGTCGACGGTCACCGGCACGACCGTCTGGAACATCAGTCCTGCCTTCTCCCGCAGACTGAGTCGCCGGACGAGATCATCGACGCGCTCATCGATGCTGCGCCGCGGGTCCTCGTACGGGTCCATGACGCCGTTGCCGTTCAGGTCACGGTAGACGGTGCCATCGGTGTGCATCCGTGCTGTGGGGTCGGCGGGGTACGTCGTCGTCATCTGTCTCCTCTCGTGGCCAACTGCCGGCGATGTCTGCGCCGGGCTTTCTGCTCGGCGACGTCGGAGACGGGCGCCGACATGAACAGTCTCTGCGTGTACGGGTGCTCGGGGCGCGCAGTCACCTGATCGGCCTCACCTTGTTCGACGATGTCACCCCGGTACAGCACAGTGACGCGATGGCTGATGTGGCGCACGACGCCGAGGTCATGCGAGACGAACAGATAGGCAGCGCCCGTGGACTCCTGTAGTTCGATGAGCAGCTCGAGAACGCGGGCCTGCGTCGTGAGGTCGAGCGCGGAGACGGGCTCATCGCAGATGATCAGCCGCGGCCCCAACGCGACCGCCCTGGCGATCGCCACGCGCTGGCGCTGCCCGCCCGAGAATTCGCGCGGCAAGCGTGACGAGGCGTCGGCGGGTAGATGAACCCGATCGAGCAGGTCGCGAACGCGGGCGTAGGCATCGCGCCGCGTCCACCCCTGGATGAGCAACGGCTCGGCAAGGATGTCCCCGACTGTCATCGAGGGATTGAGGGACGTGTAGGGATCCTGGAACACCACCTGGATATCGCGCGCCAGTCCGCGGCGTTCGCGCGTGGAGACGTGTGTGATGTCGCGTCCATCGAACTCGATGCGCCCACCAGTGATCGGGGCGAGGCCTAGGACGGCGCGGCCGATCGTCGTCTTTCCGGATCCCGATTCACCGACGAGTCCGACCGTCTCGCCGGGGCGGATGGCGAGGCTCACGCCGTTGATCGCCTGGAACTTCCGGCCGCCTCGTCCCTTGTAGGTGACCTCGAGGTCCTCGACCTTCAGCAGCGACGCAGGCGCGGTCATGACGCTTCTCCTTCCGTCGGCCCCGTGTAGACCCGCACATCGCCGCTGTCGTCGAGCATCGAGTCGAGCAGTGTCCGGGTGTACACGTGGCTGGGGCACTCGAGGATGTCTTGGACACCCCCGGTCTCGACGATCCGCCCAGACTGCATGACCGCGACGCGGTCGCAGATATCGGCGACCACGCCGAAGTTGTGCGTGACGAGGAGGACGCCCATGCCGGACTCGGTACGCAAGTCTCGCAGCAGGTCGAGAACTTCGGCCTGAACCGTGACATCAAGCGCCGTCGTGGGCTCGTCAGCGATGAGTAGCTTGGGCTTACCGGCAACAGCTCCCGCGATGAGCACGCGCTGCGCCATGCCGCCCGAGATCTCGTGCGGGTAGGCGCGGAAGGTCGCCTCGGGATCAGGGATTCCCACTCGAGCGAGCAGATCGAGCGCACGCTCCTTCGCAGCCTGACGCGACATGCCCATTGCCATGCGCAGCGGCTCGGTCAGCTGATACCCGATGCGGTACGAAGGATCGAGGTTGTTGAGGGGCTCCTGCGGTACGTATGCGATGCCGGCACCACGCAGCTTGCGGCGCTGCTGCGGCGGGAGAGTGGTGAGTTCCATTCCCTCGAACCGCAACGATCCACGCGAGATCCACCCTCCGTCGGGCAGCAGGCCCAAGACAGAGAACGCCGTCTGCGACTTGCCGGATCCCGACTCACCGACGAGGCCGAGCACCTCGCCGGGGGCGACGTCGAGACTGACGTCGAAGACGACAGTGTTCTTTGCGTCGCCGATTCCATAGCTGACCTCGAGGTCCCGCACCGACAGCAGCGACGAGCGTCCCTCGTCGGCTGCATCGATCCGCTCAGTGCGGCCGGTTCGCACCGAGGCAGAGGATCCGCGGTCCTCGAGCGCGTCGCGCATCGCGTTACCGAGGAGGATGAGAGCCATTGTCGTGAGACCGATCCCGAGACTCGGCCAGAGAACGAGCGAAGGGTTGACGAAGATGCGCCGGAAGCCTTCGTTCAGCATACTTCCCCAAGAGGGAACGGAGGCGTCGGACAGGCCCAGGAACTCGAGGCCCGCCTGGATCGCGATCGCGATGCTCGCGAGCCGCGCGCTTTGGATGATCACAGGAGCACGGACGACGGTCACCACGTGACGACCGATAATGCGCGCATCGCCCAGGCCCGAGACACGAGCGGCATCGACGTACAGCTCGCCCCGCACGCCCTGGACGGCAGCGCGGACGATGCGGAACACCGACGGCGACAGCAGGACGCCGAACACGGCCATCGAGATCCACACGGACGGCCCGGCGACAGCACGCACGGCGAGCAGTACCACGATGCCTGGGAGCGCCATGTTGAGGTTGGTGAACCAGTTCGCGACGGAGTCGAACCAGCCGCCGTAATAGCCTGCGACCAGTCCCGTGGGCAGGCCGATCAGCACCGCGACCATCAACGCGAGAACCGCGCCGGCGAGGTTGATCCGTGCGCCCCACAACAGGCGGCTGAGCACGTCCCTCCCCGACGAATCGGTGCCGAGCAGATGCTCTGTGCTCGAGGCCTGGAGTGCTTCGCGAAGGTCCGCGACGCCGGGGTCCGGCAACCCGAGGAACGGAACCGCGACGGCTCCGAGCACGATGAGGACGAGCACGACCGCGGAGGCGACACCGAGCGGGTTGCGCAGCAACCGACTGGTCGCGCCCTGGCCTCGCGTACGCGCCCGGGTTACGGATGTGGTTATCAGACTCATGAGAGGCGCACCTTCGGGTTCAGCCAGGCGATGGCGAGATCGACGAGCAGGTTGACGACCACGACGATGACGACATAGGCGGTGACCGTGCCTAGCACGACGTGCACGTCGGAACGACCAGATGCCTGAACGGCGAGGCTGCCCAGTCCGGGCAGGGCGAAGATCTGCTCGATCACGACGGCGCCGCCGAGGATACCGACGACCTGTACGGCGAGCGAGGTGAGACCCGTCGTCGAGGCGTTGCGCAGCACATGGCCGAGCACGACACGGGTCTCCGACAGGCCGCGGCTGCGCAAGGTGCGGACGAAGTCCTGACGTAGCACCGCGATCATCGAGCTGCGCACCTGCTGGGCGACTCCCGCGACAGCGACGACCGTGAGCGCAAGGACCGGCAGCGTCATGCTGCGCGCCCACGCGGCGGGATCGGTGGAGAACTTGGTGTAGCCGGTGGCAGGGAAGATGCCGAGCTGGATCGCGAACAGCGTGACGAGGAACAGGGCGACGATGAATGCGGGGAGTGCGTCGCCGAGGGTTGCGATGAACTGCAGGGCGCGGTCGAGCCACCCGCGCTTGATGGCTGCGGCCACGCCGATCGCGAAGCCGAGTACGCCGCTGAGGAGTGTCACAAGTACGACCAGCGCGACTGTGACGGGCATCCGCGCCGCGAGCGCAGCGGATACGGTCTGGGTGCTGTACAACGATGTGCCGAGGTCTCCGGTCAGCGCGCCGAGCAACCATTGCGTGTATTGAATGATGAGCGGCTGATCGAGGCCTAGCTCGGTGTTGAGTTGCGCTGCCTGTTCGGGCGTGGCGTTCTCACCCAGGACGTTGAATGCGATATCTCCAAATGCCGGTGAGAGCATGAGGAAGACAATGATCGACGCTCCGAACAGGAGCGACACCGCCGACCCGAGTCGTTTCACCAGAAAGCTCATGAGTTACCTCCGTCATGCGGGGTCGCAGACACTGCTGCGACCCCGCGCTGATCAGTCGCCGGTCGGCGTGAAGTTGTAGATCGAAGGAACGGCTTGGCGCGTCTGGACCTCGACGTCGACCGTGTCGTCCCAAAGATTGAACGCCCCGGGGCGCGCGAGAGGTGCGAACCAGGCGTTCTCGACGATCCAGGTGTTGATCTCGCGTGCGACCTGCGGGCGCTCCTCTTCAGAGGCCGCGGGATACGCGTCGATAAGTTGTTGCAGCTCGGGGTCCGTCGATCCCAGCGGGTTCCACGAGGACCCCTCCTGAAGCAGGAACTTGACCGTCCCCCAGTCGGAGCGCTGCGCGAGTGTGAAGAAGGAGACGGCGTACTCGCCGCGCATCATCGACGGGATCGCCTCACCGGGGCCCCACTGCTCGGCCTTGACCGTGACTCCGACGTCCTTCCAGTTCTGGAAGATCGCGTCGTAGAGGACGGGCTCGAATGTGGACGACGTCGGGAACGTGATGGTCATGTCCGTCGCTCCCGCCTGCTCCAGGAGCTCCTTGGCGCGCGCGGGGTCGTACTCGTACGCCGATTCGAGCTCCTCGTCGAAAGCGTTTGACTCCGGACCGTACACCTGTGAGGTGACTTCGCCGAGGCCTTCCCAACCGACCTCGACGAGCGCCTCGCGATCGATGGCCAGTGAGAGCGCCTGACGCACACGAGGGTCGGCGAACTCGGGCTGGATCTCTCCGTCGCGGTCGAAGAAGAGCACGCCGGCCCAGTTGACGGTGAAGTCCTCGGCCATGTTGAGGCCGGACCCGGTTGCCTGCACGGCCGAGGCGGCCCGGTTGAGGATCGTGAAGTTCACCTGACCCGACGTCAACGCGTTGAGGCGTGCGGTCTCGTCGGCGAGCAACTGGAACTCGACCCGATCGTAGGGAAGCTGCTCGCCCCAATAGTCATCGTTGCGGGCGAAAGCGATCGTCGATCCGGCGACCGATGCGCTGGTGTCGAGGGTGTAGGGCCCGGATCCGGCGGGGGCTGTGTCGATGGATCCATCGGCCAGCGCGGCTGGGCTGCCCATGTATCCGCCGGCGTTGGCGAGGCTTTCGGGCAGGTCGGGGTCGGGGGCCGACAAGTGCAGGACGACGGTGTGAGGGTCGGCAACCTCAGCGCTCTCGACGGCGCTGAGGTTGCCGAGCATCGGGCCGTTGGCCTTCTTGAAGTGCTCGATGTTGGCAACGACCGCCTCGGCGTCGAATGAAGCGCCGTCGGTGAACGTCACGTCGTCGCGGAGCTGCAGGGTGAGGTCGAGCTCGTCGTCGCTCCACGTCCACTCGGTGGCGAGCATCGGGCTGAGTTCGCCGTTCGGCTCACGCTTGATGAGAGTGTCATAGAGCGACTGGTAGATCGGCGCAAGGTGGCCCTCGTTGGCCTGCGCCGGATCCCAGCTGGTGGGCTCGAGGAGCGCACCGATCGAGAGCAGGGGCGCGGTGCCGTCGGCGTTCCCTGCGGGTTCGCCTGATGAACCGCAGGCAGTGAGGGCAAGGGCCATGGCTGCGGCCGCGGCTATGGACATGATTCGGGTGGTGCGCATGGCGTCTCCTGACGTCGTCGTGTGGAGCCGGTCGGGGGCTGCGATTCCGCCGATCTTGTGGAAGACTAAATGCCGTTCAGTGGTTTTGGCAACGGTGCAGAAGGACGACAATGACGAAGACTTCGCCGAACATCGTGTGGATCTCGACCCACGACATCAACCCGCACCTGGGCTCCTACCAGGGCCTCTGGCCAGACGCGGATCAGCCGTCGACGCCCCGCCTCGACCGGCTCGCACGCGAGGGTGTGCGCTTCGATCAGGCGTTTGCCGCGGCCCCCGTGTGCGCGCCCGCTCGCTCTGCGATCATGACCGGGTGCTATCCGATCTCTATCGGCACCATGCACATGCGCACGAAGGCCGTGCCGCCCGACGAGGTGCGACTCGTCAGCGAGCAGTTCCGGAAGTCCGGTTACTACGCCACCAACAACTGGTTCACCGACTTCCAGGTAGATACGCCACCGACCGCGTTCGACGACTGCTCGCCGGGTGCCCACTGGCGCAACCGCCCTGAGGGCAGCCCGTTCTTCGCTTCGTTCCACAGCCTCATCACGCACGAGTCGCGCATCTATGGCGACGCCGCTTACGCCGCCGAGACGGAGGAGCTCTCAGCGGAAGAGCGTGTGAATCCCGACTCGACGAGCTTTCCGCCCTATCATCCCGACACCGAGCCGTTCCGTCGCGCATGGGCGCGCTATTACGACCTCACCACTGCGATGGACGCGTGGGTGGGGAGGATCCTGGATGAGCTCGAAGAAGACGGCTTGACAGAGGACACGCTCGTCGTGTTCTGGAGCGACCACGGCGCGAGCTTCCCGCGCGCCAAACGCTGGGCGAACGAGGCCGGGCTGCGCGTGCCCCTGCTCGCGCGGTGGCCAGGAAGAATCGCGGCCGGATCCACCCGCGACGAGGTGGTGCAGACGATGGACCTCGCCCCTACGATCCTTGCCGCCGCAGGCCTCGACATCCCCGCCCACATGCACGGAACGCCACTATTCGATGCCGCCGGCTCCGACCTACCCGCGGCGCCGTACGCCTTTGGCGCACGCGACCGGATGGATGCACAGGAAGACGCGGTGCGCACCGTGCGCGACCATCGCTTCCGCTACACCCTGAATCTGCATCCCGACCGGTCCGGCATGCAGTACAACTACTATCCCGACCACCTCGACACGTGGGGCGAGCTGCGCCGTCTCGTGCACGAGGAGGGACAACGCCTCTCGTTCGGGGAGGCCCCGTCCATCCTGACCGATCTGCAGCGTTCCATCCTCACAGTGCCGCGCCCCGAGGAGGAGCTCTACGACATCGCAGTCGACCCGCACGAAACATCGAACCTCGCCGCCGACCCTGAATACGCCGACGTCAAGCAGCGTCTCCGCCGCGCGCTCGATCAGTGGCGCGCCACGTACGGTGACCTCGGGACCATGCCTGAGCGCGAGCTCCTCGATCAGTGGCGCCCGGGCGGAGTGCCCCGCAGGACCGCGACCCCAGAGGTCACCGTCACTGACGGGCGAGTCACGGTCTCGTGTGCGACACCCGCCGCGTCGATCGGGTGGACGACGATGCCGCCGGCCGAGCCACGCGATCTCACTCCCGTCGAACAGCAGACCGGGTCACCGGTGCAGGACGGCAGGCACTGGCACGTGTATGCGGATCCCTTCCTCCTTCCTGAAGGCGCCGATGTGTGGATCGCGGCGTGGCGGCTCGGCTACGCGCCCAGCAACGAGGTGCGTCTCGAGCTGACGGACGGAGAGGCCTGATGCGCGCGATCATCCTCATGTTCGACAGTCTCAACCGGCGTATGGTCCCGCCGTACAGCCACCTCGCCAACTTACCGAACTTCGCGCGCCTCGCCGAGCGCTCCGTCGCGTTCGACCGTTTCTACGCCGGGTCCTTGCCGTGCATGCCCGCCCGACGTGAGCTGCACACCGGACGGCACAACTTCCTGCACCGCAGTTGGGGCCCACTTGAGCCATTCGACGACTCGATGCCCGAGATGCTCGCTCAGGCGGGGGTCCACACTCATCTCGCGTCGGACCATCAGCACTACTGGGAGGACGGCGGTGCGACCTATCACACCCGGTACAGCACGTGGGAGTTCTTCCGCGGGCAGGAGGGGGATCCTTGGAAGGGCGTCGTCGACCGCGTCGATCCACGGCAGAACCTCGTGGTGCGGATGCGTTCGCAGGACGAGATCAACCGTACGTACATGGCGACGGAGGCGGAGCACTCCCAGACCCGCACGGTGGACGCGGGGATCGAGTTCATCGCGACGAACGCCCGCGCCGATCGCTGGATGCTGCAGCTCGAGCTCTTCGACCCACATGAGCCGTTCTTCGCCGCGGAGCGCTTCCGCGAGCGCCGTGGGCTCACGGACGAGCCGGTGTTCGACTGGCCGCCGTACCAGAAGGTGACCGAAGACGACGCCGACGTTCGGGCCGCCCGCGAGGAGTACCGCGCACTGCTCGACATGTGCGATGCCTCTCTCGGCCGGGTCCTGGACGCGATGGACGAACACGCACTGTGGGATGACACGCTGCTGATCGTCAACACCGACCACGGCTTCATGCTGGGCGAGCGCGGCTGGTGGTCGAAGTCAATCCAGCCCTGGTACAACGAGCTCGTGCATCTGCCGATGTACCTGTGGGATCCGCGCTCCGGACGGCGTAACGAGCGTGATGACCGGCTCGTCCGCACGATCGACATCCCTGTCACCGTGCTCGACTTCTTCGGCATCTCCCCGACCTCCGACATGCAGGGCCAGCCGTTGTCATCGGCTGCGGAGGCGAAGTCGACGACGTTGTTCGGCAAACACGGCGAACACGTGAACATCACGGATGGGCGCTATGTATACATGCGCTCGTCCGCACGGGCTGACAACACACCGCTCGAGGAGTTCACCCTCATGCCGACGCATATGCGCTGGCGCTTCTCGCCGGGCGAGCTTGCCGCATGGGAGCCCGCGGAGGCGTTCTCCTTCACGAAGGGGCTGCGCACGATCCGCGTGGAGGTGGCCCCCGCGTGGCTGAGCTCATGGCAGCACGGAACCCAGCTGTTCGATCTGGAGTCGGATCCGGATCAGCGCGACCCGATCGTCGACGACGCCGAGGAGCTGAGGATGGCGCAGATGCTCGTCGAGGCGATGCGCGAGAACGACGCGCCGCTGAGCCAGTTCGAAAGGCTCGGGCTGCCGGCGACGGGGAACGTCGGGACCGAGCATCTTCTGGCGGGCGCACACCGCGAGCGCGTTCTGGCGCGATCCGAGGCACTTCCTCGGTTGAGCGAACTGGCAGCACCGGAGCGCATGCTGGAGCCGCTCGCTCGCCTGCTCAGCGACGTCCGTGCGTGCGAGATCGTGCGCCGCCACGCGCCGGATCTCGTCGACGCGGAACTCGTCGGCCTGCCGCCTACGGCGAGCCTGCTGACGATCGCGGCACGTGCCGGCATCTCGGCCGCGGCGTTCCGCGCGCTCGACGCGGACCTCGCGGGAATGTGACCTTTCGAAACGCGCTGCACCGCCCGATCGCAGAAGGCGGCATCTCCCGCGCGCGTACTCAGCTCCACCGCTAGGCAATCCTCGGCTGGCTACCTACCCCCGGACGGCTCCCAACGCGACGAGGCAACCTCGCGCACGGCATCAAGGACGCTCGCGAGGTGCTCGCGCACGGCCCGGTTCGCGGCGGTGGGGTCACGCCGGGCCAGCGCCTCGATGATCGCGAGGTGCTGGGGCAGCGAGATCTGCGAGCGGCCGGGTCGGTAGGCGAGCCGATACTGGTGACGCACGCTCCGGCCCTGGAGTCGGGCGATCGTCTCTGCCGCGACCTTCTGCCCGGAGATGGCGATGAAACGCTCGTCGAGCCGGGTGTTGAGCCGGGAGTAGGTGCCCACGTCGCCGGAGGCGACCGCGGCCGACATGTCCTCGCCGAGCTGGCGCAGCTCGGCGATCTCCTCGTCGGTGATCTTCTCGGCGGCCTTGGCCGCACAGAGCGCCTCGACAGCGGCGCGGACCTCGATGATCTCGACCGCCTCCTCGATGCTGACCACCCGCACCCGGGCGCCGCGATTGGCGATCCGCTCGACCAGGCCCTCATGGGTGAGGTCGATCAGAGCCCCGCGCACGGCACCGCGGCTGGCACCCAGCCACTCGGAGAGCTCGGCTTCCACCAAGCGCTGGCCAGCGACGAGTTCACCGTCGAGGATGTCGCGGCGGATCGCATCCACCACGTCGCTCTGAGTTGCCTGGGTCGGCGAGACCGCCACATTTCCTCCTTGGTCAGGTGACCACAGCGTACCAAAATTGTTGACAATCCTGCGAGACGATCGCCGACGGCTTCGGGAGCTCCAACGCGATCTTTGACCAGATTGCAAACAATCTTGTTGATGATCTATGGTCTGTGACGCGCGTCATGAGATGCGCGTCTCGCGTTGCACGAAGAAGGAGCCGCCCATGCGCAACGGAAGCCGGACACACGTGCGATGCCTGCTCATGCGCGGCGGCTCCTCCCGTGGGCCGTTCTTCGACGCCCGCGACCTGCCCGCGGACACCGCTGAGCGCGACACAGTGTTGCTCGCGGTGATGGGGTCGCCCGACCCGCTCCAGATCGACGGCGTCGGCGGCGGTCACCCGCTCACCAGCAAGGCCGGCATCGTCGCGCCTGCAACCGGTGACGCCGACGTCGAGTGGACCTTCGCCCAACTCCAGCCCGACTCCGACCGGGTCGACACGACGCCCAACTGCGGCAACATGCTGGCCGCGGTGCTGCCGTTCGCGATCGAGACCGGCATGGTCACGCCGACCGGGGACACCACCACCGCCCGCGTCCTCACTCGCAACACCGGCGCGATCGCCGAGATCACCGTGCAGACACCGGCAGCCGACGACGGCACGCGCTACGTACGCTACGACGGCGACGCTCGCATCGATGGCGTTCCCGGCACGGCGGCGCCGGTGCGGATCGGGTTCGTCGACACCGCCGGCTCGGTGGCCGGCAGCCTGTTGCCGACCGGCAACGTACGCGACACCGTCGTCGTCCCTGGCGTCGGCCCGATCGACGTCACGATGATCGACAACGGCCAGCCGCTGGTGGTCGTCGACGCCCGGGGCCTGGGCGCGACCGGCGAGGAGAGCCCCGAGGAGATCGACGCCGACGACGCGCTCAGGGCGCGGATCGAGGCGCTGCGGATCGTCACCGGCCACGCGATGGGGTTGGGCGATGTGACGACCAAGCCCTACCCCAAGATGACGCTCGTCTCCGCTCCGAGGAACGGCGGAACGATCAGCACCCGCAGCCTGATCCCCCACCGCACCCACCGTTCCATCGGTGTCCTGGCCGCAGTCACCGCCGCGACCGCGGCCGTGCTGCCCGGCTCCGTGGCCCACGGCCTCGCCGTCACTCCCCCGGTCACCACGGCCGAGACCGGTCCCGAGACCACGCTCAGTGTCGAGCACCCCACCGGCGAGTTCAGCGTGACGCTGGGGCTCGACCCCGACGACCCGACGCACGTGACCCGATCCGCCCTGCTGCGTACGGCTCGGCTGATCATGGCCGGCGAGGCCATGGTCCCGAGCACCGTCTTCCGAGGAGACCCCGCATGATCATCGACATCCACGGCCATTACACGACCGCACCGGACCCGCTGGGCGAATGGCGCGACGCGCAGGTCGCCGCGCTGAGCGACCCGAGCGCCGCGCCCGACCCGGCCGGGCCGCAGATCTCCGACGACCAGATCCGGGAGACCATCGAGGCCAACCAGCTGCGGCAGATGGACGAGCGCGGCATCGACCTGACCGTCTTCTCCCCGCGGGCCTCGTTCATGGCTCACCACATCGGCGACCTGGAGACGTCGACGGCGTGGGCGCGGATCTGCAACGACCTGTGCGCCCGAGTGGCTGAGCTCTATCCGACCCGGTTCGCTGCGGGCGCGATGCTGCCGCAGTCGCCCGGCGTCGACCCCGCCACCGCGGTCCCGGAGCTCGAGCGGGCGGTCACCGAGCTCGGCGCGGTCGCGGTCAACGTCAACCCCGACCCTTCCGGAGGTCACTGGGACTCCCCTCCCCTGACCGACAGGTCCTGGTATCCGGTGTGGGAGAAGCTCGTCGAGCTCGACGTGCCGGCCATGATCCACGTGTCCACCAGCTGCAACCCGGCCTTCCACACCACCGGCGCCCACTACCTCAACGCCGACACGACCGCGTTCATGCAGCTGCTCACCGGCGACCTCTTCGGCGACTTCCCCGACCTGCGCCTCGTGATCCCGCACGGCGGCGGCGCGGTCCCCTACCACTGGGGCCGCTTCCGCGGTCTCGCCCAAGCCATGGGACGCCCCGACCCGACGGAGACGCTGATGAGGAACGTCTTCTTCGACACCTGCGTCTACCACCAGCCCGGGGTCGACCTCCTCCTCGACGTCGTTCCGCACAGCAGCGTCCTGTTCGCCTCGGAGATGATCGGCGCCGTACGCGGCATCGACCCGGACACCGGCCACCACTTCGACGACACCCGCCGCTACGTCGAGACGTACGCCGCCCGCAACAGCCTCGCCGAGGCCGAGCTCGCCGCCCTGACCGAGACCAACGCCCGTCGGGTCTACCCCCGCCTCGACCAGCGGCTCACCGCCCAGGGCCGCTGAGCGCGCCCCCGACCAAGGAGACCCACGACGTGCACGAGCTCGGAGTAGTTCACACCAAGATCGACCGCGCCGACCGCGCGGCCGTCGACGCCCTGGCACAGTTCGGCGTCGCCACGATCCATGAAGCGATGGGGCGGCTCGGGCTGATGCGGCCCTACATCCGCCCGGTCTACGAGGGCGCGAGGCTCTGCGGCACGGCCGTCACCGTGCTGCTCCAGCCTGGCGACAACTGGATGCTGCACGTCGCCGCCGAGCAGGTCCAGGACGGTGACGTCGTCGTGGCCGGCTGCGTGACCGAGTCCGAGGACGGCTTCTTCGGGGAGCTGCTGGCCACCTCGTTGCGCAGCCGCGGCGCCCGCGGCCTGGTCATCGACGGCGGTTGCCGCGACGTCGACGAGTTGCGTGAGATGGACTTCCCGGTCTTCGCCCGCGCGATCAATGCCAAGGGCACCGTCAAGGCGACTCTCGGCTCGGTCAACGTCCCGGTCAACGTCGCGAACGCGCTGGTCAACCCTGGTGACGTGGTCGTCGCCGATGCCGACGGCGTGGTCGTCGTGCCGGCCGCCCGCGCGGCGGAGGTCGCCGAGGCCTCCCGTAGGCGCGAGGACGCCGAGGCCGGCAAGCGCACCCGGTTCGAGCAGGGCGAGCTCGGTCTCGACATCTACGACATGCGCCCGAAGCTGGCCGCGCTCGGCCTCACGTACAAGGACTGATCCCGATGGTCACCCCCGGCTGGCTGCACTGGTTCGAAGGACCCACGAAGCCCACCTTCACCCTTCCCGAGGGTGCGGTCGACGCGCACTGCCACGTGTTCGGCCCCGCCGCCGAGTTCCCGTTCGCGCCTGAGCGCAAGTATACCCCGGTCGACGCCTCGAAAGCTCAGCTCTTCGAGCTGCGCGACCACCTCGGGCTGTCTCGCAACGTCCTGGTTCAGGCGACCTGTCACGGTGCCGACAACAGCGCCCTCGTCGACGCCCTCGAACACTCCGAGGGCCGGGCCCGCGGGGTCGCGACGGTGCGCGCCGACGTCACCGACGACGAGCTGGCCCGACTCCACGAGGCTGGGATACGCGGCGTACGTTTCAACTTCGTCAAGCGCCTCGTCGACGTCACCCCGACCGAGACGCTGGAGACGATCGCGGCCAGGATCGCCCCGCTCGGCTGGCACGTGGTGATCTACTTCGAGGCCGCCGACCTACCCGGGCTGAAGGACTTCTTCGCGAGCCTGCCGGTGCCGCTGGTCGTCGACCACATGGGCCGGCCCGACGTGACCAAGGATGCCGACGGACCTGAGTTCGCAGCGTTCCTCGACTTCGTCGCTGCCAACGACGTCTGGGTCAAGGTCTCGTGTCCCGAGCGCCTCACGGTGACCGGGCCGCCGGCCGTCGACGGTCAGCGACGGGCCTACCAAGACGTCATCCCGTTCGCCCGCAAGGTCGTCGAGCGTTTTCCCGACCGCGTCCTGTGGGGCACCGACTGGCCCCACCCCAACCTGAAGGACCACATGCCCGACGACGGGCTGCTGGTCGACCACATCCCACACATAGCCCCCACCCCCGAGCTGCAACAGGCGTTGCTCGTGGACAACCCGATGCGCCTGTACTGGCCCGAAGGAGAGCGCAGTGCCTGACCACACCGGCACCCCCGCCCACACCCCCACCAACGCGGCCAACCGGCTCGACCGGCTGCCCATCTCGCGATTCCACAAGCTCGCCACCGTCGCTCTCGCGTTCGCCTACTTCTTCGAGTTCGCCGACATCAACACCTTCGCGACGACGGCTCCGGTGATGCGCGAGCAGTGGGGCGTGACGATCAACCACATCGCGTACGTCACCTCGCTCTCGTTCGTCGGCATGTTCATCGGCTCCGTGGTGGCCGGTGCTCTGGCCGACCGACTCGGCCGGAAACGTACGCTGGTCGCGACGACCATCTGGTTCTCGATCTGGTCCTTCGCCAGCGTCTTCGCCTGGGACATCGTCGCGATGGGCTTCTTCCGGGTGATGACCAGCGCCGGACTCTCCGCGATGACCGTCGTCGCCGTGGTCTACATGAACGAGCTCTTCCCGCGCGCCAAGCGCGGCAAGTTCCAGGCGTACGTCATCGTCATCGGCATCTGCGGAACCCCCGCAACCAACCTGATCGCCGCCGCAGTCGTGCCGATCGCCGACTGGACCTGGCGCCTGGTCTACCTGTGGGGCGCCCTCGGTGTCCTCTTCCTCTTCTTCGTCCGCCATCTGGTGGAGTCGCCACAGTGGCTGGAGTCGCGCGGGCGGCACGCGGAGGCCGAGAAGATCCTGATCGGCTTGGAGCGCGACGCAAGCACCGAGCACGGCCCGCTTCCCGAGCCTGCGATGCCGGTCGAGGAAGGTCCGGCCACCAAGCCCGGGCTCGCGATGCTCAAGGACAAGCGGTTCCTCTACCCGACAATCCTGCTCTCGGTGCTGTGGATCACCCAGACGATCGGCTTCTTCGGATTCTCCTCCTGGGCCCCCACCCTGCTCGCAGCCGAAGGCGTCAGCGTCGAGGACTCGATCTTCTACGTCGCGCTGACCACCATCGGCGCCCCGCTCGGCTCCTTCCTGGCCTCGCTGGTCACCGACCGTTACGAGCGCAAGTGGTGCCTGGTCGTCTTCGGCCTGATCATCGCCGGCTCCGGTCTGCTCTACGGGCTCACCTTCACGCCGCTGCTCATCGTCGCCTTCGGCTTCCTGGTCAACCTTTTCGAGCGCGGCTACACGGCCCTCGCCTACGCCTACTCCCCCGAGCTCTACGACACCAACGGACGCTCCCTCGGCACCTCGGTCTCGTACGGTCTCGGCCGGCTCTCCAACGCGATCGGCCCCCTGATCATCGCCGGTCTGTACAGCGGACTGGGCTACCAGTCCGTCTTCTACTTCATCGCCGGCACCTGGGTGGTCGGAGCACTCGCCCTGGCGATCTTCGGCCCGGCCACCCGCAAGGCCCGGCTGGCCGCCGAGGTCACCCCTGTCCCGGCCACGTCACTCAAGGACTGATCATGCCTAACCCCGTACCCGAGAACCTCACCACGCTCAAGCGGATGGTCGCCGACACCCCCACCCGCCCGCCGCTGGGCGACGTGGCGCACGTCGGTCACGCCCAGCTCTTCACCCCGAAGCCCGAGGAGACGGTGGCGTTCTTCACCGACTTCCTCGGTCTGACCGTCTCCGGCCAGGAAGGCGACAACACCTACCTACGCACCTGGGACGACTACGAGCACCACAGCATCGTCGTCACCAGACGCGCCATGCCCGGTATCGGACGTACGGCATTGCGCTGCTCCTCCCCCGAGGCGCTCGAGCGCCGAATCGCAGCTGTCGAGGCCACCGGCGCGACCGGCGAGTGGACACAGGACGAGCCGGGCATCGGACGACTGTGGGTGACCCAGGATCCCGACGGGCACGAGTTCGCGCTCTACTACGAGACCGAGTACTGGGAGGCGCCGACCGAGGCGCTCCGGCCCGGTCTGAAGAACCAACCCCAGGCCAAACCCGGCCACGGCGTCGGGGTCCGCAGGCTCGACCACGTCAATTACCTCGCGAAGGACGTCGAGACCACCAGCGACTTCCTGATCGACGCCCTTGGTGCCCGTCCGACCGAGCAGATCCGCCTCGACGACGGCCACATCGGCGGTCGCTGGTCCACGTTCACCCAGAAGTCCTATGACCTCGTCTACACCGAGGACTGGACCGGATCGACCGGCCGGCTGCACCACCTGGCCTTCGCCACCGACACCCGCGAGGACATCCTCCGTGCCGCCGACCTCGCCCTGGACACCGGCGTCTTCATCGAGACCGGACCGCACAAACACGCGATCCAGCAGACGTTCTTCCTCTACGTGTACGAGCCCGGCGGCAACCGGATCGAGCTCTGCAACCCCCTCACCCGTCTGGTCCTCGCTCCCGACTGGCCGCTGGTCACCTGGACCGAGGCCGAGCGGGCCAAGGGCCAGGCGTGGGGCCTGAAGACCATCTCGTCCTTCCACACCCACGGCACGCCCGTGGTCCAATCCCCCGTCGACTGATCCGACCCCGCTCCATCCAGGCGGATACGGCGATGCGGAGCTGGCGGTTCGCCAGGCCCGATCAGCGCCGCTCACGTTTCATGGGCTTCTCACAGGTTGAGCCGACCTGGCTCATAGCCGCACTCAGCACAGTCCCCCTCAGACCTCCGGCGCGGCGCCGGGGTGTACGAGAGAGGCAGTGTGGTGCGCAAAAGACTCACGGAGCGATGGCGAAGGCTGGGGCGTACGGCGCGGATCCTGCTCGCCGCCGGGGTGGCGGCCGCAGCGATCGGTGGTGGAGCGGGAGTCTGGGCGCTCACCCGTGAGGACACCGCGCAGTCACAGGCGATGCAGGTCCAGGCGACGTCGGGGACGGTGAAGGAGACGGTGGCTGCGAGCGGCACCGTGGAGGCGGCCGAGTCTGCCGACCTCTCCTTCGAGGTCTCCGGCACCGTGACGAAGATCTTCGTCGCCGAGGGCGACACCGTGAAGAAGGGCGACGCGCTGGCCCGGGTGGACGACACGACCTTGGTCGCCACTCGCACAGCGGCCGAGTCAGCGCTCACCGCGGCCCAGGAGCAGCTCGCCGCCTCCGGATCCTCGGGAGCCTCCGACCTACAGATCTCCTCGGACGAAGCCGCCGTTGCGGCGGCGGAAGCAAACCTCGACTCCGCACGTCAGGCGGTCGAGGACGCCGTGCTGCGCGCGACGATCAGCGGTACGGTCACCGCCTTCGACGTCGCCGTCGGTGATGTCGTGGGCTCGTCAGCGGGCTCGTCGGGCTCGTCGCCCGGTGGATCCGGCGGATCCGGCCCCTCGACCGGAGGCACGTCGGGAGACGCGAGCGGGGAGAGCTCGGCGAGCGCCGGCACGGTCTCGATCGTCTCGGTGGGAAACCATCTCGTCGAGGCGACCGTCAGCGCCGACGACGCGGCCTCCGTGAAGAAGGGTCTGCAGGCCACGATCACCGTCAACGGAGTCGATGAGGACATCTTCGGCACGGTCGCGTCGGTCGGCAAGGTCGCCGAGACGAGCT
>NZ_JACIXG010000051.1 GCF_014360585.1 Nocardioides sp.
CCGGTCGGGCAGTCCCTGGACTGCCCGACCGGCCCGGATCGGACTCAGAAGGCGTCGGGGTGCAGGCCCTCCGCGATCGTCCGCACCGCGGCGACGTTGCCGAGGGTGCCCGGGAACGTGTCCGGAGTGCGCAGGGCGATGAAGCGGTCCTCCTTGACGGCGGTGACGTTCGGGAAGGTCTTGCGAAGGTACGCCTCGACCCGCGCCGCCTCGGACTCCTCCCGGACGGCGAAGACGATGGCGTCGGGGTTCCGGGCAGCGACCTCCTCCGGCGACACGACCGCGGAGAAGAACTGGGCGAAGAGGTCCTCGTCCGGCTTGAAGACGTTGTCGCCGCCCGCCCGCTCGATCATGTCGGACTCCACCCCGGCTCCGATCGCGGAGAGCGTCTTGCCCTCGACGAAGAGCTGGGCGACGGTGGGCCGAGGACGGTCCTCCACGGCCTTCTCGACGGCCTCGAGGTCTCCTCGGGTCTCGGCGACGAGCTCGTCGGCGGCGGCCTGGACCCCGAAGATGGTCCCGAGCGCCTCCAGGTCGGTGAACAGGTCGGTGACCTCACCGGTGGAACGGCGCTCGGGGCAGCCGCCGGCGGCGACGTAGGTCGTCACCCCGGCGTCGGTGAGCTGGTCGATGGTCGCGAAACCCTGCTCCGCGGTGAACTCGTACTCCGTCGGGGCGACGACCGCATCGGGCTGTACGTCGAGGAGCTGCTCACGGGCCGGCGGCGAGTCCGTGCTCAGCTCGGGCACGTCGCTCGCGTCCGCGGCGACGTCCTCGGGGAGCTCGTGCATGGCCGTCTGCGCCTGGCCGACGAGCCGGTCGGCGACGCCGAGGCGCACCAGCAGCTCGGTCTGCGCGGGGCTGAGCCCGACGATCCGCTCCGGAGCCGACTCGACCGTGATCTCACGTCCGCAGTTCTCCACGGTCACGGGGTAGCCCTCGGCGGACCCGCCCTTCGCTGCGGCGTCGTTCTGGACGCCGGCGCCGCCGCAGGCGGTCGCGGCCAGGAGCGTGAGCGCCGCGACCGGGACGGTGCGCAGCAGTGGGGTGGTGTTCATGTGTTCCTCTCTCGAACCCGCGCGGACGTCCCGCGCAGGAGAAGGTGTGGGGTGCCGGCCTCGGGATCGGTGATCCGGCTGGCCTCGACACCGAAGACCTCACGCACCAGGTCGGGCGTGAGGATGTCCGCCGGCTCGCCGAGCGCGACGACGTGGCCGCGGTCGAGCACCGCGACCCGGTCGCAGTAGGCCAGCGCGAGGTCGAGCTCGTGCAGCGCGACGACAGTGGTGATCCCGAGCTCCGCGACCGTGTGCATCAGCTCGAAGCGGTAGGAGACGTCGAGATGGTTGGTGGGCTCGTCGAGCAGCAGGAGCTCGGCCTCCTGGGCGATCGCGCGGGCCAGCAACGTACGCTGCCGCTCACCGCCCGAGAGCCGATGGACCGGCCGGTCGGCCAGCGCCGAGACGCCCGCCAGCTCCATCGCCCGGCCCACCACCAGCCAGTCCCCGGGGCTGTCGCGGCCGAGGACTCCGCGGTGCGGCGTACGGCCCAGCAGGACGCTCTCGGCGACGGTGAGCCCGAACTCGTCCGGTGGCTCCTGGGCCATCACCGCGACCCGGCGGGCGACCTCGCGCCGGCTCATCGTGGCGACGTCGGCGCCGTCGAGGCGCACCTGACCCGAGACCGGCCGGAGCGCGCCGAAACAGGCCCGCAGGATGGTCGACTTGCCGCTGCCGTTGGCGCCGAGCAGGCCGAGGACCTCCCCCTGCTCGACCACGACCGAGGCCTCGGTGACGACTTCGCGGCTGCCCCGGTTCAGGGTGAGGTCCAGCGTCTCGAGCCTCATCGCGACATCCCCTGCTCGTCGGCGGCCCTGCCGCGCATCAGCCACAGGAAGAACGGCACCCCGATCAGCGCGGTGATGATCCCCAGCGGCACCTCGGCGGGTGCCGAGACCGTCCGGGCGATCAGGTCCGCACCGCACAGGAACAGGGCCCCGCCGGCCACCGACACCGGTACGATGCGCCGATGGTCGGAGCCGACCAGCACCCGGGCGATGTGCGGGACGACGAGCCCGACGAACCCGATCCCGCCGGCGACGGAGACCACGGTTCCGGTCAGCAGAGCGGCCGCGAGCAGCAGGACCGACCGCAGCCGGTTGACCCGCACGCCCAGCGCCGTGGCCGTCTCGTCCCCGACCTGGAGCGCGTTGACCGCGCGGCCGGAGGTGAGGGAGACACCGATGGCGACCATGAGCGCCATCAGTGGACCGATCAGGTCGGTCATCGTGGCGGCGGACACCGATCCCAGGAGGAAGAACATCACGCTGAACACGTTCTGCGCCTCGGTCGTGAGCGTCAGGTAGCTGGTGATCGCGCTGAAGAACGTGCCCAGCGCGACCCCGGTGAGCACGAGGCGCTGCGGGGCGATGCTGCCGTTCTTGTACGCCACCCAGAACACCGCCGCGGTGGCGACCGCGGCTCCCAGGAACGCCGCGGCGCCGATCCAGGCGCCGACCGCCGCGGCGCCCAGGACGACCACGGTGACCGCGCCCACCCCGGCACCCGAGGAGACGCCGATGATCGCCGGCTCGGCCAGGGGGTTGCGTACCACTGCCTGGATGAAGACCCCGGCGAGGCTCAGCGCCGCTCCGGCCAGAGCGGCCAGCAGCGCACGTGGCAGCCGGAACTGCCAGACCACCTGGTCCTGCAGCAGGGTGTAGGTGCCGTCGCTCATCCACGGCATCCCGGGCAGCAGATGCCCCGTCACGAGCCGGGCGGCATCGAGCGCGGACAGGTCGACGGTGCCCGACGACGCGGACAGCGCGATGACGACGAGCAGGGCGGCCCCGAGGCCGACGGTCAGCAGCCGGGCGCGCCATCTGCGGCGCGCGATGGCGGCAGGCACGGCGACACGTTCGCCGGGCCGCGAGAGCGCCGGTGGCGAGATGTCGTCCGCGGTCACGGAGATATCGGTGGGGGTCATCACACTCCTGTGGATTCGTGGGCTGAGTCGTGGGCTGCGTCGAGGGCGAAGTCGAGGACGGCTGCGGCGAAGTCGTGCACGGCGTCGAGGTGGTTGCCGCCATGTCCCATCCGCGGGCGGTGGACGCGGTCGACCTGCGCACCGCGAGCCGTCAGCACCTCGGCGAGTCGATCGGTGGGTGCGGCCGAGACCCGGGAGTCCTCCGCGAAGGTGGTCAGCAGGAAGCGGGGCCACCGCCCGCCGGGAAATCGCCTCGCCCGCTCGAACGGCGAGTAGTCGTCCATGGCGGCCTGCACCGCCGGATCGCTCGGGTCGCCGAACTCCTCGGCCCAGTGCCTCGCGCTCGGATGCTCGCTGATGTTGTGCGGGTCGAGCGGGGCTGCCGTGCAGGCGACCCCGGCGGCGAGGCCCGGCTCCGCGAGCGCGGCGGAGACCGCGACCAGTCCGCCGAGCGACGCCCCGGCGAGCACCAGCCGCTCGGGCCGGGTCAGCCCGAGCCGCACCAGCTCACGGGCGACGATGACGGCGTCCGCGACCGTACGTGCCTTGCCCGCGCCCTGCCCCGAGGTGTGCCAGGACGTACCCGCCCCGCCTCCGCCGCGCAGCCGTGCGGTCACGTGCAGCCCGCCCAGCTCGCACCAGGCGGCGACCGAGGGCTCGAAGGCCGGGAGGTCGACGATCCCGAATCCTCCGTAGACCTCCAGCAGGGTCGCTCCGCCGGGGTCACCGGTCATGATCAGCTCGATCTCGGCACCGTCCTCCGCGGTCACGGTGATCAGCCGCGACCGGGGGGTCACGGTGATCAGCCGCGACCGGGGCCCCTCGCTCGTCGAGCCTGTCGCCTCCTCGAGCGGCATCACCTTCGGCGCCCCCGCCGGCGACTCGATCCGCACCCAGGCGCCGCCCGGCGCCCAGGACAGACCGGAGACCGTGCGTACGTCGTGCTCCCGCGAGATCGCGACCGTCTGCGCCGGGGCGAGGACCCCGGCGTCGGCCGTGAGCCGGACCACCAGCGAATGACCGTCCCCGACCAGATGGACCAGGCCGCCGCCGGGGACCGCCTGGGCGTGCACGGGCACGCCCGGCAGGGTCTCCAGCCGGCACCGTGCCGTTCCCTGTCCGGGTATCCGCAGGCTCACCAGCTCCTCGGACGTCACCGCCAGCACCGTGTCCTCGGCCGCACTGATGCTGCGGACCCGCGGAAGATCGAGGAGGCCGGCGCCATCCGCGCCGGTCAGCCGGGTCCGCACCTGATCGGTGCGGGCGATGACCATCCGCCCGCCGACGCCGATCGGAACGACGCGTGCACCGGCGGCGGTCGTGAGGAGCGTCCGGGGTGGCTCGCCGCGCCGGACCCGCAGGCAGCGTCCCTGGGCGTCGACGAGGATCAGGTCCTCGCCGGCCCAGGCCATCCGGGCGTGCCGGACCGCCACCCCCTCGACCTCGGTCGAGGTCCGTGACGAGGTGTCCACGACCAGAACGCGCCCGGTCTCGGTGCCGTCGTCGCTGACCTCGAGGGCCACCAGGCGTCCGTCCGGCGACGGCGCGGCGCCCTGGATCCTCGCTCCGGGGTCGAAGACGACCCCACCGTCCTCGTCGACCAGCACCGCGAGCAGGTCGCCAGGACGCCGGGACAGGCGGAACCGGCCCAGCGGCAGTCCCGGACGTCCCGACCGCTCGGCGCGACGCAGCGCTTCGCGCACGCTCGCGCCACTCACCGTCCCACCCCGTCGACCCATGTCTCGGGAGCCCTGATGACGCCCAGGTGCCCGCCCTCGTCGAAGGGAGAACCCAGGTCGATGGTCGTCTCGATCCCCGTGGGGCGGACGAGGTGGAGCTCGCCGTCACCCCCGCGCGTGACCGCGGCCAGGTCACCGGATACCAGCGCCAGCGCCCGCCGCTGTGCGGGCTTGTCTCCGACCGGGTCCCAGGGTGCGACCCCAGGACGGGGGGCGGCGCTCATCGGCGCGAGCTCGATCTCGCTGACCCGGTCGCCGATGAGCATCGCCAGGCGGTCGCCGTCGGGGTGCACGACCGTCCAGGCGACCGCACCGCCGACGGCGTCGGGCCGGAACACCAGGCCGTCCCCGGTCCGGGTCACGTCGGCCGCCCCGTCGCGACTCCAGCGCACCACATGGTTGGTCCAGGTGTGCCACTGCTCGGCATCGGAGTCGGCGCCGCGTACGGAGCAGACGATTCCCGTCGTCGGGTCGAAGCGGAGGAAGTACGCCCGTCCTGGGACCGGCCAGGGCCAGGTCTGGAGTCGCTCGGGGCGGCCACCGGTGACGCGGAGTCGTTCGATGCCCGCCTCGGTGGACAGGTGGACGACCCCGGTCCGGTGGTCGGCGGCGTCGCCGTGCCCGAGGTCTCCCTGGAGCCCGAGGCGCTCGCCACGGACGACCGGGCAGTGGGGCCCGGCCCGGAGCAGCTCCTGCAGAGGGATGACCTCGGCCTCACCGGGCTCGCGGTGTCGCAGCACGACCATCGGCTCGCCTGTTCCGACATCCGGAACGATCACGACGCCGGGTTCGCCGGTGCGGACCCGAACCCGCACGGCGGTGGTGCCGCTCGGATCTGCCAGGTCCACGACCGTGACCAGGTCGCTCCACGGATCCCCCGAGGCGCCCAGCCCCGTGCTGACGACGACATAGCGGCCCGACGGATCGCAGGCGAGATGCTCGGCGGGGATCGCGACCGGCACTCTGCGTACCTGACCTGCACCGTCGAGCACGACGAGCGTGCCGAGCGCGTCGTCGGCGAACACCGCCCGAGCACCGCCGGGGGCGGTCGCCGGGAGAGTCAGGAGACCCGCGTGCTCGGCCAGCGTCGCCCTCGACCACGGGCCGGGCGCACCAGCGATCTCGGAGGTGCGCCAGCGGCCGGCGCGGTGGTCTGCCAGGACCAGTGTGGGGTTCATGATCGGACACCCTACTGGTATTGGGAATGATTCTCATATACGTTTTGCCGCTGTCCGCACCAAGCGGGCCCCGGCGACGCCGGGCCGAACGATCCGACAGAGGAGATTTCCGATGAACAACGACATCGTGAGCGAGATCGAGGACACCGAGCAGCTGGCGCACCTCTCCGCGTCCCACTCCAACGCGCTGGTCGAGAACCCCTTCGACTGATCGCCGACGGGTGAGCACTCAGTGCCGTTCGGGCGACCTGGCCACCGTCTGAATCGCGGGGGTGCCGAGCTGACGAGCCCGGCACCCCCGGCCCCTGCCCGAGCCATGACCACCGAGGAGCCCCGATGTACCCCAGACACGACTGGCGTCCGATCCCCGCCGCCCGCGGCGAGGTCCGTCTCTCGACCGACATGCCCGCGCTCCGTACCGGCTCGGGTGACTTCCTCAGGCTTCACGACCTCCCCGGACCCGGCCGGCTGCCGACCTACCGCTACCTCCTTCGCGTACGCCGCGCCGCACAGGAGCGCGACGCGAGAACCCGGGCCGCACGATGGCCCGAGGGCCGGCGCCGCGTCCTCGTGCTCGGTCGCGGCCGGCTCAGCCGGGCGCTGGCCGCGGAGCTCGCGCGCTCCGGCGCCGAGCTCGTCCGCGCCGGCGGCTCCCGGAGCTTGCGCGCCGACGCCGTCGTGGACGTGCGGGAGATTCCGCAGCGGCCCGACCCCGAACTCGACGAGCGTCTCGAGCAGCTCACCAGCAGCGGAGCGGCCCTGCTGCGCGGCCGCCGCGAAGGCGGCCGGATGCTGATCTTCCCGCTGATGGTCGACGGCAGCGAGGCGACCCCCGACCAGGTCAGCCGCCGTCGACTGGCCGCCTCGCCGGCCGCCCCCGAGCTCTCCTCGTGGCTCGCCAGCGGCCATCGCGACCCGCGGCCGCTGCGCCGGGCGACGTCGACTCTCACGGTCGCCCGCTGCCTGGCCATCCTAGAGGACTGGGCGAGCGGCGATCCCGCGGTCTCCGAGCACAGGCGGCTGCTGTGCGTCATCGGGGACGGTCCGCGCGAACGTACGCACACGGTCCTCGGCTTCGACGAACCGGCACCGCGCCCGCAGGAACCCGCGCGGTGACCGAGCCGGCGGTAAGCCCCTTCCCGGTCAGCACCCGCGACGACGTCATCCTCGGCGGCTGGCTCGTCCGCTCGGTCGGCACCGCGCGTGCCGTCGTGCTCGTGCGGACGCCGTACGACGCCCGGGCCCATCTGCCGCTGGCGACGTCGTTGGCGCGTCACGGCTTCGACTGCCTCGTCCAGGACGTACGCGGCCGCTACTCCTCGGCCGGCACCTGGCGGCCCTACGCCACCGAGGCCCGTGACGGCACGGACACCGTCGATGCCCTGCACCAGCGCTGCCCCCGGACGCCGGTGGTGGCCTACGGCGCCTCCTACGCCGCCCACACCGCCCTCGAGACCGCTCGCATCGACCCTCGGGTGACCCGAGTGGTCGCGCTGGTTCCGGCCCTCGGAGCGTACGAGACCGCCTACTCGGCCGACGGCACCCCGCAGCACCTGGACCGGCTCGGCTGGTGGGCGATCCACGGGTTCGCGCGCGAGGACGAGGCCGCGCTGGCCGCTGACGTCCTACGGACCGCGGCCGCAGTCGCCGACCGTGAGGGGCCGATGGTGGCCGCGGCTGGTCTCGGCTGGGACGCCGCGCGTCTCGACACCTTCCGCGAGCTGTGGTCAGCCCCCGCAATCGATGTCCCCGACCACTTCGGTGACGCCACCGCTCCGCTGCTCGTCGTCACCGGCGACGCCGACCCGTTCGACGCGTACGCCCGCGGGCTGGCCGCCGGGTGGGGTGCCCGCAGCGGGGCCGGCAGCGCCCTGGTCAGCGGCCCCTGGGGCCACGACCTCGGCATCGGGACCACCGAGCCCGCGCTGCGGGCGGCGTACGACGCTGCCGGCTCCCCCGGCCGCATCATCCTGCGCTGGCTCACCCACGCCGAGCCCGCTCCCGGCCAGGAGCTCCGGCTCGACGTCGCCGCCCGGACCTGGTCCGGACGGCCACTCGTCACCGTGCCGGCAACAGTGAGAGGACCCCGATGACCACGACCCCCACAGCCATGCCGCCCCTGGACGTCGAGCGTCTGGTGGACAGGGAGACCGGGCTGATCCGGCGAGTGCGCGAGGTGCTGCGCCCCGAACGGGCGCCGTTGCGCTACACCTCGCTGACCGCCGAGGTCTCCGACGCCCGCTGGCTCGGTGACTGGCCGGCCGACCGGGTCTCGCTCGGCACCACCTTCGGCGACGTCCCGGGCGCCCGGATCGCCGCGATCGCGGAGGGCGTGGAGCGCTACTGCGGCAACTTCATCCCCGACCGGCTCGACCCCGCCGACTACCGGACAGGGACCGCGGCCGAGCTGCGGGGCCAGGGGCTACGTGTCGTCGACCTCGCCGACCTCCCTCGCTGGAGCGCCGCACAGCTGGCCCGGCCCGACTTCCCCTACCGCGCGCTCGACGATCAGGTGCCGACGCTGTGGAGCCGGTGCCGAGAGCAGCTGCCGCAGGGCGGGACGGCGACGGACATCTGGATGCCGCACGCCCTCATCGGTCTCAACTGGCGCCAGCGACGGTTCGCTCACCTCGACCGCGTCTTCCACCTCAACTACGCCGGGATCGCCACCGGTCAAGGCGCCGACGACGCCCACGACCGCGGTCTCCTCGAGGTCGTCGAGCGCGACGCCCTCGAGGTGTGGTGGCACCACGGCGGACCGGCCCAGGGGATCGACACCGGCTCGGTCCCCGGCCTGAGCGCCGACCTCGAGGGAGCACCGCTCGACGTGCACGTCGTCCGGATGCCCACCGAGCTCGCCCCGGCGATGGCGGCCCTCGTACGCGACCGGGAGACCGGCGTCTACGCCGCGGGCTTCTCGGCGTCCACCGACCCGGCCCGGGCCGTTCGCAAGGCCGTGCTCGAGGCGGTCCACACCTGGATCTACACCCTCGGCTGCCGCGACGCGGACGGCTGGGTCTTCCAGGCCGTACGCGCCGGGCTGATGGCTCCCGGCCTCTACCTCGACCACCGTGAGGACCGCCGCTACCTGGACTCGGTGGGGCCGGACTTCGCCAGGGTCCGTGATCTCGGCGCCCATGTCCAGGTCTGGCTCGACCCCCGGGTGCACCCGCTCGCCGACCGGTTCACCGCACCGGCCCTGGGCAGCGTCCCGATCGCCGAGGTGCCGGCCACCGACGTCGCCGAGGTGCGCCGCCGTCTGCACGAGGGCGGCCACCGGATCATCACCCGGGACCTCACGACCCGGGACGTGGCACAGACGTCGCTTCGAGTCGTACGCACCTTCGTCACCGGCCTGGTGCCGAACGCCCCGGCCGCGTTCCGCTACCTCGGCATGCCGCGTTTCGCCGACGCCGCGCGCGAGCGCGGCTGGGACCCGGTCGACCCCGACGAGCCGTTGGCCCTGTGCCCGCCGCCCCACATGTGATGCGCAGACGCGACATGGCCTCGAGCACGGCGCTCCTCGAGACCGCCTTCTCCCCCGAGCTTCCGGGCGATCCGCTACCCCCTGGGCCGCGCGCGAACCGCTGGCCCGGCGAGCTCGTCGAGATCGCCGAGGTCGGAGCCACTGCGGCGGCCATCCACCGGCTGTGGCGGGCACGCGGCCGCCATCCGCGGCCCGACGGCAACCCGACGACGGTCCCGCGCCGGGCGGTCCCCTCCGCGGGTGGCTGCTATCCCGTGCAGTGGCACCTGGTGGTTCCTCCCGGCCGCAGACGGTCGCTCGGCCCCGGTCGCTACGTCTACGATCCGGCGACCGAGATGCTCGTCCGGCGGCCGGACCCGCGTGGACCGGTGTGGCCGGCATCGGACCAGGTCGAGATCGTCCTCACCGTCCAGCCGGGACGCACCTTCGGTCGCTACCGGCACCGGGCGTGGCCGCTGTGGGTCGCCGACGCGGCGTACGCGCTCGAGGCGCTGCTCCGCCTGGTCCCGGACGCCTACCTGCCCGCGGACTGGTCCGACCTCGCCGCCGCCCGTCGATCCCTCCGCCTGCCCCGAGCGGCGCCCGCCACCTGGTGGCTCGAGCGCGGCCTGGTGCCCGAGCTGGCCCTGGCCCGGATCAGGCTGCCCCACGACCCGCACCTCGACGAGGTCGCCTCCGCCGCGATCTGCGCGCGGCGCTCCCCCGCGCTCGACCGCTTCCACGAGCGCCGCGCGCAGCCCTCCGCGGACAGCCGCACCGAGGCCGCCCGGCAGAGCGGCCAGTCCTGGGTGCTCGGTGCCGACCGCGTCGTCGGCTGGCCCCGCCCCGCGCGCCTCGATGCCGTCGGCTACGCACAGCTGTGGCAGATCCATCGCGAGGCTGCCCGACAGACCTACTCGCTGACCGCCCAGGGGCACAGCGTCCGCGCCGTCTCCGGGTTCTGCCCACGCCCGGCGGAGGCACGACCGCTGGTTCACGCCATCGCCATCCTCGAGAACGGAACCGCCGCATGATGGTCGACAAGCTGCTCCTGCGCACCGCACTGCGACATCCCGGCCCCGCCACGGCCACCGTCGGACTGCAGGTCCTCGTGACCATGACCTACCTCCCGCAGGCCTACGCCCTGGCCCAGGGCCTCTTCGCGGTGGTCGAGCGCGACGACGACCGGGCGCTGGCCGCCGCGCTGTGGATCGCCGCGATCGTCGCAGCGCGCTGGCTCCTGTCCTGGGTCCAGGCCACGGTCGCGGGGCGGCTCGGCGCGGACGTACGCCTCTCGGTGCGGGACGAGGCGCTGCGAGGCGTCCTGGTCCCGGAGGCTCTGCACGACCCGGGCCGGCGAGACGGCGGTCTCCGGACGGCGCTCGTCGACGGGGTCGACGGGGTCGACGCGTACGTCACCCGCTACCTGCCTGCGCTCGCCCAGGCGTTCGTGCTGATCCCGCTGGTGACCGTCCTGCTGGTGCTCGTCCATCCGCGCTCCGGTCTCGCCGCCGGGTTGGCCGCGCTCGGCGCACTGACGGCGCCGCTGCTGTGGAAGCGACTCATGCGCCGGCGCTCGGACGACCACTGGGACACCTATGAGTCTCTCGGCTCCGACCTGCTCGAGGCCCTGCGCGGGATGGCGACCCTGCGCCTGCTCGGCCAGGTGCGCCGGACCCGGGAACGGATGGCTGAGCGCAGCAGGGCGCTGCACCGCGCGACGGTCCGGGTGATGCGTACCTCGCTGCTCGACACCGCGCTCATCGACCTCGCCGTCCAGGGCGGCACGGTCGCCGCTGCCGGGCTCGCTCTGGTCGCGAGCGTGGGTGGGACCGGGGTGCCGCCGGCCGAGCTCTATCTGGCGCTCATGCTGGTGAGCGAGGTCTTCCGGCCCATCCGGGACCTCTCCGCCGCCTGGCACGCGGGCTATCTCGGGACCTCTGCCGTCCCGGCGCTCCGCAGGCTCGGTGTCGGCGCGCCGCACGCCACCTCGGCGAGCGGCCCCGCAGAGGCGGACCGGACCGTGTCGCCCTCGGCGGCGCTCGTCCTCGACGACGTCTCGTTCGCCTATCCCGAGGGCCCGGCGATCCTCGACGGCGTCCGGGAGAGCTTCGCGCCCGGTGCCGTCACCGCCGTCGTCGGGCCGAGCGGCGCCGGGAAGACGACCCTCCTCGACCTGGTCCTCACCCACCTCTCCCCCACCGGCGGCCGGGTCCTTCTCGACGACCGTCCGGTGCGTACGTCCGACGTGGCCGTGGTCTCCCAGCGCCCGGTGCTCTTCGAGGGGACCGTGCGCGAGAACCTCCGGGTCGCCCGCACCCACGCGACCGAGGCCGACCTGTGGCAGGCGTGCGCGGCGGCCGGCATCGAGCAGGAGGTACGCAGCCTCCCCGCCGGCCTCGACACGCCGGTCGCCAGCGCCGGGGCGAGTCTCTCCGGCGGTCAGCGGCAGCGGATCGCGCTGGCGCGGGCCGTCCTCTCGGAGCGGCCGGTGCTGCTCGCCGACGAGCCGACCAGCGCCCTCGACCCGGCCTCGGCACGCACCGTCACCGCCACGCTCGCCCGGCTCGCCGCCGACCGCATCGTCGTCGTGGTCGCGCACCGCGAGGAGTCGCTGGACGGGGTGGAGCGTGTCCTCGAGCTCACCGACGGGCGGCTGACCCCGCTGCTTCTGGAAAGGAGCCACCCATGACCGCGGCCACCGCTCCCAGGCGGCCTCTCACCGCCCTGTTCGGCCATCTGGGCGGCGAGCGCCGCGCCATCTCGGCCACGATCGTGCTCGTGGTCGTCAGCCAGGTGTGCCTGGGGGCGATCTCGGTGCTGCTCGCCGCCGCCGTCGGTCGCGCCGTCGTGCTCGGCGAGGCGCCGCCGGGATGGTTCTGGGTCCTGCTGGCCGGCCTCGTCGCTCTCCGGGCGCTGTTGACCTGGGGCGAGATGGACGCCTCTCACGCGCTCGCGTTCCGGGTGCTCGCCCGGCTCCGGATGGCACTCTTCGACCGTTACGCGGTCGCGCTGCCGACCAAGCGCCGCGAGAACGTCGGCCGGGCCGCCTCGACCGCGATGGCCGACACCGAGCGCCTGGAGTTCTTCTACGCCCACACCGTCGCTCAGCTCGTCGCCGCGGCGGTCAACGCGCTTCTCGGCCTCGTCCTCCTCACGTTCGTGGAGCCCGCACTCGCGCTGGTCACCCTCGTCGCGCTCGCGCTCGTGCTCGCCACGGTTCCGCTGGGTCGACACCGTCTGGAGGCTCTCGGGCAGGAGGTCGTCGAGGCGACCGGCGCACTCTCCGACCGGGTCGTCGACCTGCTCGGCGGCCTCCGCGAGGTGCTGGGCTACGGCCTCCACGAGCCGGTCCGCCGTCAGATCCGGGATACCGGCGCCGATGCCGCGCGGTCGGCGGCCAGGCTCGAGACCACCCAGCGCGTGCTCGCCGGCGCACGCGAGGCGGCGGTGACGCTCGCCGCGGTGGGCGTGCTGGTCAGCGTGCTCGCCCGCGACGTCGCCGCCGAGCACGTCGCCGCCCTGGTGGTCCTCGCGCTGGCGACCGTCGCACCGGTTGCCGATGCCGCCGCCACCTGCGCCCGGCTGCCTGCCCTGCGTGCCTCGGCTGGCCGGGTCGGTGACGAGCTCGCCCGTCCTGCCGTGCTCACCCGCGACACCCCACCGGCCACCCTCCCCGACGGGCCGCTCGGCCTCGTCATGAGCGATGTGGGCTTCGGGTACGGCGAGCGCCGTGTGCTCGACGGCTTCGACCTCACCCTCGCGCCCGGAGAGCACGTCGGACTCCGCGGGCCGTCGGGAGCGGGCAAGTCCACCGTCGTAGCGCTCGCCAGCCGGCTCTGGGACCCCGACGCCGGAACCATCGACCTCACCGGCCCCGAGACCGCCCCCGTCGCGATCTCGGCGGTCGAGGACGCCGCGCTCCGGACTGCGCTGACCACCGTCGAGCAGGACGGCGCGCTCTTCTCCGGCACCGTACGCGAGGCGATCGCCGGCCCCACGACGACCGACGCCGAGATCGAGAGCCTCCTCGCCCGGCTCGGCCTCGCGGACGCGGTCGCGCCGGAGAGCCACATCGGCGAGGGCGGTCTCCGGCTCAGCGGTGGACAGCGCGCGCGGCTGCGGCTGGCGCGCGCCGTCCTGCACCGCCCGCGGATCCTCATCCTCGACGAGCCCACCGCCGACCTCGACGAGGACTCCGCCCGACGGGTCACCGACCTGCTCGACACGATCCCGGCGACCATGCTGGTGGTCTCCCACCGTCCGCAGACTCTCGCCGGGATGGACCGAGTCGTCGACATGGGGGTCGACGGCTCGGCGGACACGGGAGTCGAGATCGGGCCGCTGGAAGCCCCAGAAAGCCCTCCGAACCCCCGCAGAGCCCGCAACCACGCGGGACACGCGGCGCGTGAACGTTGAAGTTCCGCGCCACTGGCCTACGCTGGCGACGAGCCGCATCTCGTCAACCTTTGCTGCTCTGATCAACGATTGAAGGAGATCGCATGAACCGCACCGACCTGGTGAGCGAAATCGCCAAGCAGGCCGAGATCACTCAGACGCAGGCCTCGGCCGCCCTGGGTGCCGCCCTCGAGGCGATCAGCGCGGCCGTCGCTGACGGCGACAAGGTCACGCTGCCCGGCTTCGGTACGTTCGAGTCGCGCGAGCGCTCGGCTCGCACCGGCCGCAACCCGCAGACCGGCAAGACGATCGACATCCCGGCTTCGCGTGGCCCGGCCTTCAAGGCCGGCTCCGCTTTCAAGGAGCGGGTGAACAAGGGCTGAAAGCCTTTGGATCAGACGAAGGGCCGGGTCGTCACGACCCGGCCCTTCGTCTGTCTCCTCGTGCGTCTACAGGGCCACTTCGCGGTCAGCGAGTGCCGCCGAGAGGTCGATGTCATGGGTGACCAGAAGCAGCGCGGCCCCCGAGTCGGAGATCTCGCCCATGAGGGCGTCGACGGTCTGCTCCTGGGTGACCAGGTCGAGACGTGACGTCGCCTCGTCGGCGAACACCAACGACGGCTTCGGCAACATCGCCCGAACGACCGCGATCCGCTGGAGCTCACCGCCCGAGACCTGCCCGGGACGACGTCTCAGGATCTCGTACGGCAGTCCGAGCCGCTCCAGCATCGCCTCGACCTGCGACGCCTCGATGCCGTGACGCCGCATCACGTCGCCCATCGCCTTCTCCAGGCTGACCCACTGCGGGAACGACAGCGCCGGGTCCTGGTAGAGCTTCTGCATCCGGCCCTTCCCAGCGCCGCGGCCGTACGTCACCGACCCGCCGTCGATCGTGGTCAGCCCGAGCAGCGCGTTGCCGAGCGTCGTCTTACCAGCACCGCTGGGCCCGGTGACGGCTACCCGCTCACCGGCTCGGATCTCCAGGTCGACGCCGTCGAAGACCGCCTTGTGGGCGTAGGACTTCGTGATCGCCTCGGCACGGACGAGCAGCTCTCCGTCGCCCGGAGCACCCGTCCGCATCCACGGGTGTCTCCAGTGCCCCGGCTCGGCCGCGAGCAGCCGCTTGGTGTAGTCCTCCGTCGGCGAGCCGAGCACGTCCTCAGCCGGACCGGACTCGACCACGGCGGCCTCCCGCATGACCATCACCTCGCCGCCGAGACGGCGGGCCAGCCGCAGGTCGTGGGTGATCGTGAGCAGCAGCCCGCCCTCGTCGAGGTGGCCGAGGAGCAGGTCGGCGAGCTGGTCGACCGCTGCCCGGTCGAGACCCTTGGACGGCTCGTCCAGGATCAGCACCTTCGCGCCACCGACGGTGGCGGCGGCGTACGCCACTCGCTGGGCCATCCCACCGGAGAGAGTGTGCGGATAGGACGAGCCGGCTCGAGCCAGACCCACCTCTCCGAGGCGTCTGTCAGCTGCCTCGAGCGCACCGGTGCTCCGTGGTCTCCACCCGGCGACACCCTCGGCGACCTGGCCCCGCACCCGCATCGTCGGGTCGAGTGCGAGCGCCGGCTCCTGCGGTAGAAGAGCTACCTCACGGCCCCACAGCGTGCGTCGCGAGTCCCGCTCGGCCAGGTCGAAGGAGGCGTCCCCGACGGCCAGGGACCCGACCGCGGAGAGCTCGGGCGGCAGCGTGCCCATCAGGGCATGAGCCAGGACCGACTTCCCGGACCCGCTCTCCCCGACGATCGAGAGCGGCTTGCCCGCCTCGATATGGACGTCGGGCACATCGGCCAGAATCAGCGGCCCGGTGCGTACGACCACTCCGGTGGCTTTCAGGTTCATCGCCCCTCCTGAGGGGATCGCAGCCCGAGCAGGCAGATGGTCAGACAGAACAGCACCGCGATCGGCGCCAACGGCATCCACGGCGCCGCGTCGTAGAACGGGAACGACTCGGTGATCATCAGCCCGAGCTCCGCCCGTGGCGGCTGCAGCCCGACCTTCACGAAGCCGAGGGTCGACATCGCCAGGATCGAGGTGACCATGCCCAGCGAGGAAAGGGTCACCAGGAGCGGCCGGAGAGCCGGCCAGAGATGGCGGCGCACGACATGGGTCCAGCCGAGTCGCAACAACCCCGCGGCTTCCACGGCGGGCGAACCGAGCACCAGAGCGCTGCGAGCGCGCACCACTCGGAAGAACTCGACCCACTGTACGAGCGCGAGACCGACGTAGAGGGCGAGCATCGATCCGGGCGCGGCGAGGGCCGAGACCAGGAGCACCACGAGCAGGGCCGGTACGGCGACGAACGCCTCCGAGATCGAGCGGAGCACCGCATCGACCCAGCCGCCGAACCACGCCGACAGCACACCGGCGACGCAGCCCAGCAGCAGCGCGGTGGCGACACAGACCGCCGCGAGAAGCAGGGAGACGCGGGTCGCATGGGCGACGCGGGAGGCGACGCTGCGGCCGTAGTCGTCGGTCCCCAGTGGGTCGGCGGTCGAGGGTGGTTTCAGATAGCGAGCCAGGTCCTGGGCCGCTGGGTCGGGAAGCAGCATGGGTCCGATCAGTGCGAACGCGATGATCAGCCCGAGCCCCGCCAGCGACGCGATCCGCGTCCACGACCGCACCGGACGAGATCCCAGGGTCTGCTCCAGCATCACCATGCTCATGCCGCCGCCTCCGTCGCGCAGGCGCCAGAATACGGACGCGGCGGCCTGAGGCTTGTTGTCGCTCGCTGGCGCTCGCTCATGCGGTCACCGCCCGTCCCCGCGGCCGCGGGTCGAGGCCCAGCACGGCCAGATCGACCAGCGTGTTCACCAGCACGATCAGCAGCGCCAGCACGAGGGCCGTTGCCTGCAGCACCGGGATGTCTCGCCAGAAGACCGCGTGGACCAGCGAGTGGCCCAGCCCGTCCCAGGCGAAGAGGCTCTCCACCACGACTACTCCTTCGATGAGCACGACGAACTGCACGCCGAGGTACGGCACCAGCGAGACGGCCGCGTTGCGCAGCACGTGGCGCACCAGCACCCAGTTCTCGGGCAGCCCCTTGGTCTGCGCGAACTCCACATAGGCCGAGCCCCGGACCTCCACCACCGCGTCGCGGGTCACCCGGGCGATCAGCCCGGACAGGCTCAACCCGAGGGTCAGCGCCGGAAGGACGATGCCGCCGTCGCCGTGCCCGACCGCCGGGAAGAGCCCCAGCTGTGCCGATAGCACGATCATCAGCAGCAGACCGAGCAGGAACGGCGGCACGGCGCGTACGCTCGCCACCCACAGCGACGAGAACCGGTCGGCGAAGCCACCGGGCCGACGGGCAGCGACGACGCCGATCCCGGCACCGACGACCACCGCGACCACGATCGAGAGCGCTGCCAGCTGCAGCGTCGCGGCCAGGTAGTGGCTCACCTCGGTCAGCACGGGCTGAGAGGTGACCAGGGACCGGCCCAGGTCGAGCTGGAGCAGGTCGAGGACCCACTCCCCCAGCTGCTGCCACAGCGGTCGGTCGAGCCCGAGCTCGTCACGGACCGAGGCGGCAGCCTCGGCGTCGACCATGTCGTAGCCGTAGCGCCCCGCGGCGATCCGGTAGGCGATGTCGCCCGGCAGTCGCTGGGTGATCGCGAAGCAGAGCGCCGAGACGCCGATCGCCACCGCCACGGCCTGGGCCGCGCGACGGGCGATCACACCACCGAGGCGGCTCATTCGGCCAGCTCGACGTCGGTGATCCGCCAGCTGGTCTCGAGCGCGTCGATCTGGAAGCCCTCCACGCGGTCGCTGACAGCGGCGTTCATCCGATACCAGGCGACCGGGACCAACGGCAGCTGCTCCTGGGCGGTCGTCACGATCGTACGGCGGTGCTCGGCCGCCTCGTCGCCCCCGGCGCCGGCCATCAGCGCGGCCACGGCCTGGTCGACGGCCGGGTCGCTCCACCCCATGGTTCCCCAGTCCGAGCCACCCTTGGCAAAGGTGTCGGCAACGGTGGGCAGCGGGTCGGAGATCAGCGCGAAGGACTTGGCGACGAGTGCCATCTGCAGGCTCCCGTCGCCGTGCTTGGCCGGCACCTCGCTGGAGTTCGTGACCTCGACGTCGACCAACACGCCGACCTTCTTCAGCTCGGCCTGGATCGCGGTAGCCAGGGCCGGAAGCTCCGGGCGGTCCGGGTAGGTCAGCAGCTCGAGCGTGAGCGGCTTCCCGTCCTTGGCGAGGGTGCCGTCCGAGCCCGCAGTCCACCCGGCCTCGGCCAGCAGGGCCTTCGCCTTCTCGGCGTCATACGTCAGTGGCTCGAGCTCTGCGTCCCAGTCCGCCAGGGTCGGGGTCAGCAGCTGAGTCGCGGCGATCTCCTTCTCACGCAGGACCGCCTCGGCGATGGACTCTCGGTCGAGCGCCATGCTGATCGCCTGCCGGACACGTACGTCCGCCAAGGCCGGGTCAGCCGCGTTCATCTTCATCAGGATGGTGCGCGGCTGCAGGGCGGACTCCATGTCCACGCCGTCGGTGCTCTCCACGCGCTCGCGGCCAGCCGGCTCGAGTCCGAAGACCACGTCGGCCTGGCCGCCGGTGGCCATCACCGCACGGCTCTCAGCACGGCCGACAGCCTGGAACGAGACCTTCTCGACATCGGGCTCGTCGCCACGCCAGTCGGCGACGCGTACGGTCTCGATGCGGGAGGGAAGCGACACCTTCGCGACCTCGTACGGACCGGTTCCGACGATCTTCTCGACCTTCCCGTCCGCGTCGTAGGAGGACGGGGCCAGGATCCCGGTGCTGAAGTGGGACAGAGTCGCGGGAACCGACACGTTCGGCTCGCTGAGCTCGATCACCACCGCGTTCTCGCTGGCGCGGATCGTCTTGACGCCGACATCGGCGAGCGGGCTGGCAGCGTCGCCGGCCATCTTCTCGAGCACGGCAACCACGTTCTCGGGCGTCATCGGCTTGCCGTCGTGGAACTCGACCCCGTCGGCGAGCTCGAAGGTCCAGACCGTGTTCGCCTGCTCGGCGGACCACTCGGTGGCCAGGCCCGGAACGAGGTTGCCCTCGAAATCGGCCGTCACCAGCGTCTCTGTGACGTGGAGCCGGGTGAAGAAGTAGCCGTCGGAGGATGGTTCGAGGCTGTGGATCTCGAACGGCCCGGCTATCCGCAGGGTGTCAGGGTCAGCGGACTGCGACGAGCCGCAGGCCGTCGCGGCGAGCGCGAGGGCGGCGAGAGCGGCAGCGCCACGCATGTGGGGGCGGATGATCATCGTTGTGCCTTCCAGTCAGGAGGGCCCACAATCTAGTTGAGAATCGTTCTCATCACCAATTTGATTAGTGGCGGGCCCTGCGTCACCCCGTCCTCGATGGGCTCGTGTAGTCTTAGTTGAGAATCATTCCCATTATCATCAGCAGGAGAGCAGCCCATGTCCAGCAGATCATCTGACGTGCGCCCCAAGATCAAGCTTCGTTCCACCGCGGGCACGGGATACACGTACATCTCCAAGAAGAACCGCCGAAACACTCCTGACCGGCTCGTGCTGCGCAAGTACGACCCGGTGGTCCGACGCCACGTCGACTTTCGCGAGGAACGCTGACGCGGCCAGGTCCGTCCGAAGCGGTCCCACTCACCCAGAACAGCCCCTACCTCGCCGCGCAGGTGCGTGGCGAGGTAGGGGCTCGGTAGTAACAGGCGGGCTCGACCTGGGCTCAGCCCTGACGCGCCTTGAGGCGCGGGTTGAGCTTGTTGATGACGTAGACCCGGCCGCGCCGGCGTACGACCTGGGAGCCGGGCTGGTTCTTCAGCGACCGGATGGAGTTGACGACCTTCATCGGGACTATCCCTTCGTGCTGGTGTAGGGCAGCAGCGCGACCTCGCGGGCGTTCTTGATCGCCTTGGTGACCGCGCGCTGCTGTTGCGGGCTGAGTCCGGTGACGCGGCGGGAGCGGATCTTGCCGCGGTCGGAGATGAACGTACGCAGCAGCTGCACGTCCTTGTAGTCGACGTAGGTGACGTCCGGTGCCAGCAGCGGCTTGCGCCGCTTGCGGACCGGAGACGGCGGACGCTTGGGCATGGGCGGCCTTTCTCTCAGGGGAGCATCTCAGCGGATCTTGGCGGGGTCGACGTAGCCGCGCTCGACCGCGCGGACCAGGCGCCGGGGCACGTCGTAGGTCTGGCCGTCGACGGTTACCGGCACGAGCGCAACGGCTGTGGCCTTCCAGCTCGAGCGGCGGTGGCGGGTGTTGCTGCGCGACATCTTGCGCTTGGGTACGGCCATGGCGGCCTCCTTCGGGGTGGTTTGATGCGATTCAGGCGGCGCGACCGATGGGGCCGAGCCAGTCCTCGAGCCCGTCCCAGGACTCCTCCCAGATCTGGCCGCGCTGGGCGATCTCCTGATCGGTGAGCAGCGCGCGCTCGAAGGCACGCGGGATCTCGTCGGCCTCGTCGTCGATCCCGACCACGACGATGCGGGTGAGCCGCTCGGTGCGCCCCCACTTCTCGGTCGAGCCGACGCTGGCCTGGCCACCGGCGCCGTCCCAGACGCAGATGTCGTCGGGACGGGTCGGGACCCAGAAGCAGCCGCGCGAGCGCCGCGGGCCGCCACCGAGGCGCTCCAGCTCCTCCTGGAAGCGGACCGGGTGGATCGGGCGTTCCGAGCGCAGGTCGAGACGCCACGCACCGCCCTCGGGCAGCGGCGGCAGCGGGTTGCGACGCACCTCCGCGACCCAGGCCTCCACCGCATGGTGTCGGTGCACGCCGGCGACAAGGCCGGCGGCATCCAGGAGCGAGGGATCGGTCACCACCGGCGTACGGGGCTGGGCCAGCGTGGCCACCAGCGAGTGCTCCTCGGGCTCGGGGGCCTCGGTGATGCAGACGACGTCGGCGTACTCCACGATCGCGCTGGCGACCTCGGCGACGCCACGACGGTCGTCCTCGGAGGTGGCCAGGCCGCGCTCGTCGAGCAGGTCGGGTCCGAGCAGGTCCTCGGCGACGGTGGTGCCCTCGAGCGCGGCGACGACCGCGGCGATGGAGATGTGTGGTGCCATCCGCGGCGCCCAGGCGAGCACCCGGCAGACCTGGATCGCCTCCGCGGCGACCGGCAGGCAGGCCACGATGCTGCCCCAGCGACCCTGCGCGGCGAGGCGCTCGAGGGTGGGGACGATGTCCTCGCGGATCGCGCAGGCGACGCAGGCGTGGGCGAGATTGATCTCCTCGTTCTCGACCACGCCGCTGATGTCGCTGACGATGCGGGTCAGCAACTGCCGTCCCGGGTCGATGACGTGGCGGACCATGACCGTGTCGGGCAGGCCGAACTGGAGCGAGACGGTGGCGGAGAGCATCGCGCCCTCCTCCACCCCGCTCACCAGGATGACCGGCACCTTCGTGCTCGAGAGCTTGCGCTGCGACCGCGGCCGGGGCGTCATCGCGCCACCTCTGCGCTTCGCGCAGTAACTCCCTCGCTCGGCGCGAGCGGACGAGCAAGCTCGCCGCTCGACCTCACTCCGGTCGTAGCCGTAGCGCGAGCGCCAGGATACGGACGCGGCGCGCTGGCCATGTCGATCATCGCTCGCTGACGCTCGCTCATCGGCCGCGCCCGTAGCGCCGCTTGAACCGCTCGACCCGGCCCTCGGTGTCGACCACGCGACCACGCCCGGTCCAGAACGGGTGGCTGGCGCTGGAGACGTCCACGTCGACGACCGGGTAGGTCTCGCCGTTTTCCCAGGTCACCTGCTCGTGGTCGTCGGCGAGACGCTCGCGGACCGTCGACTGCATCAGGAAGAGCCTGTCCGCCGATCGGTCGCGGAAGACGACCGGCCCGGAGACGGGGTGGATGCCTTGCTTCATGAGGACCTCCTGTGGTTAATGATAACGATTCTCATTCTACACACAGGGTGGTGCCTCACTCATAACGCGGCCAGACTCATCCCTCCGCGGTATGGGTGTGCATGCGCACGCCGTCACTGTTGAAGATGCTCAGGACCTGAGCCGGGCGCGACCCGGTCGCGAAGATCGCGTGCGGCACCCTCGTGTCGAACTCGGCGGCCTCGCCACGGGTCAGCACCAGGTCGCGGTCACCCAGCAGCAGCCGGAGCTTGCCGGAGATGACGTAGAGCCATTCGTAGCCGTCATGGACCCGCGGCTCCGGCACCTCGGTGACCGGCTGGTAGGTGATCTTGAAGGTGTTCACCGGCGACCCCTCGGGGGTCAGCGGCGCGATCTCCATCCCGTCGCGGCGGATCACCGGCCTGCGTACGCGGGGATCCGGGACCGAGGGCGTCACCAGGCTGTCGAGGCCGACGCCGAGGTGGCGGGTCAGCGGGATCAGCAGCTCCAGGCTCGCCTGACGCTTGCCCGACTCGAGCCGCGACAGCGTGCTGGGCGACATCTCCGCCATCGCAGCCAGCTGGTCCAGCGTCCAGCCCTTGCTGTGCCGGATCGCCCGGATCCGCGGGCCGACCTGCTTGAGCTCGTCGATCATGTGCTCCATCTCCCATTTGCCAAATCTGCAAGAAGTCTTGCCGTTCCTTCATTTTGCCAGTCAACTGGTGACATGACAGAAAACACCGAACACCTCGACGCAATCGTCATCGGCGGCGGAGCCGCCGGACTCTCCGCAGCCCTCATGCTCGGCCGCGCCCGCCGCAGGACCCTTGTGGTCGACTCCGGACTTCCCCGCAACCGCTTCGCGGCGCACATGCACGGCGTCCTCGGCCACGAGGGCATCGACCCCGCCGACCTGCTGCGCAGGGGCCGCGAGGAGCTGGCCACGTACGACGTGGAGATCCGCCCGGGCCGTGTCGCCCGTCTCGACGAGACGGACACCGGCGTGAGCGTCCTCCTGGAGGACGGGGCGCGACTGACCGGTCGCGTCGCGATCGTCGCGACCGGCGTCACCGACGAGCTCCCCGACATCCCGGGCCTGGCCGAGCGCTGGGGCGCCACCGTCCTGCACTGCCCTTACTGCCACGGCTGGGAGGTGCGTGACCGACGGATCGGAGTGCTGACCACCTCTCCCCTCGGCATGCACCAGGCGCAGCTGATCCGGCAGTGGAGCGACGACGTCGTCGTCTTCACCGCCGGACTCGGTCCGTTCGAGGAGGCCGACGAGCAGCGGTTGCGCGCGCGTGGGGTCGAGCTCGTCGCCGCGCCCGTCATCGAGGTGCTCGGCGAGGGCGACCAGGTCACCGCGGTGCGCACCGCCGACGGGCTGGTCACCGAGGTCGGCGCCATCTTCACCGCCGGGACACTGCGCCCGCACGATGACTTCCTGGCCCACCTCGACCTCGCGCGCGAAGAATCGATGGTCGGCAGCTTCCTTGCCGTCGACGCGACCGGCAAGACCAGCAGCGACCGGATCTGGGCTGTCGGCAACGTGTCCAACCCGATGGCCAACGTCCCGATCAGCATGAGCGCCGGCACCATGGCCGGCAGCTTCGTGAACATGGCCCTGGTCACCGACGACTTCGACCGCGCCGTCGCGGAGCCTGCCGAGCCCGAGACCGCCGAGGCGGGCGACCCGGTCGCCTTCTGGCAGGAGAGGTACGCCGGCAGCGACCACGTCTGGTCCGGCAAGGTCAACAAGGTGCTCGGTGACATCGCCCCCGGCCTGGAGCCGGGGACGGCGCTCGACCTCGGCTGCGGCGAGGGGGCTGACGTGATCTGGCTGGCGCAGCAGGGATGGCGGGCCACCGGGATCGACATCTCGAGCAACGCCGTGGACCGGGCCCGAAACGCCGCCCTGGCGGCGGGCCTCACCGAGGAGCAGGCCCGGTTCGTCGCCTCCGACCTGGCCGGACTCGACGGATCCGGAGGCTACGACCTGGTCACCGCCAGCTTCTTCCAGTCCCCCGTCGAGCTGCCCCGTGCCGACATCCTCCGCCGGGCGGCCGGGCTGGTGAACCCCGGAGGTCACCTGCTCATCACCTCGCACGCCGCAGCACCTTCCTGGGCCGACGCCGCCATGCACGAGCACCGCTTCCTCGACGCCAAGGAGGAGCTCGAGGCGCTCGACCTGTCCGAGGAGGCCTGGGAGACGGTCGTCCTCGAGCACCGCAACCGCCCTGTCACCAGCCCGTCCGGCGAGCCAGCCACCCTCGAGGACTCCGTGGTCCTGATCCGCCGCAGGTGACCCCTGGGTGGCGCCCGAAAGCTGAGACGGATCGCGCAGCTGGACAGGCACTTCATGGAGTTGACGGGTGTTTCAGTGCCCGTCAACTCCAGGCCTGAGAAATGTGTAGAGGCCGGTCGACCGGGTATCCCACGAGCCCAGCAAACCCCCGACTACGCCGCGCCGCAGCTCTCGGTCAGGAACTCGCCAAGGCGCTCGTAGGCGAGGTTCTGGGCCTCGCTGCGCTCGAGCGGGTCCTCGCCGCGGCCGGTGCGCAGGGCGTCCTCGATCATCATCCGCACGCCTTCGACGGCAGCAGCCGGCGTACCTTCGGGAACGCCCATCGACTGCAGGCTCGTCGCCGCCAGTCCCAGCGCGGTCTCGTTCTCGTCGTTCGGCGTGGACATCTGGGCAGCATGGGCGTTCGCCATCGTCTGTACGCCGCCGCAGAACTCCTCCAGGGAGGCGACCGGCCCCGAAGCGACCGGAGCGGCGGAGGAGCCCGCGGCGCCCGGCCCACCCGAAGCCGGGGCATCGCCGGAACCGAGGTCGCGGGTGAGCACCACGACTCCGATCGCGACCGCGATCAGCACGCCGACGACGAGCGCACGCGAAGGATGCGGGAGCCGCTCTCGCCAGGCCGGCTCGCTTTGCGCCGCGGCAGCGGCGCGTCGAGCCGGGTTTCCGGACCGCTTCCCCGGCTGGTTCCCAGAGCTCACCGGACAGCGCTCACTGGTAGGTGTTGGCCGGCGCCTCGCGCGGCTCGACGGAGGTGGCCTCGATGGCGGTCTCCGACTTGCCGCCCGGCGCGGTGCCCTCGACCCAGCGACCGGTGACCGCGACCCAGGCGTCGCGCTCGGGAGCGTCGTCGTAGTCCTCCACGCGCACCCGCGAGGCGCTCGCGTCGGCGGCACAGCAGGCGATCGCGATCCGGGTGACGTACCAGTTGCCCTTCTCGTCGGTGCTGACGAAGCCGGTCAGGCGGATGTCGCGGCCCTTGATCGTCGAGCCGTCCTCCACCCCGGCGCGCCACATGAACTCGGCGACCTCGACGTCCACCGGCCCGTCCGAGGCCGGCAGCGGCAGGATCTCGGCGTCGGGAGCCGCCGCTACCGGATCGCCGGCACGACGCTCGGCGAGGTAGGCACCCAGCGACGGCGGGCTGGCGACGAAGACGATCACACCGGGCACGATCGCCAGCCAGGTCATCGCCGGGACCTTGTGGCCATGCTCGTGGTCGTCCTCGCCCTCATCCCCCGGCTCTGGACGCAGCAGCATCCACGCCGTCAGACCGAGGAGCACCACACCGGTGACGATCAGCGGCCACTTCATCCAGTCGGTGACGTATCTCAGATAGCCGTCGCCGAGCGCGAGCCGCAGCAGTACGGCGCCGAGGAAACCGACCACCAGAGCCTGAGTTGTCCTAGTCACGCGGCCACCTCCGTTGCGCAAGCGCCATCGTACGGACGCGGCCGCGCCTTGGCCGGACGGATCGCTCGCTGACGCTCACTCACAGCAACCACCATCCGATGCCGACGGCGGAGGCGACCGCCGTGATGATCACCAAGGGTACGAAACGAAGTGCGAAGCCCATGCCGAAATGGCCGGCTTCCATGGAAGCGAGCTTGATGTCCATCGCCGGACCGACGACGAGGAAGACCAGCTTCGCGGTGTCGGAGAACGCCGTGAACGAGGCTGCGACGAAGGCGTCCGACTCGGAGCAGAGCGCGACGATGAACGCGAACAGCGCCAGCGTCAGGATCCCCAGCACCGCCTGCCCGGCGACGGTGTTGACCACCGAGCGGGGTACGAAGGTGTTGACCGCCGCCGCCAGCATGGCCCCCAGGACCAGGAACCCGGAGGCGTGCAGGAAGTCGTGGCTGACGTTGCCGAGGAACGACCGCTCGTGGGCGTGCTGGTCGCGACCGAGGTTGGTCAGCCGCTCGAGCAGCAGCTTGCCGCGGGCGAGCATGAGCCAGCCGACCGCGACGGCCGTGATCATCGAGGCCATGAACCGAGCCAGCACCATCATCGGCTGGCCGGGGAAGGCGACCGCCGTCGAGACCAGAACCGCCGGGTTGACCGCGGGCGCGGCCAGCATGAACGTCAGCGCCACGGCGGGGGCGACCCCACGACGGATGAGCGAGTTGGTCACCGGCACCGCGGCACACTCGCAGCCCGGCAGCCCGATCCCGGCCAGGCCGGCGACCGGGACGCCGAGCGCGGGGCTCTTCGGCACGATCTTGCTCAGCGCCTTCTCCGAGAGGAACGTCGAGATGAGGGCGCTGAGCAGCACGCCGCCCAGCAGGAATGGCGCCGACTGCACCACGATGGCGACGAAGATCGTGCCCCAGGTGTTGAACAGGTCATGGTCCAGCAGCGGCAGCAGCCAGCGCTGGGAGAGCAGGACGACGAGCAGGACGATCGCCACGATCTCTGTCTGCCCCAGCTGGAACCCCGGCTTCTCGGCCGCCGCCCGCTCCGGGGCCTTCGTACTCATTCCGCCGCCTCCGTCGAAGGAGAGGGAGAATACGGACGCGACGGCCTGAGGCCCACGGCCGCTCGCTTGCGCTCGCTCATGAGGCGTGTGTCTAGCACAGCCCGGCGACCGCCGGGTAGCGCCCCGCCGACTCGGAATGGTTCCGGTTAGGCTTCGCCGACGTCACCAGCTGGACTTGGTGATCCCCGGCAGATGCCCCTTGTGCGCGAGCTCGCGGAATCGGATCCGGGACACGCCCGCCTTGCGCAGATAGCCTCGCGGTCGGCCGTCGACCTGGTCACGGTTGCGCAGGCGCACCGGCGAGGAGTCGCGCGGCAGCCGCGAGAGCGCACGGACGGCCTCGGCCTGCTCGGCCGAGCCCGGCTCCGCGGCCCGGATCTGCTCCTTGAGCGCCGCCCGACGCTCCGCGTACCGTTCGACGATCTCGCGGCGCTTCGCCTCGGCCGCGATCTTGGACTTCTTGGCCATCAGACCTTCTCCCCTCGGGCGCGCATCTCGGCGACGACGGCCTCGATGCCGCGTACGTCGATCTGCTTGATCGCGTTGGTGCTGAGCCGCAGCGTGACCTTCCGGCCCAGGCTGGGCACGAAGTAGGTCTTCTTCTGCAGGTTCACCTCCCAGCGTCGCCGGGTCGCCTTCTTGGACCAGGGGCGGTTGTTTCCGAAGCCCGGGCGGGCACCGGTGACCTGACACGTGCGTGACATGACAGCCTTTCGTCTTATCGGGAATCATTTTCATTATTGCACAGCCGTCCCGCGACGCGTCATCGTCGACCCGCTGGACACGGGATTCGTTCCGATACCGACTAGCATGGCGCTCATGGCACCAACCCAGCAGGTCAAGCGGCGCGCGACCAATCAGGGCGCCGCGGTGAAGGAGGCCCTCGCCGCCGAGGACACCTTCCGCAGCGCCCAGGACGTCTACGCCACGCTGCGCGCGAGCGGCGAGAAGATCGGCCTCTCCACGGTCTATCGCCACCTGCAGATCTTCGTCGACGACGGGCTCGCCGATGTGATCCACAAGCCCGACGGCGAGTCCACCTACCGGCTGTGCGGGGACGCCTCCACGACCCATCACCACCATCTGGTGTGCCGTCAGTGCGGCAAGGCGGTGGAGATCGAGGGCCCGGCCGTGGAGACCTGGGCCGACAAGGTGGCGGCGCAGCACGGCTTCTCCGACGTCAACCACACGGTCGAGATCTTCGGCCTCTGCACCGCCTGCGCCGCCTGACCCGGCTCAGGGCATGTCTGGTAAAGACACGGCGGCCGCGAGCGGCGTTTCGGGCCGATCTGGCAAGGCGTCCGCCACGAAGGCATCCTGGAGGCTGTCGAGTGGCGGCAACGCAGCCAGATCGGATGCGAAACGTCGCGTAGCGCGCGTGGATTTGCCAGACATGCCCTAGCCCGCCCGGCCGCGTCTGCTCGCCAAGGCGAGCGCGAGGTCGATCAGCAGGAACGCCACCAGGCTGATCCCCAGCAGCGGGAAGAACCAGCCGACGAGCACGGTCACCGCGACGCCGCCGGCCAGCACGGTCCGCGGCAGTCGCCGCCAGGCGCCGCGTGGCACCGGCCTGCCGAACCGCAGCCGACTCGTGCCGCGAGGACGCCGCAGCCACCACATCCGGTAGCCCAGGAGCGTGAGGGCGATCAGCCCGATCGCCACCGCTGCCAGGACGATCTGGTTGGCGACGCCGAACAGGATCCCCATGTGAGCGCCGATGCTCCAGGTGGTCAGCTTGGCCATCACCGGCCAGTCGGCGAAGTCGACGCGGTCCACGACCGCGCCGCTGGCCGGATCGACGGCGACGGTGTCGTAGCTCGTGGGCCAGTCACGCTTGTTCTCCGCGGCCGTCCAGGCGCTGTCCGCGTCCGTCGGCGGAGTCAGGTAGAGCGGGTCACCGAGACCCTCCTCGCGGGCGGCGGCGAGCACACCGTCGATGCCGACACCGTCGACCAGGAGCGCGTCCGGGTCCTCGCCGGACGTCGCCGCGCCCGGCCCGTGGTGCTCGTGACCGACCGACGAGGTCTCGCCCTCCAGCGAGGTCGTCGGAAGCGGCTTCATCCAGGCCAGAGCGGTACGCAGCTCCTCGACGTTGGCTCCGGCGTAGCGCGACCAGGTCACCCCGGAGACCGACAGGACCAGCGCACCGAGCAGGACCCAGACGCCGATCGCGCCGTGCCACGACATCACCCGTGCCCGGCCGCGGGCATCGAGGCGATGTCCCGAGCTTGTCGAAGGGTCGGGCGTCAGCAGCCGGCGGGTGCGCCGCTCGCGCCGGCGCTTGGCGATCCAGAGGGCCAGCCCGCCCAGGGCCACCACCCACAGCCAGCTCGCCGCGAGCTCGCTGTAGTTGCGGCCGAGCGCGCCGAGATGAAGGTTGCGGTGGAGGTCGTCGAGCCACGCGCGGAAGCCGAGCCACTGCCCATAGCTGCGTACCTGGCCCTCGACCTGGCCGGTGTAGGGGTTCACGAACACCGACATGTCGTAGCCGGTGGGGACGGTCTCGTCGGTGAAGACCACCCGGGTGCTGCGGTCGGCAGCCTCCGGGACGTCGACCCGGATGACCGCTCCGGCGGGGTGGGTCGCGCGGGCGGCGGCGACCTGCTCGGCGAGCGTCACCTGGCCACCTGCCGGGCCGACATCGGTCAGCTCGCGATAGGCGATCTGCTCCACCTGCGGGGCGATCGTGTAGAGCAGCCCGGTCACCGAGGCGACCAGGATGAACGGGGCCACCAGCACCCCGGCGTAGAAGTGCAGGCGCAGCACGAGCGGGCGGACCATCGGCCACCAGTCGCTTCGTCGGCTCGGCGGATCGGCCTGCGGGACGGTCCGTGGCTCGGCCGGTGATGGGGTCTGGAGCTGGGTGGGAACGGGCATTCGAGGTTTCTCTTCTCGCGATTTCGGGTACGCAAGACAGCCACCGGGCTCACCCGGTGGTGCTCGCAGAGGGATCTCAGAGGCCGATGGGCCTCGGCGGTCCCCTTCGCGGAGAGACGGCGACCCACGGAGCCGGTCGCGGGACGACCTGCCGCACCTCGGCGAGCAGGTCGCCGACGACCGCGAGCCGTGGGATCGGAAGGCGGCGTACGACCACGGCGAGAGCCCTGCGGTGCAGCCCCCAGACGATGACGGAGAGCACGGCCGCGCAGGCATGGGCCAGGAGCATCGGCCCACTGCCGTCGGCCGCGCCGACGGCGTGCTGGTGCTGGGCGCCGGGGGCCGCGGCGAAGGCCGCGAAGACCTCGTGGAGCCCCAGCTGGGACAGCCCGGCCGCGAGCGTGCCGGCGAGGAGGCCGACGCGACGCTGCAGCACCACGATGCCCATGCCGAAGACAGCCAGTGCCGCCGCGGCCAGCCAGCCGGCGCTCGGCAGAGCGCCGCCCGCGGCCACGTGGGCCAGGCCCGCACCGCTCATGATCTGGAGCGTGGCGAGCAGGGAGAGCCACACGCTTCCGCGTACCGGCCTCACCACTCGCAGCTCCACGCGCAGCACCGTATCCCGAGTCGGCGCCATGATCGGGCTCCTACGCTCGTGCCACGCTCAGGCGCTCAAAAGCTGGGCGATCGCGGTCAGAGCTCGTCGCTGCTTCCCTCGACGAGAAAGGTCGCCGGCCCACCCAGGTTCTCGTCGTCGGTCGGGATCATCGGGCTGACCGGTGTGCAGGCGAGCGTCCGCAGCTCGCAGGTGACGACCTGCCGTTCGCGCAGCACGTTGGTCGCGTTCGTGTCGATCCGCTCCGCGACACCGAAGAAGGTGTCCTCGTCGCTCCACCCGACCAGCTTGAAGTGCTCCCACGGCGCGTCGATCGCGCGTTGGCGGCCTGTCTTCGCGTCGTACGCCACCGCCTGGGTGGGCCACTCGCTCACGTCGAAGATCGTGCTCCGGTCCGGCGAGAGCCGACCGACCCCGGCGACCCAGGAGTCGGCCAGCTCCCGTCGCTTGCCCTCTCCGCCGAGGTAGACATGGAACCCGTCGGGGAACAGGGTCTCGGCGTAGCCCTCGTAGACCTCCCCGTCCGGACTGGCGCTCGCCGGTGTCGCGGAGCCGTCGTCGAGGTCGATGGTGGTGCTGTCGTAGAAGAGGTGCTCGTCGCTCACCCCGACCAGCAACGGCATGACCTCGCCGTAGAGGTCCTCCAGATCCGCACCGCCGTCGGGCTCCTCGTCAGGAGTTCGGTAGAGCTGCTCACCGGTGCGGGTGTCGAACGCCGCCACCTGGAGCACGTGGGTGCCGTACTCGTCAGTCGGGCCACGCGACTGGTCCACGGTGGCGAAGACCGAGCGGTCCGCCGACACGGCCAGGTTGCGCCAACCGACCTCCTCGACCTTCTCGGTCTCGCCCTCCGCGCTCGTGAACATAAGTGTCCGGCCGCGCATCCAGTAGACACCGGTGGCGCCGAGCACGAACTCGTCCACAGGCTCACCGAGATCGACGCTCCGCTCACCCACGTGCAGCGTGCCATCGGCGTACCAGGCCGGCGCCGTGGCCTCCCACTCGGTCGGTCCTACCGGCAGCGAGAACGGCTCCTTGCCGCCGACCGTCGCGGTCGAGCTGCCGCAGCCGGCTGCCACGAGGGCGACCAGTGCGCCGGCGACGACGACCGCGCGTGGGTTCATCGCGCCGTGGACTGGACCGGGGTGTGGTTGCGGGCGAGGAGCCAGATCATGGTGCCGTAGCAGGCGATCCGCAGCGCCCAGCCGAAGCCGGTGCGGAGGATGCCGAGGGCGAGGATCGCCCAGTCGCGGTCGATCGAGCCGCTCCAGGCGAGGAACCAGATCGGCCCCTGGATGGCGGCTCCGATCGCACCGGGCGCCAAGAAGAGCCAGGTCAGCCGCGTGCACAGCTTCACGATCTGCTTGTCCTGATGCCACTCGAGCGGATCGCCGCTGGCGACGCCGATGAAGAAGCCGAAGATCGGCCAGCCGATCAGGCACAGGCCGCCGACCAGGACCGTGTAGCCGAGGCTGATCAGGATGCCGGGCAGGAAGTAGGCCAGGGCCTGCTCCTCGGCTGATCCACCCATCGACTGGGCCAGCCGCACCACCGCGAAGCCGATGAGGATCCCGAAGATGGCGTTGCCGACGTACTGCAGGCTCGAGCGCTGCACCAGCCGCACCAGCAGGAAGATCGCCGCAGTCGCCGCCGAGGCGATCAGCGCGAACTTGAGGTCCTTGACCGCCAGCCAGGCGATGGTGAAGACCAGGCCGGGCACGCCGGCCTCGAGCATCCCACGCACACCTCCGAGCCCGGCGGACATCTGGCGGCGTACGACCGCCTCGACGGTGTCGACAGTCGGATGGTTGTGGTCGTGGTCGACCGGCCGGTCGTCGCCGGCTGGGGTCTCAGAGGTGGGGGTCACGTTTGGTTGGCTCACTCGTTGGGGTCCGGTATCAGCTCGTAGCGGGGGTTGAACATGATGCGCTGGCCGTCGTTGCGGCCGATGCGGCCCTGCACCTGCAGGGACCGGCCCGGGCTGACCCCGGCGATGCGCCGGCGGCCCAGCCAGATGAGCGTCAGTGTGCCGGAGCCGTCGAAGAGCTCGGCCTCCAGCGCCGGGACGCCGCCGCGCGGTCGCAGAGTGATCGTACGCAGCGTCCCCCGCAACCGCACCGTCTCACGGTCGGGCGCGTCGGCGATGGAGGCGACATCCTTGGCGACGTGCGCTGCCCGGATCTCGCTCGCATCGATCGAGGCGGTGTTCGCCCAGTCGCTGAGCTTCGCACGCAGCCGGCCCTTGGACATCGCTAGCCGATCATTTCTCGACGCGGCGCGCGTTGGGCGGCAGCTTCACCTCGAGCGCCTCGCCCTTGGGCTTGGCACCCTCCCCGCGGCACACGACGACCTGCTCGAGGAGCTTCTCCCACTCCTTGCCCGCGGTCGGCTCCATCGCCGGGCGGCCGAGCATGGTGGCGCGGAGCATCCAGCGCGGACCGTTGACGCCGATGATGCGGGTCTGCTGGACGGCCGGCTGACCGTCGGGCAGCTTCACCTTCATCTGTGTGATCAGCTCGGTGCCCCACGGACCCTCCAGGTCGGCGGTCGCGCCGCCGCGCTGCTGGACGTCCTCGCGCAGCATCGGCAGCGACTCGGTCCACAGGTCGCCGTCGCGGGGCGCGGCGAAGGCGCGCAGCTCCATGGCGCCGTCCTCGGCGGTCAGCATCACGGCCGCGATCTGGCCGGAGCTCTCGTCCACCTGCAGGCGCAGCTCCTTGCCCGGCGCCGGGGCGAGCATCATCGAGCCGAGGTCCACCCAGTCACCGGTGATCAGCCCGTCGGGGACCGAGTCGATGTCGAACGGTCCGATCTCGGGAGCTGCGGGCACCGGCCGCTCGGAGGCCACCGGGCCCTCCTCGACCGATGCAGATGGCTCTCCACGGTGGGAGGGCGCGGACTTGCGACGGAACTTCACGACCATCTGCTTTCAGGTTGCGGTGACTCTGTGAGAAGACTTATCTAACACTGATCCTCAGCGGTTGGAGAAGCCCCCCGTAGAACCGTAACCCCCATCGCCACGAACCGAGTCCGGTAACTCGGAGACTTCGACGAAGCTGGCCTGCTCCACGCGCTGGATCACCAGCTGGGCGATCCGGTCACCGCGCCGCAGCTCGATGGCCTCGACGGGGTCGAGGTTGATCAGCGCCACCTTCACCTCACCGCGGTACCCGGCGTCGACCGTCCCCGGGGCGTTGACGATGGAGAGCCCGTGCTTGGCGGCCAGCCCGGAGCGCGGATGCACCATGCCGGCGTACCCGTGCGGCAGGGCGATCGCGATCCCGGTCGGCACCAGCGCCCGCTCCCCCGGTTTCAGGGTCACGTCCACGGTCGTCCGCAGGTCGGCTCCGGCGTCCCCGGGGTGGGCGTACGCAGGTGGCGGCAGCTCCGCGTCCAGCCGCACCAGGGCTACTTCGAGATCAGACACACCCCGCACCCTAATGGGGCCGAGGCTCACCCGATTCGTGACTCCCTTGCCCGACATGAAAAACTCACGATTCGTGAGCACCTCCGCGTACGACGAGCGACTGACCGTACCGCTGAGGTGGTGGGTCCAGGGCGTCATGTTCCTGGCGACCCTGTGGATCGCGGTCATCTTGTGGGTCCCGCCCGCGCTCGCCTGGGGCATCACCGCAGCGACCGTCGGTCTGTTCGCGCTGGCCATGATCGTCTACGGCAACGCCAGGATCACGGTCGCCGACGGCGTCCTGCGCGCCGGGCCCGCCCGGATCGAGGCTCGTTTCCTCGGCGAGGCCGTCGCTCTCGACGAGACCGAGGCACGTCATCTGGCGGGCCGCGACGCCGACGCCAGGGCGTACCTGCTCCTGCGTCCCTACCTCAAGCGTGCGGTGCGGATCGCCATCGAGGACCCGGCCGACCCGGCGCCCTACTGGCTGCTGTTCACCCGCCACCCGGTCGCCCTCGCCAAGTCGGTCAACGCGCTCCGCGCGAGTCTGTGAGCGCCATCCCCGCGCACATGGCCTAGGCTCGAGGCATGTCCAAGTCCACCAAGGCTGACAAAGCCGAGAAGGCTGACAAGGTCTGGGCGATCATGGCCCTCGTCAGCGGAATCGGGGCCGCGAAGGCCACCAACAAGGTTCTCTCCACCGGGTGGAAGGCGTCCACCGGGCGCAAACCACCGGCCAACCCCGCCGACCCCGACGTACGCCTCGTGGAGGCCGTGCTCTGGTCTGCTGCGACCGGCGCCACCATCGCGCTCGCGCGGATGTTCGCCCAGCGGCGTGCGGCCAACTACTACGTGAAGTCGGTCGGGCGGTTGCCGAAGCAGCTGGAGAAGGACGGAGCCTGAGATAGCAGAAAGGCCGCACGGATTCCGTGCGGCCTTTGCTTATCAGCCTGGCTTGCGTCGGGCTTTCCGCCGAGTCGGCGCGTTTGCACAGAGCGCTTGCTAGCGCAAGCTATGCAAACCCGCCGACTCGGCGGCTTTCGACGGCGCTACGCGCAGTCGAAGCAAATCATCTTCTTCTCGTCAGCCAGCTGGCTGCGGTGGTGGACCAGGAAGCAGCTCATACAGGTGAACTCGTCCTCCTGCTTCGGCTTCACCTCGACCGCGAGCTCCTCGTGGCTGAGGTCGGCTCCAGGGAGCTCGAACGACTCCGCCGCCTCAGCCTCGTCCTCATCGACCTTGCCCGAGTTCTTGTCGTGACGACGAGCCTTGAGCTCTTCGATGCTCTCCTCGGACTGGTCCTCTTCATTCTTACGCGGTGCGTCGTAGTCCGTCGCCATTTGCGCCACTCCCCTTCTCACTCATCTTCAGTCCCCCCGCGCGCCCCCGAGGGCAGCGGCACGGCCCGTGATTGTGCACCATCCACGTGCATTTCGCACACTCTGCCGGGTTCCGCGTCGCCGAAACGTTCTGTCACCTGCGGGTATTCCCTATCACGGGGTAGGTGAGCAGTGACCTTCGGGTGGGTGAACGCGGTCTTGGCCGACGGAGCTCCGGGGCCTTCCCGGCCGTCGGCCGGTCATAGATCTACATCAACCGGCGGCATTCAGCCGGGTACGACACCCGGGAGCGACTCAACTGGCAGAAAACCGGCCTGAACAGCCGCTTTCCGCAGTTCGTCGTAGCCGTGGGCGGGTGCGACGAGGACGAACCGGCGGCCGCCGGCCCCGGTCGTCGCCTCCCACCGCGCTCCGGCCGCCTCGGCCACCAGGCACGCCGCAGCGTGGTCCCACAGATGCAGCCCCTCCTCCAGATAGCCGTCGAGGGTGCCGTCGGCCACCCCGCAGATGTCCAGGGCTGCCGAGCCGATGCGACGAACGTCACGTACGACCGGGAGGAGCCGCACCAGTGCCTCGGCCTGGATCCGGCGGAGCTCGGCGTCGTAGGAGAAGCCGGTGGCGATGAGTCGCTGGGCGAGCTCCGCGGGCTGGCGTACGGCCATGGGCTCGCCGTCCTTGACCGCGGCGGCCGATCCGTCCGGCTGGCGGAAGGCGGCGTAGAGGGTGCCGTGGGGCACGTCGACGACCGCCCCGGCGACCACCTCGCCGGCGTACTCCGCGGCGATCGAGACGGCGTAGCTGGGCAGGCCGTAGAGGAAGTTGACGGTGCCGTCGATCGGGTCGACGATCCAGCGGACACCGCTGGTGCCCGACGTCTCCTCACCCTCCTCGCCGAAGAAGGCGTCCTGCGGACGCTCCTGGGAGATCAGCCGCCGGATCAGCGCCTCGGTGTCGCGGTCTGCCTGGGTGACGACGTCGGTCGCGGTCGACTTGGTGGCTGCCACCTCGACCACGCCCGCGGCTCGCTCACGGACGAGGTCCGCGGCCGCGCGGGCGGTCGCCACGGCGAGGGCGAGCAGGTCTCCGGCCTTGGGAGTTGGGCACTGCGGTGCGGGCTGGGACGGCCCTGGACGCTCTGTCATGGGGCCGACCCTATGCCGCGGGTGATCACCCGGAGTACTGGGGCGAGTCCTCCCCGGACAGGGTCAGCAGCTGGGAGCGCTGGTTGAAGCAGCAGCCCACGGGACAGCGGTCGGGGCCGGGCCCCAGGTCACCGACGGTACGCCGCTCAGGGGTCTCTCCACGCGCTGCTGCGGCGCGCTCGAGGAGGAGGTCGCACACCGTCGCCACGAAGCGCGGGTCCTCGCCCGCGGTCGGGCTGCGCCGGGCCTGGATGCCGAGCCGCTCAGCGGTCGCCATGGCCTCGGTGTCGAGGTCGTAGACGACCTCCATGTGGTCGGAGACGAACCCGACCGGGCACATCACCACCGCACCAACGTTCCTGCCCGCCAGCTCCTCGAGATGGTCGTTCACATCCGGCTCGAGCCACGGGATGTGCGGGGCGCCGGAGCGGCTGCAGTAGACGAGGTCCCACTCGTGGGTCACGCCGCGACGCTGCGCCACCTGCTCGGCGATCACCGCGGCGACGTCGAGGTGCTGGGCGACGTACGCATTGCCCTCGGGGCCGGCGTTGTCGTTCATCGAGGTCGGGATCGAGTGGGTCACGAAGAGGATCCGCGCGCCGTCGCGCTCGTCCTCGGGCAGGTCCTCGAGAGAGGCGAGCACGCCGTCGACGACCGGCGCGACGAAGCCCGGGTGGTTGTAGTAGCGCCTCAGCTTGTCCAGCACCGGCGCCCCCTCGACACCACCGGACTTGTCGCACGCCTCGAAGAGGTTCTCGCGATACTGCCGGCACGAGGAGTACGAGGAGTAGGCGCTGGTCGCGAAGACCGCGGCACGCTCGATCCCGTCGGCCCGCATCTGCGCGACGGTGTCGCTCAGGTAGGGGTCCCAGTTGCGGTTGCCCCAGTAGACCGGCAGGTCGATCCCGTGCTCGGCCAGGTCGCTGCGCAGCGCAGCCAGGAAGGCCCGGTTCTGGTCGTTGATCGGCGACTTCCCGCCGCGGTCGAAGTAGTGCTGCCCCACCTCGACCAGCCGCTCCCGCGGGATCCCTCGCCCGCGCGTGACGTTCTCCAGGAACGGCACCACGTCCTCGGCTTTCTCCGGGCCCCCGAAGGAGACGAACAGCAAGGCATCGTAAGGAGAGACATCCACCCGGCCATCATATTGATCGGCCCCGCTGGTCGAGCCGCGAGGCCGCCCGCGGCCGAGCGTGTCGAGACCAACACAGTCCCATCCAGCGCGACATGGGGACTGTGTTGGTCTCGACACGCCTACGCCGGGCGGCTTCGGCGGCTCGACCAGCGGGGCTACTCCACCACGGAGGAGTAGGCGACGACACCG
>NZ_JACIXG010000052.1 GCF_014360585.1 Nocardioides sp.
GTGACCCCCGCCGGCTGCTGGACGAGCCGCCGTCGAGAGGGACGAACGCCGGCGTGTCGAGACCAACACAGTCCCCTGTCGCGCTCGATGGGACTGTGTTGGTCTCGACACGCTCGGCCGCGGGCGGCCTCGCGGCTCGACCAGCGGGACCATCAGGCGAGGTCGTGGACGAACTCGGAGAGCTGGGTGAGGTTGCGGCACTCCCGCATCTCGATGATCGACCCATAGCGGGCCGCCTCGGAGTCGCCGGTGTCCCACTGCGTACGGACCTCGGGGTTGAGCCAGTGGGCGTGGCGGCTCGACTCGGCCATCGCGCGCAACGAGTCGACGGCGAGGTCGGAGTAGTTGGAGCGGGCGTCGCCGAGGATCAGCAGCGACGACTTGGGGCCGAGGGCGTCGGCGTGGCGCTCCTGGAAGAGGGAGAAGGCGCGGCCGTAGTTGGTGCGGCCCATCCGAGCAGAGTGCTCGGTCGCCTTCGTCAGCTCGGTCATCGTGTCGACCAGGTCGGCGCCGGGCTTGAAGTAGGACGTGACCTCGTGGATCTCGTCGACGAAGGTGAACGCGCGCACCTTCCCGAACTGCTCCCGCAGCGCGAAGACGAGCATCAGCGTGAAGGTCGCGAAGTTGGACACCGAACCCGACACGTCGCACAGGATCACCAGCTCGGTGCGATGCGGCCGCTTGGGCCGGTAGCGCAGGTCGACGGGGACGCCGCCGGTGGACATCGAGGACCGCAGCGTACGCCGCAGATCCACCGCTCCGCGGCGGTGGGCGTGGTGCTCCTGGGTGAGCCTGGTCGCCAGCCGGCGCGCCAGCGGGTAGATCTCGCGCCGGAGCGCCTCCAGGTCGGCCCGACGGGCGTGCAGGAAGTCGAGCTTCTCGATGGTCGGGCGGACGGCGATCTTGGCGATCTGCTCGGGGCCCTTCTCCTCCGCGATCCGGCGGCGGGCGTCGGCCTCGACGAGACCGCTGAACCGATCCACGCGCCGGGTCCCGGCGCGCGCCGCCTCCTCCTCGGTCCAACCGCCCTGCTGAAGCCCCTCGATGAGGCGCGAGGTGAGCTCGTCGGTCGAGAGCCGACGCAGCGCGGTGTAGGACGACCACGAGCTCAGACCCGGGCCGCGACCGGGCATCGCCCCGAAGCGGGCCACCGCCTCGGCGGCCAGCTGACGGAGCATCTCGACGTCGTCGGCCTGCAGCGCCTCCGCCAGCCGCTCGGTGAACTCGTCGAGAGCCTCGGGCCCGTCCTTCGCCACCCCCGCTGCCTCTGCTTCCGCGTCCATGCCGGAGCCGATCATCCGCGGGAAGTAGAGCTCGAAGAGCCCGTCGAAGGTGGCGCGCTGGTTGGCGCGCTTGACCAGGGTCGCGGCGTACGCCTCCTTGACCTGCTGGCGATCGTTCCAGCCGATCAGGCCCATGGCGGTGACCGCGTCGAGGCCCTCCGAGAGCGACACCGGCAGCCCCGCTCCCCGAAGCGCTTCGAGGAACTCGATGTGCCGGTCGAGGAGGGTCACCTCTTCAACCGCAGCTCTCGGACGGCGCGGTCGACGTCGGAGGAGTGCTTGAGGATGACGCCGAGGGTGTCGGCGACGGCCTTGTCGGAGAGGTCGGTGATCTCCAGCGCGATCAGGGTGCGCGCCCAGTCGACCGACTCGGCGATCGAGGGTGACTTCTTCAGCTCCAGCTCGCGCAGCCGGCCGATCACGGAGACGAGCTGACGCGCCACCTTGTCGTCGAGACCAGGCACCTGGGACAGCACGATCTCCCGCTCGCGGTCAGCGTCGGGATAGTCGAGGTGGAGATAGAGGCAGCGTCGCTTGAGCGCCTCGGAGAGCTCGCGGGTGGCGTTGGACGTGAGCACCACGAGCGGACGACGGGTCGAGACCATCGTGCCGAGCTCGGGGATCGTCACCTGAAAGTCGGAGAGCACCTCGAGCAGCAGACCCTCGACCTCGACGTCGGTCTTGTCGACCTCGTCGATGAGCAGCACCGTCGGCTCCTCGCGGCGGATCGCGGTCAGCAACGGCCTGGTCAGCAGGAACTCTTCGGAGAAGATGTCGCCGTGGGTCTCCTCCCAGGCCTGACCGTCGTCCACCGCCTGGATGCGGAGGAGCTGCTTCTTGTAGTTCCACTCGTACAGCGCCCGGGCCTCGTCGAGACCCTCGTAGCACTGCAGCCTGACGAGCTCCGCGCCGGTCGCGCGGGTGATCGCCTTGGCCAGCTCGGTCTTGCCCACACCGGCCGGCCCTTCAACGAGCACCGGCTTCTCCAGCGCCCCTGCCAGATAGGTCGTCAACGCGGTCGAGCCGTCCGCGAGATAGCCGACGTCTCCCAGCCGGGTGACGGCCTCGGCGGGCGAGGAGAACCAAGAAGACGTACGCGAAGGCATGACGCGACACTAGCGAGTCTGGCCCTCGTCCGCTCCCGGCGCCCGGATGGGACGTACGTCACACCGCGCCCGAACCCCAACATGGACCGTCACCGTGGAGCCCGTCCGTCGTTGGGAAAAACGTGCACTCGGACACCCCGCGACCGCTGACGTTCGTCGTCGTCGCCATGAAGGTATGCGCGCTGACGGCGCTGGCAGCCTTCTGTCTGGTTGCCCTGGCCCAGCAGTCCGAGCCTCGGTCGCTGGCGAAGAAGGAGCAGCCCGAGCTCGCCACGATGCTCGAGCAGCACCACTGCCTGGCGCCCCCGACGATCGCGCCCTGGCGCCGGGAGAGCGCCATCATCCGCTCATCGCTCGGCGAGCTGGAGCACGTCACGCTCGACGTCGGTCACCTGATCGAGCAGGGCAAGGCCGACGGTGAGCTGATCGCCTTCTGCGCCGACCCGGCTCCCTAGTGGCGCGTCAGCTGGCCTGGGCGAGCGTGTCCGCGAACAGCCCGAGCACGCGGTCCAACGCGGCCCGGTCTCCCTCGACCTCGAGCCCGGTCTCGGCGATCGCCGCGTCCACGGGGTAGCCCATGAACACCACTCCGGTCCAGGCCGTCGAGTCGCCCGCGATGGTGACGTCCGCGTCCTCGAGGGTTCCCTCGGCGAGATCGAACTGGTTGCCGTTCCAGATCAGCCGGAACTGCTGCGGGTCGGCGTCAGGACGGCGTGCGTCCGTCAGCTCCCAGGCGACGCTGATCGGCTCCGGGGTGACCGCACTGCCCGGAGGCACCATCGTGCGCATCGCCACCATCACGCCGCTGGGTGTCATTCCGGCGGACATGATCGGGAAGCGTGTCGAGCCGTGGGCCCAGCGCCCGAGTGCTCCGAGGATCGACTCGAGCTCGCGCCCCCAAGGAGTAAGGGCGTAGGCCGTCGTCTTGGTGATGTAGCCGAGCTCGGTCTCCACCACGACCCCGGCGTGCTCCAGGAACTGCAGCCGGTCCTTGAGCTCCGCGGTGTCGACCCCGATCACGGAGGACTCCAGGTCACGTGCCGTACGCGGCCCGAACATCAGCTCGCGCACCACGATCAGGCTCCACCGATCACCGATCAGGTCCAGAGCGTGGGCAGCCGCGCACGCGTCTCCGAGGTCCCCGTAGGTCAGGTTCAGGGTCACGTCGATCCTCTCCGAGTCGTTCGAACCCATCAAGGGTAGTGAGCCCGGACTCCACGTCATCAGAGCCAGAGGTCCCAGGCCTACGCGACGGTCGCGTACGCAGCGGCCACCCGCTCCACGGCGCGCCGGTCGCCCTCGACGCCCACCGCCACGACCGGCGCCCCGGCGAAGATCACGTCGGCCCAGGCCGACGAGTCGCCGGTGACGGTAGCCTCGGGGGCATCGTCGGCGCCCTCGGTCAGCTCGAAACGGTCCTCGTCCCAGTGCAGGGCGTAGCGGCGTACGCCTGCGGCGGGACGCCGCTCGTCGTGCAGCTCGATCGCGATCCGGACCGGGCCACCGCCCGACGCTGCGAGGTCGGCATAGGGCGCCATGGTGCGCATCGCGACGATCACCCCGTCGGGGGTCATGCTGCCCTCCGGCACCGGGAAGGCGGGCGAGCGCTGCGCCCAGCGCCCGAGCGAGCGCATCACGTCCTCCAGCCCCTGTCCCCACTCGGTCAGCCGGTAGACGCGGGTCTGTCCGAGATCGTCGAGCTGTGCCTGCTCGACGACGCCACTGTCTCGCAGCGCCTTCAGGCGGGAGGTGAGGACGGCCGGCGTGATCCCGACGACGGCAGATGCGAGGTCCGCGAACCGGCGCGGACCGAGCATCAGCTCACGCGCGATCACAATGCTCCACCGGTCCCCGATGACGTCCATCGCGTGCGCTGTCGCGCAGGCATCACCCAGGGCGGCGTACGTCTGCTTCTTCGGCATCGATCCTCCAAACTCTCTTCACAAGAGTATCAACTATGTTTAACATAACCAGCATGCCCACGACCTCACTTCCGCCTGTCGTCGACCGGACGACCTATCTGCACGAGCGCGATGCGCTACTCGGCCGCGAGAAGGAGCACACCCGCGCGGGTGACGCTCTCGCCGCGGCACGCCGAAGGCTCCCGATGACCGAGGTCGACGCGGCCGCACCGCTCGTCGGCTCCGCCGGACGGGTCAGCCTGCTGGACGCCTTCGAGGGGCGTACGCAGCTGTTCGCGAGCTACCACATGTGGCACACCGGCCACGCCGCCGCCGACCAGTGCGAGGGGTGCACCTTCTTCAGCGGCGGCGTGAGCGAGCTCGGCTACCTGCACTCGCGCGGGGTGACTTACGCCGTCTTCTGCCAGGGCCCCTATCCGGAGAGCTCTCGCTACCGGGACTTCATGGGCTGGGAGATGCCGTGGTACTCCGTGCCCGAGGAGTCGTGGGGCACCCTCGACGCCCGCGGATTCTTCGGCGGCAAGGTCTGCTACCTGCGCGACGGCGACCGGGTCTTCGAGACCTACCGCACGACCGGTCGCGGCGTGGAGCCGATGTCGGCGTCGTACGGGATCCTGGACATGACCGTCTACGGACGGCAGGAGATCTGGGAGGACTCACCCGAGGGCTGGCCACGGCGCACGGGCATCGACGGCAGCCAGTTCCGCAGCGAGGAGTCGCCGACGACCAACCACCGCGCCGGCGTGAGCGGTCGGCCTACGGCGCAGTGGTCGCGGCTCGCCGCGGGACGCGACGACGATCTCGGATCAGACACCACCCCGACCGCCGACCACTGCTGTCACTGAGGAGCTCCGGATGCGTACGACGATCGCCCTGCCCACCCGGGATCGCGCCCGGTCCCATGTCTTCCTCCGCGACGGCCTCGGCCTCGAGACTCCCGGCGAGCTCGCTGACGACGGGGTCCCCGAGCCACTGCGGGCCACGCTCTCGGACTCCTGCGAGGTGATGATGATCCCGACCGGCGGGTTCAAGTGGGTCACCGGTCAGCTCGGGGACAAGCCGATGGATGCGGCGACCCTGCCCGCGCCGGAGGGCCCGAAGCAGTGCCTGGTCACCATCGGGCTCGGCTCGCGCGAGGAGGTCGAGGCTCGTTATGCGGCGGCCATCGAGAAGGGGCGCGGCGTGCTCGAGCCGGAGGCGGCGCCATGGGGCGAGTACCGCGCGCTCGTCGCGGACCCCGACGGACACCTGTGGCAGCTGACGTCTCGCTGAGACCGGTCGTGTCGCCCTTAGAATCTCCGTATGGCCGGAGACGACACACGCATGCTGCTGCTCGGGGCAGTGGCGCTGTTCGAACCCGTCAACGGCTATCAGATCCGGCGCGAGCTGATGTCGTGGCAGGTCGACCAATGGGCCAACATCAACCCGGGCTCGATCTACCACGCGCTGACCTCGCTCACCGAGAAGGGCCATCTGACCAGGCACGATCTGGTCGACAACGGGCGTCCGGTCGCGGTCTACGAGATCAGCGCGGGCGGCCGGACGGAGCTGGAGCGCCTGGTCGCCCGCTCGATGGAGACCGTCGACGCCTACAACGGCGTCTCCTTCTACGCCGCGTTCTCGCTGATGCTGCTGCTGGAGCGACCAGCCGCGACCCGGCACCTGAGCGTCCGACTGAAGAACCTGGAGCGCACGATCAAGGAGCTCGACGCCGCGGCCCGGGTGAACGCCAGCATGGCGCCGCCCCACGCCATCGCAGCACTGCACCTCCAGCTCGACAAGCTCCGCACGGAGCGGGCGTGGCTGGTGGAGGTCCTCGACGACGTACGCAGCGGCAAGCTCTCCTTCGCCGGCGACGCGCCCGACTGGGCGCCTGCCGACGACGACCCGGGCTGGCAGATGGACGCCGACCGCAAGCGCTACCGGGAGATGCTGCGCGGCTGAGTCCGCACGGGTGGGTCCGGAGCCGTCTTGACAACCTTGGGTTCAAAATTGAACACTCACGATATTCAAGTTTGAATAGCCCGGTTAAACCGGGTGCTCGTTGTCGGTGGTCCGTGCTTGTCTGTGACTTGCACGCACAAGGGAGTGACAAATGATTCACGCACGCGGCCTGAGGCACACCTTCGCCTCCGGCCATGGCAAGCAGAAGAAAGAAGTCGTCGCGGTCGACGGAGTCGACCTGGACGTCGAAGAGGGCGAGGTGGTCGGCTTCCTGGGCCCGAACGGCGCAGGCAAGACAACCACGCTCCGCATCCTCACCACCCTCCTCAAGCCCACAGCCGGCACGGCCACCGTGGCCGGCTTCGACGTGGCCACGCAGTCCGTCGACGTCCGCAGGAGCATCGGCTACTGCTCCCAGGTCGGATCGACCTTCTCGGGGGCCTACGCCGGCGACGAGGTCGTCGACCACGGCATGCTCTACGGGATGTCCAAGAAGGACGCCGTCGCCCACGGTCAGGCGCTCTTCGAGAGGCTCCAGCTCGACGGGCTGTGGCGCCGCAAGCCGCGCAACATGTCCGGCGGGCAGAAGCGCCGCCTCGACATCGCGATGGCGCTGATCCACGCCCCGAAGCTGGTCTTCCTCGACGAGCCCACCACCGGGCTCGACCCGCAGGCGCGGGCCAACCTGTGGGACCACATCGCCTCGCTGCGTACGGACCATGGGGCGACGGTCTTCCTGACCACCCACTACCTCGATGAGGCCGACACGTTGGCTGACCGGCTCGTGGTCATCGACCAGGGCCGAATCGTCGCCAACGACACCCCGGAGAACCTCAAGGCCGCCGTCTCCGGCGACCTGGTCTCCCTGGAGGTCGCTGGGGACGAGCAGGTGGCGATCGCGCGCGACAAGCTCGCCTCGATCTCGGAGAGCGTCGAGGTGGACGATCGATTCGTCAGCGGCCGGGTGCCGCGGGCCGGTAAGGCCGTCCCCGGCCTGCTCCGCGACCTGGAGTCCAGCGGCGTCTCGCTGGAGTCGATCGAGGTCGCCCGCCCGACCCTGGACGACGTCTTCCTGACGCTGACCGGCCGCTCGCTGCGCGACGCCGAGGCAGGCACACCCGAGGCCGACTCGGCAGCCGAGATCCAGGAGGTCAACTGATGACTGAGTTCGAGCAGCCTGTCCTGAAATCCGGTTTCTTCCGGGAGTCGATGGTCGTCTTCAACCGGCAGCTGCGGATGAACCTCCGCAACCCGGCCTGGGTGCTCATCGGAGTGATGCAGCCGATCCTCTACCTGCTGCTCTTCGGTCCGCTGCTCGAGCCGCTGATCGAGCAGCTCGGTGGCAACGCCTACAACTGGTTCGTACCCGGCATGCTCGTCCAGCTCGGCATCTTCGGCGCGATGTTCGCCGGCTTCTCGCTCATCGGCGAGTGGCGCGAGGGTGTCATCGAGGCCGAGCGGGTCACCCCGGCGTCGCGCGGCGCGCTGCTGTTCGGTCGCCTCTACCGCGACCTGCTGCAGATCCTGGTGCAGGCGATCATCCTGGTCGCCCTCGGCCTGCTGATGGGTATGGACTTCAAGCCCGTCGGGATCCTCGTCGGCATCGCGATCACCGTGATGATCGGTGGGGCGGGAGCCGCTGCCTCCAACGCGTTCGCGCTGCTCGTGAAGAGCGAGGACGTGATGGCGCCGGTGACGAACATGCTGCTGATGCCGATCCTGTTGCTGTCGGGCATCTTCCTGCCGATGAGCTTCGGCGCCCAGTGGCTCCAGACGCTGGCCGACGTCATCCCGACCAAGCACATCGTCGACGCGGTTCGCGCCTCGTTCTTCGGTGACCTCGGGATCGCCGACATCGGCTGGGGCGTCGGCTGGACGGCCGTCCTGTTCGCGCTCGCGGTCTGGTGGGGCATCTCGACCTTCCGCAAGGAGAACGCTTAGGGATCGTGCGGGTCGTTCTCAGTAGCGACTCAGCGAGGGGTGGCAAGGTAGGAGTGTGAACAGCCCTGCCACTCCCCGTGATGGGTCCAGCGACGGCCCGGGCGACAAGCCGCACGTGCTGGTCGTCGACGACGACAAGGCCGTGCGGGAGTCGCTGCGCCGGTCGCTGGAGTTCAACGGCTACGTGGTCGCCCTGGCCGGCGACGGCGCCGAGGCGCTGGCCGGTATCGCCAACCACGGCCCCGACGTGGTCGTGATGGACGTGATGATGCCTCGGCTCGACGGCATCGAGGCCACCAAGGCGCTGCGGGCGGCCGGCAACGACGTACCGATCCTGGTGCTGACCGCCCGCGACGCCGTCGGCGACCGCGTCGACGGCCTGGACGCCGGGGCGGACGACTACCTCACGAAGCCGTTCGCGCTCGAGGAGCTGCTGGCCAGGTTGCGCGCGCTGCTGCGCCGAGCTGCCCCGATCGGCGAGGACGACGAGGAGACGCTCCACTTCGCCGACCTGTCCATGAACACCACCACCCGCGAGGTGACCCGGGGCGAGCGGTCCATCGAGCTCACCCGCACCGAGTTCACGCTCCTGGAGATGTTCCTGCGCCGGCCCCGCCGCGTACTCGACCGGTCCTTCATCCTCGAAGAGGTGTGGGGCTACGACTTCCCGACCACGGCCAACTCGCTGGAGGTCTACGTCGGCTATCTGCGTCGCAAGACCGAGGCCGAGGGCGAGGCGCGGTTGATCCACACCGTACGCGGCATCGGCTATGTCCTGAAGGAGCCGTGAGCGGCCCCGTGACCAGCCCGATCACCACCGCCGCCGGCTCGAGCTACCGCGGCTCCTTGGCGGGCCGCGTCACTCTGCTGACGACCCTCGCGGTCGCCGGCTCGATCGCGATGATTGCGATCGGGCTCTACTTCGCCGTACGCATCCAGCTGCAGGCCAACATGGACGAGTCGCTGCTCAGCCGGGCGACGGCTGCGGCGGAGAACCCGTTACTGATCCGCAACACCCGCACGGGCGAGACCGTCCCCACCTGGGTCCTGAACGCCAGCGACATCCAGGTCGCCGAGGTGAGCGACCACGACTCCTGGTCGCCGACGCAGGAGAGTTTTCCCCGTCCGGGCCCGCCCGAGGTGAAGGTCGCCACGAGAGAGGTGCCGATGATGGTGCGGACTATCGCGACCGGGGACGGCGACTTCCGGGTTGCGACGGTGCCGATCTCCGGCAGCGATACCGCGCTGATGCTGGCGCAGTCGCTGGAGCCGCAGAAGGAGATGTACAAGCGGCTCGGCTTCGTCGTGCTCTTGTTCGGTGCAGCCGGCGTCGTCGCCGCAGCGTTCGCCGGATGGGTGGTGGCGGCCGGTGGACTACGGCCGGTGCGACGACTGACCGCTTCGGTCGACCGGATCGCGACCACCGAAGATCTCACCCCTCTCCCGGTCGAGGGCGACGACGAGATCGCCCAGCTGGCGACCTCGTTCAACCGGATGCTCTCCACCGTCGCCGCGTCCCGGGACCGCCAGCGGCAGCTGGTGGCAGACGCCTCGCACGAGCTGCGTACGCCGCTGACCTCGCTCCGCACCAATGTCGAGCTCCTCACCCAGGCCGATGCCTCGATCACGGGCGAGCAGCGGGCGGAGCTGCTCGGCGACATCCGCGCCCAGATCGAGGAGCTCACCAACCTGATCGGCGATCTCGTCGAGCTCGCCCGCGACGCGCCCGCCGAGCCGACGCTCGAGACGGTCGACCTCTCCGAGGTGGTGGACCGGGCACTCTCCCGCGTACGCCTGCGCGCACCTTCGGTCACGTTCACCGAGGAGCTGACACCGTGGTGGGTGATGGCCGATACCAGCTCGCTGGAGCGGGCGATCACCAACCTGCTCGACAACGCTGCCAAGTGGTCGCCGGAGTCGGGGACCGTACACATCGGACTGCGCGACGGCGAGCTCACCGTCGACGACGAGGGCCCCGGCATCGCCGAGGACGACATCCCCTACATCTTCGACCGGTTCTACCGCTCGACCGAGGCCCGCTCGATGCCCGGATCCGGGCTCGGGCTCGCTATCGTCCGGCAGGTCGCCGAGCGCACCGGCGGATCGGTCTCGGCCGCCCGTTCGCCGCACGGCGGCGCACGGATGATCATGCGCCTGCCCGGCTCGGCCACACCCCGGCCCACCGAACCGCCCACGGCGGTGCTGAACAATTGAGGGTTGACCCGATGAAGTACGCCGTCCTGGCGCCAGCGTTGCTGGTGCTGCTATCGCTCGCCGCCTGTGGGGCCGAGGAGCCCGACTCGCCTTCCGCGTCGGCGTCCGCGTCGGGTTCGGACCACTCCTCGCAGGAGACGTTCAACCCGTGCGACGGGCTCGACATCGCCCCCGTCGAGAAGGCCCTGGGCGCACAGCTCCGCGTCGAGAGGGGCACCTCGGCGGCACCCCGCTGCGCACTCCTTCCCGAGGACTCGGGCGGGACCGCGTACGAACTGAACTACCTGCCCTTCAACGGCACCCTCGCGGAGGCGTGGAAGACGATGGACGTGCAGTCCGGGGACGTCAGCCAGCCCGAGATCAAGGGCGCCGACGACGCCCGAATGGTCAAGCAGCAGGGCGTCAGCTCGTACGCCGTCACCGGCTTCGTCCAGAACCGGTCCCTGATCCAGAGCTTCAACTCCGTCGACCTGGAGCCCTACGACGGCGACGCCATCGACCGTGCCGCCGAGGCCCTCCTGGAGCAGCTCAGCGCCAACGCCCCCTAGCGGGCTAGTGCTTCTTCGTCTCGCGCCAGGAGCGCTCGAAGGGGAGGCGCCAGGCGTGCGGGGCGATCAGCTGGTGGATCGAGTTGGGGCCCCAGGAGCCGGGAGCGTAGAGCCGCACCGGCGGCGGGTTCTCGAGGAGCGGCTGGGAGATCTCCCAGAGCGTCTCGATGCCCTCGGCGGTGGTGAAGAGGGTGTGGTCGCCGCGCATGGCGTCGTGGATGAGCCGCTCGTACGCCTCGAGGACACCGGTCGAGGAGGTCGTGTCCTGCGTGGAGAACTGCATGGACAGCTTCTCCAGCTTCATCCCCGGGCCGGGGCGCTTGCCGTAGAAGGACAGCGACATCTTCGACTGGTCGGCCAGGTCGAAGGTCAGGTGGTCGGGGCCCTGGGTGCCGGCACCGGAGTTGGCCGGGAACATCGTCAGCGGCGGCTCCTTGAACGCGATCGAGATGATCCGCGCGCCCTCGGCCAGCTTCTTGCCGGTGCGCAGGAAGAACGGCACGCCCGCCCAGCGCCAGTTGTCGATGATCACCTTCATCGCGATGAAGGTCTCGGTGTCGGAGTCGTCGGCGACCTCGTTCTTGCCGCGGTAGCCGGAGTATTGACCTCGGACGACGTTCTTCGGCTTCAGCGGCTGGATCGAGCGGAAGACCTTGTTCTTCTCCTCGCCGATCGGGTCGGGAGCCAGCGAGGTCGGCGGCTCCATCGCCATGAACGCGAGCACCTGCATCAGGTGGGTCACGACCATGTCGCGGTAGGCGCCGGTGCTCTCGTAGAACGCGGTGCGACCCTCGAGGCCCAGTGTCTCGGGGATGTCGATCTGGACGTGGTCGATGAAGTTGCGGTTCCAGATCGGCTCGAAGAGTCCGTTGGCGAAGCGGAAGGCGAGGATGTTCTGCGCCGCCTCCTTGCCGAGGAAGTGGTCGATCCGGAAGATCTGCTCCTCGGAGAAGACGTCGTGGATCTTCGCGTTGAGCTCCTTGGCCGACTCGAGGTCGGTGCCGAAGGGCTTCTCCATGATGATCCGGGCGCGCTCGACGAGGTCGGCCTCCTCGAGCTGGCGGATCACGTCTTGGGCGGCCCGTGGCGGGACGCTGAGGTAGTGGAGGCGGCGGATGTCGCTGCCGGCGCCCTGGAGCTTCTTCTCGGCGAGCTTGACCACGTCGGCCAGCGCGTGCGGGCCCTCCTTGGTCGAGACGTAGGAGAGCATCCCGCCGAAGGCCTTCCACCGCTCGTCGGTGATGTCACCCTTGCCGAACTCCTCGCACGCCTCGCGCGCGAACGCCATGAACTCCTCGTCGGACATCTCCTCCAGCGAGGTGCCGACGATCTGCGCGTCCGTCATCAGCCCGGCCTCGTTGAGTCTGAGCAGGCCAGGCAGGAGCTTGCGGCGCGCCAGATCACCCGTCGCGCCGAACAGCACGATCACATGTGGAAGGGCTTTGTCATCGATGGTCGCCATGATGTCTCCCACGGTAGTCCTCGTTTTATGAACGTTCCAATAGACAGCGGCCGGTGTCTCGACGTGTCGCCGACTTTTCACCTGTTTGGTTATCTGTCGAGTGAAGCGGGTACGGGTTTCGTACGGGAGTCCGAGCAACGGCCCCTGGTCCAGGATGACGAGTTCAGCGGTGGGACATCGATCCACCGTCCAAGAATTGAGGGCACGATTTGAACTCCCACGTCCGTCGGAACCCCGGCCGCGCTCTGGCCGGCCTCCTCGTCTCGCTCATGATCGCGCTCGGGGCCCTGGCCGCTCTGCCTCAGCCAGCCAACGCATCGGGCTGGGGCTCACTCAGAACCACGACGGTCGACAAGGCCTTGTCGTCGACCTCGTGGACCAGCCTCGGCTCGTCCTTCTCGACCAGTGCGAACATCCGCTACCGCTACTGCGTTCGCATCAAGGGCCGCGGCACCGCCAACCTGCAGCCGCAGGCCTTCGAGACCGTGGTCACGGTGAACACCGACTCGTACGTGACCCGGTGCACCATCTCCCACAGCGGCAGCGCCAACACCTTCCGGGCCATGGCCTCACGGATCGGCAGCGGCTCCGTCCGCATCTACTCGATCACGTGGCAGCGCTGGTACAGCGGCTCCGTCCCGGTCTGATCGTCAGTCCGGAAGGCCGAGCGCGCCGCGTACGCGTTCGGCCTTCCAGCCGGCTTCGGCAGCTTCCTCGTCCGGATCGGATCTGACTGTGATCCCGCCGCCGGTGCCGATCTGCCAGGTGTGGGTGTCGTGGGTCGTCAGCGTGCGGATGATGACGCCCAGGTCGGCCGGTCCGTCGCCGGAGATCCAACCGAAAGCCCCGGCGTACGCCGCTCTCGGCCCGCCCAGCTCTCGCTCGGCGCGCTCGATGACCTCCATCGTGCGCAGCTTGGGCGCGCCGGTCATCGACCCGGCGGGGAAGAGCCTGCGCAGCGCCTCGATCGTGGTGATCTCGTCCCGGAGGCGACCTCTGACCGTGCTGACCAACTGGTGCACGCTCGGGTAGGACTCGACCCGCATCAGGCCGGGCACGTCCACCGTCCCCGGCTCGCAGACCATCGCCAGGTCGTTGCGGAGCAGGTCGGTGATCATCAGGTTCTCGCTGCGGAGCTTGGGATCGGTCCGCAGGTGCTCGGCGTTGGCCGCATCCTCCTGCTCCGTGTCACCCCGCGGCGTCGTCCCCTTGATCGGCCGGGTCTCGATCGCCCGGTCGGCGTCGATCAGCGCGTACCGCTCCGGGCTCGAGCTCAGCAGCCATGCCGCGTGGCCGGCGACGTCGTGCTGGAGGAACCCTGCGTACGGGGCGGGGTTGGTGCTCCTGAGTCGCAGGTAGGTCTCCACCGGGTCGGCCTCGGTGTGGACCGTCGTGCGGTAGGTCAGGTTGGCCTCGTAGGTGTCGCCGGCCCGAAGTGCCTCCTGAACCTGGTCGAAGGCGGCGATGTAGGCGGCACGTCGGGGTAGTCCGGTAGCGAACTGCCTATTACTCGCGGGTATATGGGCAGTTTGCTCCCGGACTACCCCGACATGGTCGAACATCCGAACGCGCGACGGCCTCATCCACACTGCGTCGGGGATGTCTGTCGACGCGGTCGCAGGGAGGTCGGTACGGCAGGCGTAGCCGAGGTAGCCGAACCACTGCTCGCCCGCTCCGATCTCGGCTTCGAGCACTTGCCAGATGTCGTCACCGACCACCTCGGACCGGCCGCTGGCGTGGCGGAGCACCTCGCGGCGCGCGGCCGAGTAGGTCAGCGAGACGTCGTCGTCCTCCAACCAGCCGATCAAGGACCGGCTGCCCGACCACTCCCGCCCACCGCCGCCGTCCAGCCAGACGCAGCGGGGGTGGGCACGGGCCACCTCGGCGAAGAGATCCTCGACGCTCATCGTGGCCCCGGACGGCCCAAGAAGTTCGCGAGCATCGCCGCACCATGCTGGGAGAGCACCGACTCGGGGTGGAACTGCACCCCTTCCAACGGCAGTGACCGGTGACGTACGCCCATCACGACCCCGTCCTCGGAACGGGCTGTCACCTCGAGGACATCGGGCACAGAGACAGCAGCAAGCGAGTGGTAGCGGACCGCTTCGAGCGGCGCGGGGAGGCCCGCGAAGACCCCGAGCCCGTCGTGCGTGACCTGCGCGACCTCGCCGTGCGCCGGCTCGATCCGGTCGACGACGCCGCCGTAGGCGGTCACCAGCCCCTGCATCCCCAGACAGACGCCGAGGACAGGTCGACCGGCCTCCAGGAGCACGTCCCGCCCGACCGCGAAGTCCGCCGGATCGGCAGGGTGGCCGGGACCGGGCGAGAGCACCACATGGGTGTAGCCCCCGAGGTCCCCGAGCTTCACCTCGTCATGTTCGACGACGTCCGGCATCTCACCGGTGACCTGCGCGATCATGTGGACCAGACTCCACACGTAGGAGTCGTGGTGGTCGACCACGACGACATCGCTCATCGGGCCACCTCCGTAGCGCAAGCGCCAGGGTACGGACGTGGCCCGATGAAAGACCCGATGAGCGCTCGCTGACGCTCGCTCATTGCGCTAGCAAGTCGCTGACGACGTCGTGGATGAGGTCATAGCCGCGCTCGGTGAGGACCGACTCCGCATGGAACTGGATGCCGGCGTAGTGCGGCCCGGAGATGGCGTGGATGTCGCCGGTCTCGGGATCGGCATCGACCGACACCCCCGCGGGCAGCTCCGTGGACCCCACCCGCCCGACGAAGGTGTTGTAGAAGCCGACGCGCTCGCGACGGGGCCGCCCACCGAACCCGAGACCGACCCGGGTCTGGGTGCCCTGGAAGACGATGTCCTTGTAGTGCAGCCCGATCCCGAGCTGGTGGCACAGCGCCTGATGGCCGAGGCAGACCGCTAGGAACGGCTGGCCGGCCTCGAGCAGCGACGCCACGGCGGCGCGCAGCTTGGCCATCTTGGGATCAGTTCCGTCACGCGGGTCACCCGGCCCGGGCCCGACGATGACGAGATCAGCACCTTCGAAGGCACCGTCCACATAGTCCTCGTGCCGGACGACCGACGAGGTCATGCCGAGCACGCGAAGGACGTGGCGCAGCATGCGTACGAAGTCGTCCTCGCCGTCGAGGATCACCGCGTGCTTGCCGGCGAGGTGGGCCGAGGGCTCCTCGGCGCCCGGGTCGGTGAGCCAGAACGACGACAGCCGGCGGTTGCGCGCGGCCAGGGTCAGCAGCAGGTCCTCGTCGTTGACCAGCTCGGAGACGTCCTGCGCGAGCGCCGGCGCGGCCGACACCAGCCCGAAGGCCGACAGGATCCCGCCGGCCTTGGCGTGCGTCTCCGCCACCTCATAGACAGGGTCGGAGTCCCGCACCAGCGTCGCCCCGGCGCTCACCTTCAGCTCCCCGGTCAGCGACACATCCGCGGTCCGGATCACGATCGGCGAATCGACCGTCGGCGCACCGGACTCGTCCCGGCCGAGCAGCGCGAGCGCGGCGGCGTAGTAGCCACGGCCCTCCGGCTCGTACTTCTTGATCATCCGGCACGCGTTCTCCACCGGCGACCCGGTGACCGTGGCGGCGTACATCGTGTCGCGCAGGATCTCGCGCGGGTCCCGCGCCGAGCGACCCGCCAGCAGATACTCGGTGTGGATCAGCCGCGACATCGGCTTCAGGAACGGCCCGAGCACCTGGCCGCCCTGGTCACAGATGTCGCACATCATCTTGAGCTCCTCGTCGACCACCATGAAGAGCTCGTAGACCTCCTTCTGATCCTTCAGGAAGTCGGTCAGCTGCCCCTTGAGGTCGTGGGCGATCTTCTCCGGGCTGCCCTCGAGGTCCCGCGGCAGCCGGAACGTGCCGGAGATCGGGTTCATCCGGACGTCGCCGCCGTGGACGCTCACGTGCCGTTCGGGCGAGGCGCCGATGAGGTAGCGGTCGCCGGTGAAGAAGCAGTAGGTCCAGTACGCCCCGCGCTCGCGCTCCAAGAGGCGGCGCAGCACGGTGAGCGCGCGCTCGTGGTTCCAGTCCTCGAGCTGGGCCCGGTAGTGGCGGCCGATCACGAAGTTGGCGCCCTCGCCCTGGCCGATCTCGTCCTCGATGACGGTCTTGACCAGGTCGGCGTAGGTGTCGTCGTCCACGTCGAACCCACCGCGGTCGGTGAACTCCACGGGGACGTCGGGAAGCGCCTCGATCACCTCGGCGACGGAGAACTCCCACTCGCGCTCCACGTCGACGACCACCAGCGGGGTGCCGTCGTCGTGGGCCTCGAAGCCTCGCTCGCTCACCTGCCGGAACGGCACCGCGAGCAGCCGGTCGGCCACCTTCCCCGGCTCCGGGGTGCCCTCTTCGAGAGGTACGTCGAGCAGCGACTCGACCACCGATCTGGTGCCCGCCAGCATCCCGACCGTGTCCCGGTCGCCGGCCCGCGAGGAGCGTCGGATGATCGCCCACGCCTCGTGCCCCGTGATCTCTTCGATCGCGGTCCTGGCAGGGCTGTTGGTCGTCATGGGATGAGCCTAATCCGCGCGCTGACGCCTGACCCATTCGATTCGGATGGTGGGCCCGTGCAACCCGACGATGCCCCGCATCCGTTGACAGTGCGTGAGACGTTCCCACGATGCCGAGTTCGAGGCCTTCGTACGCAGCCACCGCGCGCAGCTCGTCGGCACCGCCCGACTGCTGACCGCCGGCGACGCCCATCTGGCCGAGGACCTGGTCCAGACGACCCTGGTCAAGGTCTACCTGGCCTGGGGGCGCGCTTCCCAGCAGCCCGCTGCGTACGCTCGCCGCACCCTGGTCAACTGCCTGACCGACCACCGCAGGCGCCCGTTCTTCCGGCGGGAGCAGGGCGCGGTCTCGCTGCCCGAGGCCCCCGTCGAGGACCCGGCGATGGTCGATCCCGAGCTGGTCGCGGCGCTGGCCGACCTCCCGCCCCGGCAGCGCGCTGCCGTTGTACTCCGCCATGTCCACGACCTCTCGGTCGAGGAGGTCGCCGACGCACTCACCTGCTCCACCGGAACCGTGAAGTCCCAGACCGCGCGCGGCCTGGACAAGCTCCGGGCGCTGCTCGCCCCCACCCAACTGACAGGAGACTCCCGATGAACGACGTGATCGACCGCCTCGCCCGCCTGACCCCCGACCCGGCCGCCTCGACGGACGATGCCGCCGCCGACCTGCGCCGTGGCCACCAGGCGCTCTCCCGACGCCGGATCAAGCGCGCAGCCCTCGGCGGCGCGGCGCTGACCCTCGCGGTCGGCGGCGCGTTCGGCGGGATCGCGCTGACCGCCGGCAACGAGGGCGCACCGACCGTCCAGGCAGCCGACAGCGTACGGCTCGTCGACTACGACGGCGCCCAGGTGCCCGGCTTCACCGTGGCGAAGGTGCCCGAGGGTTTCGTGCTGCAGGGATCCGACCCGTACGTCCTCGCCGTCGCCCGCCCCGGGGACAAGTCCTCGGTCAGCGACTTCCAGGACAAGATCGTGGTGATGCTCGAGTCGAGCGCGACGGCACCCGCGGACCCGGCCAACACCTCGGTCTCCGGCCAACCGGCATCGCTCGTCACCACCCCTGATGGTGCGACGGTGCTCAAGTACGCCCACGGCGATTTCACCGTCGCCATCCAGATGTGGAGCAGCCTCCACCTCACCGACGAGCAGCTCGTCGAGTTCGCCGAGGGTGTCGAGGTCACCGCCGACGCCCAGCCGTCCGTCGGCTGACTCCCTCCCACCGGCTCGGCGGATTCAGACGGGACAGACACGCCGAGTCGGCTATGACGGCTAGGCTCGGCCGGTGGGCGTCAACGACTTGAGCAACGACGAGTTCGAGCGGCTCTACGGGCCCTCAGCGCCGCACACGCCGGCGGATGTCGCCGCGCTCCTCGAGGACTATCCTGGCTTGTGGTGGATCACCGGTGGCTGGGCGATCGAAGCGTTCACCGGCGTACACCGCGATCATCACGACACCGACCTCAGCATCCTGCGTGAGGATCTGTCCTTGTTGCGGAAGCATCTGGCTGGGCGCTTCGACGTCTGGGCGGCCGGGTCCACGGCGCTGCGTCCGCTACTGCCTGATGATGACGTCGACGACGACCCCGACGTCGCCCTGTGGGAGACCGAGGGCCAACTCTGGGTGAGGCGGGATGCGTCGAGCCCATGGGAGTACGACATCGTGCTCTCGCCCGGATCAGCCCGGCTGTGGGAGTACCGTCGCGATCCGTCGATCCGCATGCCGATGCGCGATGCGCTCTGGGAGCGGGACGGCGTACGTTATCTAGCCCCTGAGATCCAGCTGCTCTACAAGGCCAAGGGCTTGCGCCCAAAGGATCAGGCCGATTTCGACGCCACCGCACCGCTGCTCAACGACCGCGACCGCAGGTGGTTGCGCGGCGCACTCGAGCAGACCTTGCCCGACCACCCCTGGATCGCAGCCCTCTAGGTCGCCCAGCCATCGCCGAGTCGGCGCGTTCTAACGCGCCGACTCGGCGATCGATCTGGTCAGTTTGCGCCGACTCGGCGATGGGGGGGTGTCAGGAGACGGTGGTCAGCAGCTGGGTGGCTCGGGTGAGGACGACGTAGAGGGTGGCGCGGCCGGTGGCCGACTCCCGCTCGATCTCGTCGGGGCTGACCACGACGATGCCGTCGAACTCGAGGCCCTTGGTGTCCAGGCCGGTGAGGACGACGATGCGGTCCTCGCCGGAGGGCACCGAGGTCGGGTCGGCGGCAGAAGCCGCGGCGGAGGGAGCGTCATCTGCGAACTCCGACCACGCCGCCAGCCACGAGTTGACCTCGGCGCGCCGCGCGGCCGGGACCACGATGCCGATGGTGCCGCCGACCTGCGCAGCGATCTCACCGACCGCCTCCCGGGTGGCCTTCTCCAGATCGACCGCATGCTCGATGACCTGCGGCTCGACGCCGGTGGAGCGGACCGCGGTCGGCAGGTCGGCGTCGAGGCCGACCCGCTCGGCGTAGGCGGCTGCGAAGTCGTAGATCTCGGCCGAGTTGCGGTAGTTCGTCGACAGGTGGAACGCGTGGACGGCCTTGCCCTCCAGCGCCTTGGCCCGCTCCGCCTCGGACTCGGCAGGCACCGGCCACGAGGACTGGGCGGGGTCGCCGACGATGGTCCAGGAGGCCGTACGCCCCCGGCGACCGACCATCCGCCACTGCATCGGGGTGAGGTCCTGGGCCTCGTCGATGAGGATGTGGGCGAACGGGTCGTCGTCGATGCGGTAGGTCGGCGGACGCCAGCCGCGGCCGGAGGCGAACTCACGGTCGGAGGCGGTCATCAGCTCGGCGATGTCGATGCCGCCCTGGTCGGCGTCACGCTCGTCGGCGACCTGCTCGGGCACATCGCCGAGGGCGTAGCGGAGCTCGTCGAGCAGCGGGATGTCCTCGATGGCCAGATCTGCGTCGCTCAGCCCACGTCCGGCCCACGACTTGAGGAGGAGCTGCTGCTCGTCGTACGTCAAGATTCCCTCGGAGACGCGGGAGAGGAACTCGGGCTCGCGCAGCCAACCGAGCACCTCACGCGCCTCCAGCGCCGGCCACCAGTCGGCGGCGAACTCGAGGAAGGCGGGGTGGTCGAGCATCTCGTCGTTGAAGGCCTCGCGGCCTCGCTCGCGACCGCGGTCGCCGCGTACCTGACGCCAGAGGAGGTCGAGGAGCAGCTGAGGTACGCGGCGCAGCTGCTGGTTGCGGCGGCCCTGGCTCATCAGCTGACGGCGCAGCTCACCGAGCCGCTTCCCGTCCAGACGCAGCGAGTCGTCGCGGTAGAAGACCTTGAACTCGCGAGGCGATCCAGGCGCCTGCTGACGCGCGGCGCGCCTCAGCACCTCGGCCATCCGCGAGGACCCCTTGACGTCGGCGACCGCAGGGTCGTTGTGCCAGGTCGCGCGTACGCCGTCGACGACCTCGCCCAGCGAACGCAGCGCCACGGCGGTCTCGCCGAGAGAGGGCAGCACGCGCTCGATGTAGCGCATGAACACGCCGCTCGGGCCGATGATGAGCACACCACCGGACTCGTAACGGCGACGCTCGGTGTAGAGCAGGTAGGCGGCCCGGTGAAGAGCCACGACGGTCTTGCCGACGCCCGGACCACCGGAGATCGTGGTCACGCCCTTGCCCGGTGCACGGATGGCCTTGTCCTGCTCGGCCTGGATGGTCGCGACGATGGAGTGCATCGTGCGGTCGCGGGCACGACTGAGCTGGGCCATGAGCGCACCCTCGCCGACGATCGGCAGGTCGGTGCCGGAGCGTTCGAGAGCGTCAGCGTCGAGCAGTTCGTCCTCGACGCCAACCACGTTCTGGCCCTCGGACCGGAGCACGCGGCGCCTGATCACCGACCGCGGTTCGACCGCGGTGGCCTGGTAGAAGACGGCGGCGGCCGGCGCCCGCCAGTCGATCAGCAGCGAGTCGCGGTCGGCGTCGCGCAGACCGATGCGACCCACGTAACGCGGCTTCGGGTCGATCTCCGGGTCGATGTCGAGGCGGCCGAAGACCAGGCCCTCGTGAGCAGCATCGAGCTGCGCGATGCGTCGCGCCGCCTGGTAGGCGAACGCGTCGCGCTCGACCAACCCGCCTTCGTGCCCTAGGCGGCCGCGGTCGCGACCCTCTTGGGCCAGCTCCTGCGCAGCGCGCGCCGACTCCATCAGCTGGAGGTAGACGCGATCTACGAAGTCCTGCTCCTGAGCGATCTCGCGCTCAGCCAGCTTGTCGTTCAACTGGATGTTCCCCCGTCAAAAAGATCCACACCCGCCGTGCGCCCCCCATGGCGCACGGCAAGGAGACAACTCTACCCCCGACGTGGGTTTATGCGGGCACGGGTGCCACCTGTCGACTACCGCTTGCGGGTCAGGAAGGCGGTCATCGCCTCCCGGGCCTCGTCGGACCCGAAGAGGCGGGCGGAGAGGGCGGCCATCTCCTCGCCGCCGGCGTCGATGTGCTCGACCAGGCCGCGGACCATGAGGCGCTTGGTCTCGCGCAGACCCTGCGGGGAGCCCTCGAGCAGCGACGCGGTGATGGCGGCGACCTCGTCGTCGAGGGAGGCGGCGGGGACGGCGGCGGTCAGGATGCCGATGCGGGCGGCCTCGGCGGCGTCGAACTTGTCGCCGGTGAGGAAGTAGCGGGAGGCCGCGCGGGAGTCGATCCGGGGCAGGATCGAGAGGGAGATCGCGGCAGGGGCCAGGCCGAGCCGGACCTCGGTGAGGGCGAAGGAGACGGTGTCGGCGGCGATCGCGATGTCGGCGGCGGCCACGAGGCCGAGGCCACCCGCGCGCACCGGTCCCTGGACCTTGGCCACGACGGGCTTGGTCAGGGCGACGATGGTGCGCTGCAGACGTACGATCCCGCGGGTGCCCTCCTCCATCGGCACCGTCGCGGCCTCGGAGAGGTCGGCGCCGGAGCAGAAGACGGTGCCCGTGGCCTGAAGCACGACCGCCTTGACCGAGGAGTCCTTGTCTGCAGCGTGCAGGGCCTCGAACAGTTCCGTGACCAGCTGGCGAGAGAGCGCGTTCCGGTTGGCCGGCGAGTCGAGGGTGATGGTGGCGACTCCATCGGCGACGTCGAGGTGGACGAGCTCGGCAGGGGTTTCAGGCGACTCAGTCATGGGGAGACCATACGGTGCTTAACTGGTCGTGTGGACCCGGTCCTGGATGCATTCGCAGCCATTCCGCGAGAGGGCTTCCTCCCTCGCGAGATGCGTGGCAGCGCGGGCTTCGACCAGCCGCTTCCCATCGGCCGCGGACAGACCAACTCGCAGCCACGAACGGTGGCCGACATGCTCCGCCTCCTCGAGGTCACGCCGGGCGACGCGGTGCTCGACGTCGGCTCGGGGTCGGGCTGGTCCACGGCACTGCTCGCCCACCTGACCGGCCCCGAGGGGAGCGTCGTCGGGGTCGAGCTGGAGCCCTCTCTGGTCAGGTTCGGCCGCCGGAACCTGGCAGCGACCGACCAGCCGTGGGCCCGCATCGAGCGGGCGAGGCCCGGTGTCTTCGGGTGGCCCGAGCGAGCTGCGTACGATCGCATCCTCGTCTCCGCCGAGGCCGAGGTGCTGCCGCCCGAGCTGGTGGACCAGCTCGCTGCGCCGGGTCGGATGGTGATCCCGGTCGCCGGGCTGATGACGCTGGTGGAGCGGTCCGCGACAGGCGAGGTGCAGCTCAGCGGTCATGGCTGGTATCGCTTCGTGCCGCTGCGGGAGCAGCGCTAAGGGCCCGCGAGCTCGTCCTGCTCGTCCGGCCCATCCTTGTCGGGCCCCGGCACCGACCGCAGGGTGCCCGGCGGAAACGGGGGTGGCGGCTTGCTCGGCGGCAGCGGTTGGCTGAACTCGTCGTGGCGACGGATCCGCCGGGCGGTCTTGCGGAGCCAGGACGGATCCATGACGATCTCGTGGGTGTTGCCGTCGGGGCCGTCGAAGGTGACCGCGACCGTCTCGAAGCCCTTGTGGCGCTGCATCAGGGCATAGCTCGCGTAGGCGCGACGGTCGGCCTCGGTCAGCTCGACGTCGTCGGTGAAGAGGGTGAGCAGCGCACGCGGCCACAGGTGACGGGCGTAGACGACGTTGACCTCGATCGAGATCACCACCATCAGCGCCGCGATGTAGAGGAACGCGACCAGACCGAGGACCAGCGCGAAGGTCTGGTTCATGCCGCTGGTCGGCGCGAGCACGTTCGTGACGAACTCCGCGCCGAAGTACTGCAGCACCTGCCACAGCAGCGCGAACGTGAACGCACCCGGAAGGGCGTGGCCGAGGGAGTGGTCGCGGGTCGTGGCCATCCGGAAGACGACGCACAGCAGGCCGGTGACGATCACGACGGTGCCGAGGATGACCAGCCAGTAGCCGATGTCGACCGCCTTGAAACCGAGGAAGTCGGTGCGACTCAGCACCAGTGACAGCCCAGTGACCGAGAGGATGGCGAGACCGCCTGCGGCGAGCATCAGCAGCGCCCGTACCCGCAGGAAGATCGGGTTGGGGCGGCTGTTGCGCGGCACCGACCAGGCGGTGTTGACAGCGTTCTGCAGCGAGAGTCCCAGACCGAGCGCACCATAGAGGGCAGCCACACCACCGATGATGATCGCGCCGGTCGAGCCGGTCAGCTCCTTGCGCCCGAGCTGGTCGCCGATGATCGGGAACTGCGCCAGCGCGGTGTCGAGCACTGCGTCCTGCAGATCCGGGTTGCCCTCCAGTACGAAGCCGAGGATCGAGGAGGCGAGCAGCAGGATCGGGAAGACCGAGATGAAGGCGAAGTAGGTGATGATCGCGGCGAGGTTGTTGCCCTGGTCCTCGTAGAACTTGTAGATGACGGCCAGGGGAAACGCGACCGGCGTGAACCGACGCTGAGCCCGATCCATCTTTCCCGCCACCCCAGCCACATGGTCAGGCTAACCCCTGCATGACCCGATAGATTGCACTTCGGTCAGTCAGCAGGTCTGCGCCTTCGAGGAGATGAGCCAACAGATGTCCAACTTCGGCCCGCCACCCGGTCCACCCCCGGGCCCGCCGTCGGGGCCGCCGCCAGGCGCACCGCAGGACCCCACCCGTGGACCGAGCGAGCAGCCCCAGGCCCCGCCCTGGGCGCAGCAGTCGTACGTCCCCTCCGGCTCCCCGCTGGCGAGCTGGGGTCGCCGCGTCGCCGGCGCGCTGATCGACATCGCCCTGCTGCTGCCGTTCTATCTGGTCGCCGGTGTGGGAGGTGGGCTGTCACAGGAGTCCGGCATCTTCATCACCGCCTTCGGGCTCCTGGTCACGGTGGTCGGCTGGATCGGGTTCATCGGCTTCGCCGTCTGGAACCACGTCCTCAAGCAGGGGCGCACCGGCTACACCATCGGCAAGGGCGTCGTCGGGATCAAGCTGGTCCGCAAGACCCCTCCCGCCACGGATGGGCAGGGCACAAATGGGCAGGCCACGATCGGCGCGCCGCTCGCAGCGCTCCGGCAGGTGCTCCACGTCCTCGACGGGTTCTGCATGATCGGCTACCTGTGGCCGCTGTGGGACGACAAGCGCCAGACCTTCGCCGACAAGCTCGTCGGCACCCTGGTCGTCGTGGAGCCGCGCTCTCAGGCGTGATCGGGTTCAGGCGTGTGCGCTGACATTTGCGTCCCGTTGTCGCCATACTCGGCCCATGTCTAACTACGGCCCGCCCCCTGGCTCACCCCAGGACCCCTCCGGCCAGCCCGCACCGCCGGTGCCGCCGCCCGCACCGCCCTACGGCCAGCCCAGTGTTCCGCCGCCGCCTCCCGCGCCGGGCTACGGCGCTCCTGCCGCTCCCACCGGCTACGGCGACGCTCCGGGCGGCTACGGCTATGGCGCCCCGACGCCGCCGTACGCCTCTTGGGGTGCACGCGTGGGTGCCTTCGTCATCGACGGTCTCATCGGCGCGGTCGCCATGATCCCGTTCTATGTCGGCTACGGCCTGCTCATCGGCGGGGCCGCTGCGGGCGGTGTCTCGGAGTACGACCCGAACACCGGCATGTACACGCCGGCCGGCGAGCCCAACGGGGCGCTCATGGCCATCGGCGGGATCCTCATGTTCATCGGCTTCCTCGTGTCCCTCGCCTTCCTGTTCTGGAACTACGGCCTGAAGCAGGGCAAGACCGGCTACACGATCGGCAAGGGTGTCCTCGGCATCAAGGTCGTCAAGGAAGCCGACGGCCAGGTCCTCGGCACCTGGTTCTCGATCGGCCGCCAGTTCGTGCACATTCTCGACAGCATGGCCTGCTACATCGGCTACCTGTGGCCGCTGTGGGACGACAAGCGCCAGACCTTCGCCGACAAGATCCTCACCACGATCGTGGTCGTGGAGCCGAAGCAGAAGTGAGCGTTTAGCGAGACCCGAGTCGGCGCAAACGGACCGGAGCGAAACAAGGACCGGATTGCGCCGACTCGGGGCGAGCTGTCAGTAGGACTTCGGGAGCCCCAGGGTGTGCATGGCGATGTAGTTGAGGATCATCTCCCGGCTGACCGGGGCGATCCGGCCCAGACGAGCGGCGACGAGCTGGTTGGCCAGGCCGTACTCCACTGTCAGGCCGTTGCCGCCGTGGGTGTGGACCGCGGCGTCGGTGGCGTTGCAGGCGACCTCGCCGGCGGCGTACTTGGCCATGTTGGCGTACTCCCCGGCCCCCGCGTCGTCGCCGGCGTCGTAGAGCGCGGCGGCCTTCTGCCACAGCAGGCGGGCCTGCTCCAGCTCGATCTTGACCTTCGCGAGCGGGTGCGCGATCCCCTGGTGAGAGCCGATCGGGGCGTCCTTCCAGACCGACCGGGACCCGGCGTACTCGACTGCCTTGGCCAGCGCGTAGCGCGCCATCCCGCAGGAGAGCGCGGCGCCCATGATCCGCTCGGGGTTGAGCCCGGCGAAAAGCTGCCAGATGCCGCCGTCCTCGTCGCCGACGAGGGCATCGGCCGGGAGACGTACGTCGTCGATGAAGAGGGTGAACTGCTTCTCCGGCGCCTCCCAGGCCATCGGGATGACCTGCTTGGTGAAGCCTTCGGATTCGGTCGGGACCACGAACAGGGCCGGCTTGAGCTTGCCGGTCTTGGAATCCTCCGTGCGGGCGACGATGAGGACGGAGTCGGCCTCGTCGACACCCGAGATGAAGGTCTTCTGGCCGTTGAGCACCCAGCTGTCGCCGTCACGCTTCGCCGTGGTGGTGATCTTGTGGGAGTTGGAGCCGGCGTCGGCCTCGGTGATCCCGAAGGCCATCAGCAGCGAGCCGTCGGCGATCGCCGGCAGCCAGCGCTTCTTCTGCTCGTCGGTGCCGCAGCGGCCGATGATGCTGCCGCAGATCGCGGGGCTGACGACCATCATCAGCAGCGGAGCACCGGCGGTCCCGGCCTCCTCGAGGACCGCGGCCAGGTCGCTCATGCCACCGCCACCGCCGCCGTACTCCTCGGCGATGTTGACGCCGAGGAACCCGTTGCGGCCCATCTCGAGCCACATCTCGGTCATCTTGCCGCCCTCACGGGCCTGCTTGGCGACGAAGTCGTGACCGTATTTCCCGGCCAGCTTCGCCACCGCCTCCCGCAGCGCGATCCGCTCCTCGGGCTCGGTGAATGGGTTCGCTGATGCGGTCATGTTGTCTCCTCTACGACGGCCAGCACCTCGCCGGCAGCGACCTGGGTTCCTGCTTTGACGTTGATCTGGGTGAGTACGCCGCTGGTGGGCGCGGTCACGGTGTGCTGCATCTTCATCGCCTCCAGGACCAGCAGCGGCTGGCCCTCGGTGACATCGCTGCCGGCCTCGGCGAGCACGCTGATGACCGACCCCGGCATCGGCGCCAGCAGGCTTCCGGGCTGGGTCTGCGTGGCCGGGTCGATGAACCTCGGACGCCTCCGCAGAGCGGTGTGGCCGAACGCGGAGTCGACGTCGATCCGGTCACCGTCGATCGAGATCTCGTACGCCGTGCGCAGGCCGTCGCGCTCCAGCACAACCCGTTCTTGACCTGCATCGATGACGTCGAAACCGTCGATGCGGTAGCCGTCGCGGGTGCCGTACCACTCCACGACTGTGCTGGTCTCGACCGCGTCGAACTCGGTGCGCTGCGGCTGGCTGGTGACGTTGCGCCAGGCGACCGGGAGCCCCGGGCGACGGGTCTTCTCGGCCAGCGCGACCGTCGCGGCAACAGCGGCACCCGGGTCTTCGACGGGTGAAAGAAAGTTTTCTTTCGCGAGCAGAGAGGTGGTGACCTCGCCGCTGCGGAATGCATCGGACCCGAGGATCCCGATCAGCTGCTCCCGGTTGGTGACGAGCCCATGGATCTTGGCCGTACGCAGCACCGAGATCAGCCGCCGAATCGCCGCGTCCCGCGTCGGCGCGTGCACGATCACCTTCGCCAGCATCGCGTCGTAGAACGTGCTGACCGCCGAGCCCGAGGTGTAGCCCGCATCCACGCGGGCATCACCGGAGAACGCCAGCGTCGTCAACGTCCCCGACTGCGGCTGATAGTCCGCCGCCGGATCCTCGGCATAGAGCCGCACCTCGATAGCCCACCCGTCGGTTGAGCCGCCGGAGCCGCTAGGCGAAGGCCCCGACGAATTCGGCACAGTGAAACCAACACCTTCAGCCACCGCAATCTGCAGCTCCACCAGATCCACCCCGTGAACCAGCTCGGTCACCGGGTGCTCCACCTGGAGCCGCGTGTTCATCTCCAGGAACCAGAACCGCTCCGAGGCAGCGTCGTAGAGGAACTCGACGGTCCCCGCCCCGCGGTAGTCGATCGCCGCGGCAGCGTTCCGGGCCGCCTCGTGCAGCGCCTCACGGACCGAACCAGGCAGCAGCGGCGCCGGGGACTCCTCGACGACCTTCTGGTGGCGTCGCTGCACCGAGCAGTCGCGCTCTCCGAAGACCGCGACGTTCCCGGCACCGTCGCCGACGACCTGGACCTCGACGTGACGGCCGGCCTCGACGTACGGCTCGACGAACACGGTGCCGTCTCCGAAAGCAGAGGCGGCCTCGGCCTCGGCGGTGGCGACCTCGGCGGCCAGAGCGTCGAGGGACCGGACGATCCGCATCCCTCGCCCGCCGCCACCGGCGGAAGCCTTGACCAGCAACGGCAGGTCGGACTCCGTCGGCGAGGCGGGAGCCTCGAGCACGGGTACGCCGGCCGCGGCCATGATCTTCTTGGCCTCGATCTTGGAGCCCATCTTCTCGATGGACTCCGGTGCTGGCCCGATCCAGATCAGCCCGGCCGCCTCGACCGCGCGAGCGAAGTCGGCGTTCTCCGAGAGGAACCCGTAGCCCGGGTGGATCGCGTCGGCACCGGCAACCTTGGCGGCCTCGATGACGAGGTCGCTGCGGAGGTAGGTCTCGGCGGGGGCGTTGCCGGGGAGGCGTACGGCGTGGTCCGCCTCGGCCACGAACGGCAGGCCCGCGTCAGCGTCTGAGTGGACCGCAACGGTCTCGATCCCCAGCTTCCGGGCGGTGCGGAACACGCGCGACGCGATCTCCGCGCGATTGGCTACGAGCAATCTGGAGATCGAGGTTGTCGAGATCATCATGGGCATTCCCTTTCGCTGGTCGAGCCGCCACACCCGCTGGTCGAGCCGCCGGAGCCGCTAGGCGGAGGCGTGTCGAGACCAACACGGTCGTCTGACGCGCTCGAGAGGACTGTGCTGGTCTCGACCGACGGTGGCTGATCACATGCGGAAGACGCCAAAGTTCATCGCCCCCTCGATCTCCTTGGTCGCGATGGCGGAGAGACAGAGACCGAGAACGGTCCGGGTGTCGCGCGGGTCGATGACCCCGTCGTCGTAGCCGAGGCCGGAGAGGAACATCGGCAGCGACTGCTCCTCCACCATCGACTCGACCATCTCCTTGACGCCCTTGAACCCCTCGGCGTCGAAGATCTCGCCCTTCTTCTCCGCCGACTCGCGCGCGACGATCTCCATCACGCCGGCGAGCTGGGCGGGGCCCATCACCGCGGACTTGGCCGAGGGCCACGTGAACAGGAAGCGGGGGTCGTACGCGCGCCCGTTCATGCCGTAGTTGCCGGCACCGTAGGAGGCGCCCATGATCACGGTCAGGTGCGGGACGGTGGAGTTGGAGACCGCGTTGATCATCATCGCGCCGTGCTTGATGATGCCGCCCTGCTCGTACTCCGTGCCGACCATGTAGCCGGTGGTGTTGTGCAGGAACAGCAGCGGGGTGTCCTTCTGGTTGGCGAGCTGGATGAACTGCGCCGCCTTCTGGGCCTCCTCGCTCATCAGTACGCCGCGCGCGTTGGCGAGGATGCCGATCTCGTAGCCGTGCAGCCGGGCCCAGCCGACGCAGAGGCTCGAGCCGTAAAGGGGCTTGAACTCGTCGAACGCTTGGTCGCCGGTGGTCGAGGCCCCGTCCACGATCCGCAGAATTGCTTCCCGCGGGTCGAAAGGCTCCTTCAGATCCGTCGGGATCAGATCGAGCAGGCCATCGGGATCGAGGTCCGGCTCGTGGATCTCCTTGGGAAGCGGACCACGCTTGCGCCAGTTGAGCCTTGCCATGACCCGCCGCGCCTGGCGGATGGCGTCGTGCTCGTCGACGGCGAGGAAGTCGGACGAACCAGAGATGCGCGAGTGCATCTCGGCACCGCCCAGCGACTCGTCGTCGGTGTCCTCGCCGGTGGCCATCTTGACCAGCGGCGGGCCGGCCAGGAAGACCTTCGCGCCCTCCTTGACCATGATCACGTAGTCGCTCATGCCGGGGACGTACGCACCACCGGCCGTGGAGTTGCCGAAGACCACCGAGATGGACGGCTGCTTGCGGGCCGAGGCGCGGGTGAGGTCGCGGAAGCCCTTACCGCCCGGGATGAAGATGTCCTTCTGGGTGGGCAGGTCGGCGCCGCCGGACTCGGTCAGGTTGATCGTCGGGAGACCGTTCTTCTCGGCGATCTCGGCCGCCCGGAAGGAGCGCTTGAGGGAGTAGGGGTTGAGCGCCCCGCCCTTCACCGTCGGGTCGTTGGCGACGATCATGCACTCCACGCCCTCGACCACGCCGATGCCGGTGATGATCGAGCCGCCGACCGGGAAGTCGCTCCCCCAGCCGATCAGCGGCTGGGTCTCCAGGAACGGGCTGCCCTCGTCCAGCAGCAGCTCGATCCGCTCGCGGGCGAGGAGCTTGCCGCGCGCCTTGTGGCGGGCGACGTACTTCTCCCCGCCGCCGGCGGCCGCCTTCGCGTGCTCCGCGTCGAGCGCCTCGATCTTCTCGAGGAGGGCCTCTCTGTTGCCGCTCATCGGGTATAGCCCAACAGCTTGGCGGCCAGGTCCGTCATCACTTCGGTGGCTCCTCCTCCGATCGGCAGGATCCGGGCGTCGCGATAGTGCCGCTCGACCTCGGTCCCGTGCATGTATCCCGCCCCGCCGTGAAGCTGGACGGCTTGGTCGACGACCCAGGAGCAGGCCTCGACCGCGGTCTGCTTGGCCAGCGCCGCCTCGGCGATCGTGGCCTGGGTCGACCCCTCGCGGTCGTAGCGCGCGACCACGGCGTGGGTGTAGGCCTTGGCCACCTCGACCTGCCGGTGCATCTCGACCAGCTTGTGGCGTACGACCTGGCGCTTGATCAGTGGCTCACCGAAGGTCTCGCGCTGGCGGCAGTAGTCAGCGGTGAGTGCCAGGCAGCGGGCGGCGGTGCCGTAGGCCTGTACGGCCAGCGCGATCCGCTCGGTCACGAAGGCCTCGGCGATGTAGACGAACCCGGCGTTCTCGTCGCCGACGAGGTTGGCCGCGGGGACGCGTACGTCCTCGAAGGCGAGCTCTGCGGTGTCGGAGCAGTGCCAGCCCATCTTGGCGAGCTTGCGCGTGACCGTGAACCCACCGGTGGTCGAGCCTGCCGAGACCCCTTTGTCGATCACGAGCAGGCTGATCCCGCCGGCACCCGGGCCACCGGTGCGGACCGCGGTGGTGACGAAGTCGGCGCGGCAGCCGCTGGTGATGAACGTCTTGGCACCGTTGACGACGAACTCGTCGCCGTCGCGGACCGCGGTCGTACGCAGGTGCGAGACGTCGGAGCCACCGTCGGGCTCGGTGATGGCGAGGCTGCCGATCTTCTCGCCGGCCAGGGTCGGCCTCACGTAGGTGTCGATGAGGTGAGGCGAGCCGTGGTGGGCGATGTGCGGCAGCGCGATGCCGTGGGTGAACAGACCCGCGAGCAGGCCCGAGGAGGCGCCCTCCGACATCATCCCCTCGGTCACCGCGACGGTGTCGGCCAGTCCGCCGCCCTCGCCGCCGACGGCCTCCGGGAAGCCGATCCCGAGCAGACCCTGCTTCGCGGCGGCCTTGTGGACCTCTCGCGGGATCTCCTGGTTGTCCTCCCATACCTGCAGGTCAGGGAAGACTTCACGGCGGACGAACTCGGCGCCGAGCTGGAAAAGGTCGTTGCTCACAGGAACTCCTCCGGAATGTCGACAAATCGGCTTCGGGCCCACTCGCCCAAGCCCTTCGCCTGCGGGTCGAACCGCGTCGAGGCGGCCACGCCGTCCCCGAGCAGATCGTGGATGACGATGTTGACGCCGCGCAGGTGCGGCAGCGGCGTGATGTCGATGGCGAGGCCCTCGGCCTCCGGCAGCAGCGCCCGCACCCACCCCGGGGTGACGGTCTCCAGCAGCCACTCGACGGCCGCCTCCGGCCGCCCCTGCGGAACCCAGAGCCCAAGATTGGCATCCCCACCCTTGTCCCCGGAACGGGCATAGACGACCTCCCCCAACGCACGCCGAGACGTCGCCCCCGTCGGCCGAGGCGTCACCCCCGTCGTTCGAGACGTCACGTCTGGTGACGCGTCGGCCGACGTACGTGACTTCTCGGCCGACGCGCGTGACGCCTCGGCATAGGCGAGAGGGGACGGGACCTCGTAGGTCGACCCGTCTGGGAGGTGGACGGTCTCGGTGGCGCGGTCGCGCCGGACGTACGCAGCCTTGTAGATCCCGAACGGAGACGGCCGTCCCGGGGGCGCGGTGACATGGAAGCCCGGGTAGGAGGCGAGCGCCAGCTCGATGGCCGGCGCCGTCAACGCGCGGCCGACGGCGTCGGCGTCGGCGGCCCGGGCGTTGAGCCGCAGGATGCAGGCGGCTCCCTCCTCGGTCGGCGAGTCGGGGGCGGGGATGCGGTAGGTCGACCAGGTGTAGTCCGGGCCGATCGGGAGCTCGGCGTCGAGCTGGTCGCGCAGCCAGGTGGCCTTGGCGTCGATGTCGGGGCCGGTGAGCACGAACTCGGCGGAGTTGCGATAGCCACCGAGCGAGTTGACGGCGACCTTGAGCGTGGCCGGCGGCGGGGTGCCCGTCACGCCCGAGATCGCCACCCGGTCGACCCCCACTTCCGCGAGCCGGATCGAGGTCAGGTCGGTGGTGACGTCGGGACCGAGGTAGAGCGGACCCTGGACCTCGTAGAGCAGCTGGGCGGTGACCGTGTCGATCGTGACCGTGCCGCCGGTCTCGTCCTGCTTGGTGATGATCGAGGAGCCGTCGGCGGCGATCTCGGCGACCGGGAACCCCAGCGGGCGCGCCCTGGCCTGCGGTGACATGGTCAGGAACCCGGAGAAGTTGCCGCCGGTCGCCTGGGTGCCGCACTCGATCACGTGGCCGGCCACCACCGCGCCGGCGAGCTCGTCGTAGGAGTCGCGCTTCCAGCCGTGGTGGGCGATCGCCGGCCCGACGACAACGCTCGCGTCGGTCACCCGGCCGGTCACGACGACGTCGGCGCCGGCCTCGAGGGCGTGCGCGATCCCGAAGGCACCGAGATAGGCGTTGGCGGTCAGGGCGTCCGGATGTGAGTCGAGCCGACCGCGAAGATCGTCGCCGTCGACGTAGGCGACCTTCGCTCCGGTGCCGAGCGCCTCGATCGCCTTGACGAGACCGGCGGGGTTGAGGCCGCCGGCGTTGGAGACGATCTTGACCTCTCGCTGGAGAGCGAGGTCGAGACAGTCCGCGACCTGGCGGAGAAAGGTCTTGGCATAGCCCGTCGTCGGGTCCTTGATGGTGTCCTTGCCGAGGATGAGCATGGTCAGCTCGGCGAGATAGTCGCCGGTGAGCACATCGAGCCGACCGCCCTCGAGCATGTCGCGCATCGCCGAGAACCGGTCCCCGTAGAAACCGGAGCAGTTGCCGATGGTGATCACTGCTTGGGCCTCCCGCCGCCGGCAGGCCCGGCGAACGCCTGAGCGATGCTCAGCCACTTCTCGGCGTCGTCCCCGGTGGTCTCCAGCGCGGTGTCGTCGCGGTGGATGCGCTGGGTGACGAGGCGAGCGAAGTCGTACGCCGGCCCCCGGACGCTCTGCGCCGCATCCTCCGGCCCCCACTCCCAGACCTCGCCGGACGGCGCGGTGAGCGAGACCCGGAAGGGGTCGCTCGGCGGGGTCAGGCCGTGGACGCCGTAGGAGAAGTCCCGGGTGCGGGTGCCGAGGTGGCACACGTGCTTGATGCGGTCGCTGGGCTCGTAGGCCAACCCGAGCGCCTCGCGCACGTCCAGGCCGTGGGCCCAGGTCTCCATGAAGCGCGCGGTCGCCATCGAGGCCGGCGACATCGGCGGGCCGAACCAGGGCAGCTTCTGGCCGTCAGGGACGTTCGCGAGCGCACCGGCGAGCTCGCCGCGTACGCCGTCCCAGTGCTGCAGCAGCTCGGTCGCCGGCATCATGGCCAGCGCCAGCGCGGCCTCGTCGACGTAGCCTTCCGGGTTCTGCAGACCCTCCGTGACCAGCTCGTCCCAGGCCGTGGTGTCACCGGCCGCCCACTCGGTCGCGGCGAGCGCCGCCTCGTCGGTCCAGGCCAGGTGGGCGATCTGCGCGGCGACGTCCCAGCCCTCGGCCGGCGTCGACTCGCGCCAGCCCGCCTCGCTCAGTCCGGCGACGACCTGGCGCAGCTCGAACCCCTCCATGGAGAGATCCTCGAGAAGTTGATCCAGCAGACTCATGAAAGCTCTCTTTCCAGGACCTCGGCCCAGTGGTCGAGGATCCGTTCGCGTCGGGCAGCGTCATCGTTGATCGTGTCAGCCAGCCCGAGGCCACGGACCAGATCGAGCGTGGCCTGCACGAGCTCTCGTACGCCTGGCTTCTTCTCGTCCACGCCGAGCAGCTCGATCGTGGCCCGGTGCAGCTCGCGGCCGATACGCTGCTCGAGCGGTCCGACGGCGGCGGCGAGCTGCTCGTCGGTGCGCGCCGCGACCCACAGCTCGAGGGCCGCGGTGAAGACCGGCGAGGTGACCTGCTCGGCGAGCATGGCGAGCACGTGCCGGGTACGCCGCCCGCCGTCAGGAAGCGCTCGAGCCGCTTCCTTCAGCGCCTCGCCCCGGGCCTCGGTGATGTGTTCGACAGCCGCCACGACCAGGTCGTTCTTAGCTGGAAAGTGGTGCAGCTGGGCACCACGGGAAACGCCGGCCCGCTGGGAGACGAGCGTCGTCGACGTGCCCGCGAAGCCCCGCTCGGCCAGCAGCTCGACGGTGGCGTCCAGAAGCCGCGCCCGCATGGCGCGGGTGCGCTCTTCCTGAGGTACGCGGGTGGCCTGACTCACAGACAGGCACTCTTCCGCGCCAGAAACAAACAGTCAACCCTGACTGTATATTTCTGAGACGGTTCGCGGCAGGCGGAAGCCGAACGTCCGGAACCGCTCCTAACGTCGAAGCCATGGCTATCGCACGCAACCCGAACCTCTGCATCGACTGTCCCGACCCGGTGGCCCTGGCCACCTTCTACGCCGACCTCCTCGGCTGGGAGGTGAAGGTCAACGACTCGGAGTGGGTGGAGGCCCACGGCAAGGACGGCAGCATCGCCTTCCAGGCCGTCGAGAACTACCGGGCCCCCGAGTGGCCTGGCCAGGACGTACCCCAGCAGACCCATCTCGACCTCGACGTCGACGACCTCGATGTCGGCGAGAAGGCAGTCCTGGAGCTGGGCGCCACCAAGCACGAGGTCCAGCCCGGCGAGACCTTCCGCGTCTTCCTCGACCCCGCCGGCCACCCCTTCTGCCTCTGCCAGGCCTGACCCGGCCGAAGCGTCACCCGCGTCGGTCGAGACGTCACATACGCGAATCGAGTTGGCACCAACGTGCCAACT
>NZ_JACIXG010000053.1 GCF_014360585.1 Nocardioides sp.
GAGCCGCTAGGCGGAGGCGTGTCGAGACCAACACAGTCGAATCGAGCGCCGACAGGACTGTGTTGGTCTCGACACGCTCGCTGACGCTCGCGGCTCGACCAACGAGGGCGGCTCGACCAGCGTCAGGCCACCGGGTTGGGAAGGGCGCCGCCGTAGCGGCGGTCCCGGGAGGCGTACGTCTCGATGGCATGCCACAGGTGGCGGCGGTCGACGTCGGGCCACAGCACGTCGGTGAAGACGAACTCGGAGTAGGCGGCCTGCCAGAGCATGTAGTTGGAGAGCCGCTGCTCGCCGGAGGTGCGCCAGACGAGGTCGGCGTCGGGGAGCTCAGGGACGTAGAGGTAACGCTGGAAGACCTTGTCAGTGATCTTGTCGGGGTTCAGACGACCCGCTGCGACATCCTTCGCGATCCGCGACGCGGCGTCGGTGAGCTCGGCGCGACCGCCGTAGTTGACGCACATCGTCAGCGTGCAGACGGTGTTGTCCTTCGTCATCTCCTCGGCGATCTTCAGCTCGTTGATGACCGACTTCCACAGCCGCGGTGCACGCCCGGCCCAGCGGACGCGGACGCCGAGCTCGTTCATCTCGTCGCGGCGGCGGCGGATGACGTCGCGGTTGAAGCCCATCAGGAACTTCACCTCGTCGGGCGAGCGCGACCAGTTCTCGGTCGAGAACGCGTAGGCCGAGATGGCCTTCACGCCGATCTCGATGGCGCCTTCGACGACGTCGAAGAGCGAGGACTCACCCTCTTCGTGGCCCTTGGTCCGGGGGAGGCCACGCTCCTTGGCCCAGCGGCCGTTGCCGTCCATGATGATCGCCACGTGGTGCGGGACGAGGTCCTTGGGGACCGGGGGCGGGGTAGCCCCGGACGGGTGGGGTGTTGGGGTACGGACCGGCTTGCTCACGAGGACCAACCCTAGTCGGCGGGTAGCCGGCAGGCGGCTGCTGGCCCTGATGCGGCGGCCGGGGCGGGACCATCGGCCGCCGGGGCGCGTCGTACTCCATCTCCTCGGGGCGGCCGGTCGGGCCGGGGACGGTCAGCGCGCCGATGATCGTGGTGATCGGCATCGCCAGCACCACCCCGATGCCCGCAGCCATCGTGGCGACGATCTCACCGGCCATCTGCTCGGTCGTGAGCAGCGAGAAGAACGTACGGTCGTAGAGCTGGATCACCAGCAGCAGCGTCAGCGCGGCGCCGACGTAGGCGAACACGATCGTGTAGATCGTCGAGGCGACGTGGTCGCGGCCGATCCGCATCGCGCCACGGAAGACGTCCCAGCGCGAGGTGGACGGCCCGACGGAGCGCAGCTCCCACACCGCGGACGCCTGGGTGATGGTGACGTCGTTGAGCGCACCGAGGCCGGCGATGATCACCGCGGCGACCAGGAGGCTCTGCAGGTCGAGCTCGGCGTCGAGCGAGGAGAGCGTCTGGCCGCTCTCCGACCCCAGCCCGCTGAGCCGGCTCCCGCCGATCGCGATGGTGCCGATCAGTGCGGTCACCGCGACCCCGGCCAGCGTGCCGGCGAGCGCCACCGAGGTCCGCACCGAGAGCCCGTGGGTCGTGTAGAGCACCACGTAGAGGATCAGCATCGAGGAGACCAGCGCGACCCCGGCCGCGGGCCCGCCGGAGAGCAGCCCGGGCAGCAGGAAGAGCCACACCACCGCACCCGCGAACCCCAGGCCGAGCACCGCCATCAGTCCGCGCAGCCGGGCGACCGCGACGACACAGACCACGAAGAGGCCGACCAGCAGCGCCAGCGGCGGGCCACGCTTGACGTCGAAGAAGGCGTACTTCGCCTCTCCCTCCCGCTCGGTGCGGGAGAGCTCGACCTCGTCGCCGGCCTCCAGGCCGGAGGTGGCCATCGGTGTCGAGATCTCCACCGCCACCTCGGTGCCGGTGTCGGGGCCGCTGGTGAGCTTCGCCGAGGCGGTGTTGCAGCCCTCCGCCTGCTCGTCAGCCTGTCTCTCGGCGGAGCACGGCTCGGCGACCGAGGTCACCTCGGCGGTCTCGAAGACGACGCCGTCGGCGACGAACTCCTGCGACCCCTGAAGCTTCTCGACCGCGGCTCGGTCCGGCCACCAGAGCACCACGCCGACGACGGTGACGACGGCGACGAGCACCAGCGAGACGGCCAGCACCATCCGCGGCAGCGCCTCGACCTCCACCTCGGCGGCGTGCCCGCCGTGGGAGTGGGAGTGGGCCATCGTTCCTCAGCTCTCGACGTACTCGAGCGAGCGCAGGTTGCGGTCCAGATGCCAGGAGAGGTACGCAGCGACCAACCCGCTCGCCTGCCTGCTGGTCCGGTCCTCGGCGCCGCCGACGGTATCCCAGTCGCCGGAGAGCAGCGCACCGAGGTGGGTCAGCGTCTCGGGCGAAGGCGTCGCCGAGCCCGGCACCCGGCAGGTCGTGCACAGCGCACCACCCATGGACACGTTGAACCACCGGTGCGAGCCCACCAGCCCGCACCGCGCACAGGCCTCGAAGCTCGGCGCGTAGCCGGCGACGGCCAGCGAGCGGAGGAGGTAGGAGTCGAGCACGTGCCGCGGAAGCCGGTCGCCCTGCGCGAGCACCCGCAGCCCACCGACGAGCAGCAGATACTGCTGCGGCGCGGGCTCACCCTCCTCGTGCACGAGCCGGTCGGCGGTCTCGAGCATCGCGGTGCCGGCGGTGTAGCGGTCGTAGTCGAGACCGATCCCGCTGTGGAAGAGGGTCAGCGTCTCGGCCTGGGTGATCGTGTCCAGCGTCCGCCCCTCGGCGAACTGCAGGTCGACGTGGGTGAACGGCTCCAGCCGCGAACCCCATCTCGAGGTCGTACGCCGCACGCCCTTCGCCACCGCACGCACCCGTCCGTGCTCGCGGGTGAGCATGGTGATGATCCGGTCGGCCTCACCAAGCTTGTGGGTGCGGAGCACGATGGCTTCGTCGCGGTAGAGGGGCATTACGCACCTCTTGCGCGGATGGTGATGATGCGGACACCACGATCCACATGACCAAGCTTGTGGGTGCGAAGCACGATGGCTTCGTCGCGGTAGAGGGGCACGGGCCCATTCTGCCGCGCCGCACCGACAACCGGTGCAGCGACAGACCCACATGACGGCAACGACGCGTGTGGGTCGTCGCCTTTGGCGGGCGCGTCTCCTATCGTGCCGATCATGAGCGCCACAGGCACCGACCGCCGACACGACGAACGCAAGCCGGGCGCCGCGGCCACTCCGCCGGTCACATTCGTCGACTGGTTCATGCTGGTGCTGGCGGTCGCCTCGGTCATCTCGGTCGTGTGGGTGACGTTCTGGGACGTGTCTCAGGTCTGGTACGACCGGGTCGTCGTCGCCGACTACGTCGTGTGCGCGATCTTCGCCGTCGAGTTCGTGGCGCGCTGGACCCGCTCCGGGCTCGGCTGGAAGTTCCCGCTGATGTATTGGTACGAGCTGCTCGGCATGATCCCGCTCGGGGTCGTTGCGAGCCCGGCCTTCCGCAGCCTCCGGCTGCTGCGAGTCGTGGTCATCTTCGTGCGGCTGATGCGTGCGGCCGACCGTGCCTTCGGCGACCGCATCTCGGCGTACCTGGTGGCGAGGTTCTCCGGAGCCATCGTCGACGCCATCCGCAAGCCGATCACGGTCGCGGTGCTCGACGAGGTGATCGCGGTGATCCAGACCGGCAACTACTCCCGCCACATCTCCAGCGCGATCGAGGAGAACCGCGCGGAGATCGACCTGCTCATCATCGACCTCATCCGTCAGGACCAGGCGACCGGGAAGCTGAGGTACCTCCCCTTCCACGACGACGTCGTCCGGCTCGTGGCCGACACGGTGCTGCGTCTGGTCGACGAGGGCCTGGCCGACCCACGGGTCCACGAGATCATCTCCGACGCCATCCGCGAGTCGGCCAAGGAGCTGCGGTCCAACATCGGCTCGGAGGAGTACGCCGCGGTCAAGCGGGACCGCTCGTGGCTCGGGAAGTAGGTCTCGATTTCCGCAGCGATTCCGGCTGAAGTAGGTGTCACCGCGGTCCCCCGGGCCGGGTTCAGGGCATGATTCGGGCATGAGCGCGACCTTCCCGACCAATCTCGGGCGGCTGCAGCAGATCCGCCACATCGGCGCCGGTGCGTTCGCGTCCGTATGGCTCTACTACGACCCCGAGCTCGACTCCCACGTCGCGGTCAAGGCGCTCTCCCCCGGCTGGGTGTCGAACCCGGAGATCCACAAGCGCTTCCTCCAGGAGGCGCGGCTGCTCCGCTCGGTCGACTCACCTCATGTCGTACGTGTCTATGACATCGGCCAGACGAGCACCGGCATCCCCTTCTTCGTGATGTCGTACGCCGACGGCGGCTCGGTCGCCGACCTGCTCAAGCGCACCCCGGCCGGCCTGGACGTGCACGAGGTCGCCGACATCGTCGCGCAGGCCGCCGACGGGTTGATGGCGCTGAAGGCCCGCGGGGTGATCCACCGCGACATCAAGCCCGCCAACCTGCTGCTCGCCTCCGAGACCTCCGGCGGCACCGCGGGCGCTCGCCGGACGATGATCGCCGACCTCGGGGTGGCTCGCTCGCTCGACTCTCTCAACGAGGTCACCCGCGACATCGGCACCCCGTCCTACATGGCGCCCGAGCAGCTCGACCCGGAGCTGCCGATCGACCACCGCGCCGACGTGCGGGCTCTCGGTGCGGTCGCCTGGGCCCTGCTCGTGGGCCGCTCCCCCGCCCCCGCTCTCGGCCTCACCTCGCGCGTGCCCGAGGCCGGTTCCGTACGCCCCCTCCCGGCCTCGATCAGCCAGGCGATCGCCCGGGCGCTGGAGCCCCGTGCCGAGGACCGCTGGCCCGACGCGCGCTCGTTCGCCGAGGCGCTCCACGGCGCGGTCAAGGGCACCCGGGCCGCCTCCGCCCCGCAGGCGCATCCCGCACCTCAGCCTCCGCCACCGTCCTCGACCTGGCAGAGGTCGACGGCCCACGCTCCGCCCGTCGGCCCGCCGAGCGGCCCACCACCGGTCGGACCGCCCAGCGGTGCTCCGACCGGGTCGCCCTTCGAGCAGCCCACGATGGCGCCAACCGGCATCGGCACGCAGCACCGGACGAAGCGGAAGCGCACCAGGCTCGTGGGTGGCGTGGCCGCCGCGGTGGTGGCCCTCGGGCTCGTCGCCGGGCTGATCTACGTCGTCGCCAACAGGGGCGGCGGCATCCCCGAGGTCGGCGAGTGCCGCAACCTCGACTACTCCGCGGCCAACGAGTTCGTCGACGAGACGGAGCCGGTGGAGTGCACCGAGCCGCACACCCTCTACACCTTCCACGTCGCCACCGACGTGAAGGCCTACAACGACAACGAGGCCGCCGGGGCCGCCTGCTTCACCCGCCTGGAGACCGGTCTCGGGCTGCACCCCGAGGCGCTGGCGCGCACCGCCTACATCGTGAGCTGGTACTGGCCCTCGGAGGCCACCTGGAACGACGGCGACCGCTACGTCAGGTGCGACGTCGGGGTGACGGTCCAGAAGGCTCCGCTGATCGAGCTCCCCGAGGACCCGGTCCCCAACCCGTTCCCGACCGACCTGCGGGCCTGCATCGACAGCACCATCGACAAGGTCGTCCGCTGCGGGACCACTCACGACTACATCGTCGTCGACACCTTCGAGATCACCGGCGACGCCTACCCCGACCAGAGCGAGACCAACATCCAGGGGCTGAGCGGCTGCCCGTCCGAGGCGACGATGTTCAAGCCGCCCTTCAAGACGGCCTGGATCGCCGGCAGCCGCCTGGGCCTGTGCGCGAAGTACGACGTCGACTCCTAGGTGACCGCTAGCGGATCAGCGGCACCAACCGCCTGACCGCCTCGCGGAGGCGGTCAGGGGTGGTCGCGGCGTACCCGATCACCAGGCCGGGCGGGCCGTCGTCCTGACGGTGCTGGGCCAGCGGATGGACGGCGATGCCGGCCTCGAGCGCCGCGGCGGCGACGGCCGTGTCGTCGATCCCGTCGGGAAGCGTCGCCAGCACGTGCAACCCGGCTGCGACGCCATGGATCCGAGCGGCGGGGAGATGCTCGGCGAGCGCCTCGAGCAGGGCGTCGCGTCTCGCCCTGTGCCGAAGGCGGACCAGCCGCAGGTGACGCTCAAAGGCACCCGAGGTCAGCATCCGGGCAGTGACGGCGGGAGCCGTCCTGGTCGAGGGCTTCGGGAGGACCGACGCGGCCGGGGTCGGCTACGCCCTCCTGGTGCTGGTCTGCGAGGCGGGCTTCACGCTCCTGGCGATACCCGTCCTCCCCCGCCTCGGCGCCTTCGGCGTCTCGTTCCACTCGGTGTGGATGGCGACTGCCGGCATGGCCGTCGTGGGCGTCGCGACCGAGGGCCCGACCGCCGTCACCATGCTCAGCACCGTCGACCTGCTGGCCGCGCCCTATCTGGCCGTGGTCGTCACCACGATCGCGTTCCTGCTCTGGTTCACCGCGGTGCGGCGCCTCGGCTCCGGGCGCGCCGGCCTGCTGACCGGAGTCGTCCCGGTGTCCGCCGCAACCCTAGGCATACCCCTCCACGGAGCCGTGCCAAGCCCGATGGTGTGGCTAGGCACAGCGGTAGTGGCAGCAGGCCTATCAATCGGCCTGAAGCGGTGTGCTGCCAAGAGTGCGCCAGAGCGCACTCCTGGCAGCACACCGGGAGGTCTCAGCCGCGCGGGATCGTGATCGCCTGGGCGCGGTTGGCTGCGCAGACCACTGCTCGCAGGCTCGCCGTCACGATGTTCTCGTGGATGCCGATGCCCCAGACGATCTCGCCGGCGATCTCGCACTCGACGTACGCAGCCGCGGCCGCGTCACCGCCGGCCGAGAGGGCGTGCTCGGCGTAGTCGAGGACTCGGATCTCGGCCCCGGCCTCCTTGAGCGCGTCGACGAAGGCGGCCACCGGGCCGTTGCCGACGCCCTTGTAGGTGCGCGCCTCACCGCGGACTCGCAGGTCGACGATCTGCTCGTCGCCACCCTCGGCGTCGGTCACCGAGGACCAGCTCTCCAGGGCGTACGGCTCCTCACGCTCGAGGTACTCCTTGGCGAAGATCGACCAGATCTCCGCAGGCGCGACCTCGCCACCCTCGGAGTCGGTGTGCTGCTGGACGACCCGGCTGAACTCGATCTGCGCACGACGGGGCAGGTCCAGCGAGTGCTCGGTCTTGAGCAGGTAGGCCACGCCGCCCTTGCCGGACTGGCTGTTGACCCGGATGACGGCCTCGTAGGTGCGGCCGACGTCCTTGGGGTCGATGGGCAGGTAGGGCGCCTCCCACGGGATCTCGCTGGTCGCCTTGCCGGCCGCGGCGGCGATCCGGTCGAGGTCCTCCAGGCCCTTCTTGATGGCGTCCTGGTGGGAGCCGGAGAAGGCGGTGTAGACCAGGTCACCGGCGTAGGGGTGGCGCGGGTGGACGTTGATGTTGGTGACGTACTCGACGGTGCGGCGGATCTCGTCGATGCCCCCACCCACGGTGAAGTCGATCTGCGGGTCGATCCCCTGGGAGAAGAGGTTCATGCCCAAGGTGACCAGGTCGACGTTGCCGGTGCGCTCGCCGTGGCCGAACAGGCAGCCCTCGACCCGGTCGGCGCCGGCCATCAGGCCGAGCTCGGTGGCTGCGATCGCGGTGCCGCGGTCGTTGTGGGGGTGCAGGCTGATCGCGGAGTGCTCGCGGCGGGTCAGGCCACGGCCGAAGTACTCGATCTGGTCGGCGTAGGTGTTCGGCGTGGACATCTCCACGGTGGCGGGCAGGTTGAGGATGATCTCCCGGCCGGCCTCCGGCTGCCACACATCGCTCACCCGCTCACACACCTCGAGCGCGTAGTCGGTGTCGGTCTGGGTGAAGATCTCCGGGCTGTACTGGTAGCCGAAGTCCTCGGTGCCGATCAGCTCGGGGACGTGCTCCTCGGCGTACTTCATGACCATCTCGGTGCCGCGCACCGCGATCCCGATGCACTCGGCCGGGGTCACGTTGAAGACGACCCGGCGGAACAGCTCGGCGGTGGCGTTGTAGAGGTGGATCGTGGCGCGTGGGGCGCCGGCGATCGACTCGGCGGTGCGCGAGATGAGGTCCTCGCGCGCCTGGGTCAGGACCGAGATCTGTACGTCGTCGGGGATCCGGTCCTCTTCGATCAGCTTGCGCACGAAGTCGAAGTCGGTCTGGCTCGCGCTCGGGAAGCCGACCTCGATCTCCTTGTAGCCCATCGCGACCAGCAGCTCGAACATCCGCAGCTTGCGCGCCGGCGTCATCGGGTCGATCAGGGCCTGGTTGCCGTCACGCAGGTCGGTGGAGAGCCACCGCGGAGCCTTGGTGATCTTCTTGGCGGGCCAGGTGCGGTCGGGGACGTCGACGGGCACGAAAGCGCGATAGCGCTGGTGCGGCATCCCCGACGGCTTCTGCTGATTGCTGGAGTTGCTCAGGTTGGTCATGCGGAATCCTCATCAGAAGGGAGCGAGTGCCGGCGCACGTCGAACCTCCGCAGCGAGGGAGTCCGGCTTTCTCAGACCCCGCTGCGGCAGCTAAGAAGGAGGCTGCGCATCATGACTCGGTAACAATAACAGAACAGAACTGGCAGACTGGCCGGGCAGACGAATGATCCTCAACGCTGAGACACACAGAAGTGATGACGAAGGGTAGGAACGGCGTGGCCCAACTGGAAGAGCTCACTGTCGAGGAGTCCTGGCGGCTCGCGGCGGACATCCCGATCTCCCGCATCGGCTGGAACGGACCGCGCGGCCCGGTGGTGCTGCCGGTCAACCATGTCGTGCACGAGAAGGCCGTCTGGATCCGCACCTCGGCCCATTCCTCGATGGCGGAGCAGATCGACGAGAGCGCCGTCGCGCTGCTGGTCGACGACCTCGACCCCGACACCCATGTGGGCTGGTCGGCGCAGTTCAAGGGTCACGCGGAGATCCTCTACCACGAGGACCAGATCCCGGAGTCCGTCAAGCACCTCCAAGCCTGGCCGGCCGGCCAGCGTCCGTTGTGGGTGCGACTGCGCCCCAAGGAGGTCACCGGCCGCCGCTTGGTCGCCGGCTGATGCCGCGCCTGCTCGTCGTCCACCACTCCCCCACCAGGTCGCTGCGGCGGCTGACCGATGCGGTGGTCTCCGGCGCCGAGGACCCCGAGATCGAAGGCGTCGAGGTCGTCGTACGTCCCGCGCTGGAGGCGACGGCCGACGACGTCCTGGCCGCCGACGGCTACGTGCTCGGGACGAGCGCGAACTTCGGCTACATGTCGGGTGCTCTCAAGCACTTCTTCGACTCGACCTTCCTGGCGGTCGGCGGCGCGCTCGACCCTTCCGGGGGTGCTGGTGAGTCCGCTGGCGAGACCGCCAAGCGGCCCTACGGCCTCTACGTCCACGGCCGCTACGACACCACCGGCGCGATCCGCTCGGTCCAGTCCATCGTCGGCGCGCTGGGATGGGCCCAGGCCTACGACATCCTCGACGTCATGGGAGACGTCGAAGACTCCCATGACGAGGCGGCGTACGAGCTGGGTGCGACGCTGGCCGCCCTTCTCGACTGATCTGTCCTTTCGGCCCGCTCATGGTTTCGCAAGTAGAGTCGACCTCCGTGATCGGCCATACCCCCAGACGTACGACGTCTCTTTCCCTCCTGATCGTGGTGCTCGCTGCCCTCGCGCTCAGCGGATGCGGCGGCGACCGGGCGGCTGGCGAGGGCGAGGACCCGAAGCAGGTCGACTCGACGGCGGTGCCCGAGGTCGGCAAGTGCCGCAACCTCACCCACGAGGATGTCGCCGAGGCCTACAACTTCGACGAGTACGTGCCCTGCGACGAGCCGCACAACGCGGAGACCTTCGGGGCCGGGCCACTCCCGGACGAGTTCAAGGACGCCGAGTACGGCGACGAGAAGGTCAACGAGTGGGCCTTCAGCCAGTGCCGCAAGCTGCTGGAGAAGTACGTCGGCTCCGACCAGAGCCTGCTGATGCGCTCGATGCTCTCCCACGTCTACTTCGGCCCGTCGAAGAAGGCCTGGGACGAGGGGGCCCGCTGGATCCGCTGCGACGTGATCGGCGGCGGACAGCAGGGCGCCGAGTACGTCGACCTGCCGACCACCACTCGAAACCTCCTCAAGGTCAAGGACATCGAGGACATCGAGGACCGCTGGATGGTGTGCGCCGAGGGCAAGAGCGTCGCGTCCGCGAAGGTCCCGTGCTCCGAGCCGCACCAGATGCGGGCGGTGACGACCATCAAGCTGGGCGAGGCGAAGACCCCGTTCCCCGGTGTCGCGGAGTCCAAGAAGAAGGCTGCGCAGTATTGCAAGGGCTCGGTCAAGGCCTCGTTGGGTTACCCGGAAAGCTTCGACTACGGGTACACATGGTTCGGAGAGAAGGAGTGGAAAGCCGGCAACCGCTGGGCGATCTGCTGGGCAGTGACCGAGGAGTGAGCATGCGACACAACGAGCTGAGGCGGAGCCCGAGGCAGCCAGTTCTGTGGGGAGCTCTCCTCGTTGGAGCGATGGCTCTCGCCGGTTGTGGTGGTGGCGAGCCGGAGGCGGCTCCCACTCCCACGGCGACACCCCCGTCCGCCTCCGCCTCGCCTGCGCCCGCCCCCAAGGAGGGCGCCTGCTACAACCTCAGCTACGAAGAGGCGCTCGCCCCCACCGCCGGCGGCACCGCGGTGAGCTGCAAGGGCAAGCACACCACCCAGACCTACGCCGTGGGCCGGCTGAGGAACGTCGTCGACGGCCACCTCGTCGCGGTCGACTCGGAGCAGGTCGCGGCCCAGGTCGCGGCCGCGTGCCCCAACAAGGTCACCAAGTACCTCGGCGGCAACGCCGACGACCTGCGGCTCTCGATGCTGCGCCCGGTCTGGTTCACCCCGACGATCAAGGAGTCCGAGGCCGGCGCCAACTGGTTCCGCTGCGACGTCATCGGCATCGCAGGACCCGAGGCGCTGATGACACTGAAGGGCAACATGAAGGGCGTCCTGGGCAGCTCGCGGACCGCCGAGCCGTTCCGGATGTGCGGAACGGCCTCACCGAAGTCCGACGCCTTCAAGCGCGTGCCGTGCTCCCTCAAGCACTCCTGGCGGGCGCTGTCGGTCATCGACCTCGGCTCCGGGAAGTACCCCGGCGAGGCGAGGGTCAACAAGGCCGGCGCCGAGGACTGCAAGGCCGCTGCCGCCGAGGTCGCCGACGACCCGCTCAAGTACGAGTGGTCCTGGGAGTTCCCCAGCGCCGAGCAGTGGCGGAGCGGCCAGACGTACGGGATCTGCTGGGCCCCGGCGTAGCGAAGCGGAGCCGGGAAACGCCGAGTCGGCGCAAACGGACCGGAGCGAAGCGAGGACCGGATTGCGCCGACTCGGCGAAAGCCCGGCGTAAGCCAAAGTGCTCTCGGAAACCGGTGCGTAAGCCAGCGCGAAGCGACAGTCCCGCGACGCCTAGCGGACAAGAAAGCCGAGTACTTCAGAACCCCAGCTTGCGCAGCTGGCGAGGATCCCGCTGCCAGTCCTTGGCGATCTTGACGTGCAGGTCGAGGTAGACCGGCATGCCGAGCAGCTCCTTGATCTGCAGGCGCGCACGCTGCCCGACGTCCCTGAGCCGTGAGCCCTTGTGGCCGATCACGATGCCCTTCTGGGAGTCGCGCTCGATGTAGAGGAAGGCGTGGATGTCCATCAGCGGCTTGTCCTCCGGGCGGTCCTCACGCAGGCGCATCTCCTCGACGACGACCGCGATGGAGTGCGGAAGCTCGTCGCGTACGCCCTCCAGGGCCGCCTCGCGGATCAGCTCGGCGATGATCATCTCCTCCGGAGAGTCGGTGAGCTCGCCGTCGGGATAGAGCGGCGGGCCCTCGGGGAGGAGCTTGATCAGCAGGTCGGCGAGGAGCTCGACCTGGTCGTCGTTGACGCTCGAGACCGGGACGATCTCGGCCCACTCGATGCCGAGGTCGGCGCCGAGAGTCTGGATCGACATCAGGTGCTCGCCGATCTGCTCAGGCGTGGCGAGGTCGGTCTTGGTGGCGACCGCGACCCGCTTGATGCCCTTCTTGAGCTTGTTCGCGTTCTCGGCGATCCGGCGGTCCCCGGGACCGATCTTCTCGTTGCACGGGAAGCAGATCGCGACCACGTCGACCTCGGTCCAGGTCGCCTCGACCAGGTCGTTGAGCCGCTCGCCGAGCAGCGTACGAGGCCGGTGGATGCCGGGAGTGTCGACCAGGATCAGCTGGCCGTCGGACCGGTGGACGATGCCCTTGACCACGGTGCGGGTCGTCTGCGGCTTGTCGGAGGTGATCGCCACCTTGGTGCCGACCATCGCGTTGGTCAGGGTCGACTTGCCCGCGTTGGGGCGGCCGACGAACGAGACGAAGCCGCTCCGAAATTCTGGTGCTGGCGGCGCCGGGCTTGGCTCGGTCACTCTTGCTCCTGTGCTTGTTCGTGGACTTGCTCGTCGTACCGCTGCCAGATCTGCTCGTCGGTGAGCCCCTGGGCCTTACCCTCGCGCCACACCGGTCCTGGGTCGACCGCGCGTGGCTGTCGCTTCTGGCCGCCGCCGCGCCAGTAGCCCATCACGTCGTAAGCGTGGGAGTCGAGCTTCCGCTCGCGCATCAGATGCTTGCGGATCGCCCGCATCTGGCTCGACTCACCGGCCATCCAGAAATACCCCTCGCCCGCGGGCCACTCGATCTTCTCCACGGCCGCCGCCAGGTCGGAAGAGGTCTCCGACGGCGGTTTCGACCAGGTGACCTCGGCGCGGCCGGGGAGGTAGCCGGGCAGGTCGTCGGGCACCTCGGCCCAGATCCTCGTCGGCAGCGTGGTGGTCTCGGCGATCCGCGCCATGGCCGGCATCGCGGTCAGGTCGCCGACCAGCAGCAACCACTGCGCGTCGTCGGGCGCGGCGTAGGAGCCCTTGGGCTCGGTGAGCGTGACGGTCTGCCCCACCGGGTCGGTGCGGGTGGCCCACTCGGTCACCAGCCCGACGTCGTGGACGACGACGTCGACGGTGAGCTCGCCACCCTCCCACGACCGCACGGTGTAGTAGCGCATCTGGAACTGCCCCGGCACGATCAGCCCGACCCATTCGTCGGGGATGCCGGTAGAGGTGAACCCGGCCAGCCCGGGGCCCCCGAGCACCAGGCGTACGAGATGGGGCGTGATCTGCTCACGCCGCAGCACCTCCGCGGCGTACTGCTGGGCCTTGACACTCATCGCCTCAAGGTTATCCGCGCCGGGCTCAGCCGCCCGCATCGCTGGCTTCTGCCGGGCCGCCTCCCAGCCCGACCACGGGGAGGCCGGCGAACAGGTCGGCCATCTCAGAACCTCCAGCGAGTCGCGCCGTAGGGCTCGACGCAGGCGACCGCGTGCGCGGAGGTGGGGTCGATGCGGAAGACGTGCCAGGGGGCGGGGCCGGCGCTCTGGGCGTTGAACGGGGCCGTCACCGCCTCGCCCGACTCGTCGACCTCGGCCGGCCAGCCCTCGTCGTCGTGGTAGTGCTTCGCCACCCGCTCGAGCTCGTCGCCGAGGACCCGGGCCACGCGCCCCTCCACGACCAGGTCGAACTCGCGCACCGAGAGCGACAGGGCGCAACGGGGGTCGCGGGCGAGGTTGCGGCCACGCCGCGTCGTCGGGCCGGTGACCAGGTAGAAGCTGCCCTCGAACCACACGGCACCGAGGGCATTGACGTGCGGGCCGCCGTCGGCGTTGATCGTGCTCACCCAGGTCGTGTAACGCCCGGGCTCACCCTCCTGCGACCCCGGCCCCTGGTTGAACCCGCGGTCCAGGCGGGCCGTCACCTCCGCCCAGGACATCGGCGGGGCGTCGTGCATCTCGGCAAGGTTGTAGGTCTCCATGACTGTCTCCTTCGGCTGGATCAGAACCCTTCACCTATGCCACGAACGGGACTCCACCACTTCGACACCCAGCCGAATCTGCAGTTGTGGGCGACGAAACTGTACTTTCGTCGCCCACAACTGCAATCTCGATCTACAGAACTACGTTCTCGGCGGGGTGGGCCTCAGAAGGTGTGCCGCAGGGGGTAGTCCGAGTGCCCGTCGACGGTCTTGGTCGCGAGCACGTGGTGGAGCTGGATGTTGTTGCGCTCGAAGCCGATCCGGGAACCGGCCATGTAGATGCCCCAGACCTTCGCGGTGCCGAGGCCGACCTCGTTGACGCAGGCGTCCCAGTTGTCGCGGAGGTTGTCGTTCCAGCCCGCCAGCGTCTTGGCGTAGTGGGCGCGGATGTTCTCGTGGTGCTGCACCTCGAGGCCGGTGTTCTCGATCGCGGAGACGATCGTGCCGGAGCCGATCAGCTCGCCGTCGGGGAAGACGTAGCGGTCGATGAAGGCCCCCGCGTTCGCCCGCGAGATGTTGTCGGGTCGGGTGATGCAGTGGTTGAGCAGGCGGCCGCCGTCGCGCAGCTTGCTCGAGATCTTGCCGAAGTACGCCGGGTAGTTGGCCACGCCGATGTGCTCGGTGAGCCCGATGGAGCTGACCGCGTCGAAGTCCCCCTCGACCACGTCGCGGTAGTCGGAGTAGCGCACCTCGGCGATGTCGTCGAGGCCGTCGGCCTTGATCGCCCGCTGGGCCCAGTTGGCCTGCTCCCGCGACAAGGTCACGCCGAGCGCCTTGACGCCGTAGTGCTGGGCGGCGTGGCGCACCATCCCGCCCCATCCGCAGCCGATGTCGAGCAGCCGCATCCCGGGCTGCAGCCCGAGCTTGCGGCAGATGAGGTCGTACTTGGCCGCCTGCGCCTCCTCGAGGGTGGACTGCTCCGTCGGGTAGAGCGCACAGGTGTAGGTCATCGACGGGCCTAGGACGTACTCGTAGAAGGTGTTGGAGACGTCGTAGTGGTGGTGGATCGCGTCGGCGTCGCGCTCGGGAGAGTGTCGCGTCCACGGCAGCGCGCTGAGCGCGCGGCCGGAGAGGTTGCGTACGTTCTCGGCCCGCTGCCGCCACGCGGGCAGGTGCTCCTGCGGGGGTGGCTTGGGCGGGACGAAGTTCGTCGCCCCGAGGGCTCGGACCAGCTCGACCGTCTCGCGCGGGCTGGGCCGCTTGAAGTCGGTCTTGTCCAGGACCAGGTCCAGGAGCGGGTAGGGGTCGCCCGGATGGATCCCACGGAGCTCCATGTCTCCGCTGACATAGGAACGGGCCAGCCCGAGATCGCCCGGCGCGGTCAGCAGGAACGCGAGCCCGCGTGGGTTCAGGATCTCCATCCCGAAGGGAGAGTCCCGGTCGCCGGAGACGCTGCCGTCGTACGCGGTGAGCTTGATCGGCAGCCCACCGTCGAAGAGTTCGTTGATGGTCTCTGCAATGTGATTCACAGTCTCTTCACCGCCTTGCTGTACAGATCGGTCAACCGATTGCCTGGGTCATACCTCGCCTTCACGGCAGCGAGGTTGTCCCCGTCATAGAGAGCGTCGAAGACATCCTTGTCGTAGAACGCCTCGGAGTAGAGCGATTTATGCCCTCCGAGATCGTGGACCTGCTCCTCGATCGCGCGGTTCTTCGGAGCGTTCACCGCGCTGGGGCCGACGTGGACCGTGCCCCAGAACCCGACGTTGACGTACGTCCGGCCCGCCTCGAGCGGGTAGGTCGGCCACTTCTCGCCGGCGCTCGTGCCCTGCGAGACCAGCGGGCAGAGCCAGACCGGCCGCATCCCGATCTCGGCGTCGAACCACTCCAGGAAGGCCGGGAGGTTCTCGACCGGGACCTCGATGTCCTGGATCACCCGCTCCCGCAGCAGCCTCCCGGCGCGCGCGTCGAGCTTGTCGGCGATGCCGAGCTTCCGGTCCAGGCCGATCAGCTTCATGTAGACATCGGAGCGCCGCAGCCGGCGCGGCCAGAGGCGGCGTACGTACTTGTTCTGGGCACCGAAGGCACCCGAGCACCAGAACCAGTCGGTGTCCCAGCGCCACAGGTAGTCGTACATCGTCAGCAGATCAGCTCCGCCGTTTTTCTGGGCGAGCTGCTGGATCGAGCGGTAGTAGATCTGCTGGCCGCCGTAGTCGCTCGGGGTCCGCGTGGCCTTCTCGGTCCAGGTCGCCAGGGTGAGGTAGTACTCCCCCGGCTCGAACGCGACCCCGTCGAGCCCGTCGACCTGGACGCCTTCGTACGTCCCGGTCTCGGTGATCTGCGCGATCGTCTTGGTGAGCAGGCCGAGATCGTCGAAGCGTACGTGGCGCAGCGCGACGTAGCCCGGCACCTTCTCCAGCTTGATCTTGAGCCTGGTGGCGTAGCCGAGCGAGCCGTAGGAGTTGGGGAAGGTGTCGAACAGATCCTCCCCAGGCCTCGTGGTGACGATCTCACCGGCACCGGTGAGGATGTCCATCTCCAGGACCGACTCGTGCGGAAGACCGTTGCGGAACGAGGTCGCCTCGATGCCCATGCCCGTCACCGCGCCACCGAGCGTGATCGTGCGCAGTTGCGGGACCACGTAGGGGATCATCCCGTGCGCCAAGGTGGCGTCGACGAGGTCCTCGTAGGTGCACATGCCCTGTACGTCGGCGGTGCCCGCGGCGGCATCGACCTCGATCACGCCGCCGAGGCCGGAGACGTCGAGACCCGGCGCACTGGTCGCGGCCCGGGCTCTGAAGAGGTTGGTGGTGCGCTTGGCGAGCCTGACGGGAGCCCCGTCAGGGATCCTCGCGTAAGAGTCGGTCAGCCGTTCGACGGCTTCGTTGTGTCGTTCCCAGCCAGTCTCACCCGTCACTCGACCCACTTTACGCTCGCGATGGAACTTCGGTTTCGATTTTTTGGTTAGTTCGCTTACAGTCGCAAGCGCCGACTGCACCCGTCGAGCTCCCCCATCTCGTGCACCCTGGAGGGTCCCCATGTCCAGTGCTGCCCATCGTGACGCTGTGGCCACGCTCGCCGAGAAGGCAACCCCCTACTTCACCGAGAACCAGGTCAAGTGGCGCAACAAGTCCGTCTCCCAGGCGCGGCTCGCACTGGCGATCGACCAGATCGTCGTGCACATGCGCGAGAAGGGTGTCGACATGGCCACGATGAACGGCCTCACTGCCTACCGTGACGAGGACGGCATCCACGTCACGATCGAGCTCGGCACCCTCCCCCTCGTCCCCGAGACGGGCACGACGGCCGGCACCGGCGGCCACCGAGCCGCTCGCTGATCGAGAGACGCTAGCTGAGGTTGCCGCGCGGATCGCCGACGAGGACCGGGACGTCCTCGCCCGCGAACTCCTTGACGACCGCGAGGTCGTTCGCGGAGGCCTCCGCCGCCTCGCCGAGCACGACGACGGCCTCGAGGCCCTTCGATCCGGAGGCCACCGCCATCGCAACGCATACGCCGATCGCGGAGACCTGGAGCGAGGGAAGATCCACGGTGGCCGCGGCGTAGGTGCGTCCGTCCAGATCGCGTACGGCTGCCCCTTCGGCCGCACCGGTGCGGGCCCGCGTCGCGCGGGCCAGGGTCACCAGCTTGCGGTCTTCGGCCGACAGCTCACTCTGCTCAGGCATGGGCCTCTTTCGTTCTGTCCGTCTTCGCTCGGTCGGTCTTCGCTCGGTCGGCCCGGTCGTTCTTCGCCCGTTCGGCCTTCGCCGCCCGGTCGTTCTTCACCCGATCCGACCTGTCGCTGTGCTGGTCCTCGTCGCCGGCCTCGGTCACGGCCGCGACGATGGCGCTGATGCGTACGGTACCGATCTTGTTCCTTCGGCCCGCGGCCTCCTCGGCCACGAAGCTGAGCCCGTGGGCCTCGACCTCGGTCCCGGGGATCGGCACGAGGCCGAGATGCTTGGCCATGAGACCGCGTACGGAGTCGACGTCGTCCTCCTCGACCGCGACGCCGATCAGCTCCTCGAGGTCGCTGACCAGGAAGCGGGCCGGCACCCGCCAGGAGCCGTCGCCGAGGTGGAGGGGCTCGCGGTCCTCGACGTCGTACTCGTCGGTGATCTCGCCGACGATCTCCTCGAGGATGTCCTCGATGGTGATCAGGCCGGCGGTGCCGCCGTACTCGTCGACGACGACCGCGATGTGCTGGCGGTGCTGCTGCATCTCGGCGAGCAGCTCGTCGACCGGTTTGGAGTCGGGGACCCAGGTCGGCTCCCGCATCAGCGACTCGACCCGCTGGGTGGTCTCGACGTCGGGCGCCTCGAAGTCGCGCGCGACGACGTCCTTGAGGTAGACCATCCCGACGATGTCATCGAGGCTGTCGTCGATCACGGGCATCCGGGAGTAGCCGGAGCGCAGGAACAGCGACAGCGCCTGGCGCAGCGTCTTGCGGCGCTCCAGGAAGACGATGTCGCCGCGGGGCACCATCACCTCACGCGCGCGGGTGTCGCCGAGCTCGAAGACCGAGTGGATCATCCGGCGCTCGTCGGCCTCGATCAGGTCGCTGGCCTCGGCGATGTCGACCAGCTCGCGCAGCTCGGTCTCCGTCGAGAACGGGCCCTTGCGGAAGCCCTTGCCGGGGGTGAGCGCGTTGCCGAGCATGATCAGCAGGCTCGGGAACGGGCCGAGGATCGCGGTGATCGCCCCGATCGGTCCGGCGACCGCGAGGGCGATGCGCTCATGGTGCTGGCGCCCGAGCGTTCGAGGAGCGACGCCGATGACGACGAAGGAGATCACGGTCATCGTGCCGGTCGCGGTGAGCACGGTCGGCCACCAGCGCCCCTGGTAGAGGTCGTAGGCCCACAGCGCGACCAGCACCGTCGCACCGATCTCGCACAGCATCCGGAGCAGCAGCACCGTGTTGACGTAGCGGGCGGGGTCGCCGACCACCGCCACCAGGCGCTTGGCACCGGCGCGGCCCTCGGAGACCAGCTCGGCGGCCCGGGCACGGGAGAAGGCGCTCAGCGCCGCGTCGGCGGCCGAGAAGATGCCGGCGATCAGGACCAGAACTGCGGCTGCGATCAGCAGCCTCGCATCGTCCATGGTTGGTGGTGGTGCTCCTATTACTCGGGTGGTCTGGCCGAGGAGCCCCAGGCCTCGAGCAGCTTGGCCTGCAGGCCGAACATCTCGGCGTGCTCGTTGGGGTCCACGTGGTCGTAGCCGAGCAGGTGGAGGATGCCGTGGGTGGTCAGCAGCTCGATCTCCGCCACGGTGCCGTGGCCGGCTGCCTCGCCCTGCTTGGCGGCGATCGTCGGGGCGATGATGATATCGCCCAGGTCGCCTTCCTCGGGCTCCTCGTCGAGGCGGCCGGGAAGGAGCTCGTCACCGGGGAAGGAGAGCACGTCGGTCGGGCCCTCGGTGTCGAAGTAGCGCTCGTTGAGCTCGGTGATCGTGGCCTCGTCGCCGAACTTGATACGCAGGTCGGCCTGCGGGTGCACCCGCAGCTCCTCGAGCAGGAAGCGAGCGAGCCTGGCGACGTGCTCGACATCGATCTCCTGCTCGGACTCGTTGATGATCTCGGTGCTCATGCCGCCACCTCCGTAGCGCAAGCGCAATCATACGGACGCGGCGGCCTGAGTCCTATTGTCGTTCGCTGTCGCTCACTCATGCCCGACTGTCCCCGGATGCCCGTCCCTGGCCCTGCACGTCGTGCTCCTCGTACGCCGCGACGATCTTGGCGACCAGTCGGTGGCGGACGACGTCGTGGCTGGTCAGGTTGTTGAAGCTGATGTCCTTGACGTCCTCGAGGATGCCCTCGACGACCCGCAGGCCCGACTTCTGCCCGGAGGGCAGGTCGGTCTGGGTGACGTCGCCGGTGACCACGATCTTGGAGCCGAACCCTAGCCGGGTCAGGAACATCTTCATCTGCTCGGGCGTGGTGTTCTGCGCCTCGTCGAGGATGATGAAGGAGTCGTTGAGGCTCCGGCCACGGAGGAAGGCGAGCGGGGCGACCTCGATCGTCCCCGACGCCATCAGCTTGGGGATCATCTCCGGGTCCATCATGTCGTGCAGCGCGTCGTAGAGTGGACGCAGGTAGGGGTCGATCTTCTCCGTCAGGGTGCCGGGCAGGAAGCCGAGCTTCTCCCCCGCCTCGACGGCGGGCCGGCTCAGGATGATTCGGTTGACCTGCTTGGACTGCAGGGCCTGGACCGCCTTGGCGACCGCCAGATAGGTCTTGCCGGTGCCGGCCGGGCCGATGCCGAAGGTGATCGTGTGCTTGTCGATCGCGTCGACGTAGCGCTTCTGGTTGAGCGTCTTGGGGCGGATGCTGCGGCCGCGGTTGGAGAGGATGTTGAGGCTCAGCACGTCGGCCGGCTTCTCCGTGGTGTCGGCGCGGAGCATGCCGATCACGCGCTCGACGGTCTCGCCGCTGACGCCCTGACCGGTGCGGATGATCTGGACGAGCTCCTCGAGGACCCGCTCGATCATCGCGATCTCGCTGGGGGCGCCGTGGAGGGTGATCCGGTTGCCGCGCACGTGGACGTCGGCGTCGAAGTGAGCCTCGATGATCCCGAGGTGCTCATCGGCCGGGCCGAGGACGGTCACCATGTCGACGCTGTTCGGGACGACCACGGTGTGTTTGGTGGTCGCGTTGACCCCCGGTGCGGAGGCGTCGGTCGGAAGCGGACTTGGGTGTCGATCGGTCATGGATGCCCGGAGCGGGCCCTTTCTCGTCACGAGGCTGATGCCTCCATGCTACGCGGGCACTCCGCCCGACTCCTACTGGATAGTTCCTGCGTCAGCTCGCGAGCAGCGACTCGACGCGTACGGTCTCCTCGGCGAGCTCGTCTCGCTCGTCGGGCGTGAGGTCGCGGAGCAGCTTGACGACCTCGACCTTGCCGTCGACCGGCCTCCAGAGACCGACGAGATGACCACCCGCGATCATGACCGCGCCACCGCCTCCGATACCCCACTCCTTGCGGGATCCCTTGGCCGTGATCCGCTCCCGGTCGGCGTGGGAGAGCCAGAGGTTGTCGAACCTCCCCAGCAGCCGCACCGGAGCATGCTCGTCGCCGGTGGCGAGCGGCGCGTCCGGGACGTCGTAGAGGGTCTTGCCGGCCTCGTCGCGGTAGGTCACCAGCCCGTCGATCCGCTTGATCACCGGGCCGAGCCGCGTCAAAGACGACCAGGTGGTGATGTCGGCGGCGCTCGCCGGCCCGTAGGCGAGCAGGTAGCGGCGTACGATCTGCGGCGCCAGGTCCGGGACGGCGTCGTCGGCGACGACCGGCGGCACCCCCGTCCAGCGCGGCAGCAGGTCGTAGACGAGCCCGCCCGACCCCTTCCAGAGGCCTCGCGGCGGCAGCTGGACCAGTGGCAGCTCGTTGCGCGCGCGCAGGCCCAGCGCCTTGGCCGGGATGTCGGGGAAGTGCTCGACCAGACCGGCTTCGAGGGCCGCGTTGGGCAGTGCGCCGAGAGCGAGTACGTCCTCGACCGCCTCCACGAATCCCTCGAGCTGCGCAGCGGGGCGGACGATCTCGACCCGCTGGGTGTAGAAGTCGTGGACCGGCTGGGTCCAGGCCCTGATCAGCGCCGCATCGGCGGCGGTGTGCATGTGGATCGTCGAGCGCAGCGAGGAGAGCCGGACCAGCGCGCTCGACTCGAGCTGTGCGCTGAGCGCGTAGGGGTCGAACGACTCCAGCCGCGCGGCCAGCGCGAGGAACGGCGGCAGCGACTCCTGCGCCTGCAGGCCGACCACGTGCTCGATCATCTCGGCCGGGGTGATCGAGGCCCGCGACAGCAGGTGCTGACGCAGCAGGAGAGTCCGGTTGAGCTGCCGTTCGGTGAGGATCACGGTAGCGATGATGTCCTACTCGACGGTGATCCTCGCGCCGACCTCCTCCGCAGGCTTCCCCTCGCCGTCGGAGGTGTCGTCGGTGCGGGCGATGAAGACGTACGTCCCGGGCTCGAGCTCGGAGACGTCGACCGTCGTCTTCCACGGATAGAGCTTGTCCATCCAGCCCTCGGCGGTCACGAATCCCTCGAGGACCGTCTCCCCGGAGCCGTCCCGAACCTCCCACGGCACGTTCGCCTCAGGAGAGTTGGCCTTGCCGGAGGCCTGGAAGCTCTCCGAGACCGTCGCGCCCTCGGCCGGAGCCGACAGCGTGATCAGCGCGGAGGTACGCGGCAGCGCCGACGGCTTCTCCGACGGCTCGGCCGAGACCTCCGGGTCCTCGGCGACGGCGTCCCCGTCCCCGTTCCCGCAACCGCTGGCGAGTACGCCGCAGAGGGCAAGAGCGATGATGCAACCAGCCGGACGCGTACGTGTGCTCCTCATGTCTCCATACTCGCCCGCGACCTCCGAAGGAGGAACCCACCACGCCGTGCAGTCGGAGGTCAGGCCCAGCGACGGGTGCGGGCGAGCAGAGCGGCCGAGGCGGCGACGCCGGCCGTTGAGGTGCGCAGGACCTCGTCGCCGAGACGGATCGTGGTGGCGCCGGCCTTCTCGAAGAGGGCGATCTCCTCCTCCGTCAGGCCACCCTCGGGTCCAACCACGACGAGGATGCTGCCCTCATCGACGATGGGCACGGCGCCGATCGGGAGGGTGCCCTCCTCGTGGAGCACGACGGCGACGTCGGCCGCCTCGATCATGGTCACGACGGCGTCGGTGCTGGCCATCTGCTCGACCTCGGGATGCCACAGGCGGCGCGACTGCTTGGCCGCCTCGCGAGCGGTGGCGCGCCAGCGGGCCAGCGACTTGACCGCGCGCTCGCCCTTCCAGACCGCGACCGAGCGGGTCGCCGCCCACGGGACGATGCGGGCCGCGCCGATCTCGGTGAGCATCTCGACGGCGAGCTCGCCGCGATCGCCCTTGGGCAGCGCCTGGACCACCGTCAGCGCAGGCTCGGGCGGGACGTCGCCGAGGACGATCTCGTCGACGCGTACGGTCATCGACTTCTTGGTGGTCGCCGTGATCGTGCCCGTGACGCCCTCGCCGGCGCCATCGGTGAGCACGACCTCCTCACCGACCCGGAGACGGCGTACGACGACGGCGTGATGTCCCTCGTCGCCGCCCACCTCGACGGCGTCGCCGACACGGGTGCCGGCGAGCGACTCGACGAGGTGAACCGGAAGCGTCATGTCGTCTCAGTGCCCGTTGAGGGTGTCCTTGAACCAGGAGAAGACGCCGCCCTTGTGGGACGCCTTGAGCTGGCCCTGGACGGACTCCTCACCGCGCATCTCGGCGAGCTGGCGCAGCAGCGCCTCCTGCTCGAGGTCGAGCTTGGTGGGGGTCTCCACGTTGACGGTCACGATCAGGTCGCCGCGACCGCCGCGCAGGCCGGGGACACCGCGGCCACGCAGGACGTGGTCGGTGCCGGACTGGGTGCCGGGCTTGAGGTCGATCTGGATCGAGACGTCGTCGGGGTCCATCTGGTCGGCGACCTCGCCGACGAGGTCGGCCTCCAGCGTCGGCAGGTTGAGCGTGGTGCCGAGCGCGGCAGCGGTCATCGGGACCTTCGCGGTGCAGTGCAGGTCGTTGCCTCGCCGGGTGAAGGTGGCGTGCTTGGCGACGTGGATCTCGACGTAGAGGTCGCCGGCGGGGCCACCGCCGGGGCCGACCTCGCCCTGCTCGGCGAGCTGGACCCGGGTGCCGTCATCGACGCCCGGCGGGATCTTGACCGTCAGGGTGCGGTGGGAGCGGACCCGGCCCTCGCCGCTGCAGTCGCGGCACGGGTCGGGGATGACGGTGCCGAAGCCGTTGCAGGCCGAGCACGGGCGGAGCGTACGGATCTCGCCCAGGAAGGAGCGCTGCACGACCGCGACCTCGCCCTGGCCGTGACAGGTCTCGCACGGGACCGGGTGGGAGCCTTCCGCGGCCCCCTCGCCACCACAGGCGTCACAGACGACCGCGGTGTCGACCTTGAGGTCGCGGGTGACGCCGAACGCCGCCTCGGCCAGGTCGATGTCGAGGCGGATGAGAGCGTCCTGGCCGCGGCGTACCCGCGGACGGGGGCCGCGCCCGGCACCCGCACCACCGGCTCCGGCGCCGCCGAAGAACGCGTCCATGATGTCGGTGAACGAGAAGCCCGCGCCCTGCGCGCCGAAGCCGCCCGCGAACGGGTCGCCGCCCCGGTCGAACGCAGCCCGCTTCTGCGGGTCGCTCAGGACCTCGTAGGCGTGGGAGATCTCCTTGAACCTCTCCTGCGACTCGGCGTCGGGGTTGACGTCCGGGTGGTACTGGCGCGCCAGCTTCCGGTACGCCTTCTTGATCGTTGCGTCGTCGGCGTCCTTGTCGACACCGAGGAGCTCATAGGGGTCCAACGTCGGTCTTCCTGCCATCGAAGTTCGCTGATCTTCCTTGTATCGAGTCTGCTGCTCAAGCCTCGTCGAGGATCCGGGAGAGGTAGCGCGCCACCGCGCGCACCGCAGCCATGGATCCGGGGTAGTCCATCCGGGTCGGGCCGACCACGCCGAGCGTGGCCAGCGCCTCGTCGCCCGGTCCGTAGCCGGTCGCGACCACGCTGGTCTGCGCCAGCTCCTGATAGGGGCCCTCGGCGCCGATCCGCACCGTGACCAGTCCGCCCGCGGTCGCCTCGCCCATCAGCTTGAGCAGCACGACGTGCTCCTCGAGGGCCTCCAGGAGCGGGCGCACCGCGGTGTCGAAGCTGTCGCCGAAGCGGGCCAGGTTGCTGGTGCCGCCGATGGAGATCCGCTCGTCGGAGCGGTGGTCGTTCATCGCCTCGATCAGCGCCTCCGCCACCGCGGCGGCGAGCGTGTCGTACGGGGCGGCGGCGGGCTGGTCTGCAGGGCGGGCGATGCTGCGCAGCGCCTCACCCGCCTCGGCGATCACGACGCCGTCGACCGCGGTGTTGATCTGCGTACGCAGGCTCGCCAGGGTCTCCTCGGAGACCTCCTCGGTCACCTCGAGCAGGCGCTGCTCGACGCGACCGGTGCTGAGGATGAGCACGAGGAGGAGGCGGGTCGGAGCCAGCGCGACCAGCTCGACGTGGCGTACGGTCGAGCGGCTCAGGGTCGGGTACTGCACCACCGCGACCTGGCGGGTCAGCTGGGAGAGCAGCCGGGTCGAGCGGCTCACGACGTCGTCGAGGTCGACCGCGCCTTCGAGGAAGCCGGCGATCGCCCGCTTCTCGGCCGCCGTCATCGGCTTGACCGTGGTCAGCCGGTCGACGAAGAGCCGGTAGCCCTTGTCGGTGGGCACCCGGCCGGCGCTGGTGTGGGGGGCGGTGATGTAGCCCTCCTCCTCCAGCGCGGCCATGTCGTTGCGCACGGTTGCCGGCGAGACGCCCAGGCCGTGACGCTCCACGAGCGCCTTGGAGCCGACCGGCTCCTCGGTCTTCACGTAGTCCTCGACGATCGCTCGGAGGACGGAGAGCCTGCGTTCGTTCTGCATCTGCGCTCCTCTCGCCCTGGCTGCCTGGCACTCATTCCGTGCGAGTGCCAATCCTACCGGTTCATCGGCAGGGAACCAGTTCGCGGTGGTCGCCCACTCTGTGGAACGAGACACGTCTCTCGCCATCGAGACAGCCTTAGGTTAGGCTGACCTTAGAGATCCTGCTTCATCGCTTCCCCCCACTGGAGGGTCCATGATCGCCAACGATGTACTGGCCCGCATCGCGGCCCACGCCAACGACGAGCACCAGGCCGACCTGTGCCACACGCTCGCGGCGCGACTCGGGCTGCGGCCTCGCCACATCGTGGGCGTACGCCTCTCTCACCTCACCGCCGAGAGCGTCGAGGTCTCCTGGATCACCCTCGACGGCGGCCACCACGCGACGTTCCGGTTCCCGGGGGCCGCGACCACGGCCGACGACGTTCTCGAGCAGCTCGGGCGAGTGCTGGCAGGGTCGCGCTGCTGACCGCTCGGCGTGGCTGCGTGCCCCTGCGGGCATAGGTCACTAACCTCGCCCGGATGAGCGATCGCTACGGCTCCGACGTCCTGTCCGGTGACTGGCGCAAGCCCAAGCACGGGCGTGCCGTCGAGACCCCCGCGGAGCTGGGCGCGGTCGTGGAGGAGGTCGAGACCGACTTCGTCGGCGAGATCGTGCGGATCGACCGCGACCTGCACACGCTGACGCTTGAGGATCGACGCGGCAAGCAGCGTACATTTCCCCTCGGTCCAGGCTTCTGGCTCGAGGGCAAACCAGTCATCCTCACTCCTCCGGTGACACGGGCGGCGCCGGCGAAGCCGACCCGGACCGCATCGGGTTCGGTGGCCGTCTCCGACGTCAAGGCTCGGGTCGCGCGCGAGTCACGGATCTTCGTCGAAGGGCGTCACGACGCCGAGCTGGTCGAGAAGATCTGGGGAGACGACCTGCGGATCGAGGGCGTCGTCGTGGAATTTCTCGGCGGCGTCGACGACCTCGCCGACCACCTGGTCGACTTCCGTCCCGGGCCGTCGCGTCGGGTGGGGGTCCTGGTGGACCACCTGGTCAAGGGCTCGAAGGAGGCCCGGATCGCGGAGTCGATCCGGCGCTCCGCGGTCGGCCAGCACGTGCTGATCGTCGGTCACCCGTTCATCGACGTGTGGCAGGCGGTCAAGCCGGATCGGGTCGGGCTGGAGGCCTGGCCGAACGTGCCGCGCTCGATCGAGTGGAAGAAGGGCATCTGCCAGCACCTGGGCTGGCCACACCGCGACCAGGCCGACATCGCGCGCGCCTGGAAGCACATCCTGGGGCGGGTGAACACCTTCGGCGACCTCGAGCCCGACCTGCTCGGCCGGGTCGAGGAGCTGATCGACTTCGTGACGGCCGAGCAGTGATGCGGGGAACGATCAGTAGGCCGACTTCTTCGGCATGATGATCCACAGCACGATGTAGACGATGAACTGCGGTCCGGGCAGCAGGCAGGAGACGACGAAGGCCAGCCGGATCAGGTTGGCGTTGATGCCGAAGCGCTCGCCGAGACCGCCGCAGACGCCGGCGATCCATTTGTCGTTGCTGGGTCGGGAGAGAGTTGTGGTTGCCATAGCTCCACCATGCCCTGTCCGGCGGTGTTTACCAATCAGGATCTCCCCTGATCCTCTGGTCAGGACCAATGTCCCGCGTCTCGGGGCTCCTCAGGGGAGCAGATCCCGGACCACTGCGTCGGCGAGGAGCCTGCCGGTCTCGGTGAGGACGATCGTGTCGTCGGAGACGGTGACCAGGCCGCGGCGTACCTGATCTGGCAGGGCCGCACGGCCCTCGTCGTCGAGGGTGTGAACGGACAGCCCGTCGGCGAGGCGGAGCTCGAGGAGGACGCGCTCGACGCGCCGGTCCTCCTCGGCCAGGATCTCGCGGGCGTGGGCCGGGCTCTGCCCGCTGGTGATGCGATCGGCGTACGCCTTGGGGTGCTTGACGTTCCACCATCTGGTGCCGCCGACGTGGCTGTGGGCCCCGGGTCCGACACCCCACCAGTCGCCGCCCTGCCAGTAGAGCATGTTGTGACGGCAGCGCTGGGTCTCGTCGGTGGCCCAGTTGGAGACCTCGTACCAGGTCAGGCCGTGCTCTCGGAGGGCGGCGTCGGCCAGCTCGTACTTGTCGGCGAGGTCGTCCTCGTCGGGCATCTCGATCTCTCCCCGCCTCACCTGGCGAGCCAGAGCGGTGCCGTCCTCGACGATGAGGGAGTAGGCCGAGATGTGGTCGGGGTTGCTGGCCAGCGCGGAGTCGAGGCTCGTCCTCCAGTCGGCGACCGACTCGCCGGGCGTGCCGTAGATGAGGTCGAGGGAGACCTGCTCGAAGCCGGCCTCACGGGCCCACTCCACGACCAGCGGGACCCGCTCGGGGTCGTGGGTGCGGTCGAGGGTCTCGAGTACGTGGGGGATGGCCGACTGCATGCCGAAGCTGAGCCGGGTGAAGCCGCCCGCACGCAGGGTCCGCAGGTAGTCCAGGTCGACGGAGTCGGGGTTGGCCTCGGTCGTCACCTCGACGTCGTCGGTGAGGCCGAACTCGTCCTTGATCGCCTGGAGCATGCCGACCAGGTCGTCGGCCGGCAGCAGCGTCGGGGTGCCGCCGCCGAAGAAGACGGTGTCCACGGTGGGCGGGTGGCCGAGCTTGTCGAGACCACCCAGCACCCGGCGAGCCAGCCTGACCTCTTCGATGGCCTGGTCGGCGTACGTCTGCCGGCTCACGCCGGGGCCGAGCTCGGTCGCGGTGTAGGTGTTGAAGTCGCAGTAGCCGCACCGGACGGTGCAGAACGGGACGTGGACGTAGAAGCCCAGCCCCTTCTCCCCCAGCGTGCTCAGCGAGTCGGCCGGCAGCGACCCGTCGGCGGGGGCGGGGTCGCCGGGAGGCAGAGCGGAAGGCACGCATCCATTATCGAGCCACCTGTCGAAAAGGGTTAACCGTGCCTGGTGCGGTGATGGGAAAGTCCCAGGGTGCCCGTCTCTCAGCCCGATCTTCTTCTCGACGATATCCTCGACAACCCGGTGTGGTCGTCATTGACCGGGGCACATGCCTGGCTCGCGGAGGGGACCGGCCTCGCTCGCCGCTATCGGCCCGACGTCTCGCCCTTCGCTGCGGTCTCCGACTCGAGCTCGCCGGAGGCGTGGCGTGACCTGGCCGCGGCCGTCGGCCCCGGCGGCACGGCGCTGATCACCGGCGCCGAGGGCGTCTGCGGGGACGGGTGGTCGATCCTCGGAGGTGGCGAGGGGGTCCAGCTCGTCGAGACGCCACGGGTCTCCGCAGCGCCTGATCCCGAGGCGGTCGTGCTCGTGGCCACCGACGTACCCGAGATGCTCGACCTCGTCGCTCGCACCGAGCCCGGACCGTTCGAGAAGTCGACCCACACGATGGGTACGTATCTGGGACTGCGCGACGAGGGCCGACTCGTCGCGATGGCCGGCCAGCGGATGCACCCGGACGGGTGGGTCGAGATCAGCGCCGTCTGCACCGCTCCCGAGGCCCGCGGCCGCGGCCTCGCCCGCCGTCTGGTCAGCGCCGTCACCGCCGACATCCACGCCCGCGGCTGTCGGGCGTTGATGCACGCCTCGGTCACCAACACCAGCGCCATCTCGGTCTATCTCGGTCTCGGCTTCGAGCAGCGCCGGCGTACGACCTTCGAGATGTTCCAGGCGGCCGGCTAGCGCCGAGGCGTCACCCGCGTCGGCCGAGGCGTCGCGTACGTCGTGCGAGAGGTCACCGACTGACGTCTCGACCGACGGGAGTGACGTCTCGGCGGGATGGGGCAGGGGTCAGCGGAAGTCGCGGGAGCGGTGGCGGGAGGCGATGGCCTTGGCGGCCTCGGGGTGGATCTCCTCGAGCGGGGCGAGGCGGTCGGCGACCAGGTTGGTGACGCCGTCGTTGCGCTCGAGGATGCCGCGGATGAGCATCACCGAGGTGGAGACCGCGATCTTGCGGTGCTTCTTCCACAGACCGGCGGAGCAGACGACGTTGAGCATCCCGGTCTCGTCCTCGAGGTTGATGAAGGTGACTCCGCCCGCGGTCCCGGGGCGCTGGCGGTGGGTGACCAGGCCGGCGACGGTGATACGTCGGCCGGGCTCTGCGGTGGGCAGATCGCTGATCTTCGGGAGCCCAGCCGCGGTCAGGCCGGGTCGGAGGTGAGCGAAGGGGTGGCTGCCGGGAGTCACCCCGGTCGCCCAGAGGTCGGCGAGGGTCTCCTCGACCGGGTCGAGGCCGGGCAGCTCAGGCGTCTCGGCGGTGAACCGAACCCCCTCGAGCTGGTCCTCGGACTCGGTCCAGCCCGCCTGCCACAGTGCCTGGCGACGGCTCGCGGTGAACACGTCCAGACATCCCGCGGTCGCCAGCGCCTCGAGTTGGGCCCGCTCCAGCCCGGCCCGACGGGAGAGATCGAGGGAGTCCTTGAACGGCGCCTCCTCGCGGGCCTTCACGATCCGCTCGGCGACGGCCTTGCCGATGCCGCGTACGGAGTCCAACCCCAGCCGTACCGCGAAGCCGCCGTCACGCCGGTGCTCCGGGGTGGGGTCGGGGGTGCCGGGCACCCACTCGGTCTGCGCCCCGTCGAGCAGGCACTCCGCCCGCCCGGTGACCTCGACGGGCTCGGTCTCCGGATCGAGAGGCTCCAGGTCGGCCACCGCTTGGCTCAGCACCAGATCCGGGCGGCGTACCTCGACTCCGTGGCGGCGGGCGTCCTGGGTCAGCGACTGCGGTGAGTAGAAGCCCATCGGCTGGGCCCGGAGCAGGCCGGCCAGGAACGCGGCCGGGTAGTGGAGCTTGAACCATGACGAGGCGTAGACGAGCTTGGCGAAGCTCAGCGCATGGGACTCGGCGAAGCCGAAGTTCGCGAAGGAGAGGATCTGGGTGTAGACCGCCTTGGCGGTCTGCTCGGTCATGCCCTTGGCGCGCATGCCGCGGTAGAGCTTCTCCTTGAGCGAGTCGATGCGCTCGACGCCACGCTTGGAGCCCATCGCCCGGCGCAGCAGGTCGGCATCGTCGTGCGAGAAGTCGCCGAGCACCCGGCCCATCTCCATGAGCTGCTCCTGAAACAGCGGCACCCCGCGGGTCCGCTCCAGCACCGGGATCAGCAGCTCGTGGGCATAGCTGGCCTCCTCCTGTCCGGTGGCCCGGCGTACGTAGGGGTGGACCGCTCCACCCTGCACCGGCCCCGGCCGGATGAGGGCGATCTCGATGGCCAGGTCGTAGAAGCACCGCGGCTGCAGCCGTGGCAGGGTGCCGATCTGCGCGCGCGACTCGACCTGGAAGACCCCGATCGAGTCGGCCCGGCAGAGCATGTCGTAGACCGCCGACTCCTCCTTCGGGACGGTCGCCAGGGTCCACTGCTCACCCAGATGCGAGGCCGCCAACCCCATCATGTGATCGAGCGCCGCCAGCATCCCGAGCCCGAGCAGGTCGAACTTCACCAGGCCCATGTACTCGGCGGCATCCTTGTCCCACTGGATCACGGTGCGCTTCTCCATGCGGGCGCGCTCGATGGGCACCACCTCGCCGATCGGCTCCTCGGTCAGCACCATTCCGCCGGAGTGGATGCCGAGATGACGCGGAGCTCCGTGGATCTCCTCGGCCAGCGCCAGGACCGGAACCGGAATGCCGACGTCGTCCGGTGCCTCGACGCGGGAGTAGCCGAGGTGCTTGGACCAGGCGTCCTGCTGACCGGGGCTGTGGCCGAGCGCCTTGGCCGCATCCCTGACCGCCATCTTCGGCCGGTAGCCGACGATGTTCGCGACCTGCGCGGCGTTGCGTCGGCCGTAGGTGTCGTAGACCCACTGGATCACCTTCTCCCGCTTGTCGGAGTCGAAGTCGACGTCGATGTCGGGCTCCTCCTCCCGATGCTCGGAGATGAACCGCTCGAACGGCAGCCGGTAGAAGACGGGGTCGATCGCGGTGATCCCGAGCGCGTAGCAGACCGCAGACGCGGCCGCCGATCCTCGCCCCTGGCAGAGGATCTTCTCCTTCCGCGCAAACGCCACGATGTCGTGCACGATCACGAAATAGCCCGGGAAGTCCTTGCGCTCGATCACGTCGAGCTCGTGCTCCACGCGCTTGCGGGCCTTCGCGACGAACTTCGGGTCGGCGGCGTACGCCTCCGCATAGCGCTCCGCGAAACCCTCCTCGGTCAGGCGGCGCAACCAGCTCGCCGCGGTCTCGCCGTCGGGGATCCCGCGCTTGGGCAGCTTGGGGGTGGCCTTGCGCAGGTCGAAGGCGCACTCCTCGGCGATCTCGACGCTGCGTGCCACCGCGCCCGGGTAGCGCCGGAAGAGGTGTTGCATCTCCTCCCCCGATCTGACGTACGCCGCAGGCCCCGCCGGGAGCCAGCCGGCGATGTCGCTCAGGGTGCGCCGCGCGCGGACCGCCGCGAGCGCGTCGGCCACCCGGTGCCGGTCGGGCGTGGCGTAGTGGACGTTGTTGGTGGCGACCGTGGGCAGACCGGCCTCGCGGGCGATGTCGGCGAGCATGTCGTTGTCGTAGGAGTCGGTCGGGTGGCCGCGGTCGGTCAGCTCGACGACGACGTTCGCCTTCCCGAAGCGATCGACGAGGCCCCGCAGCGCCCGGGCCGCGGCGATCGGGCCGGTGCTGGTGAGAGCCTGACGGACCTCGCCCTTGCGGCAGCCGGTCAGGATCAGCCAGCTGCCGGAACGAGCCCGGTCGGCGAGCTCGTCGAGGTCGTAGGTCGGCCGCCCCTTCTCGTCACCGCGCAGCTGCGCCTCGGTGATCGCGCCAGCCAGCTGCCGATAGCCGTCCACGCCCCTGGCCAGCACCAGAAGGTGGCTGCCCTCGGGATCGGCGACACCGTTCTGCGGCTTGGTCAGACCCAGCGACAGCTCGGCACCGTAGACGGTCAGCAACCGCCGACCCTCGCTGGTCGAGCCGCCGGAGCCGCTAGGCGAAGGCGTGTCGAGACCAACACAGTCCTCTGTCGCGATCGGTGGGACTGTGTTGGTCTCGACACGCTCGCTCACCCGAGGGTCTGAACGCAGTGGCCCTCGACCGACGGGCGCAAGCTTCTGCGCCGCCTCAGCAAAAGCGGGCGCACCGTAGAACCCGTCGTGGTCGGTGATCGCGATCCCGTGGAGCCCCTGCCGGATCGCCTCGGCGACCAGCGCCGACGGAGAGCTCGCACCGTCGAGGAAGGAGAAGTCGGAGTGGGCATGGAGCTCGGCGTACGGCACCACCGGGCCCTCCGGCCCACGCACCTCCCCCTCAGGAAGCCGCTTCTTGCGCCGGGAGATCGGCGCGTCCCCGTAGGGATCGGCGGGCGGGCGGCCCGAGAGCCGTCGCTCCAGCTCCTTCCACGGGATCTCGGGGTTGTTCCAGCCCATCGGTCGAAGCCCCGTCAGTCATAGCTGGCTTCAGTGAGCCAGTGGTCGGTGTCGAAGGTGGCCAGCCAGGCACGGCCGTCGACCCCGACGAGCTGGAAACGGGCGACCCGCCGCCCGCCGCCGGGCTCCCACCACGCCTCGGTGACCGGCCACGGGCCAGCCCAGGAGGCGATCCGCTGCCAAGGTTGGCCGGCTGCGGGCCGGTAGCGGGCGGGGTCGGCGGAGACGCCGCCGCGTGGGAGCACCAGCACCTGCCGCCCGGCCTGGTCGCAGACCTCCGCCGGCCACGGATCGGCCAGGACCCGAGCCGGGGCCGGCGGCGGGATCGAGCCCGGCCATGGCAGCCCACGGTCGCGGAGGGTGGTGGGGCGGTCACCCCAGGGGACGTACGCCTGCCGGTCGCTCGGGCTCCGGCCACCCTGGAGCACCGGAGCGACGACTGCCTCGTGCCCGAGCAGCCCCTGCACCCGGGCGATGCCACGGTCGACGCGCTCGTTCGTGCCACCCCAGAGGCCGTCGGCGTGGACCGCCTCGGAGACGGCGGCCTCGGGGACGAAGCGGACCTCGGTCACCGCTCCCCCGCCCCTGCGCGCGACCCCGGCCAGCTGCCAGTGCAACCGGTCGATGAGATCGACCGAGGAGAACCATCGCGGGTGCGCCCAGGTGCGTACGGAGTCCGGGACGTCCTCCATCGCGACCTCGATCCGCACCTCGGTGCAGACCTCCTGTCGCGTCGCCAGACCTTTCACGAAACCCTCCGCTGCCTGCCGGGCCGAGAAGCAGACCGCCTCGGCGGAGTCGAGCGGCGGCTCGAAGGCCACCTCGGTGGTGAGCTCGGGCGGTGGCGTACGCCCGGTCACCGGCCGCGCTCCCTCGCCGTGGATCACCCGACGGACCCAGGCCGCCTGCGCGCCGAAGCGCGCCTTGACGTCGGCGCCGGGCAGGTCGGCGAGGCCGCCGAGCGTGGTCAGACCGAGTCGCTGCAGCAGGCTGACCGCGTCCGCGTCCTCGAGGACGTGGACCGGCAGCGCACGCAGGAAATCGGTGGAGCCACCATCTGCCGGGACGGCGTACGTCTCCTGCAGCCCGGCGCTGCGCGCGGCCTGCTCGGCGGTGAAGAGCTCGTCGGCGATGCCGATCCGTACGTCCCAGATCCCGAGCCCGACCACACACTCGGCGATCGCCGCGCCGGCCTCGGCATCGCCACCGTAGAACCGTGCCGGCGAGCGCAGCGCGACCAGGCCGGGACGCAACGGCATGACGCCGGGTCGCAGCTCCTCCAGGCGCACCAGCACCTCCTCGAACACCCGCGCGTCGCGGGCGTCGTCGGCGGCGAGCACCTGCATCTCGGGGCAGCGTGACTGCGCGTCCCGGCGTCGCATCCCGCGCTTGACCCCGAACTCCCGCGCCGCCTGGTTGCAGGCCTGGACCCGGTTCTGCGCGAAGACCGCTGCCGGCAGATGCCGCGGCAGCCCCTGCTCGCTCAGCGCCGCGGCGACCGGCCAGTCGGCGCACCAGACCACCAGCGTCCGACTCATGCCGCCGCCTCCGTAGAGCAGTGCCAAGAATACGGACGCGGCGGCCTGAGGCTTATGGTCGCTCGCTGGCGCTCGCTCATGCCGACTCCTGTTTCCGCAGGTCAGCAATGCCCTTGACCGGTTCGAGGACCCGCCGCATGCCGCCGTCCTCGGCCGGGAACCAGAGCGCCGTACGCCGCGGCGGAGCCGTCCCGCGCACCGCCTCGACCACCATCCTTCTCGCCCGGAGATGGCCGTCGCCGTTGCCCAGCCCGACCCAGCGCGGCTCGGTCGCCCGGAGGCGTACGTCTGCTCTCGGCCACTCCCCCAGCGCGACCAGCGCGGCGCCGCGGGTGCGCAGCCTGGCGCCGATCTTCTCGGCGACTGTGGGCGTCACCCGGCCGGTCGGCCGGACCAGCACCAGCGTGACCACGTCGATCAGCGCCGCGGTCGCCTCCAGCCAGGAGTCCTTGGGCCGCGGCACCAGGATGGTGCGCTCCAGGTCGACCCCGGCCTCGGCAGCCGCCTCGGCACCGAAGTCCTCCACCCCGACGACGGCGGTCCACTCCCCCGCCCCTGACGGCCCGGCCAGCAGCAGCATCGCCAGCGAGAGCGAGTCGGCCGCGTACGTCCCACCGGCCCGAAGCTGCACCACCCCACCGAGCGCCTCGTGCGTGGCCAGCTCCGCACCGATGCCCGGCTTCTGCTCCAGCCGTCGCACCTTCGACCGAAGCTGCTCGATCTGAGCCAGCTTCTGGTGTCGTTCGATCCCCGCTACCGCTCCCACTCAATGAGTATCGAACATTTGTTCGAACAGAGCAAGGTCGAGACGTCACTCCCGCTGGCCGAGACGTCACTTACGTCGGCCGAGCGGGCAACGGAATGCCATCTCGGCAGACGTAAGT
>NZ_JACIXG010000054.1 GCF_014360585.1 Nocardioides sp.
TCGAGACCAACACAGTCCCATCGAGCGCGACAGGGGACTGTGTTGGTCTCGACACGCCGTCGTTCGTCCCTCTCGACGGCGGCTCGACCAGCAGCCGGCGGGGGTCACTGCAGCTTGAGGTCCAGCCCGTAGACGATCCGGTCGGCGACGCCGACGGAGTCGGTGACGCAGACGACCCGGTCGTCGGCGAGGAACCGGCGCCGGTCGGAGAGGACCGGGGTGCCGTCGGGGATCTGCAGGTCGAAGGTCTCCTGTGGCGTCGGCATGCGTGACTCGATGTCCATCGCGACCGTGGTGACCTTGACCCCGACCGTGGCCAGCAGGTCCTTGATCGGCGGCTGCGGCCAGTCGTCGCTCGGGGTGGCCAGCGGGGTGTCGACGACCAGCGGGTAGGGGATGTAGGCCGTGGTCCGGTACTCGGCTGTGTCACCGCTGATGTAGAACGTGAAGGTGGTGGTGAGCAGCTCGCTGCGCGGGTCGAGGTCGAAGGCCTCCCCGAGCTTCTCGCCGGCCGCGATCACCTCGTAGGAGTGCTCGACCGAGATGCCGTCGTCCGGACCGCGCGGCGGCTGGTGGTAGGCCGCGTCCGGCTTCGCCGGGTGGCTCGGGTCCGTGATCAGCATGCTCATCAGGTCGTAGCGGGTCTTGGTGGCGTCGCGTACGAAGACTCCGCGGCCCTGCTCGCTGGTGATGAGGCCCTCGTTGCGGAGCACCGCCAGGCCTCGCCGGATCGTGGCGCGGTCGTAGGGGAAGGTGTCCATCAGCTCGGGCTCGGTCGGTAGACGCTCGCCCGGCAGGTAGGTGCCGTCGTCGATCTGGGCCCGCAGATAGTCGGCCACGTGGAGGTATTTCGGCAGGCCGCGCGGACGGGGGTTGCTCATAGGAGAACACGTTACTGAGCCGTACAGATCCCGAATAGCCGCATAGCCCCAGCCTTTCAGCCTTGACCCATTGCAACGAGTGGACTTATGGTCGAACAAGCCTCGGGGCGTTGGGCGCCTGGCCCCCGCTGGAGACCGGCGTCTCGAGGCACTCAACGACGAGAGCCATCGACATTCCTTGGGGGGAATTCGTGTTCGTAGACGACAGACTCAGCCCGAGAACCAGCGGGAGGCAGCCGATCCTGGCCAAAGACCCGCTGGTCTACCGGACCGACCGGGGCAGCTTCTGGCACCTTCGCTCGACCAAGAGGAGCAACGGGTACGTCCTGACCATGTGCGGCCGCAGGCTGGGCACCTGGCACGTGCTGCCGCCGCGGCGGCTCAGCCGGGTAGCACCCGACCAGGTCTGCGTCGGGTGCCTGCGTAAGACACCGATAGGGGTGGTGGAACGACCCGATGGGTCAGGCAACCTCGAGAAGACTCAGGTCGGTGAGCCACTCGACCGGCGCGACGTCATCGGTGTAGACCGTCCCGCCCCGCAGCGCCGGCTCGATCCGGGCGGCAGAGTCGGTGAGGGCACCGGCCAGGTCGGCGGGCTGCGACTCCGCGGTGGCGGTCAGGCTGGCGACCGGGTCGGCCTGCGGGTCGACGGTCGCGATCAGGTGGGTGTTGGTGGGGCCGGAGTCAGACCGCCACACCGCCTCACCAAACGAGGTACGCAGGGTTGCCGTGAGGACCTTCTCCAACGCTGTCGAGCCCTCCGGGTGGGCTGAGTTCACGACCAGCACCCCGCCCGGGTTCAGGTGGGACTTCGCCAGCGCGAAGAACTCCTTCGTGGTCAGGTAGAACGGGATGTAGGGCTGGTGGTAGGCGTCGACCATGATCGCGTCGTACTTCCGGGTCTGCTTCTGCAGCCACGGGCGGGCGTCGGCGGTGTGGAGGTGGAGGTTCGGCTGGTCCTCGAGGTCGAAGAGTTCCTGGCCGACCTCGGTGACGTCCTCGTCGATCTCGACGGCGTCCACCCGGGTCTCGGGGGCGAAGTGGCCGAACTGGCGCGCGGTCGTCCCGGCGGCCGAGCCCAGGATCGCCACCGACTTCGGGGCCTCCGCGCCGGCGTACGAGAGCGAGAGCATCTCGTCCCAGTAGGCGCCGGTGAGCCACTCGCCCTCCTTGTAGACGGAGTGCACCGCGTGGCCCTCGTTGAGCTCGAGGTAGCGGCTGCCGTCGTCGTACTCGACCACTCGGGCGTACTGGTACTCCGTCTCCTTCTCCCAGATCACCTCACCGCCGTTGCTGGTCACGGTCTTGACCGACCCGGTCGGCAGCGCGGTGAGGCCGAGGATCACGATCGGTACGAGCACGGCGGGCAGCGCGGACTTGGCCGAGTCCTTGCGGGCCAGGTGCGGGATCGTGGCAAGCGCGATCAGGAAGGCGAAGATCAAGAACGTACGCTGCGTCCCGACCACGGGGATGAGGAACAGCGAGGCGGCGAAGGTGCCGACCAGCGAGCCGATCGTCGAGATCGCGTAGAGCCGGCCGGCTGCGTGGCCGGAGTCCTCGACGGATTCGACGCTCAGCCGGACGGCGTACGGGCTGACCATGCCGAGCAGGAACAGCGGGAAGGCGAGCAGGACTCCCACCCCGACCAGCGAGCCGGCGAATGTAGCGACGCTGAGCTGCTCGACCGCCCTGACCGCCAGCGGCAGGAACGGCTTGGCGACGAATGGCACGGCAGCCAGCAGGAGAGCGGCGAACAGCACGATCCTGGCGAGGCTGGCGGAGTTCGGGTTCCGGTCGGCGAGCCGGCCGCCGACGGAGTAGCCGATCGCGAGAGCGACCAGCACCGTCGCGATCGTGTTGGCCCATACGATCGTCGAGTCGCCGAACCAGGGAGCGAGGAGGCGTGCCGCGGCCATCTCGGATCCCAGGGTGCCGACACCGACGGTGAAGACGAGAAGCTCAAGCGCACGCGCACGCAGTTTCATGGAGGTGAACCTATCTGTGGGCGCAAATAGGGCTTGAGATTCCCCCACGGGCAGAGTCCATTCTGGGTAGCCAATCTGCTTTCACCGGTGACCATCACCGGGGAGGATGGTGACCATGAGTGAGCGTCAGCGAGCGACCATGAGCGGCCTGGAGGGGCTGGTGAACATCGGCGACTTCGCCCGGGCGACCGGGCTGACACCGAAGGCGCTGAGGTTGTACGACGACCTCGGTCTGCTGCTGCCTGCAGAGGTGGATGCGTCGTCGGGTTATCGTCGCTACGCCCCTGACCAGGTCGAACGCGCCCGTCTGGTGGCGTCGTTGCGGCTGGTCGGGATGCCGCTGGCCCGGGTCCGCGAGGTTCTCGACATGCCCGCTGCTCGTGCGGCGGCCGAGGTCGAGACCTACTGGCGCCAGGTCGAGGCCGACACCGCCACGCGCCGCACCATGGTCTCCGCCCTCGTCCACGGATTGAGGAACGAGGCACGACCGATGACCACGACCACCGACAGGCTGCGCGCAGAGTTCGGCGTCAGCCACGAGCAGGGTGGCCGCGCCACCCAGCAGGACGCCGTCCTGCTCACCCCGGAGCTGATCGCCGTCGCCGACGGTTTCGGAGCACGTGACGACCTCGCCGGGGCGGCCCTGACCGCGTACGCCGCCGGGGGCCTGGCCAACGCCATCACCGAGGTCGCCCGCGACGTCTCGAAGGCTGGCACCACCCTGACCGCTGTCGACCTGCACGGCTCGACCGCGCGGATCACCCACATCGGCGACGCCAGGGTCTTCCTGGTGCGAGACGGAGAGGTACGCCAGGCTACGCATGACCACACGGTGGTCGCTGCCATGGTCGAGGCGGGCCAGCTCACCGCCGAAGAGGCACGCTCGCACGAGCACCGGTCTGTGCTCAACCGCGCGCTCGTCCCCGGCGTCGTCGCAGACGAGATCATTCTCGATCTGATGCCCGGCGACCGGCTGGTGCTGACCACCGACGGCGTCCACTCCTGGGTCGATGACCTCGCCGCCCTGATCACCGCCGAGGCCGGTCCGCAGGAGGTCGCCGATGCGGTCGCGGCTGCGGTCGCGGCCGCCGGGGAGCCGGACAACCACACCATCGTGGTCGCCGATCTGGCCTGACCATCCCCGGTGGTTGAGCCGCCGGAGCCGCTAGGCGGAGGCGTGTCGAAACCAACACAGCTGACGACCGTGTTGGTTTCGACACGCTCGCTAGCGCTCGCGGCTCAACCAGCGGGACCACCAGCGCTGTTGGCGCCCGGCTGTGGCCTTGTCCAACTCCGCGGCAGCGGCGGCGAACGAGTCGCGCAAAGAGGGATGGGCCAGCTCGATCTCGGGGTGCTCGACGAGGATCTGGGCGATCCGGCGGGTGAGGTGCTTGCCGACGGTGGCGATGTGCCGGACGACGGCGTCGACCTCGTCCTCGGTGAGCTGTTGCGGGTGGTAGGGCTTGGGCGACTTCTCCTGCAACAGCTCACGCATGGGCTCGAGGGAGTCGATGTCGTAGCGCAGCGCCAGCGAGCGCAGCTCGTCGTCGGCGATCTTGCGGAGCCGTTCGTGGTCGGAGGGTGGGATCAGGGTGTAGGTCATCGGGCCGAGCGGGCAGGACTGGAGGTGGACGTCGAGGCGCTCCTGCAGCTGGGGCCCGAGCGGGAGGGCGTTGAGGGTGCGCTTGATCTCCAGAGCGTGCAGCGAGTAGGAGAGGTTGACCTTCTGCAGCCGCAGGTCGCCGAGTCCGGCAGTGTCGATCCCGGCCGTGTCGAGCAGGTCGGTGAGCAGGTTGTCCCCGACGAAGAGCTCGGGCAGGTAGGGCCGCAGGACGAGCCGGGAGCGCACCGCCTCGGAGCCGAGCGCGTTGTAGAGGTGCTCGTGACCCAGCCACCCGCCGTAGGCGTCCGGCTCCGCCGCGAAAGGTTCCAGGTGGCCGATCCGCTTGACCCGTTGGTTGTAGTCGGACTCCAGGAAGGCGAGGGGGTCACGGACGTACAGGACGAATTGAGCCTGCGGCGGCAGCAGCTCGGCGAGCCCGCGCAGCTCGGGGAGGAAGGCCTCCGAGGAGAGCAGCAGGGTGTGACAGCCGCTTGCCTCGAACTCCTCGAGCGTCTTCGTCACCTCCCGCGACGAGGCCACGAAGAGGTGGCCCGAACGCTCCATGAGCGATCCGGCGTTGCCGGCGCTGATGCCGTTCTTGTCGACGGTGTGCGCTGGATAGAAGATGCCGGCCTTCGTGAGCACTTCCCCATTGGCGTTGAGGAAGGCCTGAACGGCGGAGGTGCCGGTCTTGGGGAGGCCGGCGTGTACGACGATGGACTTCACAGGGACCGATCGAGTAGGTGTCAGAGCACCCACCGCGTACGTATCCGGCATCCGTCAAGCCGGATCAAGATGGCGCGGCGGTGTTCCTCACCCTATCGATCCGACACCGTCAGGCAAGGTACCCCAGGCTGCGGATGCGGCTGATCTCGTCGCGGAGCTCGTCGTGGCCGGCGTTGTCTGCCGCCCGTCCACCGGCGATGTAGTGGCTCTCCTGCGCGGCAGCGCCGTCGTAGACGACCGTGAACCGGTGTCCGACACCTGCGTTGATGAGCCCGCCGAGGAGCGCGACCGGGTCGGAGCGGTCCTCCAGTGAAAGCACCCGGGTGCTCTCCGGGACCCGCGGCGCTGCCGCGCCCGGAGCACCGACCGTGACCACCTGGTCCACGACGTACGCAGCCCCGGCTGCCGCAGCGATCGCTGCCGCCGCGGTTCCCCCTGCCGCAGCGCCGACGAGCATCACGTGGGCGCCGGCCTCGACCGACTCCTCGATGGTCCGCGATGCCGTGGTGATGTAGGCGGAGAGGTCACCGGAGACGAGCCGCAGCCGGCGGCTGCCGGTGTAGGGCCCCGGAAGATAGGCGATGTAGCGACCGGGGGCCGTCTGCTGGACCGCGACCCCGGTCTCGGTCGCCTCGAGGGTGCGGATCAGCTCCTCGATGGTGGCCGGGGTGTCCGCGGTGACGTCACCGGCCGGGTCGTCGTCCTCGGCGGAGGCCAGGGCCCCACCGACATCACGCAGCGCGTGCCCGGCATCGGCCGCGAACACGTCGATGCCGGCAGCCCGCAGCGCCCCCGCAGCGGCCGCGGCGGCGTCGTCGCCGCGCGGGAAGTCGGCGGTGAGCAGCGAACGCAGCTCGAGCGACTCGAGCAGTCCGCCACCGGTGGCGATGTGGTCCATCAGCTCGGGATGACCCTGCGCGAGCTCGCCGAGGTAGGCGGTGACGCCCTCACGGTCGAGCGCATCGGTCTCGATCAGACCGGCGGACAGCAGCGACCCACCGAGCTCGACCTCGGGTGCGAGGTAGTCGAGGGCGTTGGCCGCGATGGCACCCAACGAGCTGCGGACCGCGGCCTGGAGCTCATCGATCCAGCGGTAGGTCTGCACTGTCGCGCGGACCGAGAGCGCGTCGGCGTCGAGCGCCTGACCGAGCCCGAGGAGACCACCCTTCTCGGAGGTCACCAACCGGATCTCCTCCTCGGCCGGCTCCCAGGTCTTCGGCGAGAGGCCGGCGGATTCGGTGACGTCGTCGTCGGCGAGGATCTCAGCGCCGAGCTCGGCCCACTCGCGCAGCTGTGCGCCGGCGTCGCCGATGGAGCCGGCCAGGCCGAGGATCTGCTCGTACTTCTCCTCCGGGCCTGCCGGCGGTGCCACCGAGTCGGGGGCGCCACCGGGAAGCGGGCCCAGACGGTCGATCGGATCGTTGACCGGGTTGTTGGCCGGGTTGTTGGCTGAGTCGTTGGCTCGGTCGTTCATCGGACCACCTCCGCGAGGACAGGGGCAAGTTCTGCGGCGAGCTCGGACGGCTCCACGCTGGTGATCATCAGGGTCAGCTCTCCATCGAGCGAGACCGTACGCATCGAGCGCCAGCCGTCGTTGACCAGCGTCCAGGAGACGGTGCCGATCAGCGGGTTCTCCGGGTCGGCGGTCGTCGCGACGACGGCGCGCAGGCGGCCGTGGGTCTCGTTGGACAGCGCCTCGAGGGCGCTCGCGACGACGACGTCGCCCGCGGTCAGCACCGGCACCAGGTCGCCGCGGCCGGTCCGCAGTGCCTCGAAGACGGCGTCAGCGGTCGCGAACGGGACCTCCAGCTGCTCAGGCACGGCCGAGGTCAGCCGGGCGGTGTCGCCCGGCAGCGTGGCGGTGCGCCCGAGCTCGGTCGCCCAGGCCGCCGAGGGATACCAGGAGAGCTCGAAGACGAGCCCGTCCACGGTCGCCAGCGAGGCGGCCGCCTCGCCCTTCTGTCGGTGCCAGGCGCGGCCACGAACGCCGTCGACGACGACATCGAGGTCGATGACCACCTCGGGGGTGGCCAAGAGCCCGAGGGCGCCGGCGATCCCGGAGTCGAGAGTGCCGTCGGGGTCGAGGAGGTCGCGCCGCTGCAGCGAGGTGCTGCCCTCGCCGAAGCCGGCGACGGCGCGAGCCAGAGCCTCGGCCTCGGCTGCCGAGCGCGTACGCCCCAGCCGGGCGTCGAGCCCTTCGTCGCGGTGTGTCGCGACCTCGAACGGAAGCGGAGCACCGATGTTCTCGCAGGCGTGGGTGAGCTCGGGAAGGGTCAGGCCGACGCGGCGAGGCACCCCCGCCCACGGCTCGGTCGGCGCGCTCGGCGCGGGACCCAGGTCGATCGTGGTCATCGTAGGGTGACCTCCAGCCAGTCCTTGTGGCCCGGCTCAGGGGCCTCGAATCCGTCGAGCTCGCCATCAGCGACCAGCGCCTCGGCGCGAGCCTCGGCCTCGGCGATCTGTTCCTTGAACAGGTCGACCTGCTTGAGATGCTTGGCCAGCGTGTCGGCCGCGCGGTCATGCTGCTCGGCCACGCTTCGCAGCGCGGTGGCTCGCTCCTTCATCCGTCCGCGGAGGGACTCGGCGGCCCGACCGTGCCATGGCACGGACTCCGCCTGCACCACCAGCTTGTCGGCACTCGCTCGGATGTCGTCCGCCTGCTCTCGCAGACGGCTCACCCGACGACGAATCACGTCGCTCTCGCCGTACATATCCCTCCTCGGACAGGTCTCTGTGATGGTCCTACCCCGCTCGAGCGGTTCCTAAACGTAAAATCGCGAACTTTCTCAAAATCGATCGCGACTTCCTAGCGAAGGACGACGGAGAGGCGGTCGAGGCTCTGCTCGATCTCGGCGGTGGAGCCGGCGAAGGAGAGGCGTACGAAGCGGTGTCCTTCGACGGGATCGAAGTCGACCCCCGGAGCCATCGCGACGCCCGTGCGGTCGAGGATCTGGTGGCACCACGACATGGTGTCGTCGGTCCAGCGGCTGACGTCGGCGTACACGTAGAACGCCCCGTCGGCCGGCGCCATCTCGGTCACCCCGAGCGAGCGGAGCCCGTCGAGGAGGACGCCGCGGTTGGTGGCGTAGCGCGTCACATGAGAGTCGAGCTCGGCGTAGGCGTCCGGGGTGAACGCCGCGATCGCCGCGTGCTGGGCGAGGACTGGTGGGCAGATGGTGAAGTTGCCGACCAGGACGTCGATCGCGCGTCGCAGATGGGCCGGGGCGAGCAGCCAGCCGATGCGCCAGCCGGTCATCGAGAAATACTTGGAGAACGAGCCGAACACGACCGCATCGCGCGAGGTCTCCCACGCGCTGCGGCCACGGCCACCGTCGCCGCCGTAGGTCAGACCGTGGTAGATCTCGTCCGAGATCAGCTGGATGCCGGCCTCCTCGCAGTAGCGCGCCAGCGCCGCCAGCTCCTCGGGCCGCAGCATCGTGCCGGTCGGGTTGGCCGGGCTGGCCACCACGAGCCCCTTCAGGCCGACCCGCTCGTGCAGCTCTCGCACCTGCTCCACGGTCGGCTGGAAACGCTCGGCCGCACCGGTCGGGATCTCCACGACATCGCAACCGAGGGCCGCGAGCACGTTGCGGTAGCAGGGGTAGGACGGCCGAGCCATCGCCACCCGGTCGCCGGTGTCGAAGGCTGCCAGGAAGGTCGCCAGGAAGCCGCCGCTGGCACCCGTGGTCACGACGACCTCGTCGGGGGAGACCTCGATCCCGTGCCACGCTCGGTGATGGCCCGCGATCGCCTGGCGCAGCTCGAGGATGCCGGTCGCCGGCGTGTAGCCCAGCGGGTCGCCGCTCTGCAGCAGCCGCACCGCCTCGGCGCTGACCGCCTGCGGCGCCCCAGTGGACGGCTGTCCTGAGGTGAGCGAGATGAGATCGGCGTGCGTCCGTTGCCGCTGAGCCGCCCGCTCGAGCATGTCCATCACGTGGAAGGGAGGCACGTTCGCGCGTCGGGCGACAGTCAGGCGATCCATGGGACCAAACATTAGGATGCAGATCCGGAGGTCATAGGGGGACCCACGACATGAGCGAGCATCTGCGAGCGACAGGCTCATGAGCTTTGACGTCCATCAGCTCGACATGTTCGTGCTGATCGGCTCTCTGGTCACGCTGCTGGCGATCCTCGCGGTGCAGGTGTCGACGAAGGCCGGGCTCCCGTCGCTGCTGATCTACCTGCTGATGGGCGTCCTCCTCGGTGAGTCGGTGCTCGGGATCCGGTTCGACGACGCTGCCCTCGCCCACGCGCTCGGCTTCGGGGCGTTGGCGCTGATCCTGGCCGAAGGTGGTCTGACGACATCGTGGAAGGACGTACGTCCCTCCTTCGGTCTCGGGATGATGCTGGCCACCGTCGGGGTGGTGGTCTCGATCGGGATCGTCGCGGTGGGTGCGCACTATCTGCTCGGGCTGCCCTGGCAGCTCGCCTTCCTGCTGGGCGCGGTGACCTCGCCGACCGATGCGGCCGCGGTGTTCTCGGTGCTGCGCGTGGTGCCGCTGCCGAAGCGGCTGACCGGTGTCCTGGAGGCGGAGTCGGGGCTCAACGACGCCCCGACCGTGGTGATCGTGACGCTCATCGCCAGCGGCGCGATCGCGGAGAACCCGCCGATCGTCGTGGCCGGGATCGTGATCGGCGAGCTGCTGCTGGGCATCGTGGTCGGCCTGCTCGTCGGTTTCGGAGGGGCCTGGCTGATGCGACGGGCCGCGCTGCCCTCCGCCGGTCTCTACCCGCTGGCCGTGATGACGCTGGCGTTCCTCGCCTACGGCGGATCGGCGTGGCTGCACGGCTCCGGGTTCGCGGCGATCTACGTGGCCGCCCTGGTGCTCGGCAACACCGACCTGCCCCACCGCGGTGCGACCAGGTCCTTCGCCGAGGGGGTCGCCTGGCTGGCCCAGATCGGGCTCTTCGTGATGCTCGGCCTGCTGCTCTCCCCGGGGCGTATCGACCTCCAGACGATCGGGCTCGCGCTCGCCGCCGGACTGATCCTGACCTTCCTTGCCCGGCCCGCGTCGGTGCTGGTCAGCACGGTGGTCTCCCGGATGACGTGGCGGGAGACGGCGTTCGTCTCCTGGGCGGGGCTGCGCGGCGCGGTGCCGGTGGTTCTCACCACCATCCCCCTCGCCGCGGGCGTCGAGGGTGCCGAGGACCTCTTCGACCTGGTCTTCGTGATGGTCGTCGTCTACACCCTGCTGACCGGACCGACGCTGCCCTGGGTCGCTCGGGTGCTCGGGGTCGGCCGTCCCAACGATCCGCGCTCGCTCGATCTAGACGTCGCGCCGCTGGAGCAGATCGCGGCCGACCTCATCCAGCTCCGGATCCCGCGTGCGTCACGCCTCCACGGTGTGGAGATCAGCGAGCTCCGGCTGCCCTCCGGGTCCTCGGTGTCGTTGCTGATCCGCGACGGCCACAGCCTGGTCCCGGAGAGCACCACCGTCCTCCGCGCCCGCGACGTCATGCTGGTGGTGGTGCCCCGTCACCAGCGTGAGCAGGCCGAACGCCGCCTGGAGATGGTCAGCCGGAAGGGTCGCCTGGCCGGCTGGCTGCGCTGAGTCCGTACGCGCCCTACTCGACCGGAGGGCTGCAGATCGTGGCGTCGGCCTTGGCGGTGACGGTCTTGTCGCCGCCGGTGACGTCGGGGAAGTTCTCGCCGGTGATGACCACGATGCCGGGGATGTCGGACTTGGTCTCGACGATCTTCGCGTCGCCGAGCCAGCTCGCGACGAGCGCGGCGGAGGGAGCGTCCTTGTCGGGCGCCCACACCTCGACGGTCTTCAGCTTGGTGCCGCGGGGCGCGTTGCCGGTCCGGCCCTTGATGAAGCCCGCATCGACGAGGTCCGTCATCGCCCGGGTGGCGAGACCGGCCCGAGTGCTGGCGTTGAGCACGGTCACGACCACCTGCGACGGGTAGACCTCGGAGCCCTTCTTCACGGGGGTGTCCACGCACGGCCCGACGTCGACCTTCTGCGGGAAGGGTGCGGTCATCGACTTCCATCCCCAGGCACCGGCGAGCGCGACCGCAACCGCGAGGACGGCGAGGATGATGAACGTACGAAGTCCCGTGAGGGCCGAATCGAGCATGCCGCCGAGCCTAACCGCTGGTGGGCCTCTAGCCGAGGCTGTGCACGCGGGCGTGCAGCACGTTGCGCTGCTGGAGCGCTGCCCGGAGCGCCCGGTGGAGCCCGTCCTCGAGGTAGAGCTCGCCGTTCCACTCGACGACGTGGGCGAAGAGGTCGCCGAAGAACGTCGAGTCCTCGTTGAGCAGAGCCACCAGCTGGAGGGTGTCCTTGGTGGTCACCAGCTCGTCGAGGCGGACCGTCCGAGGAGGCAGCGCAGCCCACCCCTTGGTCGTCAGACCATGGTCAGGGTAGGGGCGAGAGTCGCCGACACGCTTGAAGATCACCCTCGTGACTGTATCGCCCTCAGATCAAAACCCAACACATGACTTCGTGCCCGACAGGAGATCGCCGGCTGCGCGCCGCCCCAGCACGCGCCCGGCGGCGTTGTCGTCGGTCGACGGCCAACACCGGGCCGCCTCCTCCTCCGCCTTGCCGGACACGCACTGGAACGGCGCTCGCTTCGGCGCCCTGTCGGCCACGAAGTCATAGAGTCAGCCCATGACGGATGCTGCTGCACTCTCGGAAGCGGTCGGACCTGGCTATCGGTTCGAGGGCACAGCCCTCGAGCTCGGGGCGCTGATGGCAGACGCCGAGACGTTGACGGAGACGCCGATCCGCGTCCCTCTGGGGATGCTGAACAGGCACGGCCTGGTCGCGGGCGCGACGGGCACGGGGAAGACGAAGACCCTTCAGCTGTTTGCCGAGCAGCTCTCTGCGGCCGGGGTGCCGGTGTTCGCCGCAGACATCAAGGGTGACCTCTCCGGGCTGGCCGCCCCAGGTGAGTCGAGCGAGAAGCTGTCAGCACGGGCGGCGTCGGTCGGGCAGACCTGGCAGGCGCGCGGCTTCCCGGTCGAATACTTCGCTCTCGGCGGGGAGGGCACCGGCATCCCGGTCCGGGTGACGGTCGAGGCCTTCGGTCCGACTCTCCTGGCCAAGGTCCTGGGACTCAACGAGACCCAGGAGTCCTCGCTCGGGCTCGTCTTCCACTACGCCGAGAAGGCCGGTCTGAAGCTGATCGGGCTCGACGACCTGCGAGCGGTGCTGCAGTGGCTGGTCTCGGCCGAGGGCAAGGCCGATCTCAAGGACCTGGGCGGCCTCTCGTCCGCCACGACAGGGGTGATCCTGCGTACGCTCATCGCCTTCTCCGACCAGGGCGCGGACGAGTTCTTCGGTGAGCCGGCCTTCGCGGTCACCGACTTCATCCGCAACGACGGGGACGCCGGGATCATCTCGCTGCTCGAGCTGCCCAACCTGCAGGACCGTCCGGCGATCTTCTCGACCTTCCTGATGTGGCTGCTCGCCGAGCTGTTCCGGGCGCTGCCCGAGGTCGGCGACATCGACAGGCCGAAGCTCGTGTTCTTCTTCGACGAGGCTCATCTGCTCTTCAACGACGCCTCCGACGCGTTCCTGGACCAGATCACCACCACGGTCCGGCTGATCCGCTCCAAAGGAGTCGGGGTCTTCTTCGTCACCCAGAAGCCGACCGATGTCCCCGACGACGTGCTCGGTCAGCTGGGGTCCAGGGTCCAGCACCAGCTGCGGGTCGCGACGCCCAACGACGCGAAGGCGCTCAAGGCGAGCGTCAACACCTATCCGACCTCGACCTACGACGACCTCGGCGCCGTCATCCAGACGCTCGGGATCGGCGAGGCGATCGTGACCGTCATGAACGAGCGCGGCGCGCCGACGCCGGTCGCGTGGACGCGGCTGCGGGCGCCCGAGTCGCTGATGGCTCCGGTAGAGGCTGCCGCGATGGAAGCCGCTGTGGCGGGGTCGCCGCTGGCGGCGAAGTACTCCGCTGCCGTCGAGGTCGAGTCCGCCGTCGACCAGCTCGAGGTGAGGAAGGAGGCCGCGGCGGCCGCAGAGAAGGCCGAAGCGGAGGAGGAGGCGGCCGAGAAGGCGGAAGCGAAGGCGGCGAAGAAGAGCGCTCCGAAGAAGTCCTCGCGCTCGCGATCTCGCTCCCGCGACGACGACTCGATGGTCGAGACGGTGGTGAACTCGACGGCGTTCCGGCAGGCCGCGCGCACCGCCGCAAGAGAGCTCGTCAGGGGAATCTTCAAGCGGCGCTGATTCTGATTCGCTCGGGGGAGGGAAGAATCCTTATCGTCTGCTCATGCCCGACCTTCTCCTCCGGAACGTACGCATCGTTCCGCTCTCACCCCGAGCGAACGTGCCCGTCGGGGTGGTTGACGTTCTCGTTGCCGACGGTGTCGTTTCGGCGGTCGGAGAAGGCCTGTCCAGACCGGACGGCGTCGATACGTACGACGCCGGTGGCCGCTGGCTCGTGCCGGGTCTGTGGGACGCCCACACCCACCTCGGCCAGTGGACGCTGCGGGCCAGCCGGCTGGACCTCCACGGCACTCGCTCGCCTGCCGAGGCGCTGGCGCGGGTGGCCGCGGCCGCACGAGAGGTCGAGCCGGGCGAGGCGATCGTGGGGATGGGCCACTCGGCCGGCACCTGGGACCGCTGGGGCACCGTCTCCGAGCTGGACTCGGTCACCGGCGGCACGCCCGCGATCCTGGTCAACCACGACTTCCACCACGCCTGGCTGAACACCGCCGCACTCGACGCCGTGGAGCTGCCCCGGCGTGAGGACATGGTGCAGGAGACGGAGTGGTACCAGGCCTATCCGCGCGTCGCGGAGCTCTTCGAGTCCAACGGGAGCGCCCCAGGGGCCTACCGTCGGATGCTGAGCCGGACCGCCGCGCTCGGGGTGGTCGGGATGACCGACTTCGAGGTCGGCGTCCGGCTCGACGACTGGCGGTCGCGGTGGACCTCCGGCTGCGACCTGGTCCGCATCCGGGTCGCTTCCTATGCCGACCAGCTCGACGATGCGATCGCCGAGGGCCTGCGTACGGGCGACCCGCTGCTCGCCGGCGAGGACCGACTGACGATGGGGCCGTTGAAGATCATCAGCGACGGCTCGCTCGGCACACGGACAGCGTGGTGCTGCGACCCGTACGCGGACGACCCGGACAGCTGCGGGGCGCCGAACCAGTCGCCGGACGAGCTGCGCGGACTTCTGGGTAAGGCCCACGCGGCCGGCCTCGAGGTGGCCACGCACGCGATCGGCGACCGGGCGGTGTCGGAGGCTCTGGTGGCGTACGCGGCTACGGGTGCCCGCGGGAGCATCGAGCATGCCCAGCTCGTACGTCGCGAGGACCTGCCGCTGATGGCTCGGCTCGGGATCACCGCGTCGGTGCAGCCGGCGCACATCCTCGACGACCGCGAGATGACCGAAGGCGTCTGGCCGGGGCGGGAGGACCGTTGCTTCGCGACCCGCTGGATGCTTGACGAGGGCGTGCGGGTGACGCTCGGCTCGGATGCTCCGGTCGCGCCGCTCGATCCGTGGCTGGCCATCTCCGCCGCCGTCGGCCGCTCACGTGACGGCAAGGAGCCGTGGCACCCGGAGCAGGCGCTGACCGCTCAGGAGGCCCTGGCGGCCTCGGTCGACGGCCAGCCCACGGTCGGGCCCGGGTCACGCGGGGACCTGGCCGTGCTCGACATCGATCCGCTCCGGGCCTCGGTCGGCGACCTGGCCGCGATCGCCCACGGCGGGGTCGTGCTGACCACGGTCGGCGGGCGGGTCGTCCACCGCAGCTTCTAGCCGACCCCCGAAGAGCGCGAAGGCCCGGCCGTCATCGGCCGGGCCTTACGCAATGGATCTTCAGATGCTGGTCATGCGGACCAGCGCACCGAGTCGTCGACGAAGTCGGCGAACACGTGAACACCGCGCAGGTCCTGTCGCTCGTCCATGAGCTTGGTCAGGGCACTGGCGTGCCGGAACTTGAGGCTGTGCTGCTTCGTGGAGCTGTTCGCCTCAGGCTTGGTCGCGGTGAGTGTTTCCATCGAGGTCCCCCCTGCAACGGATAGATGGTCTACATCGTGGTTTGTCCTGCGCATCAAGCATCCCGCCCGCAAGTCGCCGGCAGGTTGTTTGAACGTTACAAGCCGGTTTCGGTAAAAGAAATGTCTGACGATGCCTGCACTGGTATCTGCCGAGCGATAGGGCCGAATCTCGCTAGACAAAGAGGGCGGAAGGTCATTCCACGGCTGATCTGAGCGTGTCGACGGCCCGGCGGGTCTGCTCGAGGAGCCGGAGCGCGGCGCTCGCGTCGGGCAGGTTCGGCTCCGGGGACCAGAGCTGGTCGGCGTCGCTGATCGGAGAGGCTCCGTCGATGATCGGGTCGAGGTCGGTCACCAGCGCGCCCTTCGACGGGTCGCCGGCTAGCGCCGAGCGGATCGCCTCGCTGTCGATCGGGCACGCCGAGGCGATCAGCGTGGCGTTGCCGAACCTCGCGCCCGCGAGCGCGGAGCCCTGCACGATCATCGCGACATGCTCGAAGACCGTACGCAGCGTGGCGAGCTCACGGCGGGTGAAGAGCAGCTCGGGGCCGGCGACGGAGTTCAGCACCAGCCGGCCCTCCTCGCGCAGCGCGCTCCGCGCCGCTGTCATGCACTCCAGCGAGGTGAAGGCCGGCGGGATCCGGTTGCCGACGAAGATGTCGATGACGATGGCGTCGTGCTCCGAGCCTGGGTGGGCCTCCAGCCACGAGCGCGCGTCAGCCGTCTCAATGGTGATCCCGGCGGGCAACGGGAAACGTGACCTGGTGAGCTCGACCAGTGCGGGTTCGAGCTCGACGACCGTCTGGGTGGTCGCGGGCCACCGGTGGGCGACGGCGCGGGGGAGCGCGAGCAGTGCGCCGCCCAGGACTGCGGTCGTACGAGGTGCCTGGTCACCGAGCGCCGCCAGCATCCACCGGATCGAGGCGAGCTTCGGCGGCTGCGCGGGGTCTCCGAGGTGGGATTGCGCGACGCCGTCGATCTCGATGGCCCAGCCGTCCGGCTTTCGTACGAGATCGGCGGTGCTGCCGTCCGAGAAGACGATGCGCTCACGGCTCCCGGCCGGACCCGAGGGTGTTGACATACGTCGATCCTGCCAGACACCATCGCGCCCGGACCGGGACATTCCGGTAGCCTGCTGGCGTCGTTGATATGCGCGGCAGTACTCGGACATCGGGACTCGGACATCGGGCGTGAGGAGCTCTTGCGGTGGAGATATGGGAGGTCGCCGAAAATGACGACCGGATCGAGGGTCTCACCGCTGATGGCAAGCCGGATCCGGCTTACGCCGCCTCGCTCGGACTGAAGGACGCGCCGCTGGGGCGTCGCGCGCTCGCGGCCGCCGTCGACATCGCCTGCTACCTGATCCTGCAGGTCCCCTACCTCGTCTTCACGTTCCCGCTGCTGCTGAAGCTGGCCCAGGGCAAGTTCGGCTTCGCCCGCTTCCTGAGCCACCCCGACTTCCTGCTGGCGGCCATCGCCGGCGGTACGACCATCCTGCTGACCCTGATCTTCGTCATCGTCCAGATCGTCATGCACGGCCGCCGTGGAGTCACGCTGGGCAAGTCCCTCGCCGGGATCCGCTCGATCAACGTCAAGACCCTCGAGCGACCGGGAGTCGGCCGCTCCTTCCTCCGGGCCCTGGTCCTGTGGGGCTCCGGGATCATCCCGATCGCGCCGATCGTCTTCCTGGCCTCGCCTCTCTTCGACAAGGAGAAGCGGAGCCGCGGCTGGCATGACAAGGTCGCCGAGATGTGGATGGTCGACGTGCGCGAGGGCCTCGACCCCTACGACGAGAAGCGGATGCGTATCGCTCGGAAGACGGTCGCGGCTGAGCCCGTCGCTGAGCGGAAGTCGCTGCCCTCGCTCAGCACCCCCAACGCGCAGGATGCCGGCAGCTACCGCCCCTCGGGCCGGGTGAGCGCCGGCGTGCTCGGCGTCTCCCGCCCGAAGGCGAGGCCCGAGGAACCCGGGGTCTCGCCCGGCGGGGCGCTCGCGACCCCGCAGTCGGGTCCGGTGGCACCGAAGCCGGTGGCGCCGGCGATCCCGCCCTCGCGGGCCGTGACGCCCAACCAGGGGCAGACGGTGCCGCCGCCTCCGACCCCGACGCCCACCCCGGCTCCGACGCCCACCCCGGCCCCGCTCCCGACTCCGGCGCCGAATCCCACTCCGAACCCCATGCCGACCCCCGCCCCGGGCCACACCCCTGCGCCTACGACCGGCGGTCAGCAGCTTCAGGGGCAGGCGGGCCCTCGAGGAATCATGCTCAAGGTCGACTCCGGTGAGCGGATCCCCGTGGCCGGCCTGGTGCTGGTCGGCCGTGACCCTGCCCTGACGGAGAACACGCTCGGGGCGCGTACGGTCTCGATCATCGACGTGTCGGTCTCGAAGACCCACCTGTCCCTGCGCCCCAGCGGCGACGGTGTCGAGGTCACCGACCGAGGCTCGACCAACGGCACCGTGGTGATCCACGAGGGCGCCACCCGGCGACTGAACGCCTGGGAGCCGGTGCTCGCTCCGGTCGGCGCGATGATCCGGTTCGGCGACCGGTCCGCCCTGGTGCGTCGCGGGTGACCGCCACCTCCGCCGCACGATCGCGCGGCATGGCTTCTAGGCACGTTGACGAGGGGAACGAAGGATGAAGGTCAAGCTCACTCTGCATCGGCCTGGCGTTGCGCCTGCGGATGTGATCGTCACCGCTGACTCCACGGCGACGGCGGGCGACGTCGCTCGGCACATCGCCGACGCCGACCCGGCGCGCTCCGTGATCGCGGGTGAGCACGACGTCTTGACGCTGGCAGTCGCCCCGCCGACCGCCGACCGGATGGAGCCGCTCGAACCCGACGTACCCATCGGTGATGCGCCGATCGGGTCCGGCTTCGCGGCCGCGGTCGTCAACATGGGCCCGGACAACGAGATCACCGGCTCGCGTCGCAAGAGCGTCGGCGTGCTGCGCGCGATCGACGGTCCGGTGCGGGGGCAGGCGTTCCCGCTGACCACCGGTCACGCCTCGATCGGCCGTGGTCCCGACAACGAGATCGTGCTCGCCGACCCGATGGTCTCCAAGCGCCACGCCCGCATCGAGGTGGACCGCTCGGTCGAGCTGGTCGACCTCAACTCGGCCAACGGCGTCGTCGTCGACGGCACCCAGGTCTCCCGCGTACGTCTGGCACCGGACACTCCCGTCGTCATCGGCGGCACCACGCTGGTCATGCAGCTCTCGGCCGACTTCCTCTCCGCCGTCGAGGACCCCGTGCTGGAGCGTGGTGGCGGCCTGCTCTTCAACCGCAGCCCGCGCGTCGACGTCCGCTATCCCGGCACCGAGCACCCGCCGCCGTGGATGCCGACCGAGATGCAGAAGAAGCTGTTCCCGTGGTTCGTGCTGATCGCGCCGATCATCATGGCACTCTCTATCTACGCCATGACCGGCCGCGCCCGGGCGCTGCTGCTGGTCGTCATGACGCCGATGATGGCGATCGGCAACTACCTCAACCAGCACCGCCAGGCCGGCGCGAAGCAGGACCACGAGATCCAGCTCTTCGAGCGGCAGTTCGAGAAGCTGGAAGAGGTCTTCTACCGCAGCAAGCCCGAGGAGGAGCTCGCCCGCAACGAGGAGGTCCCGCCGGTCGCGGAGGTCTTCGAGCAGGCGATGCAGCTCGGCCCTCGGCTGTGGACCCGGCGTCCGGAGCACTGGAACTTCCTGGCCGTACGCCTCGGCACCACGCGCGCCCTGTCCCGCAACTCGATCGCCGAGCGCGACACCCAGAACGGTCTGCCCGAATACATCGAGCGCATCGACCGGCTGAAGGAGCGCTACAAGTACGTCGACGACGTGCCGTTGCTGGAGTCGCTGCCCGCGGTGGGCTCGGTGGGCGTCGCCGGTCCGGCCGGCCCGGCGGCCGATGCGATGCGCGGCATCGCGGTGCAGCTCTTCGGGCTGCACGCTCCCAACGAGGTCGTCAGCGTCGCCTTCGCCGACCCCGACTGGGTCGAGGAGTTCGAGTGGCTCAAGTGGCTGCCGCACACCACCTCGGAGACCAACCGCTTCAAGGACATGCCGCTGGCCGACTCCGCGCCGACGGCGAACGCCCTGCTCAGCGCGCTGGAGGAATACATCATGCGCGCCGGACGGACCGCGGAGCACCGCGGCCCGTTCCCGGAGAAGTGGAACCCGATGCAGTACGGCACCGACGTCGCTCGGGCCGGCGAGGAGACGAACGCACGAGTCCAGGTCTCGATCATCGTCTTCGTCACCAACGACGCGCCTGTGGACCGGGCCCGCCTGGTCCAGGTCCTCGAGCGGGGTGCCGATGTCGGCGTACACGCCGTCTTCCTCTCCTCGACCGTCGAGGCGCTGCCGGCGGTGTGCCGCAGCTATCTCGACGTCAGCGACGGTCTGGAGCGCGCCACCGTCGGACTGGTCCGCAACGGCGACCTCTTCCAGGGCGTCACCGTCGAGGGTGTCTCCAACGCCTACATGGAGATGTTCGCCAAGCGGCTCGCGCCGGTGGTGGACGCCAGCACCGTCGTCCACGACTCCTCCGACCTGCCGAACTCGGTCGGGTTCCTCTCCCTGGTCGGCAACGAGGTCGCCGAGGACCCTCACTCCATCATCGAGCGCTGGCGGCAGAACAACTCGATCATCGACCGCTCCGACCGGCCGCGGCCGCGGCTGAAGAAGGCGGGGAACCTGCGCGCCATCATCGGCCAGGGCGCCTCGGACGCGATGACGCTGGACCTGCGTACGCAGGGCCCGCACGCCCTCGTCGGCGGCACCACCGGTGCCGGTAAGTCGGAGTTCCTGCAGGCGTGGGTGCTCGGCATCGCCTCGGCCCACTCGCCGGACCGGGTGACGTTCCTCTTCGTCGACTACAAGGGCGGCTCGGCCTTCGCCGACTGCATCGAGCTGCCGCACTGTGTCGGCCTGGTGACCGACCTGAGCCCCCACCTCGTACGCCGCGCGCTGACCAGCCTCAAGGCCGAGCTGCACTATCGCGAGCACCTCTTCAACCGGAAGAAGGCAAAGGATCTTCTCGAGTTGGAGAAGCGGCAGGACCCGGAGTGCCCGCCTGCGTTGGTCCTGGTGATCGACGAGTTCGCCGCTCTGGCCGGTGAGGTGCCGGAGTTCGTCGACGGCGTCGTCGACATCGCCCAGCGAGGCCGTTCGCTCGGCATCCACCTGATCATGGCGACGCAGCGTCCGGCCGGTGTCATCAAGGACAACCTGAGGGCCAACACAAACCTTCGCGTCGCGCTGCGTATGGCCGACGAGACCGACTCCAAGGACGTCGTCGACGACCCGATCGCCGGGACCTTCCCGCCGTCGATACCGGGCCGCGGCATCGCGAAGACCGGGCCGGGTCGGCTGACCCCGTTCCAGTCGGCGTATGCGGGCGGTTGGACGCGCGACGACGAGGTGGTCACCGCCGACGTGAAGGTGGCCGAGCTCAAGTTCGGTTCGATCACCGAGTGGGAGCCGGAGCGTCCGCCGGAGAGCGACTCGCACGACGAGGACCTCGGCCCCAACGACCAGAAGCGGATCGTGGCCAACCTGATCAAGGCATCCGCCAGCGCCGGGCTGATGACCCCGCGGCGCCCGTGGCTCGACGACCTGGCGACCGTGGTCGACATGCGCGACCTCCCGTTGGAGGGCGACGGCCAGATCCTGCTGGGGCTCGCGGACATCCCGGAGCGGCAGCAGCAGAACGCGATCTACTTCACTCCCGACCGTGACGGCTCGCTGCTCATCTTCGGCTCCTCCGGTTCGGGCAAGTCGACGATGTTGAAGACGATCGCGACCGCTGCCGGAGCGCGTCCGGAGCTCGGCCCGGTCCAGGTCTACGGCCTCGACTTCGCCTCCGGCGCGCTGGGCGCGATCGCGCGTCTCCCGCACGTCGGCTCGATCATCGACGGCGACGACGCCGAGCGCCTGCAGCGACTGATGCGCACTCTCGAGCGGGAGATGGACCGCCGCTCAGAGCTCTTCTCCAAGGCCTCGGCCGCGAACCTCACCGAATACCGCGAGATCGCCGACCAGTCGATGCCGCGCATCCTGCTCCTGATCGACAACTACCCCGAGTTCAAGAAAGAGTGGGAGATCGCGGCCGGTCGCGCGCCGTTCTACCAGTCCTTCATGCGGGTCCTCGGTGAGGGACGCCCGCTTGGCGTCCACGCGGTGATCACCGCCGACCGCAGCGGCTCGGTGCCGACCGCGGTCTTCGCGAACATCCCGCGCCGCGTCGTCATGCGGCTCTCCGACCCGAGCCAGTACGTCCTGGTCGGAGCGCCCAAGGACGTACTCAACGAGCAGTCGGCGCCCGGCCGCGCCGTCGTCGACAAGGCCGAGGTGCAGCTCGCCGTCCTGGGCGGCACGACCAACGTCGCAGAGCAGACCAAGGCTCTCGACGAGCTCGTCGCGCAGCTGCGCGCTCAGGGCGTTCCCGAGGTCGGCGAGATCGGTGCCCTGCCCACGAAGGTCTCCAGCCAGTCCCTTCCCGCGCAGGTCAACGGCCAGCCCGTCTTCGGCATCGCCGACGACACCCTGGCGCCTCGTGGCTTCGACCCGATCGGTTCGTTCATCGTCACCGGCCCGCCGCAGTCGGGTAAGACCAACGTGCTCAAGGCGCTCGTCGAGTCCATGGAACGCTTCGACCCCGAGGTGAAGCTCTTCCACCTCGGCAGCCGTCGTGCCATGCTCGGCGACTTCCGGCCCTGGGTACGCAGCGCCACCCGCCCCGACGACGAGAAGACGCTCGTCACCGAGCTCGCCGAGATCGTCGCCGACGAGTCCTTCCCCGGCCGCATCATGATCGTCGCCGAGGACATGACCCACCTGGCGGACGGTCCCGCCGACCGCCCGATGCGGGCCCTGCTGCAGGCGATCAACAACTCCGACCACCTCTTCGTCGGCGACGCCGACGTCACCCGCGCCGGCGGCGGCTCGGGTGTCATGGGTGAGTGGAAGGCCGCGCGCCAGGGAATCGTGCTCAAACCGGACACCTACGACGGCGACACGCTGTTCAAGGTTCCGTTCGGAAAGCTCAAGCGCACCGACTTCCCAGCGGGTCGTGGAATCTTCGTCCAGGCCGGTCGGACAGTGACCATGCAGATGCCTCTGGCGAGCGACAACGAGAACGCCGTATGAACGAGGCAACGAACCCGTTTTTACCCTTCACAGGGAAGAAGAGAGTGGTCTACGTTGGCCACCGGCGTCCGCTGACGGGGCGTCTTGAAATGGAAACCGCGGGAAAGGGAATGATCGATGAGTGACTTCGGGGCAACATACGACGAGATGACCGGCACCGCCGACAAGCTCGACCAGGGCAAGGACACGATCGAGTCCGCGCTGGACGAGTGCCAGGGTTACGTCGACGAGCTCGTGCAGGACGGGTTCAAGACGGAGAAGGCGTCGGGCAAGTTCCAGGACGGCTACACCGAGATGACCACGGGTCTGAAGGACGCCATTGCTGGTGTCGAGGACATGGCCCAGTCGCTGCGCGACATGGCCAGCGCGATCCAGGACTTGGACTCGCAGCTCGCCGGCGGCTGAGTCCCCTCTAGGGCGGGGCGGCGCAGTGGCGCCGTCCTGCCCCTAAGCCGGTATTTGGACTCGGCCTTGACGGCAGAACGAAGGGAGCCTGGCTATGGCAGACGTCAAGATCAACATCGAAACGCTAGATCGTATCGCGTCTCAGCTGGACGCGATCGTCACGGAGTTCGAGAACGCGACGAGCAACTCTGAAGAGCTCGAGGCGGCTATCGCCAAACCCTACGGTCGTAGTGAACTCCGTGAGAAGGCGCAGGACTTCGAGGAACGCTGGGACGGTAAGCGGGAGAAACTCAAAGAGAGTCTCGACGAGCTCCACAAGCATGTCAAGGGCGTCGTTGACGGATTCACGAACTGGGACAGCGAGACCGCCCTCCAGTTCGAGTCAAACACATCGGTACAGGCGCCCGGTTCGCCAGGAAACGCGCCGGCGAGTTCACCGGCCGCGGTTTGAACACGCGCGAAACTCTGAAACCAAGGGCTCGAACGAAGGAGGACGGCCATGGACTCATCCCCAAAGGGCAGGGAGATCAAAACCGTTGAGGGGGATCCGTCAGCGATCATCTCGCGCGGCAACTGGATCGAGACCCTGGGCGGTATGATGGAGGACTGCGCCGAAGAGCTGCAGTTGATCGCCATGCATGACCTCGCGAGCGGCGCGATGGATGGCAAAGCGGTCGAGAAACTTCAGGACAAGATCGGTGACTCGTGGGAGACGCTCCGCGAGGCCGCACAGTTGTATCGACCCGTTGGTCCGGTTATCGCGACCTACGGCGAAGAGCTCCAGCAGTGGCAGCCCCTCATCAGGTCGCAGGTCGACACATGTGAGGACCTATGGGCAAAGTACGACGGACTGCCTGGTGCGCCGACGCACATCCTCCCAGGTACTGAACCCGAGGCGGGGAGTCCTGAGGCCGAGCAGGAGCAGGAGGCTGCTCAAGCCAAAGTGCAAGCGCGCGACGACTGGGAGAACGCGGCGGAGACCTGGGACAACTACTATGACTCCTGGGAAGATGCATACGATGCGGCCGTCAACGGCATCGGCAACGAGATGGCCGGCACGATCGAGGATGGCTTCTGGGAGGTTCTCGACGACATCATCTCGGTCCTCGAGTACATAGCGCTTGGCCTCTTCATAATCGCGTTGTTCGTTGCTGGCCCTTTTGCTGCCATCGCCTTTGTTATTTCGGCGGCCATTCTGCTCGCGCGGGCAGCGCAGTTCTGCGCAGGAGAGTGCACGTGGCAAGAGTTGGCGTTGGCCGCGCTTGACGTGATTCCGTTCGGAAAATTTGGAAAAATGGCCTCGAGCATAGGCGAGCTTGGCACTCAGGCCTCAAAGTGGAACAAGTTCACAAAGGGACTTTCGGTCGCTGGTGGGTTTGATGACATGGCAGTGGCTAGGAAGCCATTTTCCGACATCATGACCGGCCTGCACACGGGCCTCGACGTTCGAGATATCGAGCGAGTTTCATCGGGCAATATATGGGCGGCCGCGGGTGAAATGCAAGGATCGGTAATCAAGCAGGTCGGTGCTCTCTACGGCCATGTGAACACCGCGGTCGGTGGGGTACAAGCGGTTACGGCATGATGACGCAATAATTTACAGGTGCCGGGATCATTCGGGACAATTCAATTGGAGATCGAATATGGAACGCGTTTGGCGCGCCGATGGTGTTTATCCGGCCGATAACTGGTCAGAGATTCCTGCGACCTCGGGCCAGATGGGCGACGAATGGATTGCCGCCGAATGCACGCGGATCAGGGCCGCGTTGGGCGACAACTGGACCGCGGATGTACAGAGGGAGTTCCGTCGCTTGTTGGCGAACGCTCTGGAATCATCGAACGAGCCTGGAACGCTGTTGACGATGCTGCATTGGCCTGTGGCGCTCCCGCTTATCAGCCGAGTTCGTGTTCTTCTTGCCGACGGTGCGCCGTTCGACCCAAAGGCGTGGGAAAGGGCGGGATTCGACGTTAGTGAGTATCCGGGCGCCGAATTGGGGCCCGGGGCCGTTTGTCTTGCCACTCGCGATGTTGGTGTAGGTGATAACAGATCGCAATTTCACACAGCGGCATACGCATTCTCGTCTGGTTCCGATGGCATCGCGGTCATCGTTGAGTCAGGATCCAGGGAAGTGTTCGAGTTGACCGTCGCTTTTATGCCTGCAATCCTGGGAAACATGCGTATCACCCAGCCGAACGGTGGTGCTTTCGAGAGTAAGCCGATTCCTGGCGTTACGCGCGATATTGTCGACGAGTGGAAAGTTGCGAACCATGCCTAAACCAGTGGCTCCGAAGCCGGTCAACTGGGCATCCATGATTCCAGCGATGCAGACTTTCAACATTGACCAGTTGAATCGTGTCGTAATCGACTATGCTTACATCGAGTTAGAGGCACTCAAGCGGCGCAATCGACGCCCTTCGATGCTGCGGATGTTGTCGCCGATCATGTATTGGATTGCGATCGCTGGAGTCTTGGCGCCATTTCTGTCTGTCGCTGCGATCGTCGGCTCGGACGATCCGACGATCGAGCTCGTCGGAGCTTTCGCGGGTGGCGCGTTGGGTTGTGCTTCGATCCTGTACTTCTATGTGCCTTGGTCGCAATCCGAGTATCGCCAGTGGGACCCGACGGCGTCCACGCTCTCGGTGCTGACCGGTGTCTTTAGTGCCGTCGCCCTGGCGTTGACATTCGCGGGCGTGCCCGACGCTGATCAGCCAGCGATTCTGGCAGCTCCGGTCGGTGTTCTCCTCGTTGTGGTGATCGGCACACTCGTGGCTCGTTATCGAGGATACTCAACTGAGATGCCGCCACGCATTAATGTGCGAGACTTGTCGTCGGATGAGATGGCGGTTCTTCTAAAGAGTCGTCGGCAGGGATTGGTCCGGCTTCGGGGTCGCGGAATTATTACGCATGCTGAGTTCGAGACGTTTGATGAGATCCCTCTCAGTTCGCAAACGGGCAGCGAGGTTTGAGATGTCTGTTGAGTCAGGAAGTTCGTTGCGAGAGATGCTTGGAGCGGCCAAGGACCCCGATTTCAGCCTCAAGCTCCTGCCTGGCTGGGAACGGCATACGCCTAATTCTGCAGACCGGGCTGCGATCGATGAAGCACTAAGGCGTCGGATGATGGCTGCCAATCGCCCCGATCTGCATGCTGCGCTCAAAGTACACCTGGACCAAACGTTTCGGTCTATGCAGGAGCAAGGAGTCATTGCATACTTCGCCGCTACCTCGGAGGCCGAGGGCGAGGGCAGAGCTTATGTTCCTGGCTCGATCGTGGCGACGATCAGACGTTCGCCCGCCGGCGAGAGTCTGGATGCGTATGTCGCCGACGCGATTCGCAACCTCGGAGCGACCCCGTTGTTCCAGGATAAGCGGTTCATTCGCTTCGAACGTGAGTCCACCAAGACTGTCGAGGGCGAGCCGGTTGAGGTTTCCACGATCTGTTACATCACGCCGGTTCCAGGATCGAATAGGCGTCGTGGTCTTCAGTTGACGGCTTCCTTGGCGCGCCCACCGGAGATGAAGGCAACGGACGAGATGTTTGTTGGGTGGAAGATGGCCTTGGATGTCTGTGTCTCTACTCTGCGGTGGGAGCGGCCGGCAGGGTAGTCCCTGAGGCTGCGGCACTCGTACGGCGCGGGGCGACGCAGACGGCGTCCAATGGACGGGGAGCCGTCCGTCGTCGCGGGTCGCAGAGCTGTGATTAAGTGAACGTCATTGTTGCTCCTTCGGTCTGCGGCCCTTGTGCGCGTTGCTTGCGCGGAAGAAGGACTTCGAAAGATAGGCGAAGTGGTCCGGGCCTGTTGGGACTCGATGAGCCGCAGTGACATCGGGGCGCTCGAGTATCGCCACGTGGGTGGCGTGAGTTCGACGCGAGTGCCAAGCAGGTGCGCTAGCGGACGGAGTCGACGGTCATCACCACCGCGACGACCAGAACTCCGACGGCGAAGACTGCGCCTACGAGGGTGAGGCTGCCGTAGGCGATGGGGTAGAACCACCGCTCAAACCTGTTCAGCGGCAGCTCGTTGTTGTACGGCCCCTTGGGGTCGTACAACACTTCGACGGCGTCACCGGTCTTCATGTCCGGGGCACCGCCTTCACTACGGCCGTAGCGGCTCCCGCCGGTCTCAGGAGCGGTGAACGTGTAGTTGACGTTGTATCTCGTCGAGCCGGGCCCACCGCTGGTGTCCACCTTCTATGCCCGGGTGACACGCGCGGTGGTCCGAACCCAGTTGCGGCTGTTGACGGCTCGCTTCCAGGCGCCCCCCGAGGTTCAGATAGCCCGCCGCGCAGATCGCCATGCCGGCGAGGACGCAAAGGATCATCCCGATGGCGTCTTCCATTTCCATCCTGGGATGTGTCCTCTCTGCCTTCAGACGGGGATCAGGTCGAGGGACGCGAGGATCACGAAGATGCCGCCCAAAGGGGCTCTTCTCAGATCAGGTGGGGGTGGCTGAGTCCGCCGCCGATGAGGAGCATGCGTAGTCGGTAGTGGTCGGGGTTGGGGATGCCGCGGGCGATGCGGCGGTGGAGTTCGATGAGCCCGTTGAGGGCTTCGGTGGGTCCGTTGTTCGCGCGGTTGGTGTCCCAGTACGCGAGGAACGCTTCGCGCCAGCGGGTCAGGGTCTTGCCCAGGCGTTTGATCTCTGGGATCGGGCAGGTCGGGAAGGTCTTCAAGACGTGCTCGGCGATCCGGCGGCCGGCGGCGAGGTCCTCGGTGGCGTAAGCGGTCCGGAGTTGTTGGGCGCACTGCCAGGCGAGGTAGACCTCGTCGTGGCGAGGGTCGGCGAGCACGGCCTTGTGGAGCCGGGCTTGTTGTTTCTCGGTGAGGTTCTCGGCGCCGGCGCGCAAGATGTTGCGGATCCCGTAGAGCGGGTCGCCCTTGCGGCCGCGGTGGCCGTGGATCTGTTGCTGGATGCGGCGGCGGACCTCGTCGACCGCGGTGGTGCCGAGCTTCACCACGTGGAAGGCGTCCAGGATCGCGACCGCGTCGTCGAGGTGGTCATCTATCGCCTTCTTGTAGCCGGTGAACGGATCCAGGGTGGCTTCCTTGATTCCAGCCCGGAAGCTGTGACCGCGGGTGGTGAGCCAGTCGCCGTAGACCTTCCCGGACCGTCCCGCGACCAGGTCGAGGAGTCTGGTCTTGGGCCGTCCGTGCTGGTCAGGGGTCAGATCGCTCATCCCGGTGAACTCCTTCGGGCCCCGGCCACCCTGCGCAACCGGACGGGTGGAGCCGTGATGCCACACGTGCTCGTCGACACCGAGGCGTTCGACACCGTCGAAGCGGGACTCGTCGGCGGCCATCGCTTCGAGCAGAGGCTTGATCGCCGTCCACAGCGTCGCCCACGCGCACCCCAGTTGGCGGGCCAGGCCGAGCACCGAGGCGTGCTCGCGGCGGATCTGGTTGATCGCCCACCAACACGCCCGCGTGGACAGCTTGGCGCGTGGGGCCGCGACACGGTCGTCTTGCTCGGTGAACGACCCCGTCGGGCACAACGCCTCGCGACATCGCCAGGTCCGCTTGCGCCACACCAGCCGCACGGGACGGCCGAAGCAGGGCACGTCGACGAGCTGGACCAGTCGCCGGCCCTTGGAGTGCGCGATCACCCCGCAGGTCGGGCAGCCCATCAGGCCCGGTGGCGACTCGACCGTCACACTCAGCCGTTGTCGGTGATCATCGCGGTCAACGGCGATGACGTGGAGCCCATCAAGGCCCACGAGGAGGTCACAGTTGAGGCAGTAGCGAGCGTCGTGGCGACAGCACGACGCCACGCCCGTAGGGTCGGACACGTCGAGGCCTTCGGGGAATGGTTGCTTGGTCGCTACCGATCTTGGAGGCCTCGACCCCTGCTACAGCCGCATCACGCCGACACCGGCGAGCCGCTCACCCCCACCTGACCTGAGAAGAGCCCGTTATCGGTCCGAATGGCGCAGGAAAGACCTCGATCTTCAATGTCTTAAGCGGTATATTCCAGCCCACGTCGGGCTCTGTCAGCTTCGCGGGATGCGACATAACCGGGTTAAGCCCGCAGCAAATCGCTAGCGCTGGTATGTCGCGGGCTTTCCAAAACATCGAACTGTTCGGGAACTTGGACCTAGTTGACAACCTCATGGTGGGTAGGCATCGCCATATACGTTACTCACCATGGTCTGCAGCGTTCTGGACTCGGCGCGTGCGCGCGGAGGAAGATGCCAGCCGAGAGGTCGTCGAGGAAATTGTCGAGTTCTTAGAGCTGCAACATTACCGCGACAAGCCTGTCCGACTTCTTCCGTACGGAGTGCAAAAGCGAATCGAACTGGGGAGAGCCTTAGCGATGGAGCCGACCTTACTGCTCCTCGATGAGCCGGTGGCTGGAATGAACGTCGAAGAGACGGAGGATATGGCGCGATTCATCATGGATATCCGAGCGGATCTCGAGATCCCAATCGTACTCGTTGAGCACGACATGGGATTCGTCATGGACCTTGCGGATCGAGTCTTGGCTCTTGAATTCGGACGACCTATTTCGGTGGACATCCCCAGTGTGATTCAGCAACACCCTGGCGTGATTGCCTCTTATCTGGGCCACGCCGCCCAAGCGCCAGACCAGGGTTCGACCGAGGACCCGGCCAGAGGCGGCGCAGGTCTCCCTGTCTCATCAGTCACCCAAGGCGATGATGGGCGATGACGCAGGAGCCTTATATGACAGTCGCGCAAAGGGTCGCCCAATGGGCTGAAAAGACTCCAGACGTTGTGGCGTTGAGGCACAAGGAGCTTGGTGTCTGGCGCGGTATCAGTTGGTCTCAGTACTGGGACCAAGTGACCGACGTCGGACACGCATTTCTAGCGTTAGGCTTAATGGCCGGTGCCCGCGTGGCGATTCACGCGGAGAATCGACCAGAGTGGCTCATGTGAGACGTTGCATGTAATGCTGTCCGGGCGACCAGCGTCGGCATCTACCCGACAAATCCTACCGCCGAGACTGAGTATCTGCTTCGGAATTCCTCTGCGGCGATCTTGATCGCCGAGGATCAGGAGCAGGTTGACAAGGTTCTTGCCGCGACTGGTTTGCCTGACCTCGTGAGAATCGTGTATATCGAGCCCCGCGGGGTTCGCGAATACGACGACCCACGGCTGATGGCATGGAGCGACTTCTTGGAAGTGGGAAGACACCATCGGATGCAGCACCCATCGGCACTCACAGACCGTATGGACGAGGCAGAACCCGCGGACATCGCCACCCTCATCTATACGTCAGGTACCACTGGACCCCCAAAGGGGGCAATGCTGACTAACCTCAATATCGATTTCAGTATCCAGACCTTGGTTCTGGGCGGTGGCTTCTCGAGCCCACCACCCACGCAGGACGACTTGTTGTTGTCCTATCTCCCGCTCTCACATGTCGCTGAGAGGACGTTTAGCGTCTGGTTCAATGCCGGAAGCGGCTGCCAAATCGCTTTTGCAGAATCCATCGAAACTGTGGCGACGGATTTGGTTGAGGTTCAGCCCACCATCTTCCTCGGGGTGCCTCGAATCTGGGAGAAGTTGATGTCGAGCATCATTGTGCGAACCCACGCCGCCACCGCTTTGAAGCGATGGTGGTACCGAGCCTGGATGAAACTCGCTTCCGGGGAGGCCTCCCGGTTGGCACATGCACGAGGTCGTCGCTCTCTCATGGGCAGGGTTTGGTACTGGATGGGATACGTGGCCCTCTTCCGGGCTCTGCAAGATCGGATCGGGTTGCGGCGCTGCCGGTTCGCGGCGTCCGGCGCGGCGCCCATCTCCCCCGAGGTACTGACATTCTTCATGGGTATTGGGGTCCCAATGCATGAAATTTACGGCATGACTGAGAACTGTGCCATAGCGACGGCAAACAAGCCGGGAGCCATCAATGTAGGACCGTGGGGAAACCGCACGACGATATTGAGTTGCCATTGGACCCGGAAAATGGGGAAGTGTTGGTCCGGCACCCTGGCGTATTCGCTGGATATTGGCATTTGCCCGAGGCGACGGCTGCAGCTATTGACCAGGACGGCTGGCTGCACACCGGCGACGTAGGCGAATGGGTCGAGGACGATTACCTTCGGATAACGGACCGAATGAAGGACATCATTATCACAGCCGGCGGTAAGAACATTTCCCCCTCTGAGATTGAGAATGCCATCCGTAGTTCGCCCTACGTCAAGGAGGCGGTTGTCATAGGCGACCGCCGTCCCTATCTCACTGCCCTAATCGAAGTAGATGCGGAAACGATGGCCGACTGGGCGCTTCGACGACAACTCCCGTACACGACCTACCGCGATTTAACACAGAAACCTGAGACGACAGAACTGATTGGCGAGATCATCATGGAAGTCAATAAGCAATTTGCTCGCGTGGAGGGAATCAAGAAGTTCCGTCTGCTTCCGAAGGAATTGGATCACGAGGACGGCGATCTCACCGCCACGCAAAAGGTCAAGCGAAGCTCCATCGAGGAGTCTTTCGGCGAATTGGTCGAAACGATGTATGGATCGGGCCCAAAATGACAATATTGCTTCAGACCTTAGCAACCGGCCTAGCAATCGGTTCTGTCTACACCCTTCTCGCTGTTGGCTTCGTCATGATTTACAAGGCCACGCGGGTCATCAATTTCGCGCACCCGTCCTTGATGCTTGTGGGTGCTACGACTACCGCCCTTCTGACCGTCCAACTCTCCGTTCCTTTCTTCGTCTCAGTTCTCGCGTCGGTGGCGGTCGTCGCGCTTTTGGCGGCTGTCATCGAACGGCTGGCGGTTCGGCCCATGATTGGAAAGTCCGTTTTCGCGATCGTATTGGCAACCATCGGCCTGGATGTTGCCGTTCGCGTTGTGGCCGGACGATGGATCGGCAACGCCGTTCGACCTATCAGAGATCCATGGGGACTGGATACGGTGGCGATGGGCGGAGTAATTGTCCAGCAACGCCACATCGCGACGTTTTTCGTGATGGTCTTATGTGTCGGCGCTCTATATCTCTTCTTTCAACATTCTCGATTCGGCTTGGCCATGCGGGCCACTGCCCTCGACCAAGAGGCTGCTGCGGTGCAAGGGATATCTGTGGGAAGGGTCTTCGCAGTTTCTTGGCTGATCGCGGGCGCTCTTGCTGCCGTCGCAGGGTCATTTGCAAGCAGTGGGGTCGGGGTGGATCAACAAACCTGGCTGATTGCCTTGAAGGCACTTCCAGCTGTGATCATTGGAGGACTCGACAGCATTCAAGGTGCCCTCGTCGGTGGGCTTACTGTGGGTATCGTCGAAGCGGTGGTTGCGGTCTATCAACCTGGCGCTATACCGGTCCTTGGACAATCGTTCGCGTTGGTGGCGCCTTACGTTGCGATGTTCCTAGTCCTTCTGGTCAGGCCGTTCGGCATATGGGGGACACGGGAAGTTGAGCGGGTATGAACAGTAATCGCGGGTTGGCCGCGCTCTCTGCTGGACGTGCGCGGCCGCCACATGTGGTGGCGGACCGCAAGGTCCGGCACCGACACCGCATGTACACTTCGTACGCTCAGCAGCGCGCGATTTTAAACACAGGGGCGAGAAGAAAATCCGTCCTGCTCATCGCTGGAATGGCAGTCGCCCTCACGTTCATGATGCCAGACGAGGATCTCGTATTGCTTAGCGTTGGTCTAGCGGCGGCGATCGGTGCAATCGGGCTGAACCTTGTCACCGGGTACGCTGGCCAGATCTCTCTTGGGCACGCCTTCTTTGTTGGATTGGGCGCTTATACCGCGTCATGTTTGGGCGCTACGGGACCGGGACGGGAGGTGGCATTGGGATGGGACGGCCTCGTTTGGTTTCCCGCGGCCTTCGTGTTGACAGGGGTTGTGGGAGTGGTCCTGGCGCCGGTGGCTGTGCGCCTACGTGGCCTTTACCTCGCGATTGTTACGCTGGGACTCGTATTGATAGGTGTTCACTTCTTCCGTGAACTCACCCACATAACTGGTGGTGCGGGGCTTGGCAGAAGTGGGCCAAGTTTCACTTTCGCTGGGTTTGAGTTGGATGTCGACAGAAACTTTCTTGGTCTGGTGATGACAGGCGAGCAAATATCCTATCTCTTTGTCCTTATAGTGATGATCGCAATGGCAGCATGTGCCAGCAATCTTGTCCGCTCGCGTCTGGGGCGAGCATTCGCTGCGATTCGTGACCGCGATTTGGTCGCTGACCCGATGGGCATTGACCCATTTCGAGTCAAGATGACCGCGTTCGGTGTGTCATCCGCTTACGCAGGCGCAGCCGGTGCGCTGCTAGCGGCTATCACTGGCTATATCGAGCCATCTGGATTCGGCTTGTCAATGTCCATCCAGTATCTCGCGATGATTCTATTGGGAGGTCTGGCATCAATCTCCGGTTCTATAGCTGGGGCGTTGTTCATTACAGTGTTGCCGCGGCTGTCCCAGTCGCTGGCTGGACTATTGCCGTTCATGGACGATAGTGGAAGCGGCGCCGGTTTGTTGACGGCGTTCCAGCTCGAACAGATTCTGTACGGCCTCCTTATCGTGCTATTTGTTTTGGTCGAGCCCGGCGGCTTGGTGGGTATCTGGAATCGTATTCGAAGTTATTGGCGGTCCTTCCCGTTCACCTATTAACGAATGGTGGGTACCTAGTGCCGCGGATTGAAAGTGGTTGACGGTTGGCCTTCTTGAGGACCACTTCGGGGGTTCTTGGTGCACACGAAGGTGTAGCGCTGCCGTTCCAGCCGTCGATGAACGCATGGATCTTGGTGCTGAGGTGCTTGACGGACTCGAACACGCCGCAGCGGATGGCCAGTAGCTCGACCATGCCGAGTCAGACCTCGACCAGATTGATGGCTCTTCACAATCCAGGGTGTAGTCGGGGTCTGATGTGAAGTCTCAAGAGATCGAGGACGCTTCTGTCTCGTGACATCGTGGACAGCCGGTCTCACGACATCGTGGCCGGTTCGGTTCAGCTATGGACTCGAACCACGTGGCCGCAGACGTGCGGTGGAGA
>NZ_JACIXG010000055.1 GCF_014360585.1 Nocardioides sp.
TCCCGGCCGGGGCTTTGACTGCGGGTCCGAGCTTGTGAGTGATTCACAAGCTCGGACCCTCTGTCATAGCGGGACGTCGGTGATGATCGACGAGTTCTCGCGCCGCGTGAGATCAGTGCGCGAAGTGGCGAGTGCCGGTGAAGTACATCGTCACCCCGGCCGCCTCGCAGGCCTTGATGGTGAGCTCGTCGCGGATCGAGCCGCCGGGCTGCACGATCGCCTTGACGCCGGCGTCGATCAGGATCTGCGGGCCGTCCTCGAAGGGGAAGAAGGCGTCGGAGGCGGCGACGGCGCCGCGGGCACGCTCGGCGCCTTCGGCGAGGGTGTTGGCGCGCTCCACGGCCAGACGGCAGGAGTCGACCCGGTTGACCTGGCCCATCCCGATGCCGACGGCCGCGCCTTCCTTGGCCAGGAGGATCGCGTTGGACTTGGCCGTACGGCACGCCTTCCAGGCGAACGCGAGGTCCGCCAGCGTCGCCTCGTCTGCGGCCTCACCGGTCGCAAGAGTCCACTGTGCCGGGTCGTCACCCTCCGAGTCGACATGGTCGACCTGCTGCATCAGCAGCCCGCCCGAGATCGGCTTGGTCTCGACCGCAGTGCGCTCATCAGCGGGCGCCACGAGGATACGGATGTTCTTCCCGCCTCGCGGCAGGCTCTGAAGAACCTCGACCGCCCCGTCCTCGTACGAGGGAGCGACGATCGCCTCCGTGAAGCTCTCCTTGAGAAGCTCTGCCATCGCGACAGTCACCGGCCGGTTGGCCGCGATGACACCGCCGAACGCAGACACCGGGTCGGTGGCATGCGCCGCTGCGTACGCCTCCGCGATGGTCTCTCCAACCGCGATGCCGCACGGGTTGGCGTGCTTGATGATCGCGACGGCCGGCTCGGCGAAGTCGTTGGCGGCGCGTCGAGCGGCGTCGGTGTCGGTGTAGTTGTTGTAGGACATCTCCTTGCCGTGGAGCTGCTCGGCACTGGCCAGCCCGGCCGGTCCGTGGCCGTTGAGGTAGAGCGCAGCCTTCTGGTGCGGGTTCTCGCCGTAGCGAAGAACGGTCGACCTCTCGTACGTCCCGCCGACCCACGCCGGGAAACCGGTGCCGTCGGAGGTGTCGGTGAGCACGGAGCCCATCCAGGAGGCGACGGCCACGTCGTACGTCGCGGTGTGCACGAACGCGGCCGCGGCCAGCGCCTTGCGCTGGTCGTAGGTGAACCCACCCGCTGCGGCAGCAGCGAGGGTGTCGGCGTACTGCTCGGGCGAGGTCACGATCGCGACGGAGGGGTGGTTCTTGGCGGCAGCCCGGACCATCGAGGGCCCGCCGATGTCGATCTGCTCGACGACCTCGTCCGGGCCGGCGCCGGAGGCGACGGTCTGCACGAACGGGTAGAGGTTGGAGACGACCAGGTCGAACGGCTCGACCTCGAGCTCCTTAAGCTGCTCGACGTGGGAGTCGAGGCGGCGGTCGGCCAGGATGCCGGCGTGCACGCGCGGGTGCAGCGTCTTCACCCGGCCGTCGAGGCACTCGGGGAAGCCGGTCAGGTCCTCGACCTTGGTGACCGGCAGGCCCAGCTTCTCGATCAGCGCGGCTGAGCCACCGGTCGAGACGAGCTCGACGCCGGCGTCATGGAGCCCGCGGACCAGATCCTCGAGACCGGTCTTGTCGTAGACGGACACCAAGGCCCTCTTGATGGTGATCTGATCGAGCACAGCACTCTCCTCATCGGTCAATGATTTCGATGAGGGCACCCAGGCGGTCGATGCCGTCTCTTCACACTCCCCGGTGGTCCCCCACCTGCGCCAGTCGTGTGCTCGTCACTCTAACCGTTCAGGCTGGCCCGAATCGAACTCGCCGGCCGTCGACGGTGTAGCCCTCGCGGGCGATCCGTCCGACGGACTCAACCAGCATCGAACGTTCGACGACCTTGATCCGCTCGTGCAGCGTCTCCTCGGTGTCGTCGTCCTCCACCGGCACCGTCACCTGGGCCATGATCATCCCGGTGTCGACCCCGGCGTCGACGATGAACAGCGTCGCCCCGGTGACCTTCACCCCGTACTCCAGCGCATCCCGCGCACCGTGCATCCCCGGGAAGCTCGGCAGCAGCCCCGGATGCGTGTTGAGCGTCTTCCCCCCGAACCGCTCCAGGAAGGCAGCCCCCACCAGCTTCATGAAGCCCGCGGAGACCACCAGATCAGGCTCGTACGCAGCCACCGACTCGGCCAGGGCAGCGTCCCACTCCGCGCGCGACTCGTAGTCCTTGACCTTGTGCATGAAGGTCGGGATCCCGGCGTCGGTTGCCCGCGTCAGCCCCTGGATCCCGTCACGGTCGGCACCGACCGCGACCACCTCGGCTCCGTACTCCGGGGACGCGCAGGCATCCAGCAGGGCTTGGAGGTTGGTGCCCGACCCGGACACGAGGACGACAAGACGAAGAGCCACGCCGCCACCTTAGAGCAGCGCAAACCTTGTGTCCGCGCCGCCCAGATCCCGCCAATCGCACGACGGGACCGCGTCTGAGGAGAGCCGGGTGGGGCTGTCCACGATGTCACGAGCCAGGAGTGTCCTCGATCTCTTGAGACTTCACCACCCAACGTCCGCTACACCCTCATCGGTGAAGAGCCACACTTCTGGTCTCATCGCGGGGGATGGATACTTCTTGGCCACCGAGCAGGTAGATCGTGACCGCCCACGCATCATCGTGGATGATGCGTTCACCCCTCGGCGGTAAAAGATTCGAAAAACGCCGTGGCCCCGGGCATCTCCAGTGCGGCGATTACCTCGATGATGTTTTAGCATCGCGCTTTCTACACGCAGGTCAGATCGCCGGGTCGTGAATGATCAAGGTTAGAACGCAACTACGCCCGGACGCGAAGAGTCGTTCTAGAATTGAGACCTTCTCACTTCGCCCACCCCGGACCAGCGGTGCCCGGCATTCGGGGAAACCATGAGGGATCGTCGTCCTCGCCATCGTCCTCGTGCCATTGCGGCTTCCCAGAGCAAACGTAACTGACCCTGGAATCATCCTCACCTTCACTCAGGATGAAAATGTACTCTGGACCATTATCAACCCCAGACTCACCCTGAATTCGCCGAACTTCGTTGACGCTTGCACGTCGAATGATTAGGCCATCATACGACGGCCGAAGAGCCATGGCTTCTACACCCATGAAGTGCATATCGATTCGGGTAGAATATGGTTCCATCTTTGAACTTCGAAGCAGAAGTCGACCACGCCAGGAAGCCGAATACTGCCAGGTCACAAAGGCTCTCGGCGAGGCAAATAGAATTTCGCTCATAGTTCACGCTCCGATACCTTCAAGGGGGCTACCAATTGACCGGTTTTGAGACCGAAGTCTCAACGTATTGACTACCTCGTTGACGATAGAAGGTGACCCGATCCCAATCTAAATTTCCTTTCTCTACCATCTTGCCGACTTGATACATCTCCCACTCCGTTGCTGAGTCCCAATCGTCCCTGGAACCACGCCGATATGCCCGCGTGATTTGATCATTTGGATCCGTCCCAGGGAGACCATCGAGGGCAAACGCTACCTTTCCATTCTTGCGCAGGACACTCTTGACCTCATACATCCACACCGACTGCGGCTTGCCGCCGACATATCGATGAACTCTGCGTATCGAGGATGATTGAAAGTGTATCCGCCAATCTGTCTGGCCAACGCCTCAGAGTGCTCCTTGTGCCCGAGCACCATCGACGGCTCATCGCTATCGTCGCGGTCGCGTTTGTTCTTCGCGTAGCGCGTGTTGGCACGGGAGATCGCAGCCTGGTCCTTGGCGGTGTTGATGTTCGCCCGCTCCTCAGCCCGAGCAGCGGCAGCGGCGCTGCCTCGGGCAGCCATCGCGGCGTCCCTGGCCCGGTCAACGCTCGACGGTGCGCGGGGCACGACAGGCTTGGGCTTGGCCTTGGACGGGCCAAACAGAACTTCGCGCCACGGACGAGTACAAGCGCTCGAGCACCCGGAGTACCCACCACGCCCGCCACCACCCATGAGGTCGGTCTTCAACCCAGTGGGATCACTGTGCGGGGTCGGGTTCTGGTAGCTGTAGACGTAGGCGTTCAAATGCCGAGGTTCAGATGGATCCAGCACTGGATCCGGGGATACGAACGCCCCCGTCGTCGAGTCGTAGTAGCGTGCCCCGACCTGAGTCAGACCCGTCGTGTCGTTCGACTTACCGAGGAACCCACGGTCGCCAGGAGAACCGTTCGCGTCCCGGTCCTGATCGGTCGCCGCACGCCTCGCACCTCTCGCAGCACCGAACGGATCGCTGTAGTGCTTCGCAACCGAGACCTGGGTCCAGGTCGTGTTGGGGATCGACACGATCGGTGTCCCGTGATGGTCATTGACCAGCGACGTAACACCACCGAGACCACGCTCGTCGCGTACAGCGACCGTCTCGCCGTTGAAGGTGTAGTAACGGTGCGCGGAGACATTTCTGGTCTCGTCGCGTGGGATGGTGACTTCTTGGCCACCGGGGAGGTAGATCGTGACCGCCTCCGCGTCGGCGCGGATGATGCGTTCACCGGCACCGGTGTAGACGTACTCGGCCTCACCGAGCGTCTCCTCCCGACTGACCGACGCCACCGAGCAGGTCGCGAACCTCCCCAAGTCGGGGGCGTTCACGCCGACCAGCGCGCTCAACAGCGACCTGGCGTTCCAGGGGGAGGAGATAGTTCCGGCATGCCACCAGAGGTACCGGCCGGATTGCCACACACGCACGACGCGCAACCGCACATCACGCTTGACAGGTTCAACGGACCGCTTCTCTTTGACGACGGCGGCATCCGGCTCCTACGCGACACAAATGCAATCGGGCTGACCATCGCCGAATGGCGCATCCTTCGCCTGCTCCACGACCACGTTCACCAAGCCGTCCCTCGCAAGCTGCTGCTCATCGCGGCCGCCAACGGTCGCCACCCCGGCAGCGACCGCAGCCTCGACACCCACATCAGTCGTCTCCGCGACAAGATCGAGACCGAGCCGACATGGAAGACCGCTCGCCGCCCGAACGAGGAGATCGCACGCGAGCGCGCGTTGCGACGGATCATTCACACCGTCAACAACTACGGATACCGACTCGATCCTCGCTAACCGCAGCCCGTTCGGCACCCAGGTCCGCGGGAGTCACTCGCCAGCGGGCAGGGTACGTCGGTGCCACCAGGTCATCGTGAGCCCGGCGAGGAGGCCGGCGAGACCGAAGAAGGCGATGGCGTTGACGAGCACCTGCCCGGCGTTCGGCCCGACGTCGAGCATTCGACCGGGGCCGACCGCGCCCCCGGCGATGCCGGACAGGACAGCGATGAGAAGGCCGGCGACGACACCGGCGCTGACGCCGCGGAGTGCACCCTCGGACCAGCGCAGGGTCGGCCGGTGGCGCTGGACGCGGCACACAGCCCAGAAGGCGGTCAGCGGGCCGAGTGCCATCACCGCGGCGACCCAGGCGGGCGGGGCGCCGTTGTCAGGCAACGCGGCGAGCATCGGGAACATCGGCAGCGGCCCGAGGGTCACGGCGGTCGGGGTGACGGTCGTTCCGACACCGACCGAGAACCCGGGGCCGAGGGCGTACGAGCTGGAGAAGAGCACGGCGTTGGGGAGCACCAGGACGGCGAGCAGGGAGTAGAGGATGATCCCGCCGACGTCGAGGTGGAGCTGGGAGACGACGTTGATCGAGGTGGTGAAGTCGGCGAAGAGGGCCGCGAAGAAGAGCAGGGTGCTGACCGCGAACCACCAGACCAGGACCGACCTGACCATCACCAGGACGTCGACGGCCGCGCGTGGCAGCAGGGTGATCCACAACGCCGCACGGCCGGAGCCGACCGAGATCGCGGGCAGGGCCACGACGAGGCAGAGCCCGACCGACCACGCGAAAACGCCGAGGATGCTCGGTGCGGTCTCCGGCGTGCCGGCGACGATCGCGGTCGTGACCGCGGTGGCCGTGTAGCCCAGCGTGAAGAGTCCGGCCACGACGGGGACGGTCAGGTCGCGTTCACCGTCGGCGAGGGCGTTGGCATCGGGACCGTGCAGCGACACCGAGTCGCCGACCCGGATCCCGACCTGCCACATCGTCCAGGCGAGGACGAGGGTCAGTCCGAGCGGGACGAGGGTGACCGCGACTCCGGAGACGAGGACCCCCGAGCCGTGGCCGAGCAGCCACCCGAGCGCGGCGACACGCAGGGCGTCCGACGGCTCGCCGTGGGCCCCCATGTCACTGATGAACCAGCCGAGGATGCCGATCGCCAGGCAGACCACCAGCGTGGCGCCGGCAGTGCCGATGCCGCCCAGCAGGGCGACCGCGACCAGCGGACGGCGGTGGCGGAGATCGTGGAGATCGTCCGCGACTCGCCCGCGGTCAGGGGTGCGTGGAGGCAGCAGGGACGACATCGCCACTCATCCTCCCAATCCCGAGGGCCTCGATCCGGGCGACGCGCCGCCCGATGAGGTCTTGTGCACCCCTGATACCCACCTGTGCATCAGCGACCATTGCCGTTCATTCGACCGAATCACCTAGAGTTGGCCGCTGACATGGGCATGACCACGGCAGACCACGAGACCTTCGAGGCGTTCTATCAGGACGTCCGTGGACGCCTCCTTCTCCAAACCTGGTCGCTGACCGGGGACCTGGAGGCTGCGAAGGCCGCCGTGCGGGGCGCGATGGTCATCACCTGGCACCACTGGCGCAAGGTGAAGCCGATGGACGACTTCGAGCGCGAGGACTGGGTCCGGCCGATCGCCTGGTCCAAGGCGATCCGCAACCACTCGGTGCCGCTGCTCCACCGCGACCAGACGATCGCGCCGGAGGCTCGCAGCACCCTCTCCGCGCTGCGCAGCCTGCCGCTCCACAACCGCAAGGTCTTCCTGCTGGGCCATCTCACCAGCGTCGACCTCGCCCAGCTGGCCCGCGAGGTCAGCACCCCGATCAGCCGCACCGAGACGGACCTGCAGGCCGCAAACGCCGCCATCTGCGACCAGCTCGGCATCCCCCCGGAGCAACTGCAGACCATCTTCGACCCGCTCGTCGACGTGCTCACCGAGCAGCCCTGGCCGAAGACCTCGGCGATCACCACCGCCGGCGCGGTGCGCCGGCGAGTGCACACCGCCATCGGCGCCGCCGCGGCCATCGCCGCCCTGGTCGGCACCGGCTTCTTCGTCACCCAGGACGCCGAGACCGCGCCCCGACTCAACACGCTGTCGATGAAGTCGGCCGCCGAGGAGTTCGAGGTCGAGCCGAGCGAGATCCCCGGCAAGAAGCTGACCGCCAAGGACCTGATGACCGAGGAGGACGTGGCGAAGGTCTACGGCGGCTCCTGGGCCGTCGACATCTCCTCCGACAACCTCGAGGGCACCGGCCTCACCATCCCCTGCCAGGTCGAGCCCTCGGCCGGCGAGCGACCGGTGGCCAGCCTGGCGCGCACCTTCGCCGCCAAGCCGAAGGCGACCACCGCCGGCACCACGATCGAGTCATCCGTCGATGCGGAGGCTGCGACTGCGGCGTACAAGAAGATGCAGGGGTGGTACGCAGCATGTGCCGAGCCCCGCTACCAGCTGATGTTCACCGAGTCGGTGAAGGGCATCGGCGACGAGGCGACCCTCTTCACCTACCGCGACTGGGAGAACAACCGGGCAGTGACCTACGGGGTCGCTCGCACCGGTAGGCACACCGCCGCGGTCACCGTGAAGGTCGACGGCAAGTCCAGCACGACCGCGGCCAGGACCTCGACCATGCTCGGCACCGCCCTCCACAACCTCTGCTCGATGCCGGACGCAGGTGCGTGCGTGGAGACCAAGCGGCCGCGGGAGACCGTGGTCCCGCTCGCCACCGGCAAGGCGCCCGGGCTGATCAACGAGACGGACCTTCCCCCGGTGAGCACCATCGGCGACCCGTGGGAGGGCACCGAGGCGAAGCCGGCCAAGACCAACCCGGCCCAGACCCGCTGCGACAACACCCAGTTCAACGTCAAGGGCATGTCCGGGGCGCAGACCCGCGACTTCGTGATCCCCGAGACCAAGAAGAAGCTCGCCAAGACTTTCGGGCTCACCGAGACCGTCGGCAAGTTCGGCTCCGCCAAGGAGGCGCAGGCGTTCAACGCCGCGATCAAGACGCGGCTGAGCAAGTGCAGCGACAAGCAGCTCGGCAGCCACGTCACGCAGATCGCGACCGAGCCGATCAAGGACGGCGCGATCATGGTGTGGGACATCCGGGTCGAGCTCGAGAACTCCTCGGTCCTCTACCGGATGGCCGCGATCCGCCGAGGCGCCAACGTCGCCCAGATGAGCTTCGTACCCGACGGCGCCGCCGCCATCGGCAAGTCCGACTTCGTCGCGCTCGCCAAGCGCGCTGCGTACCGGCTCGACTATCTCTGAGCTCGGTTCCAACGGTCTCGGCTGAGACTTTTCCTTCCGGATGCAACCGGACCTGCCTTTCACGCATCTGACCCGGTGAGACTGGCGTAGCGCCAGATCAGGCACGGCCAGTCTGGGAGGCAGCGATGGACGAGAACGAGTTCGACGCGTTCTACAACGCGTCCTACCGCCGCGTCTGCGCCCAGGTCTACGCCATGATCGGCGACTTCGACGAAGCCGCCGAGTGCGTCCAGGAAGCCTTCGCCCGCGCCTGGGCACACCGACGGAAGATGTCCTCGGTCGACTACCCCGAAGCCTGGGTGCGCACCACCGCCTACCGCCTCGCAGTGGGCCGCTGGCGCCGCAAGAAGTACGCCAGCCGCGCCGCCGACAGAGCAGTCGGCGTCAAGATGGAGATGCCCCCGGTCGACGAGACCCACGTCGCCCTGGTCGCCGCCCTCAAGCAGCTCCCCGAGGCGCAGCGCCAGGCCATCGTCCTGCACCACATCGCCGATCTACCGGTCCACCAGGTGGCCACCGAGGTCGGCGCCCCCACCGGCACCATCAAGGCCCGCCTGGCTCGAGGACGGGCCACCCTGGCCGAGCTGCTTGCCGACGAAAGACCCGGCGCCGTCTGGAAGGAGGCCTGAGATGAGTGACCCGATCTCGCGCCTGGACCAGTTCCGCGCCGACACCCCTGGAGCGCCGATGAAGTCCGCAGCCGAGGTACGCCAACGGGGGGATCAGATCCGACGCCGCCGTCGCGCGGTCGTCGTCGCCGGTGCCGCCGCTGTGGCCGCCATCGTCGCCGGACCGATCATCTTCTTCTCCGCCGGAGTCGGCGAACGCGCCTTGGACCCGGCACCGCCACCGAGCGAGACGCCGAGCACCACCACGCCCAGTCCATCCGGATCCGCAGGCCCGTCCACCATGACCCGTGCCGATCTCCCGGTCGCCGAGGACCTGATCGCCCCTCTCGAGGCATCCTGGGGCGAGACCCAGACCTACGACGGCGAGGGCGGCGACGCCTACAACCCATGCCTCACCAAGACGCTGGGCGATTCCGCGGCCGATGCGACCTTCCGCCGCGACTTCGCGATCGGTCCGTCGCTGAACGCCGGGGTGGAGGACTACGGGATGATGAGCGCCGTGGTCGCCGAGTTCCGGTCGCCAGAGGCCGCCGAGGACGTCCGCGCCGATCTCTCGACGGCGGCCGCCTCCTGCACCCCGCTCGACGCGAGTCCGGCCGGTTCGCTACCTGTCGCGGGCGGCGTCGTCTCGCGCGGCGACATCAATGTCGTCACCTACGTCTCCAACGATCCCGGAGCGAACGCTCGCCCCGAGATCGCGACGGCCGTGGTCGTCGCCGAAGACCGGGTGCTGGTTCTGACGCGTCAGCGTGGCGCGAAGGAGCAGGTCTCGTCAGACTTCCTTCAGACCTCCCTGCAGACCTCCGCGGTCAACGCCGCCCACCGGATGGTCGGCGTCGAGCCGCCTGCCCCGCCTGACGAACCTGCGTCGAGCCCGGCATCCTCGTCGGCATCCTCGTCCGCATCCTCGTCCGCGCCCGCGGCGATCCTCGACGACTCCCACCTCGTCGTGGCCGGGTCGCTGCCGAGGCTGCCGCTGGAGGGTGAGTCGTCCGCGGTGTGGCAGCAGATCGCACCGCAGTCGATCCCGACGCTCTACTGCCAAGGCGCGTGGCTCTCCACGTTGAAGGCCGCCGAGTCGGTCAGCCGGGAGTTCCGGCTCGAGAACCCGGGCGAGATCGGCAAGGTCAACGTGACGGTGCTGGAATTCACTACGAAGGCTGCTGCCGACGGGGCGTACGAGACGGTCTACGACTGGCTCGACACCTGCCCGGCGTCGATGAACGACGCGAAGCTCTTCAAGGCCGAGCCGGTCGAATCCATCGAGGTCGACACCAGCCCCGCGATCGACCGCGCCGCGCAGACCCTCGCCGAGTACGCCGGTGATTGCGGCGGCCAGGGCTGCGACGCCACCTGGTACGACCATCAGACGGTCGCCCAGCTCGGGACCCGGTTGGTACTGGTCACCCACGCCGAGTCCGGTGGCCCCTGCCCTCCGACCAGGGCCTGCCCGCCGGAGGACCCGTCGGACTACAGCGAGTGGGACAACAGGGTCGCCCAGACGGTCGAGGCCACAGTGGGCCGAGCCGTCCAGGACCTGTCGTGATGAGGTCTCAGTGCAAATGACCTTTACGCTCCCGTACGCCGCCGCAGACACTGGCGCACAGGCACAAGTCAGGGAAAGCCATCCGGGAAGGCGAACGATGGACGAACACGAGTTCGACGCGCTGTACAACGCGTCCTACCGCCGCCTGTGTGCTCAGCTGTACGCCATGATCGGCGACTTCGACGAAGCCGCCGAGTGCGTCCAGGAGGCCTTCGCCCGCGCCTGGGCGCACCGACGCAAGATGTCCTCGGTCGACTACCCCGAAGCCTGGATCCGGACCACCGCCTACCGTCTCGCGGTCGGCCGCTGGCGCCGCAAGAAGTACGCAGGGCGAGCCGCCGACAGAGCCGTCGGTGCTCGCACCGAGATGCCCGCGGTCGACGAGTCCCACGTGGCTCTCGTCGCGGCCTTGAAGCAGCTTCCCGAGGCCCAGCGCCAGGCCATCGTCCTGCACCACATCGCCGACCTGCCCGTCCACCAGGTGGCCACCGAGGTCGGCGCCCCCACCGGCACCATCAAAGCCCGCCTGGCTCGAGGACGAGCCGCCCTCGCGGAGCTCCTCGCCGAGGACGATCCCGGCGCCGTCTGGAAGGAGGCCTGAGATGAGTGATCCGATCTCGCGTCTGGACCAGTTCCGCGCCGACGCACCCGGAGCGCCGATGAGCTCCGCAGCCGAGGCACGGAGACGGGGTGATCAGATCCGCCGACGGAAGCGCACCGTGGTCACCGCAGGCGCGGCCGCCCTCGCCGCCGTCGTCGCCGGACCGATCATCTTCCTCTCCACCGGACTCGGCGACAAGGCCATCGATCCCGCACCCGCACCGAGCGACCTCAGCCGGGCCAACCTGCCGACCGAGGGCGACCTCGTCGCCGACGACCCCTATCCGGCATGGGTCCAGGAGCAGACCTACGACGGTGAGGGCACCGACACCTACAACGACTGCCTCACCGAGTCCCTGAGCGACTCCGGCGCGCAGGCGGCGGTCCGCCGTGACTTCGTCGCGAAGCCCGGGGAGGAGATGGCGGACGCGGCAGGCACTCTGAACGCCGTCGTCGCCGAGTTCGGCTCGGCCGACGAGGCCGAGAGGGTACGCAGCGACCTCACCGACGCCGCAGCCTCGTGTCCCGGCGTGGACGGAGCAGAGGTGGCCGGGTCGCTACCGGTCGAGGGCGGTGTCATCTCGGGCGGCAACGTCGACGTCGTCACCTACCTGCCTGTCGAGCCCGAGATGAACGCTCGCTGGGAGGTGGCGACGGCCGTCGTCTCCGCGGAGGACCGGGTGCTGGTGATGACGCGGAAGCGCGGCGTGCAGGACTACGTGTCACCGACCACTCTGCAGACCTCTGCCGTCAACGCCGCCTACCGGATGGTCGGCGCCACACCGCCAAGCGATCCGTCCGCCGACCCGACGGAGACAGGATCGCCCGCGGCGGACGGTCTCAGCGCCGCCAACCTGATCGACGGCAGCACCCTTCCCGCGCTCGACCGCTTCGAGAGCCCTCTCGGCTGGAACCAGTACACGCCCGCCTCTGACGTACCGACCCTCGCCTGCCAGAAGGAGTCGCTCTCCTCGCTCGGTGCGTCGGCGAAGGTGGCGTCCGACTACCGCTGGGACACCGACAGTGCCATGGTCGGCCAGGTCCACATGGCGGTGCTGGAGTTCCCCGACGTGAACGCCGCCGGCGCTGCGTACAACGAGATCATGGAGTGGCAGGAGGTCTGCCCGGCCAACAAGCTCGGGGTCAACCCGGAGGTCACCTCGCTGCCCACCGATGTCAGTGCCGACCTCGATGCCGGGCCGAAGCGCGCGGCACGCTCTCAGGCGACGTATCCCGGGGCGGACGGCAACGACAGTCTCTGGTTCGAGACCGAGCTGGTCGCCCAGTACGAGACCCGGCTGGTCCTGGTCGGCTACGCCGAGATCGCCGGGCCGTGCCCGCCGAGCACCGGCGACAAGAACGACCCGTGCTACCAGCCCGACCAGCCTGACTCGTGGCCGGACCGGATCCTCGCGATCGAGAAGGCGGCGGTGGCAGCCGGCATCAGCGACCTCCGCTGAGTCAGAGCTCGGGCGAGACTCCGGTCACACCGCGCGCACCCGGGGAAGACACGTATGGGTCAGGGCGTTCGAACCCGACAGAGCCCCGAACCGTGACAACCCTGGAGAAGCCCTCGTGTCCACCACCCCCACCGCCCGACGGCGACTGCCGCTGCCGTCCTTCTCGGTCCAGATCATCCTGGGCCTCGTCCTCGGCGTCGCGCTCGGCGCGGTCGCGCGAGCGATCGGCCCCGGGGCCGGAGACGAGGCCAACTGGCTGACGACGACCCTCTCCACGATCGGCGACTCGTTCGTCTCGCTGCTCAAGGCAGTCGTCGTACCGCTGATCTTCACCGCCATCATCGCCTCGATCGCCAACCTGCGTACGGTCAGCAACGCGGCCCGGCTCGCGGGGCAGACGCTACTGTGGTTCGCGATCACGGCGGGGATCTCGGTCGTGATCGGCATCGGCCTGGGGCTGCTCTTCCGCCCCGGCACCAACACCGCGGTCAACGCCTCGGATGCGGCCGAGACCGGGGCGTCCGCGTCGTGGCTCGACTTCCTCCAGGGTCTGATCCCCGGCAACTTCCTCGGCCTCGAGGCGTCGACCAGCGTCGAACAGGTCGGTGGGAGCCCGCTCGCGGAGACGGCACTGAGCTTCAACGTCCTCCAGGTGCTCGTGGTGGCCCTCGCGATCGGCATCGCGGCGCTCAAGACCGGGGAGAAGGCCGAGCCGTTCCTCGCCTTCAACCGCTCCTTCCTCGCCATCGTGCAGAAGGTGCTGTGGTGGATCATCCGGCTGGCCCCGATCGGCACCCTCGGCCTGATCGGCAACGCGGTCGCCTCCTACGGCTGGGACTCGCTGAGCTCGCTGGCCTGGTTCGCGGTGGCCGTCTACGTCGGTCTGGCGCTGGTCCTGTTCGTCGTCTACCCGGTGCTGCTGCGCGTCAACGGCCTCAACCCGCTGGCGTACTTCCGCGGTGCCTGGCCGGCGATCCAGCTCGCCTTCGTCTCGCGCTCCTCGGTGGGCACCATGCCGGTGACCGAGCAGGTGACCGTCAAGAACCTCGGTGTCCCGCAGGAGTACGCCTCCTTCGCGGTCCCGCTGGGCTCGACCACGAAGATGGACGGCTGCGCGTCGATCTACCCGGCGATCTCGGCGATCTTCGTCGCCCAGATCTTCGGGATCGACCTGGGTCTCACCGACTACCTGCTGATCGCCTTCGTCTCGGTCGTCGGCTCGGCCGCGACCGCCGGTCTCACCGGTGCCGTCGTGATGCTGACCCTCACCCTCTCGACCCTCGGTCTGCCGCTGGCCGGTGTCGGCCTGCTGCTCGCGATCGACCCGATCCTCGACATGGGCCGCACCGCGGTCAACGTCGCCGGACAGGCGCTGGTCCCGACGATCGTCGCCAAGCGCGAAGGCATCCTCGACGTCGACCGCTACAGCTCCGCCTCCGCGGACGGGCTGCTGGCCGACGACGAGCCCGCCAAGGAGCCGGTCCCCGCCTGAGGTCGCCCGGACGTACGCGGACAAGCGCCCCCGACAGCCATCGGCTGCCGGGGGCGCTCCGTCTCACCCGGGGTAGGGCGCCTCGCCGCGCGCGGCCCTCAGGGCTTCGCCCCACCAGGTGAGCTGGGCGAGCATCGCCTTGGCGTAGACGGCGGACTCCGGGTCGTTCGGCCGCCCGTCCCCGTCGAGGCGCTCCCAGTAGCGCGGGAAAGCGAGGCGGGCCTGGATCGGGTGGGCGTGCAGCTCGGTCAGCACGTTCTCCAGGTGCAGGGCGGCGTGGCGGCCACCGCTGTCGCCGCCGTAGGAGACCAAGGCGACCGGTTTCGCCTGCCACTGGGTGAAGTGCCAGTCCAGCGCCGACTTCAACGAGGCCGGGTAGCTGTGGTTGTACTCGGGCGTGACGATGACGAAGCCGTCGGCGGCCTCGAGGGCGGCGGTCAGCTCTCGCTGACCCTCCGGCCGCGGATAGTCGGCGCCGGCGGCCTTCGGTGACTCGTCGGGCAGGGACAACGGGATCTCGTGGTCGGCCAGGTCGACCAGCTCGACGTCGAGACCGCCGTACGCCTCGGCCTGCTCGGCCATCCAGGAGCCGAAGATCGGACCCCCTCGGCCTTCCCGGACGCTGGCGGTGATGACTGCGATACGTAGTGGTGTGTTCATGCCGCCCAGGTTTGCCCGGATCAGCGGCGGGCGGGAGGCCGAGCCGAGGCTGGCCCCAGCAGGGCCACCATCACCGCCCGCCCGCGCCGTACGCTTGGCAGCATGCCAGCCAACGCGGGAGCCCTCGGCTCGTTCATCCGGGACCGCCGCGACCAGACCACGCCGGAGAGCGTCGGCCTCCCGGAAGGGGTACGCCGCCGAGCCCCCGGTCTACGGCGGTCCGAGCTGGCCACGCTGGCCGGGATCAGCGTCGAGTATCTGGTCCGGATCGAGCAGGGCCGCGACCGCCACCCCTCGCCCCAGATCCTGCGGGCCATCGGTGAAGCGCTCCGCTTCGACGCCGCCACCCACGAGCACCTGCGCACCCTCGCGATGGCCTCCGGCGGCCAGTGCCTCGGGCCCTTCTCCTCCGGTCGCGACGTACGCCCCGGCGCACGCGCGCTGGTGGAGCAGTTCGAGCCCGGGCTGGCCGTGCTCACCAACCGGCTCGGCGACCTGCTCGCCCACACCTCCACGTTCGACATGCTCGCCCGGCCCCTCGGGATGCTCGACCACGCGGAGCCCAACCTCACCATGTACGCCTTCCTCGACCCGAGCGCTCGCGAGGCGTTCCCCGACTGGGAGCGGGTGGCCGATGACCTGGTGGCGAACCTCTACCGCGGCCCCAACCCGGTCGGCTCGCGGATGATGATCGAGGCGATGTCGGAGCCGGCGGGGCCGGAGTTCACCGACCGGCTGAACCGCCACGACCCGCCCCACGGCGGCGTGTGGCGCTGGCTCCATCCCGACGCCGGCGAGCTGCGCTTCGACGTCGAGGAGCTCGAGCTCCCGGCCGCCGACAACCAGCAGATCCTGGTCCTGATGCCGGCCGACGAGGCGACCGCGGAGTCGCTCGACGCGATGCGGCGCCGCAGGTCGGGTGCCCTGCGGGCAGTCTGACCGCGCCTCGGCTTTCGCGAGGGTGGTCAGCTCGACGGGATGTACAGCTTGTATCCGGGCGGCAGCTTGTCGGGCGACCTGGTGCCGTTGTAGCTCCGCAGCGCCTTCTCGGTGATGCGGAACTTCTTGGCGACACTCGCATAGGTGTCCCCGGCAACGGTCGTGTATACCGTCTCCCCGGTGCCGGGCTGGGGCTTCGGCTTGGGCTTGGGCTTTGTCGCCTTGGCCGGGATCTCGATCGTCGTGCCGGCGAGCAGCTTGGTGGCGTCCTCGTAGCCGTTGTGCGCCATCAGCTCATCCGCGGTGACGCCGAACTTCTCACCGATGCTGAAGAACGTGTCACCGGCGACGACCTCGTACTTCTTCAGCTTCGGCTTTGCGGCGGGGATCTTGATCTCGCTCCCTGCCAGCAGCTTGGTGGGATCCTCGTAGCCGTTGTAGGCCATCAGCTCGCCCACCTCGACGCCGAACTTCTTGGCGATGCCGGAGAAGGTGTCCCCGAGCGCCACGGTGTAGGTCTTCTTGGCCGGCTTCGCGGGCGGGCTCACCACGAGCTTGGCCCCTGCTCGGATCTTGGCCGGGTCGGCGATCTGGTTCCAGGTCGCGAGGTCGCCGGCCTTCACGCCGTACTTCTCGGCGATGCCGGAGAGCGTCTCCCCCGGCTGGACGATGTGGGTCTTCCGGGCGGGCTCCGCCTGCGCCACGCTCCGATCCACGCCTTGGGTCGATGCAACCGCCACCGGAGCCGAACCGGCGCCAGGTGGCGCTATCGAAACCGAGAGCCCCACACCGACCACGCCCGAGATCAAACACGCCATTTTCTTGGCCATGGTCGACACATTAATCCGTGCGGACGCTCAGTCGTGCGCATTCGGACCGATTCCCCCAGAGACAGCGACCGCCCCGCGACCATGACGGTCGCGGGGCGGTCAGGATCTGACGTACGTCAGAGGGACTGCAGGATCTCGCGAGCGAGAGCAGCGGTCTCCGACGGGGTCTTGCCGACCTTGACGCCGGCGGCCTCGAGGGCCTCCTTCTTCGCCTGCGCGGTGCCGGCGGAGCCGGACACGATCGCACCGGCGTGACCCATGGTCTTACCCTCCGGCGCCGTGAAGCCGGCGACGTAGCCGACGACAGGCTTGGAGATGTTCTCCTTGATGTAGGCCGCGGCCCGCTCCTCGGCGTCGCCACCGATCTCACCGATCATGACGATGACCTTGGTCTCGTCATCCTTCTCGAACGCCTCGAGGGCGTCGATGTGGGTGGTGCCGACGATGGGGTCACCCCCGATGCCGATGGCGGTGGAGAAGCCGAAGTCCTTCAGCTCGTACATCATCTGGTAGGTCAGCGTGCCCGACTTGGAGACGAGACCGACCGGGCCCTTGCCCGTGATGGTGTGCGGGGTGATGCCGGCCAGCGACTCGCCGGGCGTGATGATGCCGGGGCAGTTCGGGCCGATCATGCGAGTGGCCTTGCCCTGCAGGTAGGACCACACCTCTGCGGTGTCCTGGACCGGGACGCCCTCGGTGATGACCACGATCAGCGGCATCTCGGCGTCGATGGCCTCGATCGCGGCGGCCTTGGTGAAGGCCGGCGGCACGAAGAGGACGGACACGTCGGCGCCGGTCTCCTTCATCGCCTCCTCGACGGTGCCGAAGACCGGGAGGGTGACGTCGTTACCCTCGTGGTCCTTGTGGGTGACCGTGGTGCCGGCCTTGCGTGCGTTGACGCCACCGACGATCTGGGCGCCCGAGTCGAGCATCAGAGCGGTGTGCTTCGCACCCATGCCGCCGGTGATGCCCTGGACGATGACCTTGCTGTCCTTGTTGAGGTAGATGCTCATGTTTCTCTCTCCTGACCTCAGGCGTTGGCCAGCTCGGCGGCCTTGTCGGCGCCGCCGTCCATGGTGTCGACGATGGTGACCAGCGGGTGGTTGGCCTCACTGAGGATCTGGCGGCCCAGGTCCACGTTGTTGCCGTCCAGACGCACGACGAGCGGCTTGGTCGCCTCGTTGCCGAGGATGTCCAGCGCGCCGACGATGCCCTTGGCGACCTCGTCACAGGCGGTGATGCCACCGAAGACGTTCACGAACACGGACTTGACCTGCTCGTCGTTCAGGATGACGTCGAGACCGTCGGCCATGACCTGCGCGTTGGCGCCGCCACCGATGTCGAGGAAGTTGGCGGGCTTCACGCCGCCGTGTGCCTCACCGGCGTAGGCGACGACGTCGAGGGTCGACATGACCAGACCCGCGCCGTTGCCGATGATGCCGACCTGGCCGTCGAGCTTGACGTAGTTGAGGCCCTTGTCCTTGGCCTTGGCCTCGAGCGGGTCCTCCTCGTCGCGGATGACGAACTGCTCGTGGTCCTCGTGACGAACCTCGGAGGCGTTCTCGTCCAGCGAGACCTTGCCGTCCAGGGCCTCCAGCTTGTCGCCCTCCAGGCGAGCCAGCGGGTTGACCTCGACGAGCGTCGCGTCCTCCTCGGTGAACACCGTGTAGAGGCTCTGGATCATCGAGACGGCCTGCTCGAAGACGGGCTCCGGGAAGCCGCACTCGGTCGCGATCTCGCGCGCCTTGGCCTCGTCGACACCCGTGCCGGGGTCGATGCCGATCTTCTTCACGGCGTCGGGGTTGGTCTTGGCGACCTCCTCGATCTCCACACCACCCTCGACGGACGCGATGCAGAGGTACTGCCGGTTCGACCGGTCCAGCAGGAAGGAGAAGTAGTACTCCTCCACCGGCGGGGTCGCCGGAGCGATCAGCACCCGGTTGACCTTCAGGCCCTTGATCTCCATGCCGAGGATGTTCGAGGCGTGCTCGAACGCCTCATCGGCGGTCTTGGCCAGCTTCACGCCGCCGGCCTTGCCCCGGCCGCCGGCCTTCACCTGCGCCTTGACGACGCAGAAGCCCATCTCCTCGGCGGCTTTCCTGGCTTCCTCAGCCGTCTCGACGACGACACCTTCGGTCACGGCAACGCCGTGCTTGGCGAAGAGCTTCTTCGCCTGGTACTCCATGAGATCCACTGATCCACCTGGTCTGTATGTTGCGGTACGGGGCGGCATTCCGCAGGGATTCAGCGGTGACGCCCTCGTCTTCAGATGTGTCCGTCAAGCACCTTAGACCCCGCTGACGTCGGGTTACGAGCCCAGGGGGCACGACGTGACGTACGCCACTAGGGGTCGGCCAAGCGGACACACCGGACATATACCAACAAATCAGCAACGTTGAGTAACAGCCCGTAGCACCCCGTAGCGGGGCGCGTTTGACCACGTACGGGGCGGTCCTCTGCCCGCGAATCGGCTGATTTCGACACGGCACAGGGGCCCAAATGGGCCGATGACACGCGTTTCGCGAGACACGAAGAATCCGCAATCCGATTCCGAATCTGGCGGATTCACGCAGATCAGCGACGGAATCCGTGCTTGCCGAAGGTGAAATCAGCGACACGAGCGGCCCACATTTCTTGACCACGCCCTCCGGTCCGTTACAGTCATGGCTCGCCGTCTGAACCCCGAGCAGCGGAGATATGAACTGATGGGCAACCACCGAGCCGACGTCACAAAAGACAGTCCGCGTTCGGTCACCCCTTCCCCCGGAGCAACCACGAGCAGCAGCAGCTACGTTGGGAAGCGGCGCGCAGCGCCGGCGACCGATAGCCCTGCCTCCAGGCCTGCCCCGCGAGCGACCGGATCGACCTCCTACGTCGGGAAGCGACGCGCAGCGCCGTCCCCCGCCGTCGGGACCGCGAAGCCATCCCCCGCCCCTGACACTCCTGAAGAGCCGGTCGCCAAGGCCCGGCCCAACCGCGTGGTCCTCGAGCAGACCGGCGCGCTGCCGGTCGTCGGGTCACCCCGCACCGGGGCTCCCCTGGACAACGAAGGCGACGACGGTCGCATCTCGACCGGGGAGCTGCGTGCTCTCGTCGAGGGCGACGGCGGACCTTCGTTCCCGAGCTCGTTCCCGACGCAGCTTCCCGCGAAGGTTGCTCCTCGGCCGATCGTGCCGCCGCAGCGCCGGGCCGTCCAGATCGACCCGGTCCTGTCCGACCTGCTCTCCTCGATGGGCATCGACCCGGACAAGGTGACCCCCGAGGTGCTCGAAGACCTCGGCGTGGGTGGCATGACGACCTCCGAGCTCACCTTGTTCCTGACCCAGCCGACCAGGCCGGCGCCGATGAAGAGCGCGTCGAGCGCGGCGGTCTCGACCAAGACCCCGCCGCGCGGCATCCCCGCGGCTCCGGCTCCCGCACCGGTGCTTCCGGTGCCGGTGCCCCCGGTTGCTCCGGTCGCGCCCCTCGCCCCGGTCGCTCCGGTCGCCGCCGTGGTTCCCGAGCCGACCTTCCAGGCCCCCGAGCCGACGCACACCCCGAAGCCGCTGCGGATGGCGAACACGTTCGCGCCGTTGACCGGCAAGGTCCGCGCCGTGCGTCAGGCCCGGCAGATCCCGGCCCCGCCGGCCTACGAGCCGGAGGTCCCGGAGGCCAAGGAGCCCCGCGGGTTCCAGGAGGCGTTCGACGCGCCGCCGACCTCCTTCAAGATCGACACGACCACGTTCCCGGCCCCGCCGGTGTCACTGCCCGAGCAGATCGACTTCGACTCGATGGCGATCGATCTTCCGGCCGAGACCTACACCGTCGACGCGCCCTACTACGAAGAGCCGCAGGCCGCCGAGGCGTTCTACCAGGACGACTACTCCTACGGCCACGACCCGCAGCAGGCCGAGGCCTACTTCCGCGCTGACACGGGCAGCATCGACCTGCCGAGCATCAGCGAGATCGCGACCTACCGGCCCGAGCTGCACGACCTTCCGGCGGTCGAGACCACCGGCACCATGGTTGGCATCGGCGGCCCCACCCGTCCGCGCGCCCGGCGCGCAGCCGCCGCAGCGGCCGGTGGCCGCCCGACGGTCCCGCTGACCGCCGGCGCCGCTGCCCTCGCCGCTGCCATCGGTGGCATCGCGCTGACCGGCGGTCCGACGATGGTCGCCGCAGACGACGTACGCCTCGTCGGAGCCACCGCGCTCGGTGGTGACAGCGACATGGTCGTCGTCGGCGACCGCTCCGCGACCGTGAGCCGTAACGACGAACGCTCCGAGGCCGACACCGCGGCGAGCGACCGGGAGAAGGCGCTCCAGGGCGTCGACGTCCAGGCCGACAAGCAGGACAAGTTCCTCAAGTCCAACATGTGGGAGCTCCCGCTCGCGGCCGGAACGTACCGGATCACCGGCACGTTCGGCTCCTCCGGCGCCAACTGGTCCAGCACCCACACCGGTCTCGACTTCGCGACCTCCTACGGCACCCCGATCCGGGCCGTCTCGCGCGGCACGGTCACCTTCTCCGGCTGGGACGGCGCCTACGGCAACAAGACCGTGATCACGATGGATGACGGTACGGAGCTGTGGTACTGCCACCAGAGCGACTTCGGCGTCGAGGTCGGTCAGACCGTCTCCCCCGGCGAGACCATCGGCTACGTCGGCTCCACCGGTAACTCCACCGGCAACCACCTCCACCTGGAGGTCCGCCCCGGTGGTGGTGACGCCGTCGATCCCGACAGCGCGCTCAACGAGCACGGCGTCGACCCGACCTGACGCGCACAGCGCGTAAACCTGTAGCCGAGTCGGCGCATCTGCACGCCTTGGAGCGAAGCGAGCGAGGCGAGCGGATGCGCCGACTCGGCGCGTAATCCTCTACGCCGACCCCCAGTGCCTAGAGCTTCTCAACCGGCGCATACCGCAGCAGCAACCGCTTGACCCCGGTGTCACCGAAGTCGATGCTGGCGACCTGCTTGTCGGCGGCGCCTTCGACGGTCACCACCGTGCCGAGGCCGAAGGAGTCGTGGGTGACGCGGTCACCCGGGTCCAGGGATGGGATCTCCCGGGCCGGCTTCGACTTCGACGCGGCGTCGGCACGTACCGCAGCCGAGGAGAAGTTGCGGCGCCCGGCGGCGGTCGGCTGCCCGAGTCGCTGGCCGCCGCCCCAGGTGTCGTCGGCAAAGCTCGGCCGACCCCAGGAGGACATCTCCTTCTCCGTACGCCGCCAATCGACCAGGTCGACGGGGAGCTCGTCGAGGAAACGGCTGCCGGGATTGTGGGAGGGCGCGCCCCAGGCCGAGCGGACCACGGCACGCGAGATGAAGAGTCGCTTCTCGGCTCGGGTGATGCCGACGTAGGCCAGTCGGCGCTCCTCCTCGAGCTCGGTCCCGTCACCGAGGGCCCGGGAGTGCGGGAAGACGCCGTCCTCCATGCCGGTGAGGAAGACCGCGGGGAACTCCAGACCCTTCGCGGTGTGGAGGGTCATCAGGGTGACCACGCCGTCCTCGTCGTCGGGGATCTGGTCGGTGTCGGCAACAAGAGCGACCCGCTCCAGGAAGTCGGGCAGGCCGGGCACCACGGTGCCGCCGGCATCTTCCAGCGCAGCGATGTCGGCGGGGTCCGCGCTCGGGGCCGCGACGGGGTCGTCGGAGAACTCACGCGCGACCGCGACGAGCTCGGCGAGGTTCTCCACGCGGGTCTCGTCCTGCGGGTCGTCGGACTCCTCCAACGAGGCGAGATAGCCCGAACGGTCGAGCACGGTCTCCAAGATGACGTCGGCACGTTCGCCGGCGTCGACCATCTGCAGAAGCTCTTCGACCATCGCCACGAAGGCCTTGATGTTGGTCAGGCTGCGGGTGGCCATGCCGGGGGCGTCCTCGGCCTTCTGCAGCGCTTCCCAGAAGGTCAGGCCGTCGCGGTCCGCGAGCGCGTTGACGCAGGCCACGGCGCGGTCACCGATGCCTCGCTTGGGGGTGTTGAGGATCCTTCGGAGCGAGACCTGGTCGTCGGGGTTGGCCAGCATGCGCAGGTAGGCCAGGGCGTCGCGCACCTCCTTGCGTTCGTAGAAGCGCACCCCACCGACGACCTTGTAGGGCTGGCCGGTGCGGATGAACACCTCTTCGAAGACGCGCGACTGGGCGTTGGTGCGGTAGAAGACGGCCACGTCGGCGGCCTTGAGCCCGCCGTCGACGAGCTTGTCGATCTCGTCGGAGACGAACCGGGCCTCGTCGCGCTCGTCGTCGGCGACGTACCCGACGATCCGCTCACCGTTGCCGGCGTCGCTCCACAGCGCCTTCTCCTTGCGGCCCTTGTTGTGCTTGATGACCGCGTTGGCGGCGGTGAGGATCGTCTGGGTGGAGCGGTAGTTCTGCTCCAGCAGGATCGTGGACGCGTTGGGGAAGTCCTGCTCGAAGTCGAGGATGTTGCGGATGTTGGCGCCGCGGAAGGCGTAGATCGACTGGTCGGCGTCACCGACGACCATCAGCTCGGCGGGGTCGCTACGAGGGGCCTCGTCGGCGTAGGAGTCGGTCAGCGCGGTGTCGTCCATCCGGTCGGCGCAGAGCTCGTGGACCAGGGCGTACTGGGCGTGGTTGGTGTCCTGGTATTCGTCGACCAGCACGTGACGGAACCGGCGCCGGTAGACCTCGCGCACCTCCGGGTAGGCACGGAAGAGCTCGACGGTGGACATGATCAGGTCGTCGAAGTCGAGGGCGTTCGCCTGCCGCAGCCGCTTCTGATACTCCTTGTACGCCGCCACATAGGTCTGCTCGAGGTGGTTGCGCGCGTCCTTCTCGGCCGTCTCGACGTCGCGCAGCTCGTTCTTCTGGTCGCTGACCCAGTTGAGCACCTGGCCGGGCTGGTAGTGGCGCGGATCCAGGTCGAGATCGCTGAGCACCAGCTGCATCAACCGCTTCTGGTCCTGGGCGTCGTAGATCGAGAAGTTGGACTTCAGTCCCACCTTGTCGACCTCCTTGCGGAGGATCCGAACGCAGGCGCTGTGGAAGGTGGAGACCCACATGATCCGGGCGCGCTTGCCGATCAGGGCCTCGACGCGCTCCTTCATCTCGGCCGCGGCCTTGTTGGTGAAGGTGATCGCCAGGATGCTGCCGGGGTGCGCGCCGCGCTGGGAGATCAGCCACGCGATCCGCCGGGTCAGCACCCGGGTCTTGCCCGACCCCGCGCCCGCGACGACCAGCAGCGGCGCACCCTGGTGCTGCACCGCGGCCTTCTGGGGCTCGTTGAGCCCGTCGAGGAGCTCCTCGGCGCTCGGGCCACGCCGGTCCGTACGCGGCTCGTCGGCCGGCTGCGCCGAGGCGAAGGCCTCGAGGCCCGGGATGGTGGCAACAGGGGTCTGGTCAGGCGTACTCATGCTGGCTCCAGCCTAGGGTGCGCCACCGACAAGTCGCGGGTCGGCGAGCCTGTGGGGAGGGTTACGCCGCGACGTGCGCGGAGGACCAGAAGACCGCGACGCAGACGTTGATGATCGTCAGGCCGAAGATGGTCCAGTAGAGCCCGTCGGCGATCTTGGGCTTGCGCAGCTGGGACATCACCAGGCCGAGGACGACCAGGCCGATCACCAGCTTCACGCCGACCTTGGCGTGGTCGACCGGACCGTCGCCCATCTCGAGAACGCCGACGAGCAGCAGACCGGCCAGGAAAGCGGTGCCCGAGCCGTCCCGCATGAGGCCGTTGGCGACCTTGTCCGGCGCCTTGATCTGGACCAGCAGGCCGCCGAAGAGCGCCGCGAAGCCGAGCAGGTGAATGACGAGCAGAATGTGCCGCACGATCTCCATGCGCTCAGCCTAGATCCCCGGTCTGAGCAGCCTTCAAGCGGTACCGCCCCGGGCACCTATTCGAACGGTGTCGCGATTTTGGTCACATCCGCCTTGGGGAATTCGGCGACATCTGCCTACTCTCACCGTGACCGCCACTGTCGCTCTCGGCTCCGTATGGAGGATTCTGACGTGTCATCACCCAACCCACCCTTGCCCACCGGCAGGTCCCGACCGCTCGATCAGCTTCGCCGCACCATTCGCTTCGACGTACCTGCCTCTCTGGTCGTCTTCCTCGTCGCCGTGCCACTTTCGCTCGGCATCGCCGTCGCCTCCGGTGCACCTGTCGCCGCGGGCCTGATCGCAGCCGTCGTGGGCGGCATCGTCGTCGGCCTCCTCGGCGGCTCCCCGCTGCAGGTCAGCGGCCCGGCCGCCGGCCTCACCGTCGTCGTCGCCGAGACGGTCGCCGAGTTCGGGTGGGAGGCGACCTGCGCGATCACCCTGATGGCCGGTCTCCTCCAGGTCGTGCTCGGGGCCACCCGGCTCGGGCGCTACGCCTTGGCGATCTCCCCGACCGTCGTCTGCGCGATGCTCGCCGCCATCGGGATCTCGATCGTCCTCGGTCAGCTCAACGTCGCCCTCGGCGGCCGCTCGCAGTCCAGCGCGATCGAGAACGTCAAGCACATCTTCGCCAACGCGCAGGAGCCCAACATCCACGCCGTCCTGGCGGGGCTCGGGGTGATCGGCATCCTGCTCGTCTGGCCGCGGCTGCCGCAGCGGATCCGGGCGGTGCCGGGCCAGCTCGTGGCCATCGTCGCACTCACCCTGCTCGCGGCCGCCTGGCTCCCGGGGGCCGAGCGGGTCGAGCTCGGTGGCGACCTGCTCGACGAGATCGGCTCGGTCGCGCTACCGGAGGGCACTCCGCTCGCCGTGGCCGGAGCGGTCCTGACCCTCGCCCTGATCGCGAGCGTCGAGAGCCTGCTCTCGGCGGTCGCGGTGGACAAGCTGCACGGCGGCCCGCGCAGCAACCTGGACCGCGAGCTCGTCGGCCAGGGGATCGCCAACACCGCCTCCGGGGCGCTCGGCGGCCTCCCCATCACCGGCGTCATCGTGCGCAGCTCGACCAACGTCGCGGCCGGGGCACGCACCCGCGCGTCCGCGATCCTGCACGGCGTCTGGGTGCTCCTCTTCGCCCTCGTCCTGGTCGGGCTCGTGGAGCAGATCCCGCTCGCTGCCCTGGCCGGTCTGCTGATCATGATGGGGACCGGCCTGGTCAGGCCTGCCGACATCACCCAGGCGCATGCCCGCGGCGAGCTGTGGATCTACGCCCTGACCATCATCGGCGTGCTTGCTCTCAACCTCATCGAGGGCGTCCTGATCGGCCTGGTCGCGGCTCTCGTCCTGGTGCTGTGGCGGCTGGTCCACGTGCGGATCGACGTACGCTCCCCCGGCCAGGCCCCCGACGGCCGCGAGAAGTGGCTGGTCGAGGTGCACGGCAGCCTCTCGTTCCTGGCGACGCCGAAGCTGGTGAGCCGGCTCGACGAGATCCCGGAGGGCCAGGTCGTCGAGCTCGACCTTCTCGTCGACTACTTCGACCCCGCCGGACGCGACCAGCTCGACCACTGGCGCACCCGCTACGAGGCCGCCGGCGGCACCGTGCTCGTGGAGCACTCCGGTCCGCACGGCGCCACGGAGCCGCGTCAGGAACGCGCGCTGAAGGCGCCTCCGATCAGCCCGCGGGCGCTGCTTCCGTGGAGCGCGTGGCAGGACGTACGCCCCGATCGCATCGACCCGCACCACCCGCTGGCCCTCGGCCTCCGCGAGTACCACCGCCGCCACGCGGAGCCGCTGCGCCCGGTCTACGAGGGTCTCGCCGAGGGCCAGGAGCCGCACGCGGTCTTCCTGACCTGTGTCGACTCCCGGGTCGTGCCCAACCTGATCACCGCCAGCGGCCCCGGCGACCTGCTCACGGTCCGCACCATGGGCAACCTCGTGCCCGAGCCCGGCAGCCCGGACAGCTCGGTCGCGGCGCCGATGCTGTTCGGCGTGGACGACCTCGGCATCGACACCGTCGTCGTCTGCGGTCACTCGCGCTGCGGTGCGATCACCTCTGCGGTGGAGAACACCCGGGCCGGGGAGGTGCCGGCGGGACCGGTCGGCGACTGGCTGCGCCACGCCGCGCCGGCGCTCCAGGAGTGGCAGGCCGGTCACCCGGTCGGCCTCGCCGCGGCAGCGGCCGGGCGGAGCGAGGTCGACCAGGTGTCCCAGGTCAACGTCGCGGTGATGATCGACCGGCTCGGACAGCTCCTCGCCGGCCGGGACGTACGCCTCGTGGGTCTCTTCCTGGACATCTCCGACGGCACGCTGCAGATCCTGCGCGCCGACGGGTTCGCGACGTTGACCGACGCCGAGACGGACGAGCTCGCCCACCTGATGGAGGCACGCCCGCCCGAGCCCGCCTAGGACAGCTAGAGCAGGCGGCGGTCGTTGGCCCAGCGGGTGAGCTCGTGACGGCTCGACAGCTGCAGCTTGCGCAGCACGTTGGACATGTGGGTCTCGACCGTCTTGATCGAGATGAACAGCTCGGCGGCGACCTCCTTGTAGGAGTAGCCGCGAGCGATGAGGCGCATCACCTCGCGCTCTCGTTCGGTCAGGCGGTCGAGGTCCTCGTCGATGTCGGCGATCGCGATGGTCCCGGCGAAGGCGTCGAGGACGAAGCCCGCCAGGCGCGGCGAGAAGACGGCGTCTCCCCCGGAGACCCGCTGGATCGCGGCGACCAGCTCGGAGCCGGTGATGGTCTTGGTGACATAGCCGCGCGCGCCGCCACGGATGGTGCCGATGACGTCCTCGGCGGCGTCGGAGACCGACAGCGCGAGGTAGCGCGGCGAGCCGTCGACGGCTGGGGCCTTGCGCATCACCTCGACACCTCCCCCGCCGGGGAGATGGACGTCGAGGAGCACCACGTCGGGCTTGCCCTCGGCGATCGCCTTGACCGCGGTGGTGACGTCCTCGGCCTCTCCGACGATCCGGATCACCGGCGAGCGGCTCAGCTCGGCGCGTACGCCGGTGCGGAACATCGCGTGGTCGTCGACGATGACGACCTTGACCTCACTCATCATTGGCCTTCTCTCCAAAGTAGGTTCCGGCGGTCTCAGCCGTGCGCGGCTGCTTCAGCCGCACCTCGGTGCCCTCGCCCGGAGACGATCTCACCACAGCGCTGCCCCCGTGGCGCGACATCCGGTCGATGATGCTGTTGCGGACGCCGTGTCGGTCGGCGGAGACCTCGTCCACGACGAAGCCTGCACCACGGTCGCGGACGAAGACCTCGAAGGCCTCCTCGGTCGCCTCGGCATAGACGTCGACGCGTCCGGTGCCCGCGTGCTTGGCCGCGTTGGTGACCGCCTCGCGGCTGGCGGCGACGATCACACGGACCGAGTCGTCGTAGGGACCGTCGCCGACGACGACCACGTCGACGGTGACTCCGTGGGAGTCCTCGACCTCGGCGGCCGCGGCCTTGAGGGCGGCCGCGAAGGTCTCGTCGGGGGCGACGGGGTCGGAGAAGAGCCACTCGCGCAGGTCGCGCTCCTGGGCGCGGGCTAGCTTCTGCACCATCGCCGGGTCGTCCGAGTTGCGCTGGATCAGGGCCAGGGTCTGGAGCACCGAGTCGTGCAGGTGGGCCGCCATGTCGGCGCGCTCCTGCGTCCGGATCCGCTCCTCGCGCTCGCTGCCCAGGTCGCTGGCCAGCTGGTGCATCCACGGCCCGGCCACGAGGAACCCGGCACCGAGCACCAGCACACCGGCGATGATCACGCCCGAGGCGTTGCCGAAGTCGAGCTGGCCACCGGCCAGGACGACGGCGACGAGCAGCAGGCCGAGACCGGCACCGACCCGGAGGTACGCCTGCCAGCCGCCCTTGCCGAAGATCATCCGCACCAGGTCGAGCCGTCCGGTGCTGTTGATCCAACGCTCGCGCTGGGCCTCGTCGGCCTGACGCCACAACAGCGCCACGCCGGCGACGCCGAGCATCAGCGGCCAGACCAGGGCGCCGGGGCCGAGCAGCGTGTCGAAGAGGACGATCCCGCCGACGCCGAGCGCCAGCAGGGCGATCGCCGGGCCCATGTCGACGCCGCCACGCCGGGTGCCGGGACGGCGGCCACCGCGGGTCGCGCTCTCGGCGCCCGGGGTGGACTTCTCCAGGTGCGGTGCGGCGGGGATGAAGATCCACAGCGCTGCGTACAGCAGGACGCCGATGCCGTTGAAGACCGCGGTGACGACGAAGAACGCGCGTACGGCCAGCACCGGCAGGCGGAGGTGCTCGGCGAGGCCGGCTGCGACGCCACCGATCACGGAGGCGTCGGTGTCGCGGTAGGCGCGGCGTACCGGTGGCCGTGCTTCGGTCGGCACGGGAGCCGGAGGTGCAGGTGTCGTCATGGTGACTCCATCGTCACACCTCGTACGGGCAGGCACCATGAGGATTCCCCCTGATCCTTGCCGAGTCGGATCTCAGGGCCGTCCCTGATGGGCTACAGGCAGCGGATGAGTCAGAGTTGAGGTGTGACGATCCCGCCCGAGGCGCCCGAGCCTCCCACGACCGAGTCGGCTCCTGCTGGCTCCGATCCCAGTCCCCGCCCGTCGCGCGACCAGCTGCGCAACCTGGGCGCTCTGCGGCGTACCACCAGCACGGCCCCCGAGGGACGGCACATCGCCGGTGTCGCGGGTGGGATCGCACGCCATCTCGACGTCGACCCGCTGCTGGTGCGGGTCCTGCTGGTGGTGTCGGTGTTCTTCGGCGGCGCCGGGGCGATCGTGTACGTCGCCGCCTGGCTGTTCGCACCCGAGGACGGCCACGAGGACGGCTTCGTGCCGGTCGGGCCGCCGACGCGGAACCTGCTGCTCTGGGTCGCGACCGGCGTCGCGACGCTCTCCCTGCTCGGCGACGCCCTCGGCGACACGAACATCCCGTGGTTCTGGCTGCTGGTGCTCGGCATTGCGGCGGTGTGGTGGCTCAACCGGGACAAGAAGAAGACCGCTGCGCCGTCGAACGCCCCGGGCTACCAGAACGACCCGGGTGACCCCGGCGACCCCGGCAACCCGGGCAACCCGGGCAACCCGCACACGGCCGTCTTCCCGGTTCAGCCGAGCCCGATGCCCGCCCCGTGGACCTCGGTGCCGCCTCAGATGCAGCTGCCCCGTCGGCCCAAGCCGCCGCTGCTGTTCGGTCCGGCGATCGCGACGGCAGCGCTGGTGGCCGGCCTCCTCGGCCTGGCCGACGTCGCCAACTGGTTTCCCGTCTCCAGCAGCGCCTACCCGGCCGCTGTGACGGCGGTCTTCGGCGCCTTCCTCGTCCTCGGTGCCTTCTGGGGTCGCGCCGGTGGTCTGATCGCGCTGGCCCTGGTGTCTCTCCTCGTGCTGGCCGGAACCACGGCCGTCTCGATGGTCGGCCACACCGGCCTGCAGTTCACGACACCCGTCGACGCGCAGCCGCAGACCGTGGCCGAGCTCGAGGAGACGTACTCCTTCAGTGTGGGTGCAGCGCGGATCGACCTCGGTGAGCTCGACGCGGACACCCTCGACGGCGAGCGCGTCGAGATCCGCGGCGAGGTCGGCGAGATCACCGTGATCGTCCCCGACGACGCCTCCATCGCGGTCGACGCCCGGATCACCGGCCCCGGCGAGGCGGAGGTCTTCGAGACGACCGCCGGTGACATCGACGGCGCTCACCTCGAGCGCACCCTCGAGGCCAACGCCAACACCAGCTCTGAGGGCGAGGACCCCGAGGCCGACCTCCACATCACCGCAATGACCGACGTCGGCGCCATCAAGATCTTCCGGGAGAGCGACCCCCGGGCCGAGGACGTACGCGACGCGATCGAACGGAGCATCCGATGAGCTACGACTATGCCGCCCCGGTCTTCCCTGAGAACGACCCGGTGTCGGAGAAGCGCTCCGGCCGCCACCCGGTCAACATCGGTCACCTCGTGATGGGTCTGGTGTTCCTGACCTTCGTCGGCGTCTGGGCCGTGATCGAGACCGGCGCCTTCGTCGTGAACACCGCGGAGGACCTGCGCTGGCTGCTGCCGCTGCCGTGGATCATCGGCGGCGGGGCGGGACTGGTCGCGACCCTGCTGCGCTCACGCAGATGAGGGATCTCCGGTCCAGCGCCCGATGAGCTCGCCCTCGTGCGGAGGCGGGCCCGGGAGACGGCGATGCGCCGCCTCGGCGCGCAGGCCGTCGCAGACGAGGGCCAGGTAGCGGCGGCGCAGGGCGGCGCTGCGTACGTCGTCTCCTACGTCGAGGCGAGCGATCTGCTCCAGGAGCACGGTGATGTCGGCGCGGGTGACGTCGGGGCGGAGGATGCCGCTGCCGCGGGCAGCGCGCAGGAGCCGGTTGGTGGTGTGGACCGCCAGTCTGTCCAGGTCGTGCAGGCCCTGGTCGAGCACCACCTCGCCACGCAGCGCGAGGGTGAGCCTCGGGAGCCCGTCGTCGAGGACCTGGCTCAGGAAGCCGGTGAACGCGTGCCACGGGTCGTCGGTGTCGCTCAGCGCCGCCTCCGCGAAGGCGATGAGACGGCGATAGTTGTCGGCGGCGACCGCGCGCAGCAGCGCCTGCTTGTTGGCGTAGCGGCGGTAGAGCCCGGCGACCCCCATCCCGGCCTCCTCCGCGACCGCGGCCATGGTCGCGCGTGGGTCCCTGAGCAGGACCTCACGGGCTGCGATCAGGACCGCGCGGTCCGCGTTCAGGGGCGGCATGCGCCAACCCTACGCGGGGGCTCCAGCCTCAGGCGGTCTGTGCCTGTGTGATGTCGGCCAAGGCCGCGACCGGCCGGTTCGGGTAGTCGGCGAACACTCCGTCGACCCCTGCCTCGAAGAGACGAACTGCCTGGTCACGTCCGGCTTTCAGAGTCCAGACGAAGACCTTCAGTCCATGCCGGTGGGCCTCGTCGGCCAGGCCTGTCGGCGGCTGTCCCTTCTTGCGCACCATCGACTTCTTGGGGCCGATGGCCTGGGCGTACGTCGCGATCTCCGCACAGTCGACCGCACCCCACTTCTTGTCGATCAGCTGCACCAGCGGCAGCTCCGTACGAGTGCTCATCTCCCGCACCCATGCCTCGTCGAAGCTCTGCAGCCACACCCGCTGGGTGGGCAGGCCGGGAAGGCTGTTCCAGGCGTCGACGCCGTGGTCGGCCAGGGTCTGCAGGAGAATCTCGGTCACGGGCAGGCCGATGGAGGCGAAGTACGTCGGGTGCTTGACCTCCACGTGCAGCCCCACCCGCCGTCCGCGGCGCTGCGACTCGTCGGCGACGAGCAGTAGCAGCGTGTCCAGCGTGATGATCGGCTGGCTCTCCGTCGGCGCCCCCAGGCTGAGCAGCTCGGGGAAGGTGAAGTCCTCGGTGAACCAACCCGTCCACTTCTTGCCACTGACGACCTTGGTCGTACGCCGCTGCGCGAACTCCGGACGCGAAGCCACGTCCGTGGTGCGGGTGAGCTCGTTCTCGTGCCTGAGCACCATCACCCCGTCCTTGGTCATCACGACGTCCGTCTCGAGCGCGTCCACGCCTTGGCGCAGCGCCAGACGGTAGGACTCCAAGGAGTGCTCCGGCAGATAACCGGGTGCTCCGCGATGGCCGATCACAAGAGGGCGGTGGGCCGATGCCATGACGCCAGCGTGCGTGCCGGCAGCGACGCCCCGGCGGGCAGAATGTGAATAGGACGTTACGAGCGGCAGGCTGTTCGGGACCCGGTGGTCGAGCTTGTCGACCAGGCCGTATGTCGCGGTCGGCTTGAGCGGCCTTCACCGCCACCGGTGGTCGAGCCTGCCGAGACCACCCCCGTGTCACGTTCGCCCCGGGGGGTCTCGTCACCTCCGGTGGTCGAGCTTGTCGAGACCACCCGATGTGTCACGGTCAACTCTGAGAGGCCTGTGTCGTCCGTGGTCGGGCTTGTTTCGGTCGCCTATGTGCTGGGGTCGACTGAGCGGCTTGGGTGCCTGTCCGGGGGCCGTAGGGCGGGTAGGGCCAATTGCCGGCTTGGGTTGGGAGATTAAAAGCCAGGGTGTCCGGGTTGGGTGCCATTTGGCTGTCTTGCGGGCTTCCAGCCTTGTCCGGGGGTTGCGTCGGGATACCTGTCCCTGTCCGGGTTCGAGAGGTGAGGGCGTACGCCCGGGAGCGAGTGTGTTTGCGGGGTCAGGCAGCGTCGTCTTGGCTGACGTCGTTCGCTGCGACAGGCGCTGGTCTGGGAGTGAGGTCGACTGTGCCCTCTGGGCTGGTGAGGAACTCGTAGCCGTGGGGTGATCGCCATCGGTAGCGGCCGGGGGCGAGGCGTTGGTAGGTCCAGCCGAGGTGGGTCTTGGCGCGGTGGTGGCGTCGGCACAGGCAGGTCAGGTTGGAGGTGGTGGTCTTCCCGCCTTGGTCGAACGGGACCCGGTGGTCGAGGTCGCAGTTCTCGGCCTTGACGTTGCAGTTGGGGAAGGCGCAGGTCTGGTCGATGAGTTGGACCTGGGTCCGTAGCCGCCCGGTGGGGGTGTAGGCGTCGGTGGTGATCTCCTCGTTGAGATCGATCACCGTCATCGGTCTGACGGTCACGCCGGGCATGGTGGCCCATCGGTCGAGCTGCTCGATGGTGGTCAGGCCGCGGGTGTTCCCGATCCGGACCAGGCCGGTGGTCGCGAGGTCGCGGGTGTCGGTGTGGATCTTCAGGTCGATGACCCGGCCGGTCGCGGGGAGCAAGTCCGCCGCAGATATGCCGGTGTTGTAGGCCCGAGCCAGGACCCCCAGCGCAGCGGCACGGCGGGCGTCGAGGGACAGGTCGCTGGTGGTGTCGTGGTCGAGGAGGCTGTGGGCGATCGCCGAGACCGCGGCTTCGAGGTCGAGAGCGTCTGCGGCGTCCAGGGTGGCGGTGACCTGCGCGGTCGCGCCGGCGGCTTGGCCTTGTTCGGCACCGACCGGGGGCAGGAACAGGCCGGGGTCGGTGTCGATGTCGCAGCGGCGGTGGTCGACGGC
>NZ_JACIXG010000056.1 GCF_014360585.1 Nocardioides sp.
GTCACGCACGACTCCTGCTCGACCAGCGCGGATGAGAACAGCCGGGTAACAGTTCGTCGTACCGGTCATGCGGGGCCGGGTATCGCTTTACCCTCCGCCCATGACTCGGAGGACGGACGTCGCCATCATCTGCGGTGGCCTGGTGCTGTTGGTCCTCATGGGGGCGGGGTGGTTCTTCGTCCTCCGGGACACGACGAACACCTACGACCCAGAGGAGAAGTCGAGCGAGCCGCCGTCGGCCGCCGCGGCGACGAAAGCTGCGCAGGCGTTCCTCGATGCCTGGGCCCGCGACAAGCCCTCCGAGGCCGGAGCGCTCACGGACGCGGCAGACTCCGCGACGGCGGCACTTCAGTCGTACGCCGACGACCTCGGTCTCACGAAGGTCGCCTTCAGTGGGCTGGCGGTGCGCGAACCGTCGTCGGTCAGCGGCACGACCGCGGTCGAGTTCGACGTGGCGGCGAACGTGGAGAACGGGCAGTGGGCGTACCGGGGCACGCTCGGTGTCCTCCAGGACGAGGACGGCTACACGGCGGTGCGGTGGGACCACACCGTGCTGCACCCCGAGCTCGCGACCGGCCAGTCGCTGGTCGCCGGTGAGCTCACGGACGAGTTCATGACCGCCCGACCGGCCACCGCCGACGGCCGGAAGAACCTTCAGGACTTCCCCTCGCTGGGCGACATCGCCGGGTCCATCCGGGACAACGCCGACGGCGACGGCGGCAGGCCCGGCCACGGCGTCGCGATCGTCGACTCCGCCGGCACGCAGGTCAAGACGCTCGCGGTGCTGGCCTCGTCGAAGGCTCCGGCGATCCGTACGACCATCGACGCCCGTCTCCAGGCGGCCGCCGAGAAGGCGGTCGGGAACCCGGTGCTCGGTGGGAAGCCGGCCGGGGTCGTGGCGCTGGACTGGCGCACCGGGCACATCCTGGCGATCGCCTACTCCGGGGACAGCGGCAACATCGCGATCAACGCGGTCAAGGCACCGGGATCGACGCTGAAGATCGTCTCCGCCGCTGCCCTCTTCGACCTCGCGGGGCTGCACCCCGGCAGCGCCGCCCCGTGCCCCGACTCGGTGCTCGCCAACGGGCAGACCTTCGGCAACGACCCCGGCGTCAGTCCCGACGAGGGCGCCACCATCGCGGAGGCGTTCACGGTCTCGTGCAACACCGCGTTCATCAAGGACGGCTTCAACCACCTGGTCAACGACGGCGACGCCTCGGCGCTTCACCGGGAGGCGACCGAGGTGTTCGGGATGGGGTCGTGGTCGATCGGCGGCGGTGTCGGCACGCGTGACCCCTCCATCCCGCCGGATGTCGAGCACGGCGATCAGGCTGCCCAGTTCATCGGCCAGGGCAAGGTCACCGCCACCCCGCTGTTCATCGCCTCGATCGCCGCGACGGTGGCCAAGGGCCGGTTCGAGCAGCCGATCATCATGAAGAACCAGTCGCAGGCGAGGGCTTCCCGCCCGATCTCCGCACGCACCGCTGGCTACCTGCGGACCATGATGCAGACCGCGGCCTCGCACGGCTCGGCTGCTCCGCGTGTCGGCGATCTCCCCGGCGTCGGCGCCAAGACCGGCACCGCGGAGGAGGGCGACCACACCAACGGCTGGTTCACGGCGTACGACGACCGCATCGCCGTCGCCGCGCTCGTCGAGGGCGGCAGCTCCGGGGTGGACTCGGCAGGCCATGTCGTACGCGACCTGCTGACCGCCGACTGACCGGCCCGGTCTCTCGCCCCGCCGGTCGAGCCGCCCGAGTCGCTCCCCCGCCGGTCGAGCCGCCGGAGCCGCTATGCGACCGAGTGAGGCCGGCCGGCGAGCTTGCTCGTCCGGATGTGCCGAGCGAGGGAGCACCCGAGCGGAGCGAGGGCGGCGTAGGCGTGTCGAGACCAACACAGCCACATCGGCGCTCGATGACGACCGTGTTGGTCTCGACACGCTCGCTGGCGCTCGCGGCTCGACCAGCGGGGGGTACTCCGACTTCAGACTGAGGACGGCGCCCGTCCCTGGAACTAGGGTTGGCCGGGTGACTGTGCACGACGACGCCGGCTCCTCAGGCCGGCTGGCGACCTTCTTCGCGACCGACGACGACTGGGAGCGGGAGGGCTCGATCTCGGCCGGTGACTGGCTGGTCGGGGTGAGCGTGCTGGTCGCCAGCCTGATGACCCTGGAGCTGATCCGCGGGGTCGGGACGCTCGACTCCAGCGACGCCCCGATGTGGGTCGAGTGGACAGCGGTGTTCATCGGCGCGGGGCTGCTGGTCTTCCGGCGGCGCTTCCCGCTCACGGTCGCGCTCCTGGCCGGGCTGCACATGTTCGTCACCGGCGTATGGCTGCCGATGGTGATGGGCTTGCTGCCCATGCAGATCATCTACTTCCTCGCCTTCTTCGCCGGAGCGGCCTGGGCGCGGCGACGGCGGGACATGGTCGTCGTGATGGGGCTGATCACCCTGTTCATGTTCGCGTGGCTCTCCTGGCAGTTCGCGGTCGGCAGCGGCATCGACGAGATCCGCGAGTCGACCGCGGATTCGGAGGGCTCCTCGCTCGTCGGCCCGGTGACCGCCTTCGTGCTGCTCACCACCGTCATCAACCTGCTCTACTTCGCCGGCGCGATCGTCGGCGGTCAGGTCGCCTGGCGCGGGGCGCGACAGAAGGCCGAGCTCGCCGAGCAGGCCGCGACCATCGCGGCCCAGTCCGGACAGCTCCAGCGGCGCGCCGTGATCGACGAGCGCCTGCGCATCGCCCGCGAGCTGCACGACGTCGTCGCCCACCACGTCGCGGTCGTCGGCGTCCAGGCCGCCGCCGCCCGCAAGCTGCTCGAGCGCGGCCGTCCCGGCGACATCGAGGGGGCCACCGAGGCGCTCGGAAACGTCGAGGCCTCCGCTCGCGAGGCGGTCACCCAGATGCGCTCGCTGCTCGGCACGCTGCGCGACCCGGTCGGCGACGAGGAGACGGACGGTTCGGCGCACACCGCATCAGCAGAGGTACGCCGCCCCGAGCCGCGCCTCGAGGACCTGCCGGCGCTCCTGGACGAGGTGCGCGAGAACGGACTGCGGGTGGACTACGAGGCCGTCGGGCCGGTCGACGAGCTGCCGTCGCCGCTGGCGCACTCGGTCTGCCGCATCGTCCAGGAGGCGCTGGCCAACGTCCGCCGCCACTCCACCGCCGACCGTGCCCAGGTCGTCCTCCGCGTCGACCGTTCGGCGGCGTCGCCGTACGCCGAGGTCGAGATCACCGACAACGGCCGGCCCCGGCACGGCACCTCGGGCAGCGGCCTGGGCCTGCTGGGTGTCCGCGAGCGGGCGGCCATCCGGAAGGCGGAGGTCGACATCGGACCTAGGGCCGTGCAGGGGTATCGGGTGCGGGTGAGGTTCCCGCTCGACTCCCTTGCCCTGTCCGCGGGCGTCGCACGATGATCCGCGTGCTGCTCGCCGACGACCAGCAGCTGGTGCGCTCGGGGTTTCGTCTCATCCTCTCGATGGAGGACGACATCTCGGTGGTCGGCGAGGCCTCCGACGGCGCCGACGCGATCGCCAAGGCGCGCGAGCTGCAGCCCGACGTGGTGCTGATGGACGTGCAGATGCCCGGCACCGACGGCATCGAGGCGACGCGTACGGTGGTCGCCGAGGGACGCGCCAAGGTGATCATCCTGACCACCTTCGACCGCGACGACTATCTCTTCGACGCGCTCGCGGCCGGCGCCAGCGGATTCCTGCTCAAGAACGCCGATCCCGACTCGCTGGCCGAGGCGGTGCGCGCGGCCGCCGAAGGTCACGCGCTGCTGGCCCCGGAGGTCACGATGCGGGTGATCGGCCGGGTGACCAGCGCCGAGGCGCCCGCACCGACGAGACCGAAGCCGCCCGAGGAGCTCGCTCTGCTCACCGCCCGCGAACGCGAGGTGCTCCTGCTCATCGGCGAAGGGCTGAGCAACAACGAGATCGCCCGCCGGCTGTTCCTGACCGAGGCGACCGTGAAGACGCACGTATCGGCCTGCCTGGCCAAGCTGCAGCTGCGCGACCGGGTGCAGACGGTGGTCTTCATCCACCGTCACGGGCTGCTGCCCGCGGACCCGTCCAGCACCTGAACCAGACACCTGAGCCCAACGGCTGAGGCCGGGTTCATCCTCGCGACGGATCCGCCGGGCGCGGCACTGAAATAGCGTGAGTCCCGTTCGTTTCCGAAACAGAGGAGAATCGATGCTCGAGGTCAGCGGGCTGACCCGCCGCTTCGGCGACATGGTCGCCGTCGACGACGTGTCCTTCCCGGTCCCGTCCGGTGGGCTCACCGGGTTCGTGGGCGGCAACGGTGCCGGGAAGACCACCACCATGCGGATGATCATGGGGGTGCTGGCCGCTCACGCCGGCACGGTCTCCTGGCAGGGGCACGAGGTGACCCGTGAGGACCGGCGCCGGTTCGGCTACATGCCCGAGGAGCGCGGCCTCTACCCGAAGCAGCCGATCCTGGAGCAGCTGGTCTACCTGGCCCGGCTCCGCGGCATGAATGCCGCCGACGCGCGCCAGGAGATCACCGTGCTGCTGGAGCGGTTCGGTCTCGGCGGTCGCACGAAGGACCCGCTGGAGAAGCTGTCCCTCGGCAACCAGCAGCGCGTCCAGATCATCGCCGCGCTCGTCCCGGCTCCGATGGCGCTGGTCCTCGACGAGCCGTTCTCCGGGCTCGATCCCGACGCCATCGACGCGATGGCCGACCTGCTACGCGAGCATGCTCGCGACGGCGTACCCGTCGTCTTCTCCTCCCACCAGCTCGACCTGGTCGACCGGCTGTGCGACCGCCTCGTGGTCATGGCCCGCGGCCGCGTGGTCGCTCAGGGGACGGGCGAGGAACTGCGCGCCGAGGCCGCGCTGCGCTACCGGCTGGTGCTCGGTGGCGACGCCGGCTGGGTACGCGACGTCCCGGGCCTCCACGTCCGCGACGTCTCCGGCCCCGAGGCCGAGATCGAGGTCGTCTCCGAAGGCGCCGAGCAGAGGCTGCTCGCCGAGGCCACCGCACGCGGCAGCGTGCTCGACTTCCACCGCGTCGTACCCCGTCTGTCCGAGATCTACCGGGAGGTCACCGCATGAGGACGCAACCTGTCTGGCAGATCGTCGCGCGCCGCGAGATCATGGTCCGCGTCACCGACAAGTCGACCATCATCGGCACCGCGATCATGCTCGCCGTGATCGTGGGGGTGCTCGGCTTCTCCGCTTGGAGCGAGAGCCGGGAGAAGACGTACGAGGTCGCCTACTCCTCGACGACGTCGCAGGCCATGGTCGAGGGCATCGCCGAGCGCTCGACCGAGATCGACGAGAAGGTGCACATCGAGGCTGTTGCCGTCGACGACGCCGACGCCGCCCGGCACGCCCTCGAGGAGGAGCACGCCGACGCGTACCTCTCCCCCGATGAGGACGGATGGACTCTGCTCACGCTCCAGGACGCCGACTCCGAGCTGCGTGGCGTGGTCGAGCAGGCGGTCGAGGAGATCGTCCTCGCCGGGAACGCCGACGCGGCCGGCACCAGCGCGGCCGAGCTGACCAAGGGCTCGTCGGTCGCGCTCGACCAGATCGAGGGCGACAGCGAGCTGAGCGCGATCCGCTGGGTGGTCGGGTACGCACTCGCCATCGTCTTCTACTTCGCCTCGATCATGTTCGGGATGACGCTGGCCAACAGCGTCGTGGAGGAGAAGCAGTCGAGGATCGTGGAGATGATCGCCGCGGCCGTGCCGCTGCGCCAGCTGCTGGCCGGCAAGATCATCGGCAACGCCGTCATCGCCGTCGGACAGATGCTCATCTACGTGGCCGTCGGGCTGATCGGGCTGAGCCTGACCGAGTTCAGCTTCGCGCTGCCGGTGCTGTCGGGCGCGATCGGCTGGTTCGTGGTCTTCTTCCTGGTCGGCTTCGTGGTGCTCTCCACGCTGTGGGCGGTCGCGGGCGCGCTCGCTTCGAGAACCGAGGACCTGCAATCCTCGTCCACCCCGATCACGATGCTGCTGATGGTGATGTTCTTCGGCGCCCTGTATCTCGACGGCGTCGGCGAGCAGATCGGCTCCTACGTCCCGCCGCTCTCCGCGGTGCTGATGCCGATGCGCCTGGTCGAGGGCACCGCCGCCTGGTGGGAGCCGATCATCGCCCTGGTCCTGCTCCTCGCCTTCGGCGCAGCCCTCGTACGCCTCGCCGAGCGCCTCTACAGCCGCGCCCTGCTCCAGACCGGCGGCCAGCTCTCTCTCAAGGCGGCCTGGAAGCTGGAGGAGTAGCCGAGACGTCACCCCCGTCAGCCGAGGCGTCACTCCGGTCGGTCGAGATGCCACCCCGGTGCCATCTCGATTCGCCTCAGCGACTTCTCGGCCGACGTAAGTGACTTCTCGCCCGACGTCGGTGACTTCTCGGCATGATAGGGGCAGTCGACCAGAGGAGCGTTCGTCGTGGCCCGAGAGATCACCACAGTTGTGAAGGACCTGCACTACCTGGAGTGCCCGAGATGGCACCAGGACCGGATCTGGTTCGTGGACTTCTACTCCTACAAGGTCTACTCGGCGCAGGAGGACGGTTCGGATCTCCGGGTCGAGGCGGAGGTGCCGGGCCAGCCGTCGGGGCTGGGCTGGCTCCCCGACGGCCATCTCCTCGTGGTCTCGATGCGCGACCGCCGGATCCTGCGTCGCGAGAGCGACGGCTCGCTGGTCACCCACGCCGACCTCAGCGGCCACGTCGACCACCACCTCAACGACATGGTGGTCGACGAGCAGGGCAGGGCGTACGTCGGGAACTTCGGCTTCGACATCATGGCCGGCGCCGACGTGGCCTCGACGGTGCTGCTGCGGGTCGACCCGGACGGCACGGTGACCGAGGTCGCCGACGATCTGTGGTTCCCCAACGGCAGCGTGATCACCGACGACGGCACCCTCATCGTCGACGAGACCTGCGGCAACCGGATCAGTGCCTTCGACATCGCCACGGACGGGTCGCTGACCAACCGGCGTACGTGGGCGAAGTTCGGCGAGCTCACCACCCACACCGCGTTCGGGGAGGCGATGGGCGATGCCGTCCTCGCACCCGACGGCTGCTGCCTGGACGCCGAGGGCGCGGTGTGGACCGCCGACGCGGTCTTCGGCCGTCTGGTCAGGGCCGCCGAGGGCGGGGAGATCCTCGAGCAGATCGATCTGGACGGTGGCGTCTTCGCGTGCATGCTGGGCGGCAGCGACGGGAAGACGCTCTACGCCTGTGCCGCACCCGACTTCTTCGAGGAGCCGCGCAAGGCCAACACCGAGGCTCGGCTGCTGGCCATCCGGGTCGACGTGCCCCGAGCCGGTCGCCCTTAGACCTCCTGGTCCTGGACGTCCGGCGGCGGGCCGTCGAGGCGACCGGCACGGCTGCGGATCGGCACCGCGACGTGGAGCGCGTTGCTCTCGAGCGTGAAGTCGGTCGGCGTCTCGGTGAGGATCTCCCCGTCGAGGTTGACCGGCATCGGCTCGTCGGTGGTGATCCGCACCGCCGTGGTGGTCACGTGGTGGACCTGATCGTGCTCGATGAAGTGGCCGCTCTTGAGCAGCCGCGCGATGGAGACGTGGTCGCGCATGCGGCCACGGACGATCGCGTAGACGTCGAGCAGGTCGTCGTCCACCGAGGCCGTGGGCGAGACCGTGTTGCCGCCGCCGTAGTGACGGCCGTTGCCGACCGCGACCTGGAGCAGGTCGTCGAGCTCCACCGTGTCGTGGTCGCCGTCGGGGAACTCCAGCCGGGCGGTGAACGGCTTGTGGTGCCGGTAGGCCTGGAGCGTCGCCACCGGATAGGCCGCCGGGCCGATCAGCTTCTTGAGCCGAGGGTCCAGAGCATCGGTCATTGCGACGGAGAGACCGAACGAGGCGACGTTGAGGTAGCTGTGGCCGTTGGCCCGGCCGATGTCGACGTTGATGATCTTTCCCTCGAGCACCTGCCGGATCGCGGTCTCCGGGTCCTGGTCCAGCTCGAGCGTGCGGGCGAAGTCGTTGGCGGTGCCGAGCGGCAGCACGGCGAGCACGACGTCGGTCCCGGCGATCCGGGAAGCTGCGGCGCCCACCGAGCCGTCACCGCCGCCGATGACGAGCAGGTCGGGCTGGTCGGCCGCCACCTCGTCCAGCGTGTTCTCCAGCTCCTCCCCCGAATGGACAGCGTAGGAGCGCAGGTCCTCGATCCCCGCGTCGCGGAGCATCTTCTCCGACGAGGCCAGCGCGTCCTCTCCACGGCGCGAGCCGGCGTTGACGACGAGGGCGACCTTGACGGAGTCGCGCGACAACAGCGATTGCATATCCACGTTCAGGAGCGTACGCAACCCCGCCTGAGTACGCGCCGGCGCGTCGCGCTGCGACGCTTCTGGCTCAGCCCACGAACCCGGGAGCGACCACCTCGGCGAAGACCCCGAGCGCCGGCTCGCCGGCCCGGTTGAGCGGCCGGTGGGAGGCGAGCGTCTTCAACAGGCGTACGTCCCGCTTCCCCGTCTCCGGGTGGATGTCGATCACGGCGCACCGCGGGATGGGCACGCCGATCCGGAGCCTCGCCGCGCCGACCTGGACCTCCCGGCCGAGCCAGGTGTCCTCGACATAGGGCTCCTCGGTCTCGACGACCAGGTTCGGCCGGAACCGCGCCGCCACGAGCGCGGCGTCGTCACCGATCCGCCGGGCGAGGTCGCCCAGCGACGCCGTGGTCACCATCGACACCGCACCCGCGAAGACGACCTCCCCTCGACGGGCGCGGGCCAGCCGCACCGGCCGGTCGAGCCACCGCGAGAACAGCTCCGAGTGGGGTCCGCTGAGCAGCTCCAGCTCGACCTCGCGACCCCAGTAGTCGCAGATGATGCTCTCTCCAGTCACGACCGGCTCCGCCGAGACGCTCTCACCGCCCGGCAGCCCGATCTCGAGGCGGCCCCTGGCCACCTCTGCCCGCACCGCGACCAGCGAGGGGTGCTGCACGGTGCGCAGCACCCGACCCCGACCAGGCGCGCTGGTGTTGACCGACACCAGCGCGAACCCTCGGTCCCCGACGACTCCCAGGTCGTCGAGCACCAGCCGGTCGTAGGCCAGATGTCGGGTCCCCTTGATCGGCGCGAACCCTGCGCGCACGACCTTCAGCTCATCGGTCACGTCCCCAGTGAACCAGCGCGGCGAAACGCCTCGGCACCCTCGGCCGCCAGCTCGGTGTAGCCGGCCGTGCCGCCGCCGAGCAGCTCCTCGGCGGCGCGCTTGACGGCGCCGAGGGCGGCGAAGGCGAACGCGCCGCCCACCGAGATGCGGGCCGCGCCTGCCTCGGCCAGCTCGGGGACCGACGGGCCGCCCGGGAGCAGCAGGACGTTGACCGGGCGGTCGACGGCACCGACCAGGCGGCGTACGTCCTCGACGGCGACGACGCCCGGCGCGAAGAGGACGTCGGCGCCGGCCTCCTGGTAGGCCTGCAGGCGGGCGATCGTGTCCTCGAGATCGTCGCGGCCGCGGATGTGGTTCTCGGCGCGAGCGGTGAGGACGAAGCCGTCCCCCGCGGCAGCGGCCGCCGCTGCGACCCGCTCGGCGGCCTCCTCCAGGGAGTAGAACGCGTCCTGCTCGACCCCGGCGTAGTCCTCGATAGAACCGCCCGCCAGACCGGTGGCCGCGGCGAGCCGGAAGGTCTCCTCCACCTCGGCCATGGTTGCCGCGAAACCGGCCTCCAGGTCGGCCGAGACCGGCACCTGGACCGCCTCGACCAGCGCGGCCGAGTGCGCCATCACCTCGTCCCGGCTGACCTGGCCGTCAAGCCGTCCCAGGGTCGCGGCGTACCCGCTGCTGGTCGTGGCCAGGGCCGGGAAGCCCAGCGAGGCCAGGACCTTGGCCGAGCCCGCATCCCAGGCGTTGGGCATCAGCATCGGGGTGCCTGGAAGGTGCAGCGACAGGAAGCTCTCGGCGAGGGACATGACGCCACCCTGCCACGGGACGGCGCGGCCGAGAACTGATTTCCGGGCCTAGGATCACTTGGTATGGGCCACGATCACGACCACATCTCACCGGCGGCCGACCGGCGCTACCTGATCGCCGCGATGACGCTCCTGGGTGTGTTCCTGATCGGCGAGGTGACGGTCGCGATCCTCGCGAACTCGCTCGCGCTGCTTGCCGACGCCGGCCACATGCTCACCGACGTCGGCGCGATCGCGGCGGCGCTGTGGGCGATGCGGCTGGCCGCGCGGCCAGCGCACGGGCAGTGGACCTACGGCTGGAAGCGCGCCGAGATCCTCTCGGCCGCCCTCAACGGGATCACGCTGCTCGTCTTCGCCGCCGTCGTGGGTGTCGAGGCGATCCGACGGCTGATCGACCCGCCCGAGGCCGAAGGACTGCCGATGTTCGTCGTCGCGGTCATCGGCTGCGGCGTCAACATCGTCGCGGCCGCCCTGATGGCGCGCGCCAACCGCACCTCGCTCAACGTCGAGGGCGCCTACCAGCACGTGCTCTCCGACCTCTACGGCTTCATCGGCACCCTCGTCGCCGCGATCGTCATCCTGCTCACCGGCTGGAACCGCGCCGACCCGGTGGCCTCGCTCGTGGTGGTCGCCCTGATGACGTACGCCGGTGTCCGGCTGCTGCGCGACAGCGGCCGGATCCTGCTCGAGGGTGCGCCGGCGGAGGTCGACGTCGAGGACCTGCGCCGGCATCTGCTCGAGGTCGACGACGTGCTCGAGGTGCACGACCTGCACGCCTGGACCGTCACCTCGGGTCTGCCCGCCGTCTCAGCGCACCTGACCCTGCGCCCGGAGTGCTTCGACGACGGCAGCGCGCCGAAGGTCCTCGACCGGGTCCAGGCCTGTCTGACCGGCCACTTCGACGTCGAGCACTCCACCTTCCAGCTCGAGCCCGAGACCCACCTGGCCCACGAGCCGGGGATGCACTAGGTGATCTAAGCCCGCGCCAGCGCCGTGAGGGCCGCCCCGCGCGCCTGCTCGATCGCGTCCTCGGCGATCCCGCACAGCCGCAGACAGGCCGAGGCGATCGTCGCGACGGTCGTGCTGCCGACCCGGTCCTCGCGACGGAGGCTGACCACGCTCTCGACCATCTGCACGAGCAGCTCACCGAGCCCGGGCTCGCCGCTGCTCGCCGAGATCCGCTCCCCCGCCGCCCGCTGCGCCACCCGCCCGTAGCCGGCGACGAGGTCCCCGCGGAGGTGGTCGTAACGGTCGTAGACGGGTGAGGCGATGACGTCGGGGAGACGGTAGAGCATGCCGATGTTGTGGGGCATCGCGACCAGAGCGCTCATGTCGCTGACGGCGAGGGCATAGAGGCCCACCTCGGGGGTCACCGACCCCATCTCGGCCTCGATCTTCCCGGCCTGCTCGACCCGCTCCTGGACCGAGCGCTCGAGCAGCACCGCGAGGATCTCCTCCTTGCTGCCGAAGTGGTAGTAGATCGACGCCTGCCTCAGCCCGGCACCGTCCGCGATCTCGCGGGTGGTGGTGCCGGCATAGCCGCGGCCCACGAAGAGCTCCGCGGCGGCGGCGAGGATCTGATCTCGGGGGTTCGCCGCAACCTTGCCCGGGAGCAGCCGTGGACGGCCGCGACCCGGACGCGGCGAGATCTGTGACACCGTGGCATCGCCTTTTTCTGTCGTACGATAGATAAGATGAGAGAGAGCAAGTTTCGCACTCATATCGAAAGAGTCAAGCGACAGGCGCCGTGTCCGGGCACGAACTCTCAGTGAGTGAGCTTGAGGCCGATGACGCAGCCGACGAGAGCGACGATCAGCAGGACGCGTACGGCGCTGATCGACTCGGTCCCGATGGCCATCGAGTAGCCGACGGTGAGCGCCGCGCCGATCCCCACCCAGACCGCGTACGCTGTGCCGATCGGCAGCGTGCGCATGGCCAGCGCGAGGCCCGCCAGGCTGCCGACGAGAGCGACGACGAAGACCACCGACGGGACCAGTCGCGAGAAGCCCTCGGTACGGCCCAGGGCCAGCGCCCACACAGCCTCGAGGACGCCTGATCCAACAAGAAAAATCCAAGACATGACCAACTCCAGACGGCCGTCTTGTCGCGCTTCCGGGTACGGCTCCCTCGTCCGGCAGCCGGTCTCGGCTGACGTCTTCGACACTAGCAAAACTGTCATTCGATAGAAACTTCTCGCAGCGCTAGAACGCTGCGTTCTTCATCACGGGACTCGGCGTCGACCGATGGCCGTCTGATGGGCCGATCGATGGGATGATGCGGTGGTGACCTTCACCGTCGGCTTCGTCACCGGAGCCACCCCTGACAAGTGGGCCAGGATCTGGCGTGACCGCAGGCGCGAGCGGCTCGAGATCGTCCCGGTCGCCGAGGAGGATCAGGAGCGACTGCTGCGCGCCGGCGAGCTCGACATGTGCCTCGTCCGCCTCCCTGTGGACCGCGACGGCCTGCACTGCATCCCGCTCTACGAGGAGCAGCCGGTCGCCGTGATGGGCCACGAGCACCTGCTCTCCCTGCTCGAGGAGGTCACCCTCGACGACCTCGCCGAGGAACAGCTGGTCGTCCCCGAGCGCGGAGGCTGGACACCGAGCGCCGAGCAGCTGGCGTGGCCGCCGATGAGCGAGAAGGACGCCGTCGAGACGGTCGCCGCCGGCACGGGGGTGGCGATCGTGCCGCTGTCGATCGCCCGGCTCTACCACCGCAAGGACGCCGTCTTCCGGCCCGTGGTCGGCATCGAGGCCACGACCGTCGGCCTGGCCTGGCTGATCGACAACGACGACGAGCGCGTGCAGACCTTCATCGGCATCGTCCGCGGCCGCTCGCGGAACTCCTCGAGAAGCTGAGTCCAGCAAATGCCAGGTGAACGCCTGGCAACATCTGTCTCGTCCGGCCGCATTCCCGACAGTCGGGTCGGTGCTCGTCCCTAGACTCTGCCCGATCCAGACAGAAGGCAGGCGTTTCGGTGAACCGCAAGGGGTGGACGACCGTTGTAGCAGGCGGTCTCGTACTGGTCCTGCTGACCTGGTTCGCTGTGGCACGGCTGATCCCCGGCGACGCGTGGCCGGACGAGCTCGCCGACAAGGCGACGCTGAAGATCGCCGCCGGCTCCGAGCTCGACGACGTCCTTTGCGCCGACGGCACCAGCAAGGCCGACGAGGCGAGCAGCACGCCGGTCCGGTGCGCGCCCAGCGACCTGGTGAAACAGCTCGAGGAGGAGACCAACGTCGAGCTGAAGCCCGAGTTCATCGGCACGCTCGAGGCCGCCGACGCGATCGCCGGTGACTCGGACCGCTACGACGCCGCCTGGTTCGCCTCCGACGACTACCTGCGGCTTGCACTGGCAGCGAAAGGCACCGATGACCTGACCACCTCCAAGCCGATCATGCGTTCCCCAGTGGCCTTGGGGGTGCGCCACGACGTCGCCGCGCAGCTCGGCTGGACCGAGGACACCGCGGTCTCGTGGAAGGAGATCGCCGACCGCGCCGGCGACGGTGAGCTCGGGTTCCTGATGACCAGCCCCGCCTCCTCCAACTCCGGCCTGTCCACGCTCGCCGGCGTCGCCACCGCCTTCGATGACAAGCCGCCGTTGCAGAGCGAGGACGTCGGCCTGGTCCAGGACGACGTACGCCAGCTCTTCAGCGGCCAGCTCGGCCGCGCGGCGAGCTCGGGTTGGCTCTCGGACAAGTTCCGCGAGAACCCGACTGCCTACGACGCGATCTTCAACTACGAGTCGGAGTTGCTGGCGCTCGCGAAGCAGGTCGAGGATCTCGACATCGTGTATCCCAGCGACGGCACCACGGAGGCCACCTACCCGCTCACGCTCGTAGACCCCGGGAAGCAGAAGGCGTACGAGACAGCTGTCGCGTGGCTGCGGACCGCCGATGTCCAGCGGGACCTGAGCGAGAAGAGCCAGCGACGCCCCGGACGCAGTGACGTGAAGCCCTCCAAGGGCGTGCCCGACAACGATGTCAAGACGCTCCCGCTCCCCGACGACCTCGGCACGATCGACGAGCTGATCTTCACCTACTTCGACGAGTTCGCCCCCAAGACGCGCACGACCTACCTGCTCGACACCTCGGCCTCGATGGACGACCTCAAGATGAACCGGCTGCGGCGGGCCTTCGAGGGGCTCGTCGGCGACAACACCTCGATCAGCGGGCAGTTCAAGCGCTTCCGCAAGGGTGAACGGCTGACGGTCTACACCTACGCCGACGAGGTGGCGCTCCTCGGGTCCGTCGTGGTCAAGGACAGGTCGGAGAGCGACGAGGCGCTCGGAGCCCTGATCGACGGGGTGGGCGACCTGAGCGGCGACGGGGGCACCGCCTACTACGACGCCATCGACGCGGCCTACGCCGACCTCTTGAAGGCGCCCGAGGAGGGTGCGACAAGGTCGATCGTGCTGATGACCGACGGCGAGCAGAACGGTGGCCAGTCCTACACCCAGCTCAAGAAGAAGTACGAGGCGGACTACCGCGCTCTCGGGGTGCCGCTCTACGTGGTGCTCGTCGGCGACGCCGCCGCCTCGACCGACCCGAGCATCGAACAGCTGGTCGGCTTCGCCGAGGAGACCGGCGGCCGCGATGTCGTCGCCAAGGAGACCGACGACCTACGCAAGATCTTCCAGGAGATCCGTGACTACCAGTGACCCCAAGCCGCCCTCGGCGCTCGTCAGGATCATCAACTCTGGCTGGGCCACGGCCGGCACGGTGCTGGCGCTTCCTCTTACCGGCGCGGCGGTCGCCACCGGCGGATGGGGCTGGGCGGTGGGCGCGGGAGCAGCGCTGGGCATCGGGGTCACAGCCGCCGCGTTCCCGAGGCGGCCACCCTCCCCTCAGACGCCGCCTCGACCCACGGGGCCGGTCAACTACTACTTCCTCAGCCCCTCGCGCGTCGCCTGGGTTCATGCCCACATCCACGGCGGCAGAGTCGGCGTCAAGACTCGCGGCGAGATGAGGGAACGAGGCGTGGCCGTCAAGGCAGGATTCTCGCTGCCGCCCGCGAACCTGATGAACGAGTTCGGACGGAAGATCTCGAACAACTACTCCGACGAGCTCCAGGTCACACCGGAGATCATGGCCGACGAGGTCCGCGCCTACCTCTCGCAGCGAGATGCCCTCCACGACCTTCAGAACCTGAGCGACGTCGACCTGCAGAGGCTGGGCCGGCGAGTGGACGACACCGAGGGTGGCGTCGAGTTCGCCACCTTCATCGCTGACGGCCCCGACGTCCACGCGGCGATCGACAAGGTGCCCGAAGCACCGGAGAACGGCCCGGACTCGACGTGCGAGACCATCCTGCAGGCCGCCAACGGGTTCACGATCACGCTCCGGGTCGGCAGCCGCAAGCAGCTCGACGACTTCGACGACCTGGAGAAGCTGCCCTACGTCACCGTGTTCGGTGTCCTCCGCGGGTTCGATGCCGACAAGCGTGCCGCTTCGGTGCGCGTCATCGCGGTCTACTGAGCCCCGGGTCGCTGCGGGCCGCGCGCACGCGGCAGACTTTGCACCATGCTCGAACCGACCGACCTCACCACCCGCGCGACCGAGGCGCTGCGTACGACATTCGGCACCGAGGCCACGGTTGTCGGGAGGGCGCCGGGGCGGGTCAACCTGATCGGCGAGCACACCGACTACAACGCCGGGCTGGTGCTGCCGGTAGCGCTCCCCCACGCCACCTACGCCGCGGCCGCACCGCGCACCGACGGCGTCATCCGGATCGCCTCGGCCCAGGAACCCGAGGCGTTCACCGGCCACATCGACGAGCTCGGACCGCAGATCGAAGGCTGGGCGGCGTACGTCGCGGGGGTGCTGTGGACGTTGCGCGAGGCGGGCCTCCTCACGGGCGGGCTGGACATGCACCTGGAGTCCTCGGTCCCGCTCGGGGCCGGCCTGTCCTCCTCGGCGTCGGTCGAGTGTGCCACCGCGGCGGCAGCGCTCGGCGTCGCTGGCCGGGTTCTCGACGAGGACCTGCAGCGGGCCGTCGTCGCTGCCGGGATCCGGGCCGAGACCGAGGTCGCCAACGCGCCGACCGGCGGGATGGACCAGTCGGTCGCGGTCTTCGCCGAGGCGGGCGGCGCCCTGTTGATCGACTTCGACTCCGGCGAGCACCGCAACGTCCCGCTCGCCCTCGGCGAGCGCACCATCCTGGTCACCGACACCCGGGTCAAGCACCAGCTGACCGACGGCGGCTACGCCTCCCGCCGCGCCCAGTGCGAGAAGGCCGCCGCCGACCTCGGGCTGAGCTCGCTGCGCGCGGCCACCCTGGACCAGGTCGAGTCGCTGGGCGACGACATCGTCCGCCGCCGGGCCCGCCACATCGTCACCGAGATCGCCCGCGTCGAGCCGACAGTGACCGCACTGGGAGCCGGCGACTGGGCCGCGATCGGTGAGCTCTTCGCCGCCTCCCACGCATCCATGCGCGACGACTTCGAGATCTCCGTCCCCGAGCTCGACCTCGCCGTGGCCACCGCCGTCGAGGCCGGCGCCGACGGCGCCCGGATGACCGGCGGCGGCTTCGGCGGATCGATCGTCTCGATCCTGCCCGCCTCCGCCGTCGAGTCGGTAAGCGCAGCCATCGACGAGGCCTTCGCCGAAGCCGGCTACGGCGCCCCGGGGCACCTGATCGCCAGCCCGTCGGCGGGCGCGACGTTCACCGAGGTAACTCGGTGAGCTCGCACTGACTTCGTGGAGTTCGACGAGGTAAGTGGTCCCTGACCGAGTTACCTCGGTGAGCATCCGCCGCGCTGACTCAGACCAAGCCCGCCTCGGCCAGCGTCCGGGTGGTGGTGGCGATCGCGGCCTCCCGCGCGACTCGCAGCAGGTCGACGTCCGTCTCGGTGCGGCCCGGGATCGGGTCGAACGCATCCGGTGCGAAGGTCAGCGTACGCACGCCCGCATGACCACCGGCCCTCATCTCCGCGACCGCGCTGCGGTAGCGGTCCGGGCGGCTCCGGTAGAGGTCGCCGAGGTCGGGGTTCACCCGGCGCAGGTAGCGCTCGATCACGCGGTCGGCACGCCCGTAGAGCGGCGCCGTCCCGTACGGCCGGGTCGCCAGCACGATCGCATGCGTCGCCCCGAGCGCCGCCGCCGAGGCGACCGGCACCGGCTCGACCAGCCCGCCGTCGAGCCAGCGGCGGCCGCGTACGGTCACCGGGAGCCCGCCGGCGAGGGGCAGCTGGCTGGAGGCGATCACCGAGTCGGCGAGGTCGGTGGGACCGGTGAAGTCGGTGAGCGGGACGGACTTCGCCGTCACCACGTCGGTGGCAACCGCCGCCAGCCGGGGCGCGCCGTCCCGCAACGCCAGCGACCACTCGAACAGCTCAGCCGAGCGGGCGGTGATCCCCCGGGTGTCGACCATCGACTTGCGGCGCAGCATCCGCCCCGCGCCGATGTACTCCGGCGAGGCGAACACCGAGGCGTACGACTCGCTGAAGGCGCCGATCGTCCCGGCCGCCACCGCGGTCGCGTTGGCGGCGCCGGCGGAGGTGCCGACCACCAGGTCGACCGCATCCAGCAGTCCCCGGTCGGCGAGCACCGCGGCCATCGTCGCCGACAGCATCCCCCGCATCCCGCCGCCCTCGATCACGAGAGCCAGGGTCGCCTCGTCACCGTCGTTCCGACCGTCCCCGCTCAGGCGGGACCGGAGCAGCTCGGCCACCCCCGATTGCAATGCGTCCACACCTGGATTGTGATGCTACTGGCGAGTAGACCGCTCACCGGGGTCGCTCCAGCGCCCCGGGACAAGGGCGCAGGTCACATCCCGTCCACGACAAGAAAGATGCCGAGTCGGCGCGTCATGACGCGCCGACTCGGCATTCATTCCGGTCAGGATGAGCCGACTCGGGCCCGGGTCTACTTCAGCTCGGCCGAGGAGAGGCCCAGCACCCGTCGCGCCACGATCAGCTGCTGGATCTGCTGGGTGCCCTCGAAGATGTCGAGGATCTTCGAGTCGCGTGCCCACTTCTCCAGCAGCTCACCCTCGGAGTAGCCGATGGTCCCGGCCAGCTCGACACAGGACAGGGTCACGTCGGAGCCCATCCGGCCGGCCTTGGCCTTGGCCATGGACGCTTCCTTGGAGTTCGGCTGGCGGTTGTCGGCCATCCAGGCGGCCTGGAGCATGAGGAGGTACGCGCCCTCGTAGTCCGACTCCAGCTGGATGAACTTCGCCGCGGCCGCCGACTGCAGGTGAGCCGGCCGGTCGTAGTCGATCTCGACGCCCGCCTTCTCGAGCAGGTCGCGGGTGTAGTCGAGCGCGGCCCGGGCACAGCCGACCGCCATCGAGGCCACCAGCGGCCGGGTGTTGTCGAAGGTGGCCATCGCGCCGGCGAAGCCCTCCTTGACGTTGACCTCGGGGCTCCCGAGAAGGTTCTCGGCCGGCACCCGGCAGTCGGTGAAGGTGATCGTGGCGGTGTCGGAGGCCTTGATCCCGAGCTTGTGCTCGAGACGCTCGACCTTCATCCCCGGCGTGCCCTTCTCGACCACGAACGACTTGATCGCCGCTTTGCCGAGCTCCTTGTCGAGGGTCGCCCACACCACGACCGCGTCGGCGCGGTCACCGGAGGTGACGAAGATCTTCTCGCCGTTGAGCACGTAGTGGTCGCCGTCTAGCGTGGCGGTGGTCTTGATGTTGGCCGAGTCCGAGCCGGTGCCGGGCTCGGTGATCGCCATCGCAGCCCATACGCCGTCGAAGCGCTCGTGCTGCTCGTCGTTGGCGACGCTCGCGATGGCGGAGTTGCCGAGGCCCTGGCGGGGCATGGCCAGCGTGAGCCCGACATCACCCCAGCACATCTCATTGACGGAGAGGACCGAGGACATGTTGGCGCCGTTCCTGACGGAGCCGTCGTCGGGCTTCGAGTCACGGCGTACGCCGGTGGCCCCCGCACCCTCGCCCTGCCCGGACTCGGAGAGCCCGTCGGCCATGGCGGCGAGCATGTCGAGCTCGGTGGGGTACTCGTGCTCGGCCTTGTCGTACTTGCGCGAGATCGGTCGCAGCATGTTCATCGCGACCTGGTGGACCTGCTCGCGCAGCGGCTTGAGCTTCTTCGGGTCTTCCAGATTGATGGCCATCAGACCAGCACCGTGCCTTCCATGATTCCGATGGCACGCAGGTCGCGGTACCACCGCTCGACCGGGTGCTCCTTGACGAAGCCGTGACCACCGAGCAACTGGACGCCGTCGAGGCCGATCTGCATGCCCTTGTCGGCGCAGAGCTTGCGGGCCAGCGCGATCTCGCGGGTCGCGTCGATCCCCTGGGCCACACGGGACGCGGCCTTGTAGGTCACCAGGCGCATCGCCTGCAGCTCGATCGCGATGTTGGCGACCATGAAGGCAACCGACTGGCGGTGGGCGATCGGCTCGCCGAAGGCTTCGCGCTCCTTGACGTAGGGCGTCACGTAGTCGAGCACGGCCTGACCGACGCCGATGGACAGCGCGCACCAGGCGAGACGGGACAGCCGCACAGCCTCGGTGTAGGTCGAGCCGTCGGTCTCACCGAGGACCGCGTCGGCGGGGACCTTCACGTCGGTCAGAGTCAGCTTGGTGAGCGAGGCGGCCCGCACACCCATCGCCGGCTCGGACTCGATGGACAGCCCCTCGGTCGAGGACTCGACGAGGAACAGCACCGGCTTGCCGTCGAGGGCGGCGCCGACGACGAAGAGCTCGGCCTCGACGCCGCGGGCGACCAGTGACTTGGCACCGTTGATGGTGTAGCCGCCGGCCGTCTTCGTGGCAGTGGTTGCCGGGGTGAGCACGTCGAAGAGGACCTTGTCCTCGTTGAGCGCGAACGCCGCGGCAGGAACGTTGCCTTCGGTGAAGGCCGGCAGGTAGGTCTGCTGCTGCGCGTCGGTGCCCCACAGGCCCAGCGCGGTCGCGACCGAGCCGGGCGCGAGCGCCGCGACGGCCAGACCGAGGTCACCCTTGGCGAGCGCCTCGGCGACCAGGGTGCCGGCGACCGCGGAACGGGTCTCGGAGATGCCGCCGAGCTCCTCGGGGACACCCAGGATCGGCAGCCCGATCTCGAGGCTCGACTTGAGCAGGTCGTCGGGCGCGGCGCAGGCCTCGTCGGCCTCGGCCGCTGCGGGCCGCACGACCTCCGCGGCGAACTCGGTGACGACGTCGACGAGCATCTGCTCGTCCTCGGTCGGGGTCAGGTCGAAGACGCCTTTGGGGATGGCGTTGGGCACGCGGACGCCCGGAGCTCCCGGCTTGCCCTTCTTCTTGAACGCACGACTGGTCGCCGCCATCGTCTTGAACCCGCTGCGGGTCACCGTGAAGACGGCCTGCTCGGTCTGCTTGCGGACACCGAGCCGGTCGAGCACAGGACTCTGCGAGAGCTTGCGCAGACCGGCCACGGCGAATCCGATCGGATCACGCGACTCGCCGGACGGGACGCCGTGCGCGACCCCGCCACGTAGGCCTTGGAGGATACTCATGAGTAGAACTGTAACTGGGAGTTACAACGCGGTCTACACCTGGACCAGGTGATGGCGGTAACAAACTGCGTACGAACGCTTTATAGAGTTGGAACATGGCCGACTCCTCCCTCGAATCCCCCGCTCCTCACGAAGGCGCAGCCCCGCTCACACCCCACGGCCCCCTGCCCGAAGGCGGGACTGTGCGGCCGATAACCCGCTGGGGCACTCCGGTGATGCACCGGCCCAAGAAGCAGGTCGAAGTCTTCGACGACGCGCTGGGCGCACTGGCCGCCGACATGGTCGCCACCATGTACGCCGCCGAGGGCGTGGGGCTGGCCGCCGACCAGATCGGCGAGGACGTCGCGATCTTCGTCTTCGACTGCCCCGACGCCGTCGGCCAGCGCACCGTCGGCGTCGTCTGCAACCCCGTCCTGACGCTGCCGGAGGGCGATGACCGCCACCTGGACGTGGATCTCGAGGGCTGCCTCTCCTTCCCCGGCGCGTTCGTCGATTGCGGCCGCCCGGACTGGGCCTCCGTGGACGGCTTCGGGCTCGACGGCCAGCCGGTCCATTTCGAGGGCGACGGGCTGCTGGCCAGGTGCCTCCAGCACGAGACCGACCACACCAACGGCACCGTCTTCGGCGACCGCATCTCGGCCAAGGCGCGCAAGAAGCTCACCAAGGAGCACGACCGGCTCGCCAAGGAGTTCCCCGCCGACTGGCCCGCCACCTCGGCCGAATAGTCACTTTCTGACGTCGAGAAGTCAGAAACTCCGATCGACGACGTACTCGGCGATCGCGAGGCTGGAGGTCGCGGCCGGGCTCGGCGCGTTGCGCACTGACGTGATGCCGTCGGAGTGGTGGATGACGAAGTCGTCGACCAGCGAACCGTCGCGCTCGATCGCCTGGGCACGCAGGCCCAGGCCAGCCCTGAGGACGTCGTCGGCGCCGATCGCGGGCACGTAGCGCTGGGCGCCTCGCATGTAGGCGCGCTTGGAGAGTACGCCGCGGATCTCGGTCAGGCCGGTGCGCCAGTGCTCCGCGCCGAACCGCCAGAACCCCGGCCAGGTCAGCGTGTCGGCCAGATCGCGCGGCGTCACGGACGTGCGCCCGTAGCGCTGCCGGCTCAGTGCCAGGAAGGCGTTGGGGCCGACCTCGAGACCGCCGCCCACCCGACGCGTGAAGTGCACGCCGAGGAAGGGGTAGCGCGGGTCGGGGACCGGATAGACCATGCCCTTGACGAGGTCCTGCTTCGCCTCGCTGACCTGCATGTACTCACCGCGGAACGGAATGATCCGGGGCGCTTCGGGGCCGCCGGCGAGCTCACCGAGCCGGTCGGACTCCAGGCCTCCGCAGACGACCAGGTGGTCGACCTGGGTCCGCCCGGAGGCCGTCTCGACGTCGATCCCGCCGATCTTGCGATGGATGCCGGTGACCTCCTCACTGAGGCGTACCTCTCCCCCGGCTTCGGTGATCGTCCGGCCGAGCGTCTCGGCCACCGCGACGTAGTCGATGATGGCGGTCCTCGGCGAGTGCAGCGCGGCCAGCCCCACCGCGTACGGCTCGATCTCCTCGATTTCCTCGCGGCCGACTCGCCGCAGGCCGGGGACGGCGTTGTCGGTGGCCGTCTTCTCCAACGCGTCGAAGCGCCCCATCTCGTCCTCACCGACCGCGACGACGAGCTTGCCGCACTCCTCGAACGGGATCCGGTGCTCGGCGGCGAACTCCTTCAGCAGGTCACGCCCGCGCGCGCAGAGCCGGGCCTTGAGGCTGCCGGGCTTGTAGTAGATCCCCGCGTGGACGACGCCGGAGTTGTGCCCGGTCTGATGGGCGCCCAGCCGGCTCTCCTTCTCGAACACCACGACGGTGTCCTCAGGGCGGCGCAGCAGGATCTCGCGGGCCACCGCCAGCCCGACGGTCCCGCCACCGACCACGCCGACGGTCGTCATCCTTCGAGAGCCTATGCCTCTCCGCCGTCTTCGGTCATCGGAGGACCTGCTTCGATCAGTAACGCGTCCACTGCCGTGATCAACGCGTCCAGGTCCCCGGTCGCAGTACGCCACACCGTGAGATCGTTGATCTCGGCATAACCATGGATCAAGACATTCCGCATGCCGACGATTCTGTGAACCCCGGGCACTCGCTCTGCGGTCTCGGAGTCTTCCTTGCGCAGAATACTCATAGCCTCACCGGCAATCTCGAACTGCCGCTCGACAGCGGAACGGAGCAGACGTCCTCCGCGTACTCCTCCCAGGTCCTCCCCGCGACGAACTCCTGGATGCGCTTTGCCGCGGTGTGTAGATCCCACAGCAACGCGGCGGCTCTAGGCTGCATACACATCCTTGGCCGTTGGGAATGCCGCCGCCGCGAAGTATGGGTTCTTCACCGCATCCGACATGACCAAGTCGACCTCACGACCAAGGATCCGCTCGAGCTCCTCGTTGAGCGCAAGGTAGTTGCCGAGAAGGTCGTCCACATCTGGCAAGAAGTCGACGAAGAAGTCGAGGTCGCTTCGGTTGGGATCGAAGTCTCCGGTGACCGCCGACCCGAAGATTCGCAGACGCGCGACACCGAACCGGTCGCAGGCCCGCGCAATCGCCTCGCGGTCCAGCATGGTCATCGCATTCATGTGTCCAGTGTCCCAGATGTTCGACGACGGTGGCGTCACCTCACCCGGCAACGGAGAAAGTTACGAGCCGCCGGCGCCTCGCCGGGCCTCTCGTCGACCTCTATACCGGAGGCTTGACGAGGGGTGGTCGCGGCGGGCCGATACCCCGTTACTGCCACCCCGTGGCGTACCGGAGAATGTTCACGCACCATCACCCACCAGAAGGACTCATCGTGCTGGACGGCCTCCTCGGCGTACGCGAGCGGTTGGACGCACTGCGGGCGATCGAGTCCGGGGACGCCGATCCGCGCCGCTTCGACGTGCTCGCCGACGACTGGGGCGTCGAGGAGCGCGCGAGCAGCGCTCGGGGCCAACGGACTTCCTGATCTCGATCTCGGCCGCCGGGTCGCGACGTTGTCCGGTGGCGAGACCGTCGCGACGGCGCTGACCGGAATCAGCCTCTCCGGTGCCGACATCGCCGCGCTCGACGCCTACCGCGGCGCTCTGATCGTGTCAGCCACGACGACGCCTTCCTCGACCGTTTGAGCATCGACACGTTCGTTCGCCTCGAGAACGGTCGTCTCAACGGATCCCGACGGCTACGTTGATCTCGTGACAAGGACCTGGTCGATCCTCCGGCTCGCCATGGCCGTGCTGATCGTCGCCGCGATGACGGCCGAGTTCCGGGGAGCGCTGAGCACCCCGCCCGCCGAGGGCTCCAGCTTGGCGACGGTGGTGGTCAACTACTTCAGCTACTTCACCATCGAGTCGAACCTCTTCGCTGTCGCGGCTCTCCTCTCCGCCGGCGTCTGGACGCTGACCCGCCGCCACCAGGCACCCACGTGGATCGCGGTGCTGATGGCGGCGGCGACGACGTTCATGACCATCACCGGTCTCGTCTACAACCTGCTGCTGCGCGGTCTCGTCCCGGCGGCGCACCCGTGGGCGAACGAGATCCTGCACCTCATCGGCCCACTGTTCCTGGTGGTCGACCTCTTCATCGCTCCGCGCCGGCGCCTGCCATGGCGCACGGTCGGCACCATCATCGCCTTCCCTATCCTGTGGGCCGCCTACACCCTGATCCGCGGCGAGCATGTCGTCAGCCCGCTGACCGGCGACCCGTGGTGGTATCCCTACCCGTTCCTCAACCACCACCTGCAGGGCGGGTACGAGGTCGTGATCGCCTACGTCATCGGCATCGCCGCCGCTTTCACCCTGGTCGCCTGGGGCGTCGTAGCCGTCGGGCGCCGTCGGGGACCCACCGAGAGCGCTTCCGTCATCATCAGCCCCGATCAGCCCGTCGAGCGCGTCATCGACGGCGAGACCTTCCGAATCAACCAGGACCCCGACACCCCCGGCCTCTACCACCTCGACTGGCTCTCCGGCCCCAACCCCGACTACGGGTTCAGCAGCCGCGTGAGTGATGGCCGACAGCAGTCCGAGGCGGAGCTGGACGACGAGATCCGGACGTTCCTGGCTCAGGTGGATCCGAAGACCGGCTACATCGACTGACTCCCAGTCGATCGGCGCGCCGCGGTCAAGCGGCAAGACGATAGTCCAGCAGTACGTCGCGCAGCATGAACTCTGCCCGGGACAGTGGTGGTGGGTCTGGTCGCCAGGTGTCGGGCGGTGGGCTCGTGTAGACATGGCCGGTCGGCGTGATGGTGATGATGCTGCCGTCCGGTCCTGGTCTGGCCTGCCAGCCGAGAGCTTCTTTCGCCTGGTTGCACCTTTCGCACAACCCTTGAAGGTTCGCGGCACTGGTCGCGCCGCCGTCTGCGTGGCGTTGGGCGTGGTCGACGTTGCGGATCGGGGCGTCGCAACCGTTGGTGCGGCAGATCCCTGCGTCGCGGGTGGTGATGAACTCGGCCAGGCCGTCGGGTGCTTTGCGTGAGCGGGACTCCATCGCGACCAGCCGCCCGGCCGGGTCGGTGAACAGACGCCGCACGAACACCTCAGCGTCGGCGAGCGCTTCACGAGCCCAGGCGGCCGGGACGGGGCCGTATCCCTCGACCATCGCCGGCCGGTCGCTGTCGGCGGTCAAGGCCTCGGCCGACATCACGACCTTGACCTCGATCCGAGGCTTCGCCTCGACGCCCTCACGCCCGGTGACGCGGTCGACGAGGGTGTCGGCCATGACCTGACCACGGGTCCGCTCATCACCGGCCGCCTGGGCAGCCTTGGCTGCCCGGTCCAGTGCGGCATAGACCGCGACGCCGTCTTTGACTGGCAGCAGGGCGCCGAGTCAGGTCATCGTGTCCGGAGCCGGCCGCACGCTGACTCGGCGGTCCTTCTCCGCGTTCGCGGCCCGGTTTACGACGGATTCCTGGTCAAGGGTGATCGCCAGTTTCTTGGCGGCGTTCTCGAGCTGCCGCAGTCCCATGGTCACCACCGCAGGGAATTCGCCGTCCGGGCCGAGGGCGCAGAGCTGAAAGTCGATGACCCGGCGGTCCTCCAGGGACAAGCAGGCAGTCTCGCGGGCGAGGATGGTGGCTTGCCACTGCGAGAAGAGCCCGGCCTTCATGAGGGCGAAGGTGTGTGGCATCTCCGCAATGAGGATCTTCGCCAGCCCGAGCAGTTTGGCGCCACTTGCCGGCGAGACCCGCCGCGCGAGCGCGATCTGGGAGGCGACGCCCTCACCCAGCTTCCGAGCAGGGGCCCCAGCCTCGGCCTGCCGTGCCCGGGTGGCCCCGTCGAGGCGCACGGCTGCTTCCGCCTGCGCGGCCTCAGCGGTGCACTTGATCTCTTCGAGACGACTGATCCAGTCGACCAGCTCGCCCTCGGACGCACCCAAGGGTGGCCCGGCGAGGAGCTGGTCGACGGTCTCGTTCATACGCCTCATTATATGCCAAACAGCGTCACAGCGCTACCTGTTTTTGCTGGTCAGACCGGATTTAGGCGGTCCGCGAACAAGCAACCTGAACCCCGCGCCACACCCTCGCCGCCGCCCCGATAATGGCGAAAATCTTTCTCGATCAGGTGCCGAGTCAAGGACCGCGAAGCGGCCGGCGAAGCCGGCGGGTCGAAGGCCCGTCCTTGACGCGGCGGCTGATCGAGAAACACTCGAGGAAGGGTCGGCGGCGAACCCTGAAACGAAGAAACAGTCGCTTAGCGAGGTTTCCCCGACGAGAACCGTGTTGGTCTCGACACGCCTACGCCTAGCGGCTCCGGCGGCTCGACCAGCGTGAACTCAGCCCTCCCGAACCATCCACCGCCCAGGCGAAGCCAACGGCTCCCAGCCGTACTTCGCATACAACCCATGAGCATCCTCGGTAGCAAGCAGCATCCGACGGATCCGATAAGGCTCCAGATCCGCGACGATGCCCGACATCAAGAGCTCCCCGATCCCCTGCCCACGCACACCAGGATCGACGATCACGTCGCACAACCACGCGAAGGCCGCGAAGTCGCTGACCACGCGCCCGAAGGCGACCTGGTTGCCCGCCGCGTCGTAGACGCCGTAGCAGCGTGACCCCTTGTTGGCCGCGTCCTGGACCTCCCGGGTCCGGTCGCTCGCCCAGTAGGTCTGCGCGAGCATCCGGTGGACCCAGTCTGGGTCGATGCGGCTCTGGTCGGCAGAGAAGGAGTACGCCGCGGGCGCCGCGGACGAAGCCGGTTCAGCGCTCAGCAGTCCGAGCAGGTCATCCGGCTCAGGCGCGGGCCGCGCACCCTGAGGAGCGACGGCCGGCACCTCGACGGCTCCCGCGAACCCCGGGCCAGGGTCCGGCGTACGCCCTGCCTGATAGGCCAGCGCAGCACCGTTGGCGAGCTTGTCGGCAGCCTCGTTGAGCGGGTGCCCGGAGTGCCCCTTGATCCACTCGAAGCGTACGTCCCGGCCCTGCATCGCCGCGTCGAGGTCCTTCATGATCTCGACGTTGAGCACGGGCTTGCCGTCGGCCTTCTTCCAGCCCTTGCGCTTCCAGCCGGCCATCCACTTGGTGACCGAGTTGATGACGTACTTCGAGTCGCAGTAGACCAGCAGCGGCTCGCCGGTGTGCGCCGTCTGCCGCAGCAGGTCGAGCACGGCGGTCAGCTCGCCCTGGTTGTTGGTCCCGTGCGGCCACCCGCCACAAGCCCAGGTGGACTCGTCCACATACCAACCCCACCCCGCGGGCCCCGGGTTCCCGAGCGCCGACCCATCAGCAGCAGCCACAATCGTCACGCGCCCATCCTGCCAGCCGCCCGCCCCCAATCCCCGACGGGTCAGGGAGTGACGCGTGGCCCGGACGCGGTCGAGCCGCGAACCACCAGCTCGGGATGGAAGACGAACTCGGAGTGAGGGGCGCCGGTGCCGGCGATCTCGTCGAGGATGGCGCGGACGGCGGCCTGGCCCATCGCATGGACGGGCTTGCGGACCGTGGTCAGCGGCGGGTCGGTGAAGGCGATGAGCTGGGAGTCGTCGTAGCCGACGACGGAGACGTCCTCGGGAACCCGCAGGCCGCGCGAGCGGGCGGCGCGGATGGCGCCCAGCGCCATCATGTCGCTGGCGCAGACGATCGCGGTGAAGCCGTCGTCGAGGAGCTCGGAGGCCGCGGCCTGGCCGCCTTCGAGGGTGAACAGCGAGTGCCGGATGAAGCCCTTCTCGACCTCCTCGGCACTCAGGCCGAAGCGGTCGGCCATGGTCGCCGCGAAGCCCTCGATCTTGCGCTGGACCGGTACGAAGCGGCCGGGGCCGACCGCCAGACCGATCTTGGTGTGCCCGAGCGTGGCGAGATGCGTGACCGCGAGCTGCATCGCCTCGCGATCGTCGGGAGAGATGAACGGCGCCTTGATGTCGGGGGTGTAGCCGTCGAGAAGGACGTACGGAACCCCCTGGGCGCGCAGCTTGTCGTAGCGCGTCATGTCGGCGGTGGTGTCCGCGTGGAGGCCCGAGACGAAGATGATCCCGGTGACGCCGCGGTCGACGAGCATCTCGGTGAGCTCGTCCTCGGTCGAGCCGCCGGGGGTCTGCGTCGCGAGCACCGGGGTGTAGCCCTGCCGGGTCAGCCCCTGGGCGATGACCTGCGCGAGCGCCGGGAAGATCGGGTTGTCGAGCTCGGGCGTGATCAGCCCGACGAGACCCTCGCTGCGCTGACGCAGCTTGACGGGACGCTCGTACCCGTGGACGTCGATCGCCGCCAGCACCGCCTCGCGCGTCGCCGCGGCGACGCCTGGCTTGCCGTTGAGCACGCGGCTGACCGTGGCCTCGCTCACGCCCGCATGGGCCGCGATGTCGGCAAGACGGGCGGAGGCTGGTGTTATGGGCACGGTCACATCATGCCCCCTACCCACACGTCCTGCAAGAAGTTTCAGCAAGTTTGCAACTTTTGCTGAAACCCTCTTACATTCTTCTCGACGCGGGGTTACCTTCGTCACACCCCGGGCGGCTTCCTCGCCCGGCCCCATCTTCGAAGGAGAACTCATGCGACGTGGCATCGTGGCCACCGCAGTGGCGGCATCGCTCGCCCTGGCGGCATCGGCATGTGGCGGTAGCAGCGGCGAGAGCAGCGACGGTCCTGTCACCATCACCTGGTGGGACACCTCGAACGCGACCAACGAGGGCCCGACGTACCAGGCTCTCGTCAAGGAATTCGAGAAGGCCAACAAGGACATCAAGGTCAAGTACGTCAACGTGCCGTTCGACCAGGCGCAGAACAAGTTCGACACCGCGGCCGGCGCCAGCGGCGCTCCCGACGTCCTGCGTGCCGAGGTCGGATGGACCCCGGCGTTCGCGCAGAAGGGCTTCCTCGCTCCCCTCGACGACACCGAGGCACTGGAGGAGAAGGACGCCTTCCAGCCCAACCTGATCAAGCAGGCCGAGTTCGACGGCAAGACCTACGGCGTCCCGTTCGTCACCGACACCCTCGCGCTGGTCTACAACAAGGCGCTCTTCGAGAAGGCCGGCATCACCGAGCCGCCGAAGACCTGGGAGGACCTCAAGTCCGCCGCCGCCACGATCAAGTCCAAGACCGGTGTCGACGGCTACTGGGGCTCCACCTCCGCCTACTACGCGCAGCCGTTCCTCTACGGCGAGGGCACCGACACGGTCGACGCCGAGGCGAAGAAGATCACCATCTCCTCTCCGGAGGCCAAGAAGGGCCTGACCACCTGGCAGGGCCTCTTCGACGGCGAGGGCCTGCACAAGGCGGACACCACCGCCGACGCGTACGCCCACATCCAGGACGCCTTCGTCAACGGCAAGGTCGCCGCGATCATCCAGGGGCCCTGGGAGATCACGAACTTCTACAAGGGCTCGGCGTTCGCCGACAAGAACAACCTCGGCATCGCGACCGTCCCGGCCGGCTCGACCGGTGCGGCCGGCGCCCCGACCGGCGGTCACAACCTGTCGATCTACGCCGGCTCCGACGAGGCGCACCAGGAGGCCTCGGCGAAGTTCGTGAAGTTCATGACCTCAGCCGAGACCCAGGCCCAGATCGCGCTGAAGAACTCCACGCTCCCGACCCGCGACGACGCCTACACCGACGAGGTCAAGGCCGACCCGGGCATCGCCGGCTTCCAGACCGTGCTCCCGGCCGCCCAGCCGCGACCGGAGCTGCCCGAGTACTCCTCGCTGTGGGGCCCGATGGACCAGGAGCTCCCGAAGGTCGCCTCCGGCGCGGAGACGCTCGACAAGGGGCTGGCCACGCTGGACACGGCGTTCGCCGACCTGCTGCCCGAGTTCTCGAAGTGACCCAGTTCCACCTGAGCCAGGAAGACCACGTCGTCCGATGACTCTGACAGCACCAGCGCCTGCCGCCGAGACCCCGCGGTCTCGGCGGCGGGCGCCCCGCCCCTTCCAGCGCGTGCGAGACTCCTACCGCCGCTACTGGTACGCCTACGCGATGGTCGCGCCCGTCGTGATCGTCCTCGGCGTCCTCGTCGGCTACCCGCTCGCCCGCGGCTTCTACCTGACCCTGACCAACGCCAACAGCCTCAACTCGGCACGCACGATCGGCGCCAACACGATCGACGCGACGTACGAGTTCATCGGCCTGAGCAACTACGCCGAGATCCTCTGGGGCCCGGCGGCGTACGACCGCTTCTGGTCCCTCTTCGTCTGGACGATCGTCTGGACCGTCACCTGTGTCGTGCTGCACTACGTCATCGGGCTCGGGCTGGCGATGCTGCTCAACCAGCGGCTGCGCGGACGCGTGGCGTACCGGCTGCTGCTGATCCTGCCGTGGGCGGTGCCGACATTCGTCACCGTCTTCGCCTGGCGGATCATGCTGGCCGACGCGGGGGTCATCAACACGATGCTCGGCACGATCGGCCTAGCCGAGCCGAGCTGGCTCGAGAATCCGACCTGGCAACGTATCGCCGCGATCATGGTCAACACCTGGTGCGGCGTGCCGTTCATGATGCTCTCCCTGCTCGGCGGGCTGCAGTCCATCGACGAGAACCTCTACGAGGCCGCCGAGATCGACGGCGCCAGCGCCTGGCAGCGGTTCCGCCACGTCACGCTGCCGGGGCTCTCCTCGGTGAGCTCGACCGTCGTCCTGCTCGGCGTGATCTGGACCTTCAACCAGTTCGCGATCATCTTCCTGCTCTTCGGCAACACCGCGCCGGACGCGCAGATCCTGGTCACCTGGGCCTATCGACTCGGGTTCGGACAGCAGCCTCGCGACTTCGCCATGTCGGCGGCGTACGGCGTCCTCCTGCTCGCGATCCTGATCGTCTTCACGTCCTTCTACTACCGGTGGTTGAAACGCAATGACCAGCTCGCCTAGCACCAGCGCACTCCGAAAGCCTCAGCGGCGACGCGGCGAACTCGGCCCGGTCGCCCGGGTGGGCACGCACGTGACGCTCTCGGTGGCGTCGCTGATCGCGCTGTTCCCCGTCATCTGGCTCGTCTACCTCTCCCTGGGACCGGACAAGGACGACTACCTCCACCCCGGCGGGATCGCCGCGAAGGCGACGCTCGACAACTACTGGTTCGTGCTCACCAACACCGCCTTCTTCGACTGGCTGTGGTCGACGATGGTCGTCGCGGGCGGCACGACCCTGTTCGGAGTGATGTCGGCGGCGACGACCGGCTACGCGGTCTCCCGGATGCGGTTCCCCGGCCACCGGCCGCTGATGTGGGTCCTGCTGCTGACGCAGGCGTTCCCGATCGCGGTGCTGATCGTGCCGATGTACGAGATCTTCTCGCGGCTGCGCCTGGTCGACTCGCACCTCGGCCTGATCCTGGTCAACTGCACCACGATCGTCCCCTACTGCTCGTGGCTGCTGAAGGGCTACTTCGACACGATCCCGATCGAGATCGACGAGGCCGGCATGATCGACGGGCTCACCCCGTTCGGTACGTTCTGGCGGCTGATCCTGCCGCTGGCCCGACCTGGCCTCGCCGTCGCCGCGTTCTACGCCTTCATCACCGCGTTCGCCGAGGTCGCCTTCGCCTCGACATTCCTGCTCGACGACTCGAAGTACACCTTCGCGGTCGGGCTGCAGAGCTTCGTCAGCGAGCACGACGCGCAGTGGAACCTGATGGCAGCCACCGCGGTCCTCATCGCCATCCCCGTGACCATCTTCTTCTACATCGTCCAAAGGCACGTCGTCACCGGTCTGACCGCCGGCGGCGTCAAAGGCTGAAAGGCCCCATGAACATGAACAGGTCCTCCATGAGCACCGAATGGTGGCGTGACGCCGTCATCTACCAGGTGTACCCCCGCAGCTTCGCCGACAGCGACGGCGACGGCACCGGTGACCTTCCCGGGATCCGGTCCCGGCTCCCCTACCTCCGCGACCTGGGGGTGGATGCGGTCTGGCTGAGCCCGTTCTACGCCTCGCCGCAGGCCGACGGGGGCTACGACGTCTCCGACTACCGTGCGGTCGACCCGCGCTACGGGACGCTCGACGACGCTCGCGCGCTGATCACCTCGGCGCACGAGCTCGGGCTGAAGATCATCGCCGACATCGTCCCCAACCACTCCTCCGACCAGCACGTCTGGTTCCAGCAGGCGCTGGCCGAGGGGCCGGATTCACCGATGCGGTCGCGCTACCACTTCCTGCCCGGGCGCGGCGAGAACGGCGAGGAGCCGCCCAACGACTGGGACTCGATCTTCGGCGGGCCCGCCTGGACGCGGGTGCCGGACGACCCCGAAGGCCGCGAGAACGCACAGTGGTACCTCCATCTCTTCGCCCCCGAGCAGCCCGACTTCAACTGGAACTCCCCCGAGGTGCACGCCGAGTTCCTCGACATCCTGCGGTTCTGGCTCGACCTCGGCATCGACGGCTTCCGCATCGACGTCGCCCATGGCCTGGTCAAGGCCGAGGGCCTGCCGTCCATCGGCCACGCGGAGCAGCTCCACCTGCTCGGCAACGACGTGATGCCGTTCTTCGACCAGGACGGAGTCCACGAGATCTACCGCACCTGGCGGCGGGTGCTGGCGGACTACCCGGACCGGATCTTCGTCGCCGAGGCCTGGACGCCCACGGTGGCGCGGTCGGCCAACTACGTACGCCCCGACGAACTGCACCAGGCCTTCAACTTCGAGTACCTCGACACCGCCTGGGACGCCTCGGCGCTGCGCAAGGTCATCGACAGCTCCCTCGACGCGATGCGGCCGGTCGGCGCCCCGGCGACCTGGGTGCTGTCCAACCATGACGTCACCCGGCACGCCACCCGGTTCGCCAACCCGCCGGGTTCCGGCACCCAGATCCGTACGCCGGGTGACCGCGAGCTCGGCCTGCGGCGGGCCCGCGCGGCGACGCTGCTGATGCTGGCGCTTCCGGGCTCGGCGTACGTCTACCAGGGCGAGGAGCTCGGCCTCCCCGACGTCACCGACCTGCCCGACGAGGTCCGCCAGGACCCGTCCTTCCACCGTGCCAGCGGTCAGGACGGCTTCCGCGACGGCTGCCGGGTGCCGCTGCCGTGGACCCGGTCGGGCTCCTCCTACGGCTTCGGTGACGGCGGCTCCTGGCTCCCCCAGCCGTCATCGTGGGGCGAGCTCAGTGTCGAGGCCCAGACCGGCATTTCCGGATCGACCCTGGAGCTCTACCGCTCGGCGCTGAACATCCGTCGCGAGGTCCCCGGCCTCGGCGCCGGCGACGCGGTGACCTGGCACGACGAGGCCCCCGCCGGGGTCCTCTGGTTCGAGCGCGACGGCTTCGCCTGCACGGTCAACACCACTAAGGAGCCCGTACGCATCGCCGCCCCCGGCCGCGTACTCCTCTCCTCCTCCGGCACCCTGCCCGTCACCGACGGCTCCGCCGACCTCCCCGGCGACACGACCGTCTGGTGGGAGCTCTAACCCACACCCCAGCCGAGGCGTCACTCCCGTCAGCCGAGTTGGCAGCGCTATGCCAACTCGGCCGACGCACGGGACGCCGCGGCCGACGTACGGGACCCCTCGG
>NZ_JACIXG010000057.1 GCF_014360585.1 Nocardioides sp.
GCGCGCGGCCACCGGCCGCGCGCCCTTTTCGTCTACGAGAGCCTCACATGTGCAGCGGCTCGACGGCCTTGTCGTCGCCACCCTTGCCGACCCGCGAGTTGCGGTATCCGTAGAGGAAGTAGATGGCGAAGCCGAGCGCCATCCACGCGAGGAACCGCAGCCAGGTCTCGACGCTCAGGTTGAGCATGAGATAGAAGCAGATCACCGCGGCCAGGATCGGCAGCACCGGGCTGAACGGCACCTTGAAGGAGCGCGGCAGGTCGGGGCGGCGCTTGCGCAGGATCGGCACGGCGATCGAGACCATCGCGAACGCGGTCAGGGTGCCGATGTTGACCATCTCCTCGAGCCTGCCGATCGGGGTGAAGGTGGCCACGATCGCGACGAAGGCACCGATGACGAGGGTGATCCGGATCGGCGTACCGGTCTTCGCGTTGACGTGGGCGAACTTGACCGGGAACAGACCGTCCCGGCTCATCGCGAAGACGACCCGGATGGCGCCGATCATCAGCGTCATCACCACGGTGGTGAGGCCGGCGACTGCACCCGCCGAGATCAAGATCGCGAACCCGCTGCGGCCGACGTCGCGGAAGGCGGTGGCGAGCGCGGCCTCGGGGTCGATCTGGTCGTACTTCACCATGCCGGTGATGACCAGGGCGACGGCGACGTAGAGGAAGGTGCAGATCACCAGCGAGCCGATGATGCCGCGAGGAAGGTCGCGCTGAGGGCTGTTGGCCTCCTCCGCGGTCGTGGCGACCACGTCGAAGCCGAGATAGGCGAAGAAGACGACCGAGGCGGCCGAGATGATGCCGAGGACACCGAAGGTCTGCGGCTCGAGGCCGAAGGCCCACTGGATCAGCGGCTGGTGGATGCCCTCGCCGCCGACGGAGCCTGCGCGCCCGGGGATGAACGGGTCGTAGTTGGCGCCGGAGATGTAGAACATGCCGGCGACGATGACGAACAGGACGATGAACAGCTTGACCGCGACGAGCACGAGGTTGACCCGCAGCGACTCCTTGATGCCGATCGCGACCAGGCCGACCAGGGCGACCACGAGCAGCAGCGCGGCCAGGTTGGGCTGACCGAACTCGGCGTTGGCGTCCGGACCGAAGCCTTCGGGCCACCCGAGACCGATCTCCTCGAGGAACGTCACCAGGTAGGCGCTCCAACCCTGAGCGACCACGGACGCACCGAGGATCATCTCCAGGATCAGGTCCCAGCCGATGATCCACGCCAGCATCTCGCCGAGGGTGACGTAGGAGAAGGTGTACGCCGACCCGGAGACCGGCACGGCCGAGGCGAACTCCGCGTAGCAGAGCGCTGCCAGGCCGCAGCAGAACGCGGCGATGACGAAGGAGAAGACCACACCTGGTCCGGCGTACTCGGCGGCAGCCCGACCGGTCAGCGTGAAGATCCCCGCGCCGATGATGACGCCGATCCCGAAGACGGTCAGGTCGACGGAGGTGAGCCGACGCTTGAGCTTGAAGTCAGGGTGGTCGGCATCGGCGAGAGACTGCTCGATGGACTTTGTTCGCCAAACGGACATGAGGGATAGCAAACCATCCAGATCTGCCATGTCGACATTTCGGGGTCACCCCGTCATCGCTCGCACCGGAAGCTGCTCGCCTCCGCGGCAGGCCCGCCGACGTACGCAGGCCAGGCCGGCCACTCGCACAGCGGCCGGGTGCGGTCGGCCCCGGCGTTGCCGTCGGCGACCACCTGGTTCTCGTCCGGCGCGACCCCGTCCTCCGCCCACCTCTCCATCGCCGTGAGCGAGTCGTAGGAGGCGGAGTAGGCGACCGGGGCGAAGTTGGCGTGGTTGGCGCCCGGGACCAGATAGAAGCGCGAGAACCGCTCGGTCGCCCGCTTCCCCATCGCCCGCTCGACCCGCTGGTAGTAGTCGATCGTGGAGCGGTGACTGACCAGCTCGTCGGCGGCGCCGTGGACCAGGATCAGCCTGCCGCCCGAGCGGGCGAAGGGGCGCAGGTCGGCATCGTTGACGTCCTGGAGCGCAGTGAGCTCGCTGATCCGGCGCTGCCACTCCCCCGGGTCGGCCGGGTCGATGGCGAAGGGGCTGATCTGCGGGTCCCGGGCGACGAAGTGCTTGACCCACTGGTTCCAGAACTGCGCGCCGTAGCCGGCGGTCACCGGCATCGGGTCGGCCGGCGCGGTGGTGCCGAAGCCCAGGATCGGCGTCGACATCCGGGCCCCGGACAACAGCGGGAACCCGGGGTAGCCCCACTCCCCGCTGGCGACCCGATAGGGCAGCCGCCAGCTGCTGTCGGCAGCGACCACCGCGTCCACCTGCTCACGGGAGAGACAAGTGGCCCCCGGGGTCTCCCCCTCGCCGCACAGCAGCGTCTCCGGCTCGAAGTCGCAGCCGGCCTCGTCGGAGATCACCCCGTCCTCGAGCCCGTCGCCACCGTCGCAGGCAGCCAGGACCCGTCGCGCGACCAGGTCCTGCTGGGCCGGCGACGGGAAGGCGCCCGGCTTGGCGAACTCGTGGGTGATCCGACCGAAGAAGAGGTCGAGGGTGGCGGCGTTCCAGGCCGGGTACGCCGAGATCACCCCGTCGAAGTCGCGCGGCCAGCGCTGCGCGACCGCCAGCGCTTCACGGCCACCGGTCGAGCCACCGGCGAAGTAGGCCGTGGCGGGAGCCCGGCCGAAGGCCTTCCGGATCACGTACGCCGCGGTGTCATGCACCTTCTTGAGGGCGTCACCCGAGAAGTTGCGCAGCGCCTCGTCGGAGCGGCCGAACCAGCCGTCCAGGCTGGGGATCGGGTGGCGGCTGGGGTCGGCCTGGTGACCCGAGTCGCTGGCATAGGTCGCGTAGCCGCGTCCGAGCGGGGTGCGCTGGTCGACCGGGCCGAAGGGAACGTTCTGGGTGAGGCTGGGGACGGTGCCGTTGTAGCCACCACCGCCGAACATCATCGTCCGCCCGTTCCACCCCTCCGGCAGCGCCAGGCCCATCCGGATGTCCGGCGCGGCGGAGTCGACCGGGTGGATCGCGATGTCGGCGCGACAATAGGCCGGGAGCGCGGCCGGACCGGTCCCCGATGCCGGCACCGACGCCGTCGCGGTGACCTCGGCACCGGTGGTGGGCAGGCCGATGCGCTGCGCCGGGATCTTCAGCCCGACCAGCGACGAGCAGTCGGCGCCGCCCTTCGACGGCGCGGCGTTCGCGGGCGCGTGGCCGACGATCAGAGCCGCGGCGGCGAGGGCCAGCGACGAGCCGGCGATCAGGAATCTGCGTACGAGACGGGCGTGGGGCATGGTTGGCCTCCTGGACGGGGCCCACCTGGGCCGGCCTTCGGATCCGTCAAGCATCGCGACGCCGTGTGACGTACGCCATGTGGTCGGCACACACATCTCCTGGGCTCGAGATGTGGTCGACCGGGAGCCGCCCGCCGAGGCGACGGCATGGCGATCAGCCACACAGCAGACCGGCTCGGTGTGTCTCGAACCCCTATGGCGTACGCCTCACCACTTCCCTAGCGTCGTCTCTGTGACGAGCACCACATCAGCCCCGAGATGGGCACTGCGGACCGAGGGTCTCACCAAGGACTTCCGTGGCTTCCGCGCGGTCAGCTCCGTCGACCTGGAGGTCGCCGAGGGCTCCGTGCACGCGCTCGTCGGCCCGAACGGAGCCGGCAAGACGACCCTGTTCAACCTGCTGACCGGCTTCCTGAAGCCCACCAGCGGACGGATCACGGTTTTCGGTGACGACGTCACCGGGATGGCACCGGAGCGGATCACCCGTCACGGGGTCGCCCGCTCCTTCCAGATCACCAGCCTCTTCGAGAACCTCACTCCTCGCGAGCACGTCGAGATCGCGCTCCAAGGGCTGACCAACCAGGGCCTGAAGTTCTGGCGCTCGGAGAGGCTCCTCGGGCGGCGGCGCGACGAGGTCGACAGGCTGCTGGCCGAGGTCGGCCTGACCGAGCTGGCCGACAAGCCGACCGGGCTGATGGCGTACGGCCAGAAGCGTGCGCTCGAGCTCGGCCTCGTGCTCGCCGTCGAGCCGAGGCTCCTGCTGCTCGACGAGCCGACGGCGGGGATGGGCATCGAGGATGTCGACCGCACCATCGAGCTCGTCCAGCGCATCGCCGAGGGCCGCACCGTCATCTTCGTCGACCACAACATGCACGTCGTCGGCCAGCTCGCCGACCGCGTGACTGTCCTGCAGCAGGGCTCGGTGCTGGCCGAGGGCCCCTACGACGAGGTGCGCGTGGATCCCCGCGTCATCACCGCCTACCTCGGGGAGGCCCACAGTGCTTGAGACTCCGATGCTCGATGTCGTCGACCTGAGCGCCTGGTACGGCGAGGCCCAGGCCCTGCGCGAGGCCACCCTGAGCGTCGCCGCGGGCGAGGTCGTCACCCTCGTCGGTCGCAACGGCGCCGGCAAGACCACCCTCGTACGCTGCCTGATGGGCCTCCACAAGCAGCTGACCGGAACGATCCGGCTCGACGGTCGCGACATCACCTCGCTGCCCGCCCACAAGCGTGCCCGCGCCGGGCTCGGCTGGGTGCAGGACGACCGGGGCGTCTTCGCGAACCTGAGCGTCGAGGAGAACCTGCTCCTGCCGCCGAAGGTCTCCGAGTCGGCCTGGACGTTGGAGCAGGTCTACGACGCCTTCCCCGCTCTCGGCAGCCGCCGGCGCGCGGGCGGGACGACGCTCTCGGGCGGTGAGCAGCAGATGCTCGCCGTCGCCCGGGTGCTCCGCACCGGCGCCCGCGTGCTTCTCCTCGACGAGCCCTCGGAGGGGCTCGCCCCCGTCATCGTCGCCCAGATCGGCGACATCGTGCGGACCGCGAAGCAGTCCGGGGTCGGCGTGCTCCTGATCGAGCAGAACGTACGTTTCGCCGCCACCGTCGCCGACCGCCACTACCTGCTCGCCCAGGGCCGACTCGTCGAGAGCCTGGACAACGACGAGTTCGTCGCACGTCAGGACGAGCTGCTCGAACACCTCGGGATCTGACCCCCAAGCAATCAGCGCAGTCCCAACCCCCGCGAGGAGAGACACGATGAACAAGCGACGCACAGCTGCCGGCGCCTCCATCTTGATGGCAGGTGTCCTGGTCACCGCAGGCTGCGGTGCCGGCGGTCCGAGCGCCGGCGGAGGCGACTTCACCGACGACAAGGTGGTCCTCGCCCTGCTCAACGACGCCTCCGGCGTGTACAAGGACGTCTCCGGCCCGAACTCGAAGGTCGCCATCCAGATGGCGATCGACGACTACCAGGAGAAGTACGGCGACGACGCCGTGGTCGAGGACATCGAGGTGACCTCGGCCGACCACCAGAACGAGCCGGACATCGCCAACACCAAGGCGCAGGAGCTCTACGACCGCGAGGGTGCCGACATCATCCTCGACGTCCCGACCTCGTCGGCGGCCCTCGCCGTCGCGACGCAGGCGAAGAACAAGAAGAAGCTGTACATGAACATCGGCGCCGGGACGACCGAGCTGACCGGTGCCCAGTGCAACAAGTACACCTTCCACTACGCGTACGACACCTGGATGCTGGCCAACGGCACCGGCACGGTCGTGACCGAGGAGGGCGACAAGAACTGGCAGCTGATCTACCCCGACTACGCCTTCGGTCAGGACATGGTGAAGTCGTTCACCGGAGCCATCGAGGCCGGTGGCGGCAAGGTCGGGGGCACGATCGCGACGCCGTTCCCGAACGACAACTTCGCGACGTACATCACCAAGGCGGGAGCCGCGAACCCGCAGGTCATCGGCACCATGCACGCCGGTGGTGACCTGATCAACCTGGTCAAGCAGTACAACGACTCCGGTCTCAAGGAGAAGGGCATCGACCTGGCCGTCGGGCTGATGTTCATCTCCGACATACACTCGCTCGGCGTCGAGGCCTTCGAGGGCACGATCTTCACCGACGCCTGGTACTGGAACCTCGACGAGAAGTCCCGCGAGTGGGCCGACCGCTTCCTGGAGGAGACCGGCGACCGGCCGACGTACGCCCATGCCGGCAACTACTCCGCGGCCCTGCAGTATCTGGAGGCGGTCCAGTCGGCCGGCACCGACGACGCCGACGCGATCGTCGAGGAGCTCGAGGGCAAGAAGGTCGACGACATGTTCCTCCGCAACGGCGAGATCCGTGCTGAGGACCACCGGGTCATCCACGACGTCTACCTGGCTCGGGTCAAGGGCCCGGACGCCGTCGAGGAGGACTGGGACTACGAGGAGATCATCAAGACCATCCCGGCCGAGGAGGCGTTCCGCCCGGTGGCGGAGTCCGGCTGCTCCATGTAGCCGATCGGTTCGACGTCCAGAGGAACGGCCAGATGGATCGGCCAGAAGGATTGGTATGAACGCGGTTCTGCAATACACCGTCCAAGGGCTCGCGGCCGGCAGCTTCTACGCGCTGGCCGCGCTCGGCCTGGCGGTCATCTTCGGGGTGTTGGGCGTGGTCAACTTCGCCCACGGCGCCTTCTACATGCTGGGAGCGGTCGCCGCCGCGGTGCTCCTGGACACCGTCGGGATGAGTCTGTGGCTGGCGCTGATCGTGGTGCCGTTGCTGATGCTGGTCTTCGGGATGCTGGTCGAGCGGCTGCTGGTGCAGTGGCTGCTGCCGCTCGACCCGCTCTACAACCTGTTGCTCACCTTCGGGCTGACCCTGCTGCTGGTCGACCTGGTCAAGCGCCGCTACGGCGTCAGCGGCCTGCCCTACGAGCGCCCTGACGTGCTCAGCGGCCGGATCCAGGTGGCCGGGGTCGGGCTGCCGATCTACCAGCTCTTCGTGATCGGCGTGGCTCTGCTGGTCTGCCTCGGGGTCTGGCTGCTGATGACGCGTACGCGGGTGGGCATGATCGTCCGGGCCGCGACCGAGCGGCCCGAGCTCGCCGGTGCGCTCGGGATCAATGTCGGCCGCTGGGTGACCCCGGTCTTCGGCTTCGGGGTCGCGCTGGCCGGGCTGGCCGGCGTCCTGGCGGCACCGTTCCGGGCGATCACCGCCGAGATGGGCAGCGACTTCATCATCATCCTGTTCGCGGTCGTGGTGATCGGCGGGCTGGGCTCGATCGTCGGCGCCGTCGCCGGCGGATTCCTGGTCGGGCTCGTGGAGGCGTTCGGGCAGGCGTACGCACCGACGTTCGCGCAGGTGCTGATCTTCGTGCTGATGGCCGTGGTGGTCCTGGCCCGCCCGGCCGGGCTCTTCGGGCGAGAGGAGGCGACGGCATGACCTCCATCGCAACGGCCGGCGCGAGCGTCACCGAGCAGCATGCGGCGATCGCGGGCGGGCGGCCGTGGCAGCGACTGGTGCTGCTGGCCGTCGGTCTGCTGGTGGCGCTGGGGCTGCCATGGTTCGTCTACCCACCGGTGGCGATGGACATCGCCGCATGGGCGCTCTTCGCGGTGGCCCTCGATCTGCTGCTGGGCTACTGCGGGCTGCTGTCGTTCGGTCACGCCGCGTTCTGGGGCGGATCGGCGTACGCGACGGGGCTGATCGCCATCCACTTCGGCGTTCCCTTCCCGGTGGCGGTCTTCGGCGGGGCGCTCTTCGCGATGCTCCTGGCCCTGCCGATCGGCTATCTGTCGGTGAAGCGGTCGGGGATCTACTTCGCGATGGTCACCCTCGCCTTCGCGCAGATGCTCTTCTTCATCGCCAACCAGGCCTCCTCGCTCACCGGCGGGGAGAACGGGCTTCAGGGCGTCCCACGGTCGTTCTTCGGGATCGAGGCGGTCGAGACGGACTCGTTCTTCTTCTACTACGCCGCGCTGCCGATCATCCTGCTCGGGATGTGGGCCGCGTGGCGGATCGTCCACTCCCCCTTCGGGCGGGTGCTGGTCGCGATCCGCGACAACGCGCCGCGAGCCCGGGCGCTGGGCTATGACGTGGAGCGCTACAAGCTGATCGCCTTCGTCCTCTCGGCCGGGCTCTCCGGGCTGGCCGGCGGTGTCTTCGCCGTCTCGCACGGGTTCGTGGCGCTGCCGGAGCTGCACTGGGCGACCTCCGGCGAGGTCGTCCTGATGACGGTGCTCGGCGGGATCGGGACGCTGTGGGGCGGGGTGATCGGCGCAGGCCTGATCGTGCTGCTCGCCGACTATCTGGCCTCGTCCGGGTTCGACGGGATCGGGATCGTCACCGGTGGTGTGTTCATGACCGTGGTGCTGCTCTTCCGCCGAGGCATCTGGGGCACCGCCCGCCACCTCTGGCTCACCCGACGGCGCTCATAAAGGCTCGAGTCGGCTCGAAGTGACCAGATCCAGCGCCGAGTCGGCTCGTCATGACGAGCCGACTCGGCGAAGATTTCGGTCAGGTTGAGCCGACTCGGCGCTCTAGGCGACCAGGAGATGGAGCCGGAGCGCCAGCTGCACCTCGAGCTGGCGCTCCGGCTCCTGCCAGCCCTTGCCGAGCAGGCGGGTGACCCGCTCCAGGCGCTGGGTGACGGTGTTGACGTGGACGTGCAGCGCGCCGGCGGTTCGGGTGAGGTTGCGGTCGGCGGCGAAGTAGGTCCGCAGGGTCTCGACCAGCTTCGACCCCTTCGCGGCGTCGTAGTCCATCACCGGGCCCAGCCGTGAGGTGACGTACGCCGCCGGGTCGCCGTCGGAGCCGAGCAGCAGCCCCACGAACCCCAGGTCGTCGGCGGTGACCACCTGGCCCTCGCGGCCCAGGGTCATCGCAGCCGCCAGGCAGCGCCGCGCCTCGTCGTAGCCCTTCACCACGGCATCGGGACTGCTCAGCGGTCCCGGGACCGGACCGGCGGCGCCGACCGTGACCGGCGCGCCCGCCGACAGCCGCAGCCCCTCGACGACCAGCTCGCCGGCGGCGCGGGCGTCGTAGTCGGGGAAGATCAGCACGACCTGTCCCTGCCGCACCGCCGCGAAACCGTCGTGGGTCGCCGCGACGAACGTCGCCGCCTGACCGACCCGCGCCCGGTCGCCGGGGACGTCGGCCACCACCACCGCATAGGACCTGGACAGGTCTGCCTGCAGAAGACGGCCGCGCTCGCGCAGGGTCTCCGGATCCGGGGTGGTGCCGGAGAGGAGCTCGTCGAGAAGCTCGCCCCGCACCCTCCCCTCGGCCTCGGCGACGCTTCGGCGGAAGAGCAGCAGCAGCGCCGTGACCAGCGCCGCACGCTCCAGGATCCGCTGGTCGCCGTCGTCCAGATCCCCGTCCTCGCGGTCGTCCTCGCGCGGGCCCAGCAGCATCGAGCCGAGCTGCTCGGCTCCGGCGAGGACCGGGGTGGCGTAGATGTCACCGCTACCGGCGGTGCGGCTCAGGTCGAGGCTCCGTCTGGTCACGGCGGCCTCGTAGTCGGAGACGGGCTGGCCAGGCGCGCTGCTCGCGATCGTCTCTCCGCCGAGGTCCAGGACGACGACCCGGGCGCCGAGGACCTCGGCGACGCTGCGTACGACATCGTCGACCCCGCCGCCCTCGACGACGATCCTGGTGAGCCGGTCGTGGGCGTCGGCGGCACGCTCGACCGCCTCGTTGCGCGCCTGCAGCTTGCGGGTGGTGACCTCGAGCTCGGCCACCGCGGCGCGGGTCTCCTCGAGCAGCCGGGCCTTGTCCACGGCGATCGCGGCGTGGGCGGCCAGCGAGACGAGCAGCGCGCTCGCCTCGGTGCCGAAGGGACGTACGGCGCGGTTGGCGGCGAAGAGGACCCCGATGACCTGGGTGCCGAGCAGGAGAGGCACGCCGATGATCGCGCGGATGCCCTCTCCGCTGACCGCGCCGTCGATGTCGGGGGCGTGCCGGAACCGCTCGTCGGGGATGTAGTCGGCGGTCGAGTAGGGCTTCATGGTCTGGGCGACGAGGCCGCCGAGCCCGATGCCGTAGGGGATCCGGGTCGAGCGGAAGGCGGCGGTCAGGATGCCCTCGGTCACCCGCATGTACTCACCACGGCGCTCGTCGTTGAGGGTCAGGTAGGCGACGTCGCTGTTCAGCAGCTGCTTCGCCCTTGTCACGATCGCCTGCAGCACCGCTTCCAGGTTGGTCAGCATCGCCAGGTCGTTGGCCGACTCGAACAGCGCGCCCAGCTCGCCCTCGCGGCGGCGGCGGGCCTCCAGGATGTCTCTGACCTGGAGCGCGAGCCCCTTGGCGTAGTCGATCCGCTCCTGTTCCTCGGCCGTCGCCCCCGCCGCTCGCGCGGCCCGCGAAGGCCCCTCGAAGTCGGCCTCGGCGGCATCCCCGGCGAGCAGCTCCAGGAACGCGACCACATCGACCGTCATGTGACCGAAGTTACACTTCTCCGGACGCATCGACATATGGGTTGACCCCATAGTTGTCGGCTCTCAGGTGTGGGTCCTCTCCAGGTCTGCCACTTCCGTGACAGGGCGCTCGCAGACGAACCCCCGACAGACGTACGCCGCGGCCTTCCCATTCACGGGAGTCCGGCTGCTGAGCAGCGGGATGTCCTCGCGGGCCTCGTCGGCGACGACCACCACCGCGCCGGGCTTGCGCCGGGCAGCGGCCGCGAGCGCGTCACGGTCGGGCCCCGGCGGGCCGACGACCGCGATCTCGAGCGGGCCCTCGGCCATCGTCGCCGCGGCCGCCAGGGACCAGCCGGCGAACCGGGGCGCCTTGGTGATCAGGTTGCTGGTGGCGGCGAGCGCCTCCTCGGCCGCGGTGCGGAAGCGGCCCTCGCCGGTGAGCGCGTGCGCGGTGACCAGCGCATGGACCATCGCACTGGTGCCACCGGGGCTGGCGTTGTCGGAGGGATCCCTGGGCCGGGTGACCAGCGCCTCCGCGTCGTCGGCGGTGTCGTAGAAGCCGCCGTCCTCGGCACGGAAATGGGTCAGCGCGGTGTCGAGCAGCGCCGTGGCACGGTCGAGCCAGGTGCTGTCGCCGGTCGCCTGGACGAGGCTCAGGAAGCCGCCGGCGACGCAGCCGTAGTCCTCGAGCACGCCCGCGTGGGCGCCTGCTGTGCCGTCGCGGCTGACGCGGAGGAGGCGAACCGTGTTGGTCTCGACACCGGCTCGCTGGCGCTCGCCGGGCTCGACCGACGGTCGTTCGCTGGCCGAGCCGCCGGAGCCGCTAGGCGGAGGCGTGTCGAGACCAACACAGTGCTTATCCCACAGCAGTCCTCCGGCGCCGATCGCCGCGTCGACGTACCGCGGCTCCCCCAGCAGCACCCCAGCATCGACCAGCCCACCGATCGCCAGCCCGTTCCATGCCGCGACGACCTTGTCGTCGCGCGCCGGGCGGACCCGGTCCTCGCGCGCGGCCAGGAGCCGCGTCTTGACCGACTCGAGCCGCTCGGTGTCGTCGGGCCGGTGGAGCAGCTGGAGCGTCGAGGCTCCTTCCTCGAACGTGCCAGCCTCGGTGACCTCGAAGACCTCCGCGGCCCAGGCACCGTCCTCGGCACCGAGGACCTCGACGAGCTCGGCCGGGGTCCAGACGTAGAACTTCCCTTCGACTCCCTCGCTGTCGGCGTCGAGAGCCGAAGCGAACCCGCCCTCGGCGGTGCCGAGCTCGCGGATCATCCAGTCGGCGCTCTCCCGCGCGACCCGGTCGCCGAGCTCGGTGCCGAGGCGGGCGTAGAGCCCGATCAGCTGCGCGTTGTCGTAGAGCATCTTCTCGAAGTGCGGAACGACCCAGCCGCGGTCGACGGCATAGCGCGCGAACCCGCCCCCGATCTGGTCATACATACCACCCCCAGCCATGGCGGCCACCGTGCGCGAGAGCATCTGCGGGACTCGCGAGTCCACCTCGGACACCCGCCGGAGGAACTCCAGCACCATCGACGGCGGGAACTTCGGAGCACCCCCGAACCCGCCCGCCATCGGGTCGAACTGACCCGCCAACGTCTCGACCGCGGCGGCGACGTCCACCTGCCAGTCACCCGGTGCCCCGTCAGCCCCGGAGATGTCGGTCAGATGCTGACGTACGTTCTCCGCCACCGCCCCGATCTCCGAGCGCCGCTGCGTCCACGCCTCCGAGAGCGCCTGCAGCACCTGCGTGAACGCCGGCTGCCCGTGGCGCGGCATGTCCGGGAAGTAGGTGCCAGCGAAGAACGGGTTGCCGTCGTGGTCGAGCACCACCGTCATCGGCCACCCACCCGACCCGGTCATCGCAGTCGTCGCCGCCATGTAGACCGCGTCCACATCCGGCCGCTCCTCCCGGTCGACCTTGATGTTGACGAAGTGCTCGTTCATGTACGCAGCCGTCGCCTCGTCCTCGAACGACTCGTGCGCCATCACGTGGCACCAGTGGCACGCGGCGTACCCGACCGACAGCAGCACAGGAACATCCCGCTGCCGCGCCTCCTCGAACGCGTCAGGCCCCCATTCCCACCAATCGACCGGGTTCTGAGCGTGCTGGAGGAGGTATGGAGAGGTCGCGGAGGCGAGTCGGTTGGCCACAACCCAAGCCTTGCACGCACGTGTACGAGTGAGGCCGCTCGGTGGCGGTGGTCGCGCCACTGCCTCCGAGCGACAGCACTCTGCACAGTTCGACAGCGCGCATCACGGCAATCTGCGCCGGTCGGCACGCCAAGCTACGGCGAAGGATCAGTTCAGGTAGTAGTTTCTGAGTGAACCGGCCAAGCGATCGACGAAACCGTCCCGGGTCGCTTCGTCCAGCATGTCCAGCGACAGGTAGGGGTTGAGGTCTTCCAGCTCGACCAGCAGTAGGCGGCCGTCGCGGGTGCGGCAGGCGTCGACGCGCTGAATGCCGTGGTCGATGTCGTTCCACTCGACGAAGTGCCGTGCGAAGTCCAGGTCCGCCGCGGTCGGTTCGTACCGCTGGAGCTGCCAGCGACGGTCCGGATCGGGGGCGTAGAGCGCGTACTCGAAGTCGTGGTTGATGAAGTAGAAGGACACCTCGTACTGGAAGTCGATCAGCGGCTGGACGAGCATGCCGTCCAGCTCGACGGTTGCCAGGGTCTCCCGATCGACTTTGCGCAGCCCGATGGAGTCGGCTCCCTGCTTGGGTTTTACGACATACTCATCTGCGTCAGGCAATGACGTCAGATCGCTATAGGTGGGAATGACCGGATCACCGGAGGCGGTCATGGTGAGCAGGTACTGCTTGCCGATCATGTCGGCCTTCCCCGTCGGTTGAGGGTAAACGCGGACGTTGCGGGAGATCGCAGCGGCTCGGAACTCGTCGTACTCGCGCTGGTAGTCGATCACCGCCCCGATGTTGCGGATCACGACTCCATCGAAGTCGTCCATCAGACGAACAGCGTCCACGGGGTGGCAGATGGCCAGATCGAAGCCTGGCCGGAGTCGCTCAGTCAGCCAGATATCCTCATCACAGTAGCGACGGTCACCTTGGGCCCGGTAGCCGAGATGGCTCAAGAACAGTATTTTCACGATCCGACGATACCGGCGGGTGCATCACGCTTGCATGAGATTGACCACCTCAGCGCTATTGCCACCAAAGAGATCGACCCAGTGACGGGTAGGCCCACCCCGGGGTTCATCGCTCGTTTCCGCCTTGTTGGTCGAGCCGCGTTCCACATGACGTACAGGTCCTGTTGTCTGACTGATTGGTTCCACCGTCCCCAGCAACAGGACCCCACATGAACCGGATCAAGTTGGTCATCGCCAGCGCAGTGACGCTCCTGGGCGCAATCGCCTTCACCGGACACTTCTCGCACTCCGCACCAACCGCCACCGGCGAGGCGAGCGCCGCGGTCGGCGGCGGCACCCTTCGGATCGGCGTCGACAGCACCGAACCCGTCTACTACCAGAGCGGCGGTGCGACCAAGGGCTTCGACTACGAGATGGCACACAGCGTCGCCGAAGGCATGGGCGTCGAGCCTGAGTTCGTGGCGATGGATTTCGACGAGCTCTTTCCCGCCCTGCGAGCGGGGAAGATCGACATGATCGGGGCTCAGGTCACGAACACCTCAGAGCTCGAGCGGGAGTTCGACTTCAGCGCGCCGTACTTCTCGACGTACGTTGCCTTCCTCACTCCCGAGGGATCGACCATTCGGACGCGCGGTGACGTCAACGGGAAGAAGGTCGCGGTCGTCGACGGCGCCATCCAAGGCGCTTACCTCGAACAGAAGTACCACGACGTCGACATCATCAAGGCCCCGAACGTGGGCGCTGCCATCGAGCTGATCGGGCTAGGCGAAGCCGACGCGTTGTTCCATGGAGCTCCATACGCTCAGTCGATCATCAAAGGCGCACCCATAGCCCTGGAAGAACCGATCGTCTACCCGGTCAAGGACGCCCCGATCGGGTTCGTGCTCCGATCGGGCGACCAGCGAAAAGAACAGATCGACGAGGTCCTGAGCGACATGGTCCTCAGCGGCGAGTGGCTGAGGATCAAGACCGCCTACTTCGAGGCAGACCCGCTCTCCGACGTGTTCCGCGACAAGGGATCCTGACTCCCGGCCGCCGTCACACGTCGCCCAACGCCCTCCCGATCACGTCGATCACCTTGGGCCGCAGGTCGCTCGCCGCGATCACCTCGTCCACCGAGCCGACCTCGACGGCCCGGTGGATGTCGTGCACGCCGTCGAACTCGGCGGCGACCTCGGCGATCTTGTCCGAGCGCAGCTGGGCGCGGAGGTCGGCGAGCTCGACGACGAGCGCGCCGCGTTCGCCGTCCTCGGCGTGGTCGATGCGCTCCTCGAGCGCGGCGACCCGCGGGTCCGCCGCTGCGCGCTTGGAGACCTCGGCAGCGAACACGACGGCCGCGGCGGGCGCGCCACCGAGGACCGAGGCGTACGAACCCTCGATGGCGAGCACCGTCATCGACGGGTTCAGGTGCTTGGAGAACACCACGAACGCGCCGCCGTGGTAGCGGGAGATGACGCAGAAGACGATCGGGCCCTCGAAGTTGACGACCGCGCGGCCGATCTCGGCGCCGTACTCGAGCTGCAGGTTGCGCATCGACTCCGGGGAGCCGTCGAAGCCGGATAGGTTGGCGAGCACGACCAGCGGCCGGTTGCCCGATGCCGCGTTGATCGCGCGGGCGACCTTCTTCGACGACCGCGGGAACAGGGTGCCCGCGGTGTAGGTGTCGGGACCGTCGGTGGGAGGGAAGCCGGCGCGCGGCACCGGCTTGGACTCGATGCCGACCAGACTGACCGGATAGCCGCCGATCCGGGTGTCGACGACCACGGCGGTGTCGGCGTCGGCCATGCCGGCCCACCGTTCGAGCATCTCGTGGTCGGCGTCGGCCAGCGCCCGCATCACGGTGCGGATGTCGAAGGGACGCTTGCGGTCGGGGTTGTGCTCGGCCGAGAAGATCTCGCCGACCGAGGTGAAGTCACCCGCGTGCGGGTACGTCGACACGTCGCGGTCGATCGGGTCCGATGTCGGCGCGCGGCGCGGTCCGGTCTCGCCGGGGACGACGTAGGAGTGCTCGTAGTGCGCCATGAGCACCCGGAACGCACCGGCCAGGTCGGGCACCCAGTACTGCGCCTGCCCGTTCGGGCCCATCACCCGGTCGTAGCCGCCGATGCCGTGGTTGTCCTCGGCGGAGACGCCACCGGAGAAGTCGAGCGACTGCTTGCCGGTGAGCACCATCGCGCTGTCCGGGGTCATCACGAGGATGCCCTTGGTGTGCATCAGCATCGTCGCTTCGGCGTTCCAGTACGGCTGGGCGCCGACGTTGATCCCGGCGACGACGATGTTGATCTCGCCGCCGGCCTGGGTGAACTGGACGATCCGGCGCAGCGCGGCGGCGACCCAGTCCATGTTCTCGGTGCCGCTCTCCATCGAGATCCGCGCACCGGCCGAGACCGCGAACCACTCGAGCGGGACACCCATCTTCTCGGCGAGGTCGATGGCCGCGATCACCCGGGCACACTCGGGCTCCGAGAGGGCGCCGAGCGACTTCAGCGGGTCACCGCAGAGCACGACTCGGGTGATGCCGTCGGGGTAGAGAGTGCTCGGCGTGGTCACGACCGCCACGATGATGCCGGCGCTGTTGAGCCCGGGAGCACGATCGACGGGTACGAGCACGCCGTCGGCGTCGAGGTCGTGCTCGACGACCGTGCCGTCCCCGGCCAGGGCGCGCTGGAGCTCATAGGGGTAGACGAGGCCGCGGCGTCGGGCGCGCAGCACCTTGGCGGCGTACTCGTCCAGCGGGGCGAGCGGCTCGGTGGGCGGCTCGATGACGTCGGCCACCACACCCGCCCCCGGCTTGGCGTGGAAACGGATCGCCAGTCGGTTCGGGGCACCGCCGTCCGGCGAAGCCACGCGGCCCTCGGCGAGCACCTCCTCGATCCCCGTGCCCTCGCTGAGCGGGGTGATCTTGCTCTGGAGCGCGGTGATCTGGTCGACATCCGCCTCGACCACCGGCCACACCGTCACCCACACGTGGTTGACGTCGAGCTTGGTGCCCTCGCGGCCCCGGGCGGTGCGTACGCGACGGATCGCCTCGAGGCAGTTCTCCACGGCCCGCTCCACGTGAGGCAGCGCGATCACGCGGCCCTCGTCGTCGCGGACCACCGCGAGTTGGCGGGCCTGGGCGGCCGCGACGAGCCGGCGGTCGGCCGGGTTGGCGCGGGCGACGCACTCGTAGAGCAGTACGTCGTCGGGCGCTGCGAGCCTGGTGACCTCGAACTCGCTCAGGCGCCACAGGTTCAGCCTGCGGCCGACCATCGGGTGCATACCCCGGACCAGTGTGTCCTCGACCAGCTCGGCGGTCGGGATGTGAGGCGCGCCGTCTGCGTGATGGCGGTAGGTGAAGTAGTCGACCGTCTGCGGAGCTGCATGGCAGACGACGACCGAGACGCGGCGCGCGCGGCGCGCGAACTCCTGCCCCGCGAGCATCTTCGCGATCTCGGTCGACGCCAGATCCGCATCGACTGGAGCATCCGGCCAACGCAGGTAGATCTCGACGACGTCGTCATGCTCTGAGGTCAGTGCCGACGTGATGGCCGTGCCGAGCGGGCCGTCGGCGCGGGCGAGCTCGGCGACGTCGCCGATGGTGGACACCACCCGGGTCGCGCCCTTGTCGTCCGTGGCGTACTCGGCGTGCGCGACCGGCCGGCCACCGTCGCTGGTGACGGTGAGGTCGTGCAGGTGGTAGTCGCGGTAGTGCCGCCGGATCAGCACCTCCAGCAGCGGCTCGCTCTCGGGCAGCCCGTCGACCAGCCGGTCCCTGAGGAACCCGACAAGCGGCTCGGGGACCGCGGCCAGTGCGTCGATGCGGGCGGCCCGGTCGGGGGCGTCAGGTTCGGTGAGCGCGGCGACCTCCGCCGGCACGCCCTCCAGCACCGCGTTGCGCTCGTCATCGACCAGCGGCTGGTCGAACCAGCCGAACCGTACGGAGCGGGCGAGGTCGCCGACCACGGCGAAGCGGAGCTGCGTGGCACGCACGATCCGCTCGAGCAGCGCGCGGACCGCAGCGGCGTCCTCCGTCGCCGGCGGCGGGTCGCCGAGCCAGCGCTGCAGCACCCCGATCGCGATGTCGACGTCGGAGGGGTGCTGCTGGGCGAGGAAGATGCGGAACACAGCGCGCTCGAGCTCCGGCGTACGTTCGAGGTCGGCGACCCCGTAGTGCGCGAGGACCCGCTGCAGCTTGTCGCGGAAGTGGTCCGGGAGGGCGCCCCGGTCGGGGTCGAGGCTGCGCAGGTAGGTGTGGAAGTACTCCCGCGAGCTGTGCACCCGCAGCTCGGTGGACGGCTCGCCACTGGCCGGGCGGTTGCGGCTGAGCTCGGCGAAGTCGGTGAACAGCGACAGCAGGTCCATCTCCGCGCGGAGGGTGTCCGCAGGCGTACCGGAGGAGCGAGAGGCCAGATGGGCGGCGAGCAGCGCCGGGCGCTGATCCTCCTCGACGTCGTAGCCGAGCAGCAGGCTGCTCAGGTCGGCCAGCTCACCGTTGCTGCGGCCGCGCTCCGTGGTGGGCGCAGGCAGATCGAGGTCGGCCAGGCGGGCAGTGCTCGCCTGCTCGCCGTCGGCCTCGCCGGTCGGCTCGAGGCGCAGCAGCGGCGCCGCGGTCTCGACCTGGCTCCCGACCCGGACCAGGAGCTCCTTGACCCGGCCGGCGAACGGCGCGGTCAGCGCGGTCTCCATCTTCATCGACTCGAGCACCAGCACCGGATGACCGGCGGCCACCTCGTCGCCGACGGCGAGCGGGGTGGACACGACGAGCGCCGGCGCGGGAGCACGGACCATGCCGCCCTCGTCGCGGCTGACCCGGTGCATCACGTCGTCGACCTCGACCAGGTGGACGGGGCCGTGGGTGGCGGACACCAGCCGGTAGCGATGCCCGTCGACGGTGAGCCGGCCGTGCACCTCGTCGATGCGGTCGAGGGTGGCGGTGAGGGTGCGCCGCTCGCCGCCGGCGGTGATCGTGACCTGGTAGCGGGCGGGTCCGGACTGCCGGACCGTCAGCGGGTACGTCGCCCCGCGCAGCTTGAGCTCGATGGTGCGGGCCGGGTCGTGCTGGATCTGCGGCCGGCCGCCCTGGGCGGTCTGGAGCATCCGGGCGATCTCGGCCCGCTCGGCCTCGTCGTACCCCTCGATCGCGGCAGCGACGAGCGCGACGCCGGCGTGCCGGGATGCCTGCAGCCGCCCCTCACCCCGGACGCGGTCGATCCAGCCGGTGTCGGCCCAAGCAGGGCTGCCCGTGGTGACCTCGGGCTGGCCGAGCAGGTCGAGGATGAAGCTCTTGTTGGTGGCGCCGCCGTCGATGATGACCGTGGTCTCGCCCATGGCCCGGCGCAGTCGCGCCAGCGCCTGCTCGCGGTCGGCACCCCAGGCGATCACCTTGGCGATCATCGAGTCGAAGTCGGCCGGGATGGTGTCGCCCTCGGCGACGCCGGTGTCGACCCGGATCCCGGGGCCGGCGGGGAACTCGAGGCGGCGGATCCGGCCAGGAGCGGGCGAGAAGTCGCGGTCCGGGTCCTCGGCGTTGAGGCGTGCCTCGACCGCGTGGCCCCGCTCGCTCGGGCGGTCGCCGGTGAGCGGGATGCCGGACGCCACCTGGATCTGCAGCGCGACCAGGTCGGTGCCGGTCACGATCTCGGTGATCGGGTGCTCGACCTGGAGGCGGGTGTTGACCTCGAGGAAGGCGAACGTCTTCTCGCCCGGGTGGTAGAGGAACTCGACGGTGCCCGCACCGGCGTAGCCGACAGCGTTGGCGAGGCGCTCGGCCGACGTCTTGAGGTCGGCTGCCTGCTCGTCGGTCAGCAGCGGGGAGGCGGACTCCTCGATGACCTTCTGGTTGCGTCGCTGCACGGAGCAGTCGCGTACGCCGATGGCCCAGGCGGTGCCCTGGCCGTCGGCGATCACCTGGACCTCGACGTGACGGGCGTCGGTGACCAGCTTCTCGAGGAACACCACGCCGCTGCCGAAAGCCCGCTGGGCCTCGTCGCGGGTGCGCTGGTACGCCTCGGCGAGCTCGTCCCCGGTCGTGACCTTCCGGATGCCACGCCCGCCACCGCCGGCGGTGGCCTTGAGCATGAGCGGGTAGCCGATCTCCTCGGCGCTGGCCAGCGCCGACTCGAGGTCGTCCACACCGCCGCGGCTCCAGGGAGCCACCGGGACACCGACCTCTTCGGCGATCAGCTTCGAGCCGATCTTGTCGCCCAGCTTCCGCATCGCCTCGGCACTGGGGCCGATGAAGGTGACGCCCAGCCGGTCGCAGAGCTCGGCGAAGGCGGGGTCCTCGGCGACGAAGCCCCAGCCGACCCAGGCGGCGTCGGCCTCGGAGGCGATCAGCGCCTGCTCGAGGACCGCGAGATCGAGGTACGGGCGGTCCGCGGCGGCGCCGAGGAGGTGGGCCTCGTCGGCCTCGCGTACGAACGCCGCCCCTGCGTCGACGTCGGTGTGCAGCGCGATGGTGCGGATCGTCCCGACGGATGTGTCCCGCGCGTTGAGATCGCGGACGGCATGGATCAGACGCATCGCGGCTTCGCCGCGGTTGACAATGGCAATTCGAGAGACCTGTGGCACGGTGCAGACCCTTTCATCTGGCACCGCTCCTGTGACCGATCGATTCCGACAGGCTTCGCACCGATTCCTTGTGGCCCTGGTCAGCGACATGGCCGCGGCGGGGCGTCCCTACAGCGTCCGGCGGGCGCCGTTGACCTTCTGACGGAGCCAGCCGGGCACGCGGTCGTCGTCGCGAGGGAAGGTCTCGAGGTCGAGGGCGTACAGGCCCGGGTGGGCGGGCCAGCGCCAGACAGGCTCGTCGTCGTAGTTGAACACGACCTGAGGTCGGTTCTCCTCCTCGCCCACCTCGCTGCTCGCGATGGTCCATCGGGCCGAGAACCACGCACCCTTGCCCGGTTCGTACATCACCCGCCTGAGCTCATCGGTCAGCGAGAGGACGCTGTCGGGCGGCCGGGCGTGGGCGAAGCTGCCGTCCGGTCGATGCACGTCGATGCGCCCGGTGAAGAACATGGACAGGTTGCGGTGGTTGAAGACCAACGTGGACCAGTCCCCCTCGACCTCGTCGGCGAGGCGGAGGGCGATCTCAGCGATGAGCTGTTCTTGTCTGACCACGGGGGGAACGGTCATGCCGCTCACGCTACTACCGCTGTCGAGCCCTATCCGGAAACAGCGTCGGCGGACCGCCCGGACGGCGGTCATCCGGTCAAGCACGGGCGACGCACGATCAACCCGTAGGCGTGGATCGGCGCGACGATCGTCGGGTGACGACGACTCCATCAGATGTGACCCAGCCCGTACCTCCCGACTCGCCCCGCGCGCGATCCGCAGCACCAGTGGTGGCGCTCGCCGCCGGTATCGCGATCCTGGTCTCGAGCGAGTTCCTGCCCGCGGGAGTCCTGCCCACGATGGCGCGGGACCTCGGCATCAGCGAAGGGACCGCGGGCCTCGCGGTGGCCGCGACCGCCATCGCCGGGGCGTTGACCGCACCGACCATCGCCATGGTCCTGCCGGGGATGGACCGACGTACGCTGCTGGTCGGCCTGCTGGTCGCCGCGGCGGTCGCCAACCTGGCGGTCGCGGTGGCCCCCGGCTTCGTCGTCCTGCTCCTCGGCCGTCTGGTGCTCGGGGCGGCGATCGCCGGCTACTGGTCCTTCGCCTTCGCTGTGGGGACGTACGCCTCGCCCGGTCGAGACCACGTGATCTCGACGTCGATCGCCCTGGGAGTCACGGTCGCCACCATCGTCGGTCTGCCGCTGGGCTCGCTGCTCGCCGACGGGCCCGGCTGGCGCTGGGGGTTCGCCGCAGCGGCGGTGCTGAGCCTGGTCGCCGCTGCGGCGCTGGCCCGAGCCCTGCCTCCGGTGCCCGCCCACCCGGGGGCCGGCCTGAGCATGATGCGTCAGGCCCTCCGCAACCCGCGGCTGGTCGCCGGGGTGGCACTGGTGGTGGTCGTGGTGCTCGGCAACTTCGTGGCGTACCCGTTCATCCGGATCGCGATCGCGGACACCTCGCCCGGCAACGGCATGTGGATGCTGGCGCTGTGGGGTCTCGGCGGGCTCTTCGGCAACCTCGCGGCCGGCAGGTTCTCCGACCGGCTGCGCCTCGTCGTCACCGCCGCGCCGATCCTCCTCGCCGGCGGGCTGGTGCTGACCCTGCTCGCCGAGAGCACACCGGCCATGGCGCTGGCGATGGTCGTGTGGGGCTTCGGGATGAACATGGTGCCGGTGGCCACGCAGCTGTGGGTCACCCGCGTCGAGCGCGAACGCACCGAGTCGGCGCTGGCGCTCCAGGTCACCGCTTTCCAGGTGGCGATCACCCTCGGGGCGGCGCTAGGAGGCGCGGTCCTCGACCAGTACGGCGTCGGGCGAGTGCTCCTCATCGGCGCTGTCGCCGCTGCCGTCGCCGCGGCGGGCTTCGGCGCGCTCCGGGTCCCGCGCGGCTGACGGGTCCTCACGCCACGCCTGCGGTCCGATCCCGTGGGTGGCGGTGAAGGCCCGGCTGAACGCCGCGCCCGACCCGTAGCCGACGGCGTACGCCACCTGCCCGACCGGACGGTCACCGCCGGCCAGCAGGTGGCGGGCCGCGCGCATCCTGACATCCCGCAGAGCCTCGCTGGGGCTCTGCCCCAGGCTGCGCCGGAACCGCTCCCCCAACGCCGACCTGGACAGGTGCACCGACTCCGCCATCGCCTCGACCGACCAGGTCCGCGCCGGATCCGTGACCAGCGCGTTCATCACCTGTGCCACAGCTGGATCCAGGACAGGCGCAGGGCCGTCGGTCCCGCGGCCGGTGTCCTCGAGCCAAGAGGCCGTCATCGCCGCACCGAGCAGCGACGCGTAGCCGGACGCGAACAGCGCCGTCGGCCGGCACGGGCCGGCCAGTGGGCACCGCCGGACCAGCTCGGCCACCCCGCCGTGACGTCCGACGAAGTCGCGCACGACCAGCGGGTTGGCCAGCGGGTAGCCCACCTCGACCGCGCGGAGGTCCGCCCGCGAGAGCGCGGCCCCGTCGCGGGTCGAAACCCGGTGCGTGACCTGCGCCCCGACCAGGGCCGCATCCCCCGCCCGGAGCAGGTGCGACTGGCCGGCGGCGGTCAGCACGACCGTGCCGTCGTCGACGAGCAGCCAGCTGGCGAAGCGTACGTCCTCACCGGCGGAGCCAGCGGCCAGCTGCTCCGAGTAGGCGAAGGTCATCTCCCACGACGGGCGGCCCTGGTTCACATCAGCCCCAGCGCCCGAGCGCCGACGCGCTATTCCCCGCCGTCCAGCATCGGCAGGACGTCGGCGATGGAGCCGACCACCCGGGTCGGCCGGAACGGGAAGGTCTCGACCTGCTCGGGCTTGGTCGACCCGGTCTCGACGAGGATGGTGCGCAGCCCGGCCTCGAGGCCGCTGATGATGTCGGTGTCCATCCGGTCGCCGATCATCACCGTCGTCTCGGAGTGGGCCTCGAGCTGGTTGAGGGCACTGCGCATCATCAGCGGGTTCGGCTTGCCGATGAAGTAGGGCGCCCGGTTGGTGGCGGCACTGATCAGCGCCGCCACGGAGCCGGTGGCCGGCAGCGTGCCCTGAGGGCTCGGCCCGCTCGGGTCGGGGTTCGTCGCGATGAACTGGGCGCCACGCTCGATCAGCCGGATCGCCCGGGTGATCGACTCGAAGGAGTACGTGCGGGTCTCGCCGAGCACCACGTAGTCCGGGTCGTTCTCCGTCATCACGTAGCCGACCGCGTGCAGCGCGGTCGTCAGACCGGCCTCACCGACGACATAGGCAGACCCACCCGGGCGCTGGTCGGCGAGAAACTGCGCGGTCGCCATCGCGGAGGTCCAGATCGACTTCTCCGGGACGTCGAGACCGGAGCGAAGCAGCCGGACCCGGAGGTCTCGCGGGGTGTAGATCGAGTTGTTGGTCAGCACCATGAACGGCACCGACTTCTCGGTCAGCTTCGCCAGGAACTCGGCCGCACCCGGGATGGGCTCCTCCTCGCGCACCAGGACGCCGTCCATGTCTGTCAGCCAGGTCTTGATGGGGCGCTCGTCGATCACGGGGCCATCCTCCCCGATCGCAGCCAAACCACCAACCGTTGTCGCCGACTCCCGCGCTCACCGTCTTCAGCAGGGGCAGTGATCTGCACCACCACTACTTTCCTCACCCGTCAATAGTCCTTTCAGCCACCCCGGGAATGGTCTTCGGCCGGATGCCCCTGCCTTCCGATCAGCGAAGACTGACGACGTCCCAGCACCCATCCTCGGGAGAAGGAAATGAAACGCGTCTCGATACTCACCGTCGCCGTCGTCTCGCTGGCGGCCATACTGGCCCCAGGGGTCTCGCTGGCAGGTCCAGCCGCGGCACAGGCACAGGCACCGACACAGCCACCGGACACCATCAAGTGGGCCAAGTGCCCCGCCGAGATCTCTCCGGTGCCGATCCCGGCAGGGATGCAGTGCGGGACCCTGAAGGTCCCGCTGGACTACAGCAAACCCGACGGGCGGAAGATCGACATCGCGGTCTCACGGCTGGCGAGCACGAAGCCCGGCAAGCGGCGCGGCATCCTGGTGACCAACCCCGGCGGCCCCTCCGCGGGCGAGGGCTACCCGGCGATGCTCGTCGCGACCGGCCTCCCGCAGAGCGTCATGGACAGCTACGACGTGATCGGCTTCGACCCGCGCGGGATCGGCCGCAGCACGCCGGTGACCTGCGACCTCACCCCGGAACAGCAGCTCACCGGCAACATCCCGCCGTACGCCCTCGACGCCGCCGACGTCACCGAGCGAGCCGCCCAGAGCAAGCAGATCGCCCAGCAGTGCGAGACGTCCAAGACATCCTGGATGCTGCCGCACGTCAGCCCGGCCAACACCGCACGTGACATGGACCGGCTCCGGGCCGCGCTGGGCGAGTCGAAGCTGTCGTACGCCGGCGCCTCCTGGGGCACCCACCTGGGCGCGGTCTACACCACCCTGTTCCCCCGGCGCGGCGACCGAATCGTGCTCGACAGCAACATGGGCCCCGGAGGTTGGGACTACGCGAGCGACCGGCTGTGGTCGCAGGGCGTCGAGGACACCTTCCCGGCCTTCGCGAAGTTCGCCGCGGCGAACCACCGCGAGTACGGCCTGGGCAAGACGCCGGCGCAGGTGCGGGCGAAGCACTTCGAGCTCGCCGAGCGGCTGGAGAAGAAGCCGATCCCGACGCCGGACGGCCCCTTCGACCACGTCGCGTTCCGGCTGATCAGCTTCGCTCTGCTGTACGGCCCCACCCAGCTGCCGCTGCTGGCAGACATCTGGCAGGCCGTCGATGCCAACCAGCCGCCGCCACCGCTGCCCGGAGGTGACGCCGTGAACGACGTGGACAGCCTCATCTCCGGTCGCTACTACATGATCTGCAACGACGCGCACTGGCCGTCGTCGGTTGCGACCTACCAGCGCAACGTAGCCGTCGACCGGATCAGGTACCCCATGTTCGGTGCCGCCGGAGCCAACATCACGCCGTGCGCGTACTGGCCGGCTCCCACCGAGCCGCCGGTCCGGATCACCGATCGGGGTCCTTCCAACGTACTGATGGTGCAGAACCTTCGCGACCCGGCGACACCGCTCGCCGGTGCGCGGAAGATGCGGGCGGCGTTGGGCAAGCGGGCCACCATGGTGACCGCCGACCACAGCGGCCACGGCGTCTACCCGGGCGGCAGGAACCGCTGCGCGAACCACGCAGTGACGACCTATCTGACCACGGGCGAACGACCGTCGCGCGACTACCACTGCTCAGCCGACGCCGCCCCGCGCTCAGCCGTGCCAGGGGCGGCCGACCATTAGATCGGCCCCCTGGACCTGACGCTGCCCCGGGGGCGGCGGGGGAATATGCCTAGCCGTCGCGGCACCGTTCGCGACATGACGGTCCGGGTTCATCCAGCCGCACGAGAGTCACGGCGGGGCCGGTCACCGGGACCGGTCCAGTCACCCCCCAGGAGTCTCCCGTGACGTCCACACCCCCATATACCGGACGGGCCGTCCGGCTCGTAGCGCTCTCTCTGGCTCTTCCTCTCGCGGCCGGCGGACTGGCCATCGGTGCCAACACCCCGGCGTACGCCGCTGCGTCGGTCGCCAAGACCGTTGCTCATGACGGTTCGCTCTGGGACCGGACCGCCTACCGCGGCGGCGTCCAGGTCGTCCCCGGGCCGGACGAGGATCAGGGCACCCTGGACGGCAGCGTCTTCGTCGACACCGACCGCGACTCGGTGCAGGACCCGAACGAGCGTGGCGTCGCCGGAGTCACCGTCTCCAACGGCCGCGACGTGACCACGACCGACAAGGACGGCCACTACGAGCTGCCTGCCTACGACAACATGACCGCCTTCGTCACCCAGCCCCGCGGCTACCAGGTGCCGGTCGACGAGGACAACGTCGCCCAGTTCCACTACACCCACCTGCCCGAAGGCTCGCCCACCCTCAAGTACGGCGGCATCGCCCCGACCGGCCAGCTGCCCGACCAGGTCAACTTCCCGGTCGTGAAGAGCGCACTGACGCAGTCGGCCGCTCAGGGCTGCGTGATCGGCGCCGACCCACAGACGTACAACGTCAAGGAGGTTGGATACGCCCAGAACGGCGCCTTCGACGATCTCGCCGAGCGGGAGGACTACGCCGGCTGCGGGGCGCTCTTCGTCGGCGACATCGTGGGCGACGACCTCTCCCTCTTTCCGCGCACACGCGAGCTGACGTCGCTGCTCAACGGTCCGGCTCGCTTCCTGCCGGGCAACCATGACCTCGACTTCGACACGCCGAACCGCGCGCACAGCTTCGACACCTTCCGCGCGAAGCTCGGCCCGACGTACTTCTCCTACGACGTCGGCAACGCCCACATCGTGGCGCTCAGCTCGATCGACTACCCGATCAACCCGCCGCCGTCCCGCTCCTACGGCTACAGCCTCGACGCCACCCAGCTGGAGTGGCTGCGGCGCGACATCGCCGCGGTGCCGAAGAACAAGGTGATCGTCGTCGGGTCGCACAGCCCGCTGCTGGAGTACTGGTACAGCCCGTCACACCGCACCAAACAGCTCGACGAGATCTACGAGATCCTCGAGGGACGCGAGGTCGTCGCCGTCTCCGGCCACACCCACATGTCGGAGAACCTCCGCAAGGGCGACTTCGTCGCAGGCTGGGCCGACGTGCTCGACCCCGCCGAAGGTCTGCCGTTCACCCACCTCACCGTGGGCGCGATGTCGGGTCATTGGTACGCCGGTCGTGTGCTCGAGGACGGCTACCCGACCGCCATCATGCGCGACGGCACCCCGCCGGGGGTCCTCACCCTCGACATCCGCGGCCGCAAGGTGACCGAGCGGTACGCCGTCCGCGGCACCGACGGCAGCGACCAGATGGCTCTCGGTCTCAACACCCCTCGCTACCGCACCTGGTTCGAGGCCAACAGGCGCAACGTCGGGAAGGCCCCGGTCTTCGCCGACCCGACGGTCGTGAACCGCGACGAGCTCGGCTCCACCTGGCTGACCACCAACTTCTGGATGGGCTCGACCGGCTCGAGCGTCGAGGTCTCTCTCGACGGCCGACCGGCGGTCGAGGCCGAGCGCACCCAGCCGATGAAGGGCGAGCCGATCCGCAGCGGCGCTGAGTGGTCGGACCCGGCCGCCAACCAGGAGACACTTCCTCACGGCGGCGGTCTGGTGGACCACCTGATGCACCTGTGGCGCCTCCCGCTGACCGCCGATCTCGCGGCCGGTGAGCACGTCGCCACCGTCACCGCGACCGACGTGCACGGCCGTCGTCACACCGAGGAGCTGCGCTTCACGGTGCGGTGACCCCGTCAGCATCTGCAGCGAGCGGCGGCGCTTCGCGGGCCCACCCCCGCGGGGCGCCGCTGCTTCCCGGGGCCGCCGGCACTCTCACCCGTCCAGGCGCGTGTCGCCCTCGGCGCGGGGCGGGACGTGGGCGAGGGCGGTCTGGACCAGCGTGACCCGGGTCTTGACCACGACGGCACGGCGCAGCCTGCCGATGCCGTCGCCGAGCTGCCGCTCGACGGACTCGCGGATCTCCTGCTCGGGGAAGGTCGGGCGACCGCCGACCGGCACGTCGACGTCGGGGAGGTCGGTGAGCACGGGGAAGATCTGGGTGCCGATCCCGTCCAGCAGCTTGAAGCGCTTGAAGCGGTCCATCTCGTCCCAGGTCTGGTCGATGTCCGCTCCACGCTTGCGTCCGCGCCTGCTGGACGCCAGCACCGTCTTCGCCACCCCCGTCAGGGCCACGGTGAGCTCGTGCTCGGTAAGTCGCATGAGGGATAGCATGCCTCGAACGGCCCCGGACTTCGCTGCTGGGCAGATCACCGATCGATAACATCGACGACGCCGCGGCCGGAAGGCCTCTGCAGAAGCAACCATGATGGTTTCCGATCGCCCGCCCCACGGAGGTTGACCGATGCCCGCCCTGACGAGGACGCGAGTCGCCGGGGTGGTGCTGACCGCGGTCGTGGCGGGTGCCGCGGCAACATGGACCACACTTCGCGTACGCCGCGAGGTCAATGCGCCCGAAGTCCCCGCCCCAGCCGAGCGACACCATGCGGAACAGCCCAGCGTCAGCGCAGCGACCGGGCATCAGCTGCGACCACCCATCAGCGACGTCCTACGCATCCTGTTGGGCTGCGCCGTCTCCGCCGCGGGTATCCGATTCCTCTATGAGATGTGGTGGAGTCCGGGCCCTCTTGGGTTCACCAGCTCCCACTCGCTTCTCGATATAGCCCGAGCCAGCTGGACCCCGTCATCGCCCGTCAACACGTCCACGATCATGACCCTCGTTGGGATTCAGCTCGGCACGGCTTCCGCTCTGTTCATCGCCACCGCATTCGCTGCCACAACCAACGCTGAGCCTCCGCTGATGGAGGTTCGACGAGTCGCCACGCAGCGGCTTGCCCTGGCCGTCGCTGTAACCGGCGGGACTGCTTTCCTGCTGTTGATCCCGGACGCCGTCGCGAGCAAGGCGCCCGTAGCGATGGTGTGCCTGTGTCTGTTCACGGTCGGCGTCAACGTGGCCATGGCCGCAATCAACGGCCCGCGCGCAACCGACCACGAGCGCTGGGCGACAGATGCTGCCACGACGCTCACACTGATCACGGCGGATATCCAGGGGATCGAACCGGGCAGCACCGATAAGCCATCGGCAGGTCTCGCAGGTCGACAACCTCAAGGGTCAGTAGGTCTCAGCACCACACGCAGCCCGAGCGATCTTCAGCTGCTCATGAGGATGATCAGGGGGATTCGCTGGCCGGCGATCATGCTCACATTCGTTCTCCTGGGAGTCATCTCGGCAGCTCTCGGCTACGGCGTGAACGTCGTGGCAGGGGTGGTGTTCATGGCCGTGAACACCCTCGCTCACCTGCTGACTGTCATGACGACAGTCATAACACTGAGTACGCCACGGCGGCCCCGTATCGATCAACGCTCTGCAACCAGGTTCCTCCTGCAGGCCACCGACGTCGCCGTATGCCTGTCCATCCCTGTCGTCCTGGTCCTGACTGTCTTCTTCGTCGTCGCAGCCGAGGCAACCACAAACCTGGAGGTCATCTACGCTCTGGCGGGCTCGGCACTGGAGCTCACCCTGATCGTCATGGTGTTCCTCGTCATCACACGCAATCCCTCATGGAAGCTCGGCGGGTTGCAGCGACTGGAGCGGCAGGTCCGACAACAAGAACAGTGGAATCGCGAACATGCCGCGCTGTGGAACCGCCAGGCATAGCGTCCATGATCGAGGGCCACTGCTCCCACCCGCAGAACAGGAACAGCGACCGAGCGTCAGGCGAGCAGGGCGTTGCAGGCTGCTGAGGTCTCGTTCGTCATGGTCGTCATTGCGTGCCCTCCATCTCCGCCACCCACCGTGGGTGGCGGCTCCAGACTCGCGCTCCGAGGCACCCAGACGTCAGATCTGTCTGTCCGGGCCCGACCGTGACAATTGTCAGTGGCGGATGTGCCTATCGTGGAGGCATGCGCATCGCTATCGTCGGCGGCCACGGCAAGGTCGCCCTGCACCTTCATCCGATCCTCGTCTCCGCGGGCCACACCCCGGTCGCGCTCGTACGCAGCGAGGACTACCGCGCCGAGCTCGAGGCGCTCGGCGCCGAGGTCGGCCTTCTCGACATCGAGAACCAGGACGCCGACGGGTTCGCTGCGGCGTTCGCCGGCTGCGATGCCGTGGTATTCGCCGCCGGCGGCGGCCCCGACGGCAACATCGAGCGCAAGCGCACCGTCGACCTGGAGGGCTCGACCAAGTCGATCGCGGGTGCGAAGGCAGCCGGCATCCGGCGCTTCGTGCAGGTCTCGGCGATCAGCGTCGACGAGCCGGTGCCGGCGGACGCCGGAGAGGTCTGGAAGGCCTACGTGGAGGCCAAGCGCGACGCCGACGTCGCCCTGCGCGACAGCGACCTCGACTGGACCATCCTGCGGCCCGGCGGCCTCACCGACGACCCGGCGACCGGGCGGGTGAAGCTGGCTCCGATGCTCGACCGCGACAACATCCCGCGCGCCGACGTGGCCGCGGTCATCGCCGCCGTGATCGACGACGAGGCGACCGTCGGCAAGCAGTGGGAGCTGGTCTCCGGCGAGGCCACGGTCGACGAGGCCATCGCCGCCGTGCTCTGACCCTGGAGCTGAGTCAGCGCAGATCCAGCAACCCCTTGACGTACGCCGCCTGGCCGATGTGCTGGGCGGCGTCGTCGACGATGCTGACCAGCCTCACCGCCACGGTCACCGGCGGATCCCAGCTCTCGTCGACGACGCGGGCGAGGTCGTCCTCGCTCAGGCTGTCGACCAGCTCGGTCGTGGCCGTGTGGACGGCCCGGTAGTAGCCGGTCAGCAGCTTCGGGTCCTCCAGCCGGAAGGCCGCGACCTCCTCGGCGCTCTGTCCGTATCCCATCGCGCCGGGCGCGTAGGGCAGCCCGAACCGCTCCACCCAGCCCTCACGCAGCCACACCTCGTCAGTGCCGGCGAGCGACGCGATCTGGACGTCCTCCATCCGGGCGGTGTGCCACAGGGTCCAGGCGATCGAGTTCGCCCCGTCGTACGGACGCCACAGCAGGTCGTCGACGGGCAGCCCGTCGACGATCGCGGGCAGGCTCTGCGCGGTGCGGCCTAAGCCGTCCGCCAGCAGTCGCTGGAACCAGGGTGCGCTCATGCTCTCCGTTCTACACCGTGGCCCTAGCCCACGTCGGGGAGGTGTGTACGGGCCTCGCTCCACATCCGGGTCACGACGTCCGCCGCTGGCTCCGCGACGGCGCGCGCGGCGGCCTGGCCGGCCCAGTGGTTGGCGCGGTCCAGAGGCACCTCGGCGCTGGGATCGGGCGTCCCCTTCCGCCACCGGGCGACCAAGGCACGCTGGTGCGGATAGGGCGCGGGCGACGGCGCGTCCGGGGCCTCCCAGGAGCGCACATAGGGAGTCGGCGCGGCGCGACCGAGACGGCCGGAGTAGGCCCGGGTGGCGACCGTGTCCTCCGGCTCGATCCCGTCCAGCGAGGCCGCCCACGCATCGGCGATCCCTGTCTCCGGCGAACGCAGCAGCGCGGTGCCGACCTGCACGGCGCTCGCGCCGAGGGTCAGCGCCGCGGCGACGGCACGCCCGTCGGCGATCCCGCCGGCGGCGACGACGGGCACGTCCACCCCGTCGACGATGTGCGGCAGCAGCGCGAACAGTCCGACCGCCGTACGCTCCGCCGTCTCCGCCTCGAAAACCCCTCGGTGCCCGCCGGCCTCGAGCCCCTGGGCGACGATGGCGTCGGCACCGGCCGCCTCGGCGGCGCGCGCCTCGGCCAGGGTCGTCGCGCACGCGAACCAGGCGATCCCGGCCGCATGCAGGCGCTCGACATAGTCCGGCGAGAAGAGACCCATGATCGAGGAGACGACACGCGGCCGGGCGGCGAGCATCGCCTCGCACTGCTCCTCGAACGAGGGTGCTGGAGACTGTTCGGGCGCGGGCGTACCGAACCCGCTCAGGAACTCCTCCGCGGCCGAGATCCCGGCGGGATCGTCGACCACAGGGTCGGGGATCCAGATGTTCAGCTGGAACGGCCCCGCCGACATCGACCGGAACTCTGCCGCCCACTGCGAGATCCGCTCCGGCCCGTCGAGCACCACGCCCGCCGCGCCCATGCCACCCGCGTCGGCGACTGCGGCTGCCGCCCCGGGCGGGCAGGCACCCGCCATCGGCGCCTGAAGAATCGGCATCGAGAGGCCGTACGCCTCGCAGAACTCCTGAGCACGTCGTCGAGCCGTCATGGCATTCACGGTAGCGCCCTGAAACACCTGGCGTCGTAGGCCTCGGCGCGGCAGGATCGACTCATGCGCACACTCATCTACTCCGCGTTCGTATCCCTCGACGGCGTCATCGACTCCCCCGGCGGCGGCTCCGCCTCAGAGCAGCACCGCAGCGGTGGCTGGACCTTCCAGGACCTCGAGTTCCTGCCCGAGGCCTACGAGATCAAGGGCACCGAGATGGAGGAGGCCGGCGCGATGATGTTCGGCCGCCGCAGCTACGAGGCCTTCGCGCCGATCTGGCCCGACATCGAGGACTTCACCGTGGTCAAGAAGATCCCGAAGTACGTCGTCTCGACATCGCTCGGCGACGACGGCCTGGTCGACGACTGGGGCCCGCAGATCATCCTGAGGTCGCTGGACGAGGTCGAGGAGCTCAAGCAGGGTGAGGGCGGTCCGATCCTGATCGCCGGCAGCGCCGAGCTCGCCCGCAACCTCTCCGACGCCGGCCTGATCGACCGCTACCACCTGCTCGTCTTCCCGGTCGTCCTCGGTGCCGGGAAGCGGATGTGGAGCGAGACCGACAAGGACAAGCAGATGCTGAAGCTGCTCGATTCGGAGACCTACGCGAACGGCATCACCAAGCTCGTCTACGACGTGGTCCGCTGATCTCCGTCAGGGGCAGCGGGCGTAGAGACCTCCCGAGCCCGTCCCGTACGCGGCGGCGTCGGTGAACGCGCACCCGTAGCCGGAGGCGGCGACGGCAGCCCGGTCGAGCACGTCGTCGCCGGCCGGGCGGTCGCCGTGCTCGACCCAGTCGACGAGGTCACCCCAGGCGGTCGCGGCCTCCGCCGGGCTGAACTCGCAGTGCCCGGCCGAGCGGATCGCCCGCTGCACGACCAGACCGCTGCGGTGGTGGCGAGCCACCTCACGCGCGTAGATCTGCTCGAGCGAGAACGGCACGAACATGTCGCCCAGGTTGTGCAGGCTCACCACCGGCGCGGTCGGGCGGCCGGAGATGACGGCCGGCGCGTTGAGCCGGTGGCTCTTGCGGCCGGCGCGGTCGATGGGGTCGATCCGCTCGATCTCGGTGTTGAGGTCGACCGGTGAGCTCGGGGTGTAGACGGTGTTGCGATTGGTCGCGACCCGGCCGATGTTGAAGCCCAGGGTGCCGCCGTCGTCGACCGATGGCAGGCTGAAGAGGAAGTCCTTCCACTGCCGGAAGGCGGCCTCCGCCCCCGGGCGCGGGCCGCCGCTGCGCTCGATGGTCATCGCCCGCAACTGCTCGCCCTCCGCCGTCAGCGTGCCGCCGAGCCCGAGCCGCTCCTTGATGATCGGGACGTCGACGCTCTGGTAGTCCCCGGTGTAGGGGTAGGCGTCGTGCCCGGCCAGCGCCTGCGCGCCGAGGTTGTAGTCGACGAAGAAGTCGAAGAGCTCCACGTCCCCCAGTTGCCCGCACATCGGCATCGCACCGTCGTAGAAGCCCGGATACTGCTCCAGCGAGCGCCCGATCACGTGCCCGCCCATCGACACCCCGGTCACATAGGTGCGGCTCGCCTTGCGGGGCAGCAGCTCGGAGGCGTACGTCGCCAAGTCCCGCGTCGAGCGCACCCCGGCACCCACGTCGTAACCGTTGGTCGAGTAGCTCGACGCCGCCCAGGCGTAGCCCTGCTCGAGGAACGTA
>NZ_JACIXG010000058.1 GCF_014360585.1 Nocardioides sp.
GTCGGTAGAAATGGGCGACGAAAGTGTCGATTCGTCGCCCATTTCTACCGACTCGGCTCGCAAGAAGTGCGGTTTCGACCCGCCAGAAGTGCGGTTTCGGCGGGAGCGGGTCAGCTGGGGTAGTCGGCGCCTGCGGCCTGGCGAGCCTCCCAGGCGGTGGCGACCATGGAGCGCAGGTCGTGGCGCATCTGCCAGTCCAGGTCCCGGCGGGCGAGGTCGCCGGTGGCGACGATGCGAGCGGGGTCGCCGGGGCGGCGCGGGTTGATGACGGGCTCGAACTCGATGCCGGTCACCTCACGGATGGTGTCCATGATCTGCCGGACCGACGAGCCCTCGCCCGAGCCCAGGTTGTAGACCGGCTCGAGGTCCTTGCCTTCCGCGAGCCGCTTGGCGGCGACCACGTGGGAGTGGGCGAGGTCGGCGACGTGAACGTAGTCGCGTACGCAGGTGCCGTCGGGGGTCGGGTAGTCGTCGCCGTTGATCTGCGGCGTCTTGCCCTTCGCCAGCGCGTCGAAGACCAGCGGGAAGAGGTTGTGGGGGCTGGTGTCGTAGAGGTCCTTGCTCCCGGAGCCGACCACGTTGAAGTAGCGCAGGCTCGTGTGCGTGAGCCCCTCGGCGCGCGCCACGTCGGCGATCAGCCACTCGCCGATCAGCTTCGACTCGCCGTAGGGGCTCTCCGGGTTGGTCGGCGTGGTCTCGGTGACCAGGTCGACGTCGGGGGTCCCGAAGGTCGCGGCCGAGGAGGAGAAGACGATCTGGTCGACACCGGTGGCCGCCATCGCCTCGAGGAGGTTGGCTGTGCCGGTGACGTTCTGGGCGTAGGTGTGCAGCGGGCGCTGCACGGACACCCCGGCGTACTTGAAGCCGGCGAGGTGGATGACGCCCTCGACGCCGTGGTTGCTGATCGCCTGCTCGACCGCGGACCTGTCGAGCAGCGACGCCTCGACGAGGGTGACGTGGTCGGGCACGAACTTCGCGAACCCCGAGGAGAGATCATCGAGGACCACCGGCTCCAGGCCTGCGTCGAGCAGCGCCTGTACGACGTGCGATCCGATGTAGCCCGCGCCTCCGGTAACCAACCAACTCATGCGAAGAAGATAGCGCGGGTCTCGACGACCTCGACCACCGGCGGCTCTAACGTGGGCAGGGTGATCCTCCTGCACGGTGACGGTGACCCGACCACTCCCGAAGGCCTGCGCGCCATCTACGCGCCGCCCCGGCTGCCTTGGCTGCGCGTCAACATGGTCAGCTCCCTGGACGGCGCCGCGACCGGCTCCGACGGCCGGTCCGGCACGGTCAACAACACCGTCGACGTCGAGGTCTTCCATGCCCTGCGCGACCTCGCGGACGTGGTCCTGGTCGGGGCGGGGACCGCCGCCGCCGAGACGTACGAAGCCAAGGGAACGCCGATCGTCATCGTCTCCCGCAGCGGCCGCATCCCCGACGATCTCCGCGGCAGCGAGCCCGGCGCCGTCCGGCTCGCCACGGTGGCCGAGGCGCCGGGCCTGGCGGCGGCCCGCGACGAGCTCGGCGAGGAGAACGTCTACGTCACCGGCACGCTCGAGGTCGACCTCTCGGCGCTCCTCGCCCGCCTGCACGAGCAGGGGCTGCGGCACGTGCTCTGCGAGGGCGGGCCGTCGCTGCTCGGCACGCTGCTCGAGGCCGGCCTGGTCGACGAGCTCTGCCACACCATCACCCCCAAGCTCCTCGCCGGCAGCGGCCCACGCATCGTGACCGCACCGCCCATCGAGGTGCCGGTGTCCCTGGGATCCCTCATCGAGCACGACGGCACACTGCTCGGACGGTGGCTCCTCTGACTGCCCCTGGTGCCCTACGCTCGGTTCCCGTGAGCGAGGACTTGGTAGTGGAGCGGCGCCCCGGCGTCGTACAGGTGACCTTCAACCGGCCGCAGAAGCACAACGCCTTCACGTACGAGATGTACGGCGAGATGCACGCTCTGTGCGACGAGCTCGCCGCCGACGAGTCGGTGAAGGTGCTGGTGCTGACCGGCACCGGCGGTCGCGCGTTCGCCGCCGGCAACGAGATCTCCGACTTCCTCTCCCGCGACGCGGTCGACTACGAGGACTGGATCCGCGCGCTGCTCGAGAAGCTGTTCGCCCTCCCGCAGGTCACCATCGCCGCGGTCGACGGGGTCTGCGTCGGCGGCGGTCTCGCGGTCGCGACCCACTGCGACCTGCGGGTCGCGACGCCGCACTCGCGCTTCGGCTACCCGATCGCGAAGACCCTCGGCAACGCGCTCGCGGCCTCCATCGTCTACCGCGCCGCCGCCGTCTTCGGTGAGCCGGTCGTGCGCGAGATGCTCCTCGCCGCCCGGCTGGTCGGCGCCGACCGCGCCTACGCCACCGGTGCGCTGACCGCGGTCACGGACTCGTTGGCCGACGAGGTCGACGCGCTGGTCGAGGGGATCCTGCCGCTCTCCGGCGTCACGGTCCGAGCGACCAAGAGCCAGCTCGCCGACTTCGCCGCCCGGGCCGAGGCCTCGCCGGAGGGTGATGAGGACCTGCTTCGCGAGGTCTACACCGGCGCCGACTTCAAGGAGGGCGTACGCGCGTTCCTCGCCAAGGAGAAGCCCGCCTTCCGCTGACCGTTACTCCGTTGACGGGTGCGCCGGGCGGGCTGACGATGGCGTATGACTTCCGAGCAGAGGACGTACGTCGACACCGACCGCTTCCGGGACGCGCTGATCCGGCAGAGCGATGTCAGCGGCCTGGAGATCCGGGACTGCTGGTTCGAGGAGCGGCTGAAGATCGTCGACTGCTTCGGCCGTGACGTCTATCTCGCCGGCGACTTCGGGCGGGTGGTGGTCAACGACGTCGACGTGACGGCGTACGTCGAGGCCGAGCTCGACCGGGCCGAGCCCAACCGGGTGCTGGCCCGTGAGGCGAAGACCGCCGACGAGATCCGTGCGGCCTGGGCCGCGATCGAGGAGACCTGGGCGGCGACGGTCGAGCGGGTCCGAGCGCTGCCGGAGGAGCTGCTCCATGAGCGGGTCGACGACGAGTGGTCGTTCATCGAGACCTTGCGCCACCTGCTCTATGCCAGCGACAAGTGGCTCGGCAACCCGGTCCTCGAGGAGGACGATCCCTACAACCCGCTCGGCTACGGGCCCGCGGGCGCGGACGAGACGGGCTTGGGGCTCACCGTCGACGCCGATCCGTCGCTCGACGAGGTCCTGGCGCCCCGTCTCGCCCGGATGGACACGATGCGCGCGTTCGTCGCGGGAGTCACCGATGCGGCCCTCGACCGGCTCTGCGCCCGCAAGCCGGTCGGCAACGACCCCGAGGCCGACTACGACGTACGCCGCTGTCTCAAGGTCGTGCTCGCCGAGGAGGCCGAGCACCACCGCTACGCCGTACGCGACCTGGCTGCTCTGACCTCGCCCGGCTGAGTCCTCAGCCAATCATCAGGCCCGGGTGCCGTGTTGCAGGTGGCACGGTGGCCCGCGGTGTGCGTAATCTCGAACCGTGATCGCCGAAGCGCTTGCGCTCGCCACCGAAGAGCCCGCGGGGCTCCTGCCTGCGCGCCAGCAGATGGCCTTCTCGCTCGGATGGCACATCATCCTGGCCTGCTTCGGCGTCGCCTTCCCGGCCATGATCTTCGTCGTCCACCTCCTCGGTCTTCGCGGCAACGAGGTCGCCCTCGTCCTGGCGAAACGGTGGGCGAAGGTCTCGGCGGTGCTCTTCGCGATCGGCGCGGTCTCGGGCACGGTGCTCAGCTTCGAGATGGGGCTGCTCTGGCCGGGGCTGATGGGCAAGTTCGGTGACGTCCTCGGGCTGCCGTTCGCGTTCGAGGGGCTCTCGTTCTTCACCGAGGCGATCTTCCTCGGCCTCTACCTGTACGGCTGGGGGCGGCTGTCGCCCCGCCTGCATCTCCTCTGCCTGGTGCCGATGGCGGCGGCGGGGATCTTCGGCACCTTCTGCGTGATCTCGGTCAACGCCTGGATGAACATGCCCACCGGCTTCCGCATCACCCCCTCCGGAGAGGTAGTCGACGTCGAGCCTTGGAAGGCGATGTTCAACGAGGGCGCGCTGCTGCAGTTCCTGCACATGTGGCTGGCCGCCTTCATGGTGGCGGGTTTCGTGGTCGCCGCGGTGTACGCCGCCGGCATGCTCAGAGGGCGGCGCGACCGCCATCACCGGATCGGCTTCACCGTGCCGTTCGTCTTCGGCTCGGTCGCGGCGGTGCTCCAGCCTGTCGTCGGACACGTCCTCGGCATCCGCCTGGGCGAGACCCAGCCGGCGAAGCTGGCCGCCTTCGAGCTCGCCGACACCACCGAGCAGCCGGCGCCGCTGCGCCTGGGCGGACTGATGATCGACGGCGAGCCGCGCTACTTCATCGAGATCCCCAACTGGGGCTCCTTCATCGCCCGCGGAAGCTTCGACCTGCCCGTACGCGGTCTAAACACGTTCCCGGCCTCCGACCTCCCGCCGGTCAACATCACCCACATCGCGTTTCAGACGATGGTCGGCATCGGATCGCTGCTGATGCTGGCCGTCATCGTCTACTGGCTGCTGCGCTGGCGCGGCCGCGACCTGCTCGAGACCCGCTGGTTCTGCTGGTTCGCGGTCGCCGCTGGGCCGCTGGCCGTGATCGCGCTCGAGTCCGGTTGGGTCGCCACCGAGGTCGGCCGCCAGCCGTGGGTCGTCTACGACGTCATGCGCACCGTCGACGCGGCCGGGGACAACCCCGGTCTGTGGTGGGTCTTCGGCACGACGCTGGTGGTCTACACGCTGTTGACGGTCGGCGCCGTGCTGGTGCTGCGCTCGATGGCGCGGCGGTGGCGCGAGGACGGTGAGGAGCTCCCCAGCCCGTACGGCCCGGCCGCGCTCGCCGAGGACGGCCGCTGATGAGCCTGGAGGTGGCGGTCGCCGCTGCGTTGTTCGTCGGGGTCCTGGCGTACGCGCTCTTCGGCGGAGCCGACTTCGGGTCGGGCTTCTTCGACCTCACTGCCGGTGGAGCGCGGCGGGGTGCGGAGATTCGCACGCTGGTCGATCACAGCATCGGCCCGGTGTGGGAGGTGAACCACGTCTGGTTGATCTACTGCCTGGTGGTGTGGTGGACCGCGTTCCCGGAGACGTTCGCCGCCGTGATGACGACGTTGATCGTGCCGTTGCTGCTGGCGCTGCTCGGCATCGTGCTCCGCGGAGCGTCGTTCGCGTTCCGGAAGTACTCCGCGACGCTGTCGCAGGCTCGTACGTTCGGGGTCGTCTTCGCGGTCTCCTCGATCATCACGCCGTTCTTCCTCGGGACCGTCGCCGGCGCGATCGCGTCGGGCAGAGTGCCGGCCGAGGGATACGGCGATCGCTGGTGGTCGTGGGTGAACCCCACCTCGGTCTTCGGAGGGATCATCGCCGTCGGCACCTGCGCCTTCCTGGCCGGCGTGTTCCTCTGTGCCGATGCCGTACGCGCCGGGAAGCCCGCTCTGGCCTCCACCCTGCGGACCCGGACCCTCGGGGTCGGGCTCGTCACCGGACTGGTCGTCTTCGTCGCGTTGATCCCGATCGAGATCGACGCCCCGACGCTGGCCGACGGGTTGGAGCGACAGGCCGCGCCGCTGATCATCTGCTCGTTCCTGGCCGGCGTCGCCACCTTGTGGCTGGTCTGGAAGAGCCGTTTCGCGCTTGCCCGGCTGCCGGCCCTGATCGCGGTGGCCACCGTGATCTCCGGCTGGGGAGTCGGCCAGTATCCGTGGCTCCTGGTCGACGAGGTCCTTCTCGCCGATGCGGGCGGCGCCGACGCGACCCTGAAGGCGCTGCTGGTGGCCGTCGCGATCGCGGGGGTCGTGGTCGGACCGCCGTTGGTCCTGCTGTTCCGGCTCACTCAGACCGAGCGATGGAGCAGGTGAGCCTCGACGAGGCTCGGGCCGTACCAGGTGATCAGCCGGCCGCTGACCAGCTCCGTCTCGGTCTGCCGGAAGGCCTCCGGGCCGTCCTCGGCGGTGAAGACGTACGGCTCGTCGGGCAGCAGCACCGCGTCGGCCCCGGCGCCGTCGATCTCGGCCAGCTCGACGTGCGGATAACGGTCCGCGTGCTGGCCGAAGACGTTCTCCCAGCCCAGCCGCCGCAGCAGGTCCCCGGTGAAGGTCCGTGAGCCGACCACCATCCACGGGTCGCGCCAGATCGGCACCGCTACCCGGCGGGTGACCCGGGGGAGCGGCCCGCACCACAGCCGCCGGGCCTCCCCGAGCCAGTCGGGGCGGTCCCAGCCGAGGCCGTCGAGGAGCCGTTCCATCGAGCTGATGGCCTGGGGGACCGTCTCGATGTCGGTGACCCAGACCCGGACGCCCCGCTCCCGCAGCCGACGTACGTCCAGCTCCCGGTTCTCCTCCTTGTTGGCCACCACGACGTCCGGCGCCAGTGCCGCGATCGCGGCCAGATCGGGGTTCTTCGTCCCGCGCACGCGAGGCACGTCGAGGTCCGCCGGATGCGTGCACCAGTCCGTGGCGCCGACGACCCGGTCCGCCGCGACCGAGACGAGCGCTTCGGTCAGCGACGGTACGAGCGAGACCACCCGCGTCGCCGGGCGCGGGCCTTCGTACGTGGTTCCGAGATCGTCCATGTCAGTCCTCCGCTGGTCGAGCCGCCGGCTCCTCCGCTGGTCGAGCCGCCGGCTCCTCCGCTGGTCGAGCCGCTGGTTCCTCCGCTGGTCGAGCCGCCGGAGCCGCTAGGCGGAGGCGTGTCGAGACCAACACGGTCGCATACGTGCTGTGTTGGTCTCGAGCCGGATTCGTTCGTACCTCACGAATCCGGCTCGACCAGCGGGGACGGCTCGACCAGCGGGGTCGGTCACACGTTCCGCCGGTACTGCCCCCCGACCTCGAAGAACGCCTCGGTGACCTGCCCGAGCGAGCAGACCCGAGCAGCGTCCATGAGCGCGGCGAAGACGTTCTCCTCGGAGGTGGCGGCCTGCTTGAGGCGGGCGATGGCTGCCTCGGCCTCGTTGGCGTGGGCAGCCTGGAAGGCGTGGACGCGGTCGAGCTGCGACTTCTTCTCCGACTCGGTCGCCCGGGCGAGCTCGACGGGACCGGCCGGCTCGCCGTTGGTGTCCCGGATGAACGTGTTCACGCCGACGATCGGCAGCGTACCGTCGTGCTTGCGGTGCTCGTAGAGCATCGACTCGTCCTGGATCTTGCCGCGCTGGTAGCCGGTCTCCATCGCGCCGAGCACGCCGCCGCGCTCGGAGATCCGGTCGAACTCCTTGAGCACTGCCTCCTCGACGAGGTCGGTGAGCTCATCGATGATGTAGGAGCCCTGGAGCGGGTTCTCGTTGAAGGCCATGCCCCACTCGCGGTTGATGATCAGCTGGATCGCCAGCGCGCGCCGCACCGACTCCTCGGACGGGGTCGTGACGGCCTCGTCGAAGGCGTTGGTGTGCAGCGACTGGGCGTTGTCGTAGATCGCGATGAGCGCCTGCAGGGTGGTGCGGATGTCGTTGAAGTCCATCTCCTGCGCGTGCAGGGACCGGCCTGAGGTCTGGATGTGGTACTTCAGCTTCTGCGAGCGCTCCGAGGCGTTGTAGCGGTCCCGCATCGCGACGGCCCAGATCCGCCGGGCGACCCGCCCGATGACCGAGTACTCCGGGTCCATCCCGTTGGAGAAGAAGAAGGACAGGTTGGGCGCGAAGTCGTCGATGTCCATGCCGCGGGCCAGGTAGGACTCGACGTAGGTGAAGCCGTTGGCCAGCGTGAAGGCGACCTGGGAGATGGGGTTCGCCCCGGCCTCGGCGATGTGGTAGCCGGAGATCGAGACGGAGTAGAAGTTGCGTACGCCGTTCTCGATGAACCACTCCTGGATGTCGGCCATGCAGCGCAGCGAGAACTCCGTGGAGAACAGGCAGGTGTTCTGGCCCTGGTCCTCCTTGAGGATGTCGGCCTGCACCGTGCCGCGGACCGTCTGCAGCGCCTTCGCCGGGTCCACGCCACGCTCACGCGCCTGGTCCATCACGGTGTTGAGGAAGAACGCCAGGATCGTCGGAGCGGGCCCGTTGATCGTCATCGACACCGAGGTCGTCGGGGCCAGCAGGTCGAAGCCGTCGTAGAGCGCCTTCATGTCGTCGAGCGTGGCCACCGAGACGCCGGAGGTGCCGACCTTGCCGTAGATGTCGGGGCGTACGTCGGGGTCGCGGCCGTAGAGCGTCACCGAGTCGAACGCGGTCGAGAGGCGGGTCGCCGGCTGGCCCTCGGAGAGCAGCTTGAAGCGGCGGTTGGTGCGGAACGGGTCACCCTCGCCGGCGAACATCCGCGCCGGGTCCTCGTTGGCCCGCTTGTAGGGAAAGACACCCGCGGTGAACGGGAAGACCCCGGGGAGATTCTCGTTGCGCAGGAACCGGGTCAGCTCACCGCGGTCGGTGTAGCGAGGGGTCGCCACCCGCGGGATGTAGTTGCCCGACAGCGACGTCCGGCCACCCTCGTCGGCGGCGTACGTCTCCTTGGTCTGCTCCCACGACGAGAGCTGCTCGCGCAGGTCGTCGGGGAGCTCGGAGGCGGGAGCCTCCAGCTCGGGGTGGTCCACGCCCACGATCTCGTAGGCCTGCTCCTTCCGCGCCGCGGCCACGAGCTCGACGGTGCGGGCGTGGTAGTCGCGTACGTCGCCGGCGATGTCGGCCAGGTAGCGCACCCGTCGCTCGGGGATGATCGGGTGGAGGCCGGTCGAGTGGCGGGTCGAGACGCGGGGGAGGACGCCCTCGCTGGCCGCGAGCCCCGCCTCGGCGAGCAGTCCGCGCAGGTGCTGGTAGAGCGCGGTGACGCCGTCGTCGTCGAAGGCGGCGGCCGAGGTGCCGAAGACCGGCATGTCGTCGGGGGAGGAGGTGAACGCCTCCCGGTTGCGGACGAGCTGGCGGGACACGTCGCGCAGCGCGTCCTTGGCCCCACGCCGCTCGAACTTGTTGATCGCCACGACGTCGGCGAAGTCGAGCATGTCGATCTTCTCCAGCTGCGAGGCGGCACCGAACTCGGGTGTCATCACGTAGAGCGAGACGTCGACGAAGTCGCTGATCCCGGTGTCGCCCTGGCCGATGCCGGGCGTCTCGACGATGACGAGGTCGACGGCGGACTTCATCACCGCGAGCACGTCGGCGAAGTGCTCGGGCACCTCGTGACCGCCGCGCGTGGCGAGGGACCGGTAGTACGTCGTCGAGCCGCCGTCGGTGATGGCGGCGAGCGAGTTCATCCGGATCCGGTCGCCCAGCAGCGCGCCGCCGCCGCGCCTGCGGGTCGGGTCGATGGCGAGCACACCGATGCGGATCTTGTCCTCCTGGTCGATGCGCATGCGCCGGACCAGCTCGTCGGTGAGCGAGGACTTGCCGGAGCCGCCGGTGCCGGTGACACCGAGCACGACGGCCTGGTCGGCCTCGCCCAGCCGCGTCAGGAAGTCCTCCGGGAGTCGGCCCTGCTCGGCACCCGTGATCGCGCGTCCGATGGAGAGCCCGTAGCCCGCGATCACGCCGTTGGGGGTGATCGGGAAGGTGGGCCACAGGTCGTGGTCGACGTCGCGCACGACCGTGTTGATCATCCCCGGGAGCCCCAGGCGCTGGCCCTCCTCGGGGGAGAAGATCTTGACGCCGGAGTTGGCGAGCCGCTCGATCTCGTAGGGCACGATGACGCCGCCGCCACCGCCCACGACCTTGATGTGGCCGGCGCCCCGGTCCTTGAGCGCGGTGACCAGATACTCGAAGAACTCCACGTGGCCGCCCTGGTAGGAGGAGACCGCGACGCAGTGGGCGTCCTCCTGGACGGCCGCGTCGGCGATCTCGGTCACCGAGCGGTTGTGCCCGAGGTGGATCACCTCGCATCCCTGGGCCTGGAAGATCCGGCGCATGATGTTGATCGCCGCGTCGTGCCCGTCGAAGAGGCTGCTCGCGGTCACGATCCGAACGTGGTTCTGCGGGATGTGGAGGTCGGACATGGGCGTTGCTCCCAGGGAATAGTTGGACGTCCAAGTATTTCCAGGATAGGCCGTACGTCACATACTCGCCAGTACGCGACGTCGACCCCGCAGCGCGGGGCTCAGCCGACCGAGTCGCCAGCGGCCGCCCGCAGCTCGGTGAGCAGCTCGGTCAGGCCGGGTACGTCCTCGATGCCCGGCTTCTCGAAGACCTCGGAGTTGAGCGAGATCGTGGCCGCCTCGACCGCCTCGCGACCCGTGCCGGTGATGGCGGCGAGGACCACGCGGCCGTCGGCGGCGGAGCGGCTGCGGCGTACGAAGCCCTGCTTCTCAAGCCTGGCGACGGCGCTGGTCACCGAGGCGGGGTGGACCTGGAGGCGGGAGCCGAGCTTCGCCATCGGGAGCTGACCCTCCTGGGTGAAGGAGAGGAGGCGGAGCACCTCGTAGCGGGCGAAGGAGAGGTCATGGGGACGCAGTGCGGAGTCGATGCGCTCCATGACGAGCTGATGCACGCGGACGAGCGAGGTCACCAGCGCCATCCCGTCGGCGGCGTCGGCCCAGCCGTGCGCGATCCACTGTCGTTGCGCCTCACGGATGGGATCCATGGCGGTCAGCATCACACAAAGTGTGTGCGATGTGGTTACGACGGCGTGCCGAAGGTGCCGAGCAGGTTGAGGATCACCGCGAGCCCGATGACGGTCGCGATCACCGACAGCGTGACGACCAGGCCGACCGCGAGCGAGAAGGCCGTCCCCTCGTGCCGGGCGCCGCGCTGCTGCAATGCGTAGAGCCGGGCGACGCTGGTGATCAGCGTGCGCCCCTCCTCGGCGTCGAAGCGGTACTGGTCGAGGTCGGGGACCGCCTCCGGATCGTGCACGGTCCACACGCCCTGGTCGGTCTGCTCGTCATCGGGCTCGATGCGACGTACGCCGGTCTTCTGCGTGTGCGGCTCGTCGCCGAACCAGACGAGGCTGCTGGTGTCCTCGATGATCGCGTAGGACTTCCGCGTCGGCATCGTCACGTGGTAGGTGAAGACCCAGCTCAGCTTGGCCTCCTGGAACTTGGAGTGCCAGCGCTCGTCGGTCAGGTCGATCTCCATGTCGAACCCGCGCGCGGTCTCGGTCGCCTTGTAGGGGGTTCCGTCGCACACGCGCGCGACATGGTCGAAGAAAGGCCTCGTATGAGGGGACACGATTCAACAGGCTATCTGTTCCGAGGACTCTGTGGGCTCACTCCGTGGCGTTGGGCGGCACGTCGATCTTGAAGCGGACCCGGTCGCCGTCGACGTCGTCGACGGTGATGATCGCGTCGTACTTCTCGCCGTCGGAGGTGAGGACGCAGGTCATCTCGGTGCCGACCTTGCCCTCGAGGTCACCGGGGCAGTCGAGGTCCTGGGGGGTGACGCCGATGGCGTTGGTGAGCTGCTCGGTCGCGATCCGCTCGACCGTCTTCTCCTGCACGTAGTCCTTGCTCGAGCCGCAGGCCGTCGGGGAGAGCGACAGGGCGAGCAGCGCCGCGCCGGTCATGGCGCCCGAGAAGGCGCGGGTCCGTGTCATGGACTCAGACTATGCCGACCAAGACCACCAAGAGGTACGCAGCACCAGATCCCGCGGGAGGACGTGTCCGGCCGCCGACCCCGAGGGGGCCGGCGGCCGGGCGGCGGAGCGGTCAGCCCACCGGAGTGAAGTCGCGCGCCCCGATGAACGTGGGCCGCGGCCGCGGAGCCGAGAACGGCTCGACCGCGGTGTTCTCCACGCTGTTGAACACCAGGAACACGTTCGAGCGCGGGTACGGCGTGATGTTGCCGTTGGACCCGTGCATGCAGTTGCAGTCGAACATGATCGCGCTGCCGGCAGCGCCCGCGAGCACGTCGATCCCGTGGACGTCGGCCATCTTCGTGAGCGTCTCCTGGTCCGGAGTCCCGGCCCCCTGCATCACCAGCGAGGACTTGTAGTTGTCCTCGGGAGTCGCGCCCCCGCACGAGACGTACGTCTTGTGCGTGCCGGGCATGATCATCAGCGGCCCGTTGAAGGAGTGGTTGTCGGTCAGCGAGATGGAGATGCTGACGGTCCGCATCCGGGGCAGGCCGTCCTCGGCGTGCCACGTCTCGAAGTCGGAGTGCCAGTAGAAGTCACCGCCGCCGAAGCCGGGCTTGGCGTTGATCCGGCTCTGGTGGATGTAGACCTCCGAGCCGAGGATCTGCCGGGCCCGGCCGACCACGCGCGGGTCGGCCGCCAGCCGGGCGATGACGTCGCTGGTCCTGTGCACCTCGAAGATCGAGCGCACCTCCTGCGAGGCGGGTTCGATGATGGTGCGCTCGTCGGCCCGGGTCTCCGGGTCGTCGCTGAGCCGGCGCAGCTCGGCGCGCAGCTCCTCGACCTCCTCAGGCGTGATGATGTCGGGGATGCTCAGATAGCCGCGCTCGTCGAAGGAGTCGAGCGTCTGCCGGTCCATCGGCCCGTCGGCCGTGGTGCCCCAGACGACCGGGTCCAGGCGGGGGAGCGAGCTGAAGCCCTCCGCGAGGCGGGTGGGGTACACGTCCTCGACGTGTTCGATTGCAGCGGTCATGCAGTTACCTCCTCGGTGGTGTTGCCTGTCGTGTTGCCTGTCTCGGCGTCGGGCTCGGTGAGGAGCGGGTAGACGCCGTTCTCGTCGTGCACCTCACGGCCGGTGACCGGCGGGTTGAACGTGCAGATCAGACGCAGGTCTGTCTTGGCGGTGACGGTGTGCCTGTCGTGCTTGTCGAGCAGGTAGCACATCCCGTCGCGGATCTCGTACGTCTCTCCCGTCTCGCGGTCGAGGAGCTCCCCCTCACCGCCGACGCAGTAGACGCACTCGATGTGGTTGGCGTACCAGAACTCGTTCGTCGTCCCGGCGGGGATGTTGGTCTCGTGGAAGGAGAAGCCGACGCCCTCGCGGGCAAGGACGATCCGGCGGCTCCGCCAGGTGCCGCTCTCGGACTCGACGCGTACGTCGCGGTCGGTGTCGTCCAGGTCTTCCAGATAGGTGACGCGCATGTTCGCTCGTTTCTCGTGTCGCGGAGAGGTCAGGCCGGGTTGCCGTCGCCGAGGACGGACGCGGTGGCCTCCTCGAGGATGTCGAGACCGCGGTTCAGCTCCTCGGGTGCGGTGGTCAGCGGCGGCATCGTCTTGAGCACCTCGTCCTCCGGGCCGGAGGTCTCGACCAGCAGCCCGCGCTCGTACGCCGCCGCCGCGATCTTCCCGGCCGCGCTGGCATCAGGGAAGGCGATGCCGGTCAGGAAGCCACGACCGCGGACAGTCGCACCCTCGTACCGCTCGGCGATCCTCGTCAGCCCCGCACGAAACTCGGTGACCTTCGCCTGGACGTCCTTCTGGAAGGAGTCGTCGGCCCAGTATGTCTCCAGCGCGGCCCGAGCGGTGACGAAGGCGAGGTTGTGGCCGCGGAAGGTGCCGTTGTGTTCGCCGGGCTCGAACTGGTCCAGCTCGGGCCGGAACAGGGTCAGCGCCATCGGCAGGCCGAAGCCCGAGATCGACTTCGACAGGCAGACGATGTCGGGGGTGAACCCGGCCTCCTCGAAGCTGAAGAAGGTGCCGGTCCGCCCGCAGCCGGCCTGTACGTCGTCGACGATCAAGATGATGTCGTACTCGCGGCACAGGTCCGAGAGTGCCTTGAGCCAATCCAGGCGGGCGGCGTTGAGGCCGCCCTCACCCTGCACGGACTCCACGATGATCGCGGCCGGCTTGTCGACGCCGGAGCCGCTGTCCTGGAGCACCCGCTCCAGCCACATGAAGTCGTCGACGACACCGTTGAAGTAGTCGTCGTACGGGATCTTCGAGCTGTTGGTCAGCGGGATGCCCGCGCCCTTGCGCTTCATCGAGTTGCCGGTCACGGCCAGCGAGCCGAGCGTCATCCCGTGGAACGCGTTGGTGAACGACAGCACGTGCTGGCGCCCGGTCACCTTGCGGGCCAGCTTGAGAGCGGCTTCGACGGAGTTGGTCCCGGTCGGCCCGGGGAACATCACCTTGTAGTCGAGGTTGCGAGGCTCGAGGACCAGGTCCGAGAAGGTCTGCAGAAACTCCCGCTTCGCGCCGGTGTGCATGTCCAGCGAGTGCACGATGCGGCCCTCGCGCAGGTAGTCGAGCAGCGGCTCCAGCAGCGCGGAGTTGTTGTGCCCGTAGTTGAGCGCTCCGGCGCCGGCGAAGAAGTCCAGGAACTCGCGCCCGTCCTCGCTGGTGACGGTGGAGCCCTGGGAGTGGGTCATCACCGCAGGCCAGCTGCGGCAGTAGCTGCGGACCTGCGACTCCAGGGAGTCGAAGATCGCGGTGCCGCCGGTCTGAGGCGTGTCGGTATTGGTGGGTTCGGTGGTCGTCGTCATGGATGACACCTCCGGGTGTCGTCGATCCCGAGAACGCGGGCACAACGCCCGTCGGACCGGGATGCGGTCGGTCGGATCGTGCGGTCGGATCGTGCGGTCGGGTCGTGCGGTCAGAACGGACCGATGCGGAACAGCAGCTCCGCGTCGTGCCCGTCCGGGAACATCGCTGCCTCGAAGAGCGGCGTGCGCTCGATCGGTGCGCCGCGTGCGTTCGCGAACGAGGTGAACAGCGCGATGGAGGCGCTGTTGTCCGCGGTGATGGTCGTCTCCAGGTGGCGTACGCCCTGGTCGCCGGAGAGGCGGTCGACCAGATCGTCGAGCATGCGGCGGGCCAGACCCTGACCGCGGTGTCGCTCGTCGACGGCGACCTGCCAGATCATCAGAGTCTCCGGCTCGTCCGGGCGGCGGTAGCCGGTGACGAATCCTCCTGGGTCGTCATCGACGGTCGCGACGATCGATGTCGCCGCGAAGTCGCGTGCCCACAGCAGGTAGGCGTACGAGGTGTTGACGTCGAGTACCCGGCTTTCCCGTGCCATCCGCCACATGTGCTGACCGTCCTCGAGGTCCGGTGAGCGGAAGTCGACTCGGGTTGCCGACTCCGGGCGGGGCACGCTGCCAGTCGAATTGCGATGTGGCATCGCGTCAGGACGTTAACAGGCCGGACGTAGGCGTGCGCGGGCGGAGTCCGTACTCCGATATGTGAGCGGGCCAGCGGCGCGCCGGTCAGGCAGACGTACGCCGCACCAGCTCCGGCGCGAAAACGACCCGCAGCGGGTGGGTCGTGGTGCCGTCGAGCTGGGCGAGGAGGAGCCGGACGGCCTCTCTCGCCATGTCTCCTATCGGGTTCTTGACGGTGGTGAGCGGGGGAGTGGTGCGCTCGGCGATGCCGAGGTCGTCGTAGCCGACGACCGCGATGTCTTCGGGGACGCGCCGGCCGGCCCGGCCGAGCGCGCGGAGCGCGCCCGCGGCCATCAGGTCGGAGGCGACCATCAGGCCGTCGATGTCCGGATGGTCGCGCAGCAGCTTCTCGCAGGCGGCCTCGCCGCCGTCCTCGGTGAAGTCGCCCTCGACGATGGCGTCGGTGGCGAGCCCGGCAGCGTCGAGAGCGGCCCGCCAGCCGGCGGCCCGATCGATGCCGGCGCTCATGTCGGCGGGCCCGGTGATGGTGCCGACGCAGCGGCAGCCGCGTTCGATCAGGATGTTGGTGACCTCGCGAGCGCCGGCGACGTTGTCAGGGTCGGTGTAGAAGACCTTCTCCGCGCCGGCCAACGGCCGGCCGATGAACGATGCGGGCAGCCCGATGCCCGCGAGATGGTCGGCGAGAGCGTCGTTGCGGTGGTGGGAGACGACGATCGCGCCGTCGACGTGTCCGCCACGCAGATAGCGCAGCGTCCGCTGCATCTCCTGACCCGGCTGGGCGATCAACAGCACGACCTGCAGGTCGCGCTGGGCGAGCGCCTGGGTCACCACGTGCAGGGTGCGGGCGAAGAACGGGTCGGCGAAGACCCGCTCGTCTGCCTCGGGGATGACCATGGCGACCGAGTCGGTGCGCCGGGTCACCAGCGACCGCGCCGCCGGGTTGGGCGTGTAGCCGAGCGAACGGACGGCCTCGGCGACGGCCTCGGCGGCCTTCGCGGAGACGCGCGAGCCACCGTTGATCGCGCGCGACGCGGTCGCCCGGCTGACACCAGCCAGCCGGGCGACCTCGTCGAGCGTGGGCATGTTCACGCGCGCGCCGGAACCCGGTTGTTGGCGGCGACGTCGGCGAACCAGAGACCGCTGTCCTTCGGCGTACGCACCTGTGTCTCGAAGTCCACGTGCACGATCCCGAACCGGTGCCGGTAGCCGTAGCTCCACTCGAAGTTGTCGAGCAGTGACCAGGCGAAGTAGCCGCGTACGTCCGCGCCCTGCTCCATCGCGTCGAGGGTCGCGCGCAGGTGGTTGTCGATGTAGTCGAGGCGAGCGGTGTCGTGCACGGCGCCATCCTCCACCACATCATCGTAGTAAGCGCCGTTCTCGGTGATGTAGACGGGAGGGGCGCCGTACTCCTCGTGCAGCCGGGTCAGCAGGCGGGTCAGCCAGACCGGGTCGATCTCCCAGTCGCGGTCGGTCGTGGGACGGCCGGTGCGCGGGGTGACGAACTCGGCGCCGGGGTAGGGGTTCCCCCGCGGCAGGTCGGAGTGCACGAGCCGGCTGCCCAGCACCTGGTCGGGGTCGATCTCGAACGGCTTCGCCGCGATGGCGTTGCCGAAGTAGAAGTTGATCCCGAGCACGTCGAGCGGCGCGGAGATGACCTCCAGGTCGCCCTCGAGCACCCAGTCCTGCCACGGCCGGCCCTGGAAGGTGAGCCCCTCGGTGTCCGCGGCCAGGTCGTCGGCGTACTTGCCTCGGAACAGCGGCTCGAAGAACACCCGGTTGTGCAGGCCGTCGATCCGCCGGGTCATGTCGACGTCCTCGGGACGGTCGGCGTCGTAGGGGTCGACGACCGTCGGGTTCAGGGTGATGCCGAGGTGCTTGCCGTTCTCCGGCGTCGCGCCACGGCTGCGCAGCTCGTTGACCACGAGGCCGTGCCCGAGCATGAGGTGATGGGCCGCGACGATGCCGGCGACACCTTCCTGGCGACCCGGCGCGTGCTGGCCACCGGAGTAGCCGAGGAACGCCGAGCACCACGGCTCGTTCAGCGTCGTCCAGTTGTCGACGCGGTCGGAGAGGGCGTCGTAGACGGTCGTGGAGTACTCCACGAACCGGTAGGCGGTGTCCCGGCTGGTCCAGCCGCCCTGGTCCTCCAGAGCCTGGGGCAGGTCCCAGTGGTAGAGCGTGACCCACGGCGCGATCTCGGCCTCGAGGAGCTCGTCCACCAGGCGGCTGTAGAAGTCGAGCCCGGCCTGGTTGACCTTCCCGCCGTCGGGCCGGATCCGCGGCCACGCCGTCGAGAACCGGTACGAGGCCAGGTTGAGGCGCTTCATCAGCGCGACGTCCTCGGGGACCCGGTGGTAGTGGTCGCAGGCCACCTCGCCGGTGTCGCCGCCCAGGACGGCGCCCGGGACCTTGGAGAAGGTGTCCCAGTTGCTGGGTGTGCGTCCGTCCTCGTCGACGGCTCCCTCGATCTGGTACGACGCGGTGGCTGCACCCCAGAGGAAGTTCTCGGGGAAGGTGCGGCCCTGGGGGGTCGAGGTGGTCATCCTTTGACGGCTCCTTGCATGATGCCGGACACCAGGTGGCGTCCGGTCGCGATGAACAACAGAAGTAGGGGTACGGTCGCGAGGATCGTTCCGGCCTGGACCAGGGCCATGTCGGCATGCCCCTGACCGGGTGCGACCTTGAGTGCGTCGAGCGCGGTCTGCAGGGTCTGCACGTCCGAGCCCTGCAGCACGATCAGCGGCCACATGAAGTCGGTCCACACCTGCATGAAGGTGAACAGAGCCAAGATCGCCATCGCCGGTCTCGCCGCTGGGATGGCGACGGTCCAGAACGTACGGATCATGGACGCGCCGTCGACGCGGGCCGCGTCGATGAGCTCGTCGGGGATCGCGTCGATGAGGTACTGCCTCATGAAGAAGACACCGAACGCGGTCACCATCCACGGCAGGATCACGGCGGGCAGGGTGCCGGTGAGACCGAGGTTGGAGAACTGCTTGAGCATCGGCACCAGGGCCAGCTGGGTCGGCACCGCCATGGTGGCGACGACGAAGATCATGCCCACCTGGGAACCGCGGAAGCGGAGCTTGGCGAAGGAGTAGCCGGCCAGGGTCGAGAAGAGCACGACCGAGACCGCCGAGATCCCGGAGACGATGATCGAGTTGAGCAGCGCCGACCAGAAGTCGATCCGGTCGAAGACTCGGGCGGCGTTTTCGAAGAAGTGCCCTCCCGGGATCAGCGGCGGTGGTGCTTGGATCGCCCGCTGCCGGGTCACCGAGCCGATGACGAAGGACCAGTACAGCGGGAACGCCGAGCCCAGCAGGAACGCCACGAGCAGGCCATATACGAGGAATCCAGGTCGTCTTGTCATGACGCCACCCCCGTAGCGCGAGCGCCAGTGTACGGACGCGGCGTCATGATCTTGGGGGTCGCTCGCTGTCGCTCGCTCATCGAAGGCTCCTACGTTGTACGGCCCGGGTGACCAGGAAGTTGATCAGCGCGATCCCCACGATGATGAGGAAGAGCACCCAGGCGGCGGCGGCCGCACGTGGGTACGGGTTGGTCGTGGTCTGGGCGGTGTTGAAGACGTACATCGTCAAGGTCGTGTACTGGAAGTCGGAACCGCCCTGGAAACGCAGGTTGGTGTCGAAGATCCGGGGCTCGGTGAAGATCTGCAGGCCGCCGATGGTCGAGGTGACGATGACGAAGATCATCGTCGGCCGGATCGAGGGCAGGGTGACGTGGAAGAACTGCTTCACCTTCGAGGCGCCGTCGATGTCGGCCGCCTCGTAGAGGTCCCGCGGGATCGCCTGCATGGCGGCGAGCATGATCAGCGCGTTGTAGCCGGTCCAGCGCCAGTTGACCATGGTCGCGATCGCGGTCCAGCTCGCGAACCGGTCGGCGTGCCACGGCACCTTCGGGAGGCCGAAGCCGTCGAGCGTCTGGTTGATCAGGCCCGTGCCGTCGGCGAAGATCGCGCCGAAGATCATCGCGGACGCCGCAGGGGCGACCACGAAGGGCAGCAGGATGCTCATCCGCCACAGGGTGCGGCCCCGGAGCCGGGTGTCGAGCAGGGCGGCGAGGATCGTCGCCACGATGATCTGCGGCACCGAGGAGAGCAGGAAGATCCCCATGGTGTTCCAGAAGGCCTTGCGGAAGACCGAGTCACCGAGGACGTGGGCGTAGTTGTCCCAGCCGACCCATGGGCCGACCTCGGACCCGTAGGCGGGCCAGGAGAAGAAGGACAGATAGCCGGTGTAGAGCATCGGGTAGAGCCCGATGACGGCGAAGACCAGGAAGAACGGCGCGATGTAGACGTACGGCGAGAACTTCAGGTCCCACCTGGAGAGCCGGTCACGCCAGGTCTGGCGGCGGGGGGACGCCCCGGCCGAGGTCGCCGTGGTGGCGTTCTCGACCGGGGCGGATGTGGTGGTCGGCATCGATCAGGACATTCCTTCGACGCCCTCGAGGAAGGTCGCCCACGACTTCTCGGGGTCGGTGCCCTCGTCGACTCGTCGGATCGCCTGCTGGAAGAGACCCAGGATGTCGGAGTACTTGTCACCCTTGAACGGGACACCCGCAGGCACGGCTTCCGCGCGGCTGGCGAGGATCTGCGAGGTCGGGGCGTCGTTGAAGTAGGGGTCCGTGGCGTTCTCCTCGGCCAGGACCGTCTGGGCCTCCAGGTTGGCCGGGAAGTTGCCGGCCACCTTCGAAGCGGCCACCTGGGACTCGGCGCTCGTCAGGTAGTTGGCGAACTCCTTGGCCTCCTCCGGGTGCTCCGACTGCGTCGGGACGGCGAGGTAGGAACCGCCCCAGTTGCCGCCACCGCCGGGGAAGGCGTCGACGATGTCCCAGCCCTTCACGTCAGGTGCGGAGTCCTTGATGTTGGCGAACATCCAGCCTGGGCAGGGGATGGTGGCGAAGCCGTCGTTGGTGAAGTTGGCCATCCAGTCCTCGCCCCACTGCTCGACCTTCGTCGACTGGGTGGGGGCGTGCTGCGCGACCGTGTCGTAGACCTCCCGGAGCTCCGGGTTGTCCGCGTCGACCTTCTGGTCCTTGGTCTGGAAGGGGTACTCCACCTGGTTGAGCATCGCCTGGGCGATCGCGCCGCTGGAGTCGTACCAGGCCGTCTTCGGCATCTTCTCCTTGAACTGCTCGCCGGTCGCGAAGTAGGTGTCCCAGTCGGTGAAGAGCTCCTTCACCGCCTCGCGGTCGCTCGGGAGCCCGGCCTTCTCGAAGAGGTCGGCGCGGTAGCAGAACGCCTCCGGGCCGGCGTCGGTCGGGTAGCCGATCTGCTTGCCGTCGGCGGTCTGGCCCTCGAGGAACTTCGACTCCATCCAGCGGTCGTCGAGCTCGTTGTCGGTGAGGTCGACGAACTGGTCGGAGGCGCCCTCGGCGAGCAGCGCGGGCATCATGTCGCCCTCGATGCCGACGATGTCGGTGAGGCCCTCGCCCGACTGCAGGCCGGTGGTGAGGCTCTGCTTCCAGGTGTCCCACTCGGCGACGACGGTCTGCTTGACCTTGAAGGGGCGCTCAGGGTCGGCGTTCCACTTGTCGATGAGGTCGCCGTAGCCGAATTCGCTGAACGTCGTGATGGTCAGGGTGTCGTTCTTGCCGAGGTCGGCCGACTCGCTGGTGTCGTCGCTGCCGCCGCAGGCGGCGGCGACGCCGATCACGAGAGTGGCGACCGCGCCAGCGGCTAGACCGCGGCGCCAGGACTTGGAGATCTTGGACACGGGGTGCTCCTGCACGTCTGTGTGGGGAGTGAGAGCGCTTCCACTCTCGGGACTAGGGAGAGTGTGATCGCGCTCACAAGGTCGTGTCAAGTGGCTGGTAAGTAACGATTCTGTGTCTGTGGGAGCGCTTCCACAAAACTGGGGATGTGGCGGCGTCGATCAGCCCGAGATGACAGTGAGCAGCCGCGCGGTCTCGGCGGCCATCGCGTCACGGCCGGCCCCGAGGTATCGGCGTTGGTCGACCAGGTCGCGGTCCGCGTCGAGCCGTTCCCGGACCGCTGCGGTGAAGGCCTTGTTGAGCTGGGTGGCGACGTTGATCTTGGTCATCCCGGCGGCGATCGCGGACCGAAGACCTTCGTCGCTCACCCCGGAGGAGCCGTGCAGGACCAAGGGGACGTCGACGGCGCGTCGAAGCGCTGCGATCAGGGCCTCGTCGAGCGTCGCGTCGCGGGTGGTCATCTTGTGGCTGGAGCCGACCGCGACGGCGAGGGCGTCGACGCCCGTGCTGGCGACGAACGCGGCCGCCTCCTCCGGGTCGGTGCGTACGCCCGGTGCGTGGACGCCATCTTTGCCGCCGACCTCGCCGAGCTCGGCCTCGACGTGGGCACCGCGGTCGTGGCAGCGGCGGGCGACGGCGGCGGTGCGGGTGAGGTTCTCCTCGTAGTCGAGCTGGGAGGCGTCGTACATCACCGACGAGAAGCCGAGGTCCACCGCGATCCCGACCAGGCGCTCGTCGGTCGCATGATCCAGGTGCAGCGAGATCGGCATCGTCGAGCCGGAGGCGACCGCGATCGCGGCGTGGGCCAGCGGCGCCAGGCCGCCGTGATAGCGCACGGCGTTCTCGCTGATCTGCACGATGAGCGGCCGGTTCGCGGTCTCGGCTCCCGCCGCGATGGCCTCGACGGTCTCCAGGTTGATCGCGTTGAAGGCGGCGACACCGCGGCCTTCCGCATAGGCAGCGCTGACGAGCGTGGCGGTGGTCGTGAGGGGCATGAGGCGAAGTGTTCCAGCCGGATCACAGTGAAACGGCCGCCGACCCGGTGGGGTCGACGGCCGTCACGAGGAGTCGGTCAGGACTTGTTGGCCTTACGGGCGCGCGAGGCGATCTTCCCGCGGTCGTTGGCGTCGAGGACGACCTTTCGGATGCGGACCATGTCGGGGGTGACCTCGACGCACTCGTCCTCGCGGCAGAACTCCAGGCACTGCTCGAGGGAGAGCTTCTTCGGCGGGATGAGCTTCTCGAAGTTGTCGGAGGTGGCGGAGCGGACGTTGGTCTGCTGCTTCTCCTTGGTGATGTTCACGTCCATGTCGTCCGCGCGGGAGTTCTCGCCGACGATCATGCCTTCGTAGACCTCGGTGGCCGGCTCGACGAACATGACGCCGCGCTCCTGCAGCGAGGTCATGGCGTACGCCGTGGCAGCACCGGAACGGTCAGCGACGAGCGAGCCGTTGTTGCGCGAGCGGATCTCGCCGGCCCAGCGGTCGTAGCCCTCGGAGATGTGGTGGGCGATGCCGGTGCCGCGGGTCTCGGTGAGGAACTCGGTGCGGAAGCCGATCAGGCCACGCGCCGGCACGATGAACTCCATACGCACCCAGCCGGTGCCGTGGTTGGTCATGCCCTCCATGCGGCCCTTGCGGTTGGCGAGCAGCTCGGTGATGGAGCCGAGGTGCTCCTCCGGGGCGTCGATGGTCAGGCGCTCGTACGGCTCGTGGATCTTGCCGTCGACCTCCTTGGTGACCACCTGCGGCTTGCCGACGGTCAGCTCGTAGCCCTCGCGGCGCATCTGCTCGACCAGGATCGCCAGCGCCAGCTCGCCGCGGCCCTGGACCTCCCAGGCGTCGGGACGCTCGGTGTTGAGGATCTTCAGCGACACGTTGCCGATGAGCTCCTGGTCGAGGCGGTCCTTGACCAGACGCGCGGTCACCTTCGAGCCCTTGACCTTGCCGACCAGCGGTGAGGTGTTGGTGCCGATGGTCATCGAGATGGCCGGCTCGTCGACGTGGATGAGCGGAAGCGCGACCGGGTTCTCCGGGTCGGCGAGCGTCTCGCCGATGGTGATCTCCGGGATGCCGGCGATGGCGACGATGTCGCCGGGGCCGGCGACCTCGCCCGGCTTGCGCTCGAGGCCCTCGGTGATGAGGAGCTCGGTGATGCGTACGTTCTTGACCTCGCCGTCACGCCGCATCCAGGCGACGTTCTGGCCCTTCTTCAGGGTGCCCTGGTGGATGCGGACCAGCGCGAGGCGGCCGAGGAACGGGCTCGCGTCGAGGTTGGTGACGTGGGCCTGGAGGGGCGCGCCCTCGACGTAGGTCGGAGCCGGGATCGTGTCCATGATCGTCTGGAACAGCGGCTCGAGGTCCTTGGAGTCGGGCAGCTCGCCGTTGCCGGGCTGAACCAGGGAGGCGACGCCGGCCTTGCCGGAGGCGTAGATCACCGGGAAGTCGAGCGCGTCCTGGCTGTGCGAGTCGTCGAGCAGGTCCATGAAGAGCTCGTAGGTCTCGTCGACGACCTCCTCGATGCGGGCGTCGGGGCGGTCGACCTTGTTGACCACCAGCACCACCGGCATGTCGGCGTTGAGCGCCTTGCGCAGCACGAAGCGGGTCTGGGGGAGCGGGCCCTCGGAGGCGTCCACCAGCAGCACGATCCCGTCGACCATCGACAGACCGCGCTCGACCTCACCACCGAAGTCGGCGTGGCCGGGGGTGTCGATGATGTTGATCGTCATCCCCTCGGGAGCGCTCGGCCCGTTGTAGTGGATCGCGGTGTTCTTCGCGAGGATGGTGATGCCCTTCTCGCGCTCGAGCTCGCCGGAGTCCATGACCCGGTCGGCGACCGACTCGGCCTCGTGCTCGGTGAAGGTGCCTGCCTGACGCAGCATGGCGTCGACCAGCGTGGTCTTACCGTGGTCGACGTGCGCAACGATGGCGACGTTGCGGAGATTGGCCTTGAGGATCTCGGACATGTGCGAAGCGGCTCGATTTCTGGCGCGGGACAGGACGACTGATCTTATCCGCCAGGACCTTCTTGACCCGCATCCGGAGATGGCGGTTGGGTGAGACCCATGACTTCTCGGAAACACGTCTGCCACATCGTGCCTCCCTACCTCATGCAGCGGCTCGACCCCGGCCGCCTCGACCAGGACAACGGTTTCCGAGCGGCCCGGGCGGAGCACCTGACCAGGGTTCTCGCCCAGCGTCCGGCTCCCGAGGCGGGCAGCGCCGCCGCGGAGGCGGCGGACTGGACCGTCTACACCGCAGGCAACGGCACCGACCTCCCCGGCGAGAAGGTGCGTGCCGCAGGCGAGCCGGAGTCGGGTGACGAGAGCGTCGACGAGGCCGCGACCGGCATCACCGGCTCGCTGGCCCTCTTCGAGGAGGTCTACGGCCGCGACTCCTATGACGGGCAGGGCATCGAGGTCGTGATGACCGTCCATTACGAGCGGGACTACGCCAACGCGTTCTGGGACGGCACCCAGTTGGTCTTCGGCGACGGTGACGGCAGGATCTTCCAGCGGTTCACCAAGGCTGTCGACGTGATCGGCCACGAGCTCTCCCACGCGGTCACCGAGCACACCGCCGGGCTCGTCTACCAGGGCCAGCCCGGAGCCCTCAACGAGCACATCTCCGACGTCTACGGCTCCTGCGTCAAGCAGCGCCTCCTCGGGCAGACCGCGGAGGAGGCCGACTGGATCATCGGTGAGGGCCTCTTCACCGAGTCCGTCCAGGGCGTCGGGCTGCGTCACATGCTCGAGCCGGGGACGGCGTACGACGACCCCGAGCTGGGCAAGGACCCGCAGCCTGCCCACATGGACGACATCTACGACGGCCCCGACGACAACGGCGGCGTCCACATCAACTCCGGCATCCCCAACCGCGCCTTCGCCCTGGCCGCCAAGGCGATCGGGGGCAGCTCGTGGGACGGTGCCGGCAAGATCTGGTGGGCCGCGCTGACCAGCGGCACCGTCACCACCGACACCGACTTCGCCGGGTTCGCCGCGGCGACCATCGCGGAGGCCGGCGACCAGGCCGAGGCCGTCACCACCGCCTGGTCCGAGGTCGGGGTCACCCCGGCTTCCGGGACTCCCGCGCCCGGTGGCGAGGCGCCGACCACGACCGTGCGGGTTCGCCGCAGCGGCGGTTTCCTGGGGCGTACGACCGAGGGGATCGCCGAGCTCGCGCCGTCGACCGCCCAGGTGGCCACCGTGCGCAACCTGGTCGCCGGTGGCGGTGTTCCGTCGAAGCCGAAGGGTGCCGACCGCTACGTCTACGAGTTCGAGGTCGACGGTCAGACCGCGGTCGTGCACGAGGGTGACCTGAGCCCCGAGCTGCAGGCACTCGCCAGCGATCTGCTCGAGAACTACGAGAAGTAGCCGAGCGGTCGGCCACGTCGGCCGGTGGGGCTACGCCGGGAGGGCGTGGTTGAGCGCGGCCTCGACGTGCACGGAGATGGCGTCGAGGATCGGTACGTCGACGTCGTTGGGCCGGACCAGGAGGCTGAGCTCGGAGGCGCCGAGGATCACGCCGTCGGCGCCGGCGTCCCACAGCTCGTGGACGACCTCGAGGACCCGCTTGCGGGAGCCCGACACGACGGTCCGGTGGACGAGCTCCTCGTAGATGATCGAGTCGAGCATCTCCACGTGGAGGGGGTCGGGCAGGTTCACGTCGACGCCGTGGTCGGAGATACGCTGCGCGAAGAAGTCGTTCTCCACGGTGTAGCGGGTGGCGAGGAACCCGACCTTGGTGATGCCGAGCTCCTTGGACTTCGCGGCGAGCACGTCGGCCAGATGCAGCACGGGTACGTCGACAGCCGCCGCCACCTGGTCGTAGACCTTGTGGAAGGTGGTGGTGCACAGCAGGATCAGGTCGGCGCCGCCGGCCACCACGCTGCGGGCCGCGGCGACCAGGATCTCGGCGACCTGGTCCCAGGACTCCTTCTCCTGAAGGTCCGTCAGCTCGGCCAGGTCGACAGAGGCCAGCACGATCTTGGCGGAGTGAAGACCGCCGAGCCGCTCCTGGACACCCTTGTTGAGTCCCTCGTAGTAAGCGGCGGTGCTTTCCCAGCTCATGCCGCCGATGAGTCCGATCGTCTGCACCCGTCGAGTGTGACACCGCCGGAGGCTGCGTACGGAATCCTCGGTGGCCTGACCAGGGCCGACGTCGGCGTCAGCTCTCGCGGTGCACCTTGTGCGGGGCTGCCTGGGCGCGGGGCTTGATGACCAGCTTGTCGATGTTGACGTGGGCCGGACGGGTGGCCATCCAGACGATCGCATCGGCCACGTCCTCGGCCACCAGCGGGTCCGCGACCCCCTGGTAGACGGCCTCGGCCGCCGCCTGGTCGCCCCCGAGACGTACGAGCGAGAACTCCTCGGTCTGGACCATCCCCGGGGCGATCTCCATGATCCGGACCGGCTTGTCGACGATCTCCAGGCGCAGCGCCTCGGTGACCGCACGGGTGCCGAACTTCGCAGCGTTGTAGCCCGCGCCGCCCTCGTAGGCACGTCGGCCGGCGATCGAGCCGACGTTGATGATCGCGCCCGCTCCGGAGGCGATCAGTGCCGGGAGCAGCGCCTTGGTCACCCGGGTCAGGCCGACCACGTTGACCTCGAACATCGCCTGCCACTTGGCCAGGTCGGCCTCGGCCACCCGGTCGACACCAAAGGCGCCGCCGGCGTTGTTGACCAGCAGGTCGAGCCGGTCGCCGACCGCCTCGACGAGCGCGGCGACGGAGTCGTCGGAGGTGACGTCGGTCGCGATCGCGGTGCCACCGGTCTCCTCGGCCAGCGCCTCGATCCGGCCGGCCCGGCGAGCGGCGAGGAAGACGTGGTAGCCCTCCTTGGCGAGATGACGGGCGGTGGCGGCGCCGATCCCGCTCGAGGCGCCGGTGACGACAGCGTTCTTGGAGGACACGGCGCCATTCTCCCGTTGCTCGCTCGACCTCGCCCCACCGGTCCCACGATCGAAGATGGTCTGAGCAGGTTCACGAGGCCGGGAATGATGAGCGACATCGGAGTGTTCAAAGACGGGACCACAGGCGTACACACAAAGGGGCAGGGATGATCCACCGCGTAGCGATGGTCAGTCTGCACACCTCCCCGCTCGACCAGCCCGGCACCGGCGACGCCGGCGGCATGAACGTCTACGTCCTCGAGCTCTCCCGGCGGCTGGCCACCCAGGGCATCGCGGTCGACATCTTCACGCGCGCGACCTCGTCACGGCTCCCGCAGGTCGTCGAGGCGTACGACGGGGTCGCGGTCCACCACGTCCACGCCGGTCCGTTCGAGGGGCTGGCCAAGGGTGACCTGCCCGGGCAGCTGTGCACGTTCGCGCGCGAGGTGCTGCGTGCCGAGGCATCCAACCCGCCCGGATACTTCGATGCCGTGCACTCCCACTACTGGCTCTCGGGCCAGGTCGGGGCGCTCTCCCGCGACCGCTGGGGCGTGCCGCTGGTCCATTCGATGCACACCATGGCGAAGGTCAAGAACGCCGCGCTCGCCGAGGGCGACAGCCCCGAGCCGGAGGCCCGGGTGATCGGGGAGGAGCAGGTCGTCGACGCCGCCGACATGCTCATCGCCAACACCGATCTCGAGGCCAAGCAGCTGATCAACATGTACGACGCTGAGCCAGGTCGCGTCGCCGTCGTGCACCCCGGCGTCGATCTCCGGGTCTTCCGTCCGCGCGGCCGTGCCGAGGCGCGGGCGGCGCTCGGACTCCCGGCCCGGGCTCACGTGCTCCTCTTCGCCGGCCGCATCCAGCCGCTCAAGGCTCCCTACGTACTCCTGCGGGCTGCTGCGGTCATGCTCGCGCGCGACCCGTCGCTGCGCCGCGACCTCGTCGTCCCGATCGTCGGGGGGCCCTCCGGCTCCGGTCTCGAGCACCCGACCGGACTCGCCGACCTGGCTGCCGAGCTGGGCATCTCCGACGTGGTCCGGTTCGTCCCGCCGGTGCGCCAGGACGAGCTCGCGCTGTGGTACTCCGCGGCGTCCGTCGTCGCCGTCCCCTCCTACAACGAGTCTTTCGGCCTGGTCGCCGTCGAGGCCCAGGCCTGCGGCACCCCCGTCGTCGCGGCCGCCGTCGGCGGCCTGACCACCGCGGTGCGCCACGACCGCAGCGGTCTCCTGGTCGATGGGCACGACCCTGCGCAGTGGGCCGACGCGCTCACCGACGCCGTCTCGTCCCACCCGCGCTGGTCGGTGTTGGCCGACGGCGCCCGCGAACACGCCCAGGACTTCTCCTGGGATCTCACCGCACGCAATACGCTCGAGGTCTATGAAGAGGCCAAGATGCTGATGCGTGAGGAGCTGACGGCATGACTGATTCGCGGACCGACCAGGAAGAGGTCGTACGCGGCTGGCTGAAGTCCAACGACCTGGACTGGGACGAGACCTCCCAGCCCGGTGGCGAGCTGGTCTTCTCGTTCGCGCTGCCCGGTGAGCGCAAGCTGCAGACGCCGGTCCGGCTCGACCTCGGGCAGCACGCGTTGGGTGTGCACGCCTTCGTCTGCCGCCGCCCTGACGAGAACTTCGAGACCGTCTACCGCTGGCTGCTCGAGCGCAACCTGCGGCTCTACGGGGTCGCCTTCGGGATCGACCGGCTCGGCGACATCTATCTCGACGGCCGGCTGCCGCTGGCGATGGTCGAGCCCGACGAGCTCGACCGGCTGCTCGGCTCGGTCCTGACCTACGCCGACGAGTCCTTCAACACCATCCTCGAGCTCGGCTTCGCGACGTCGATCCGCAAGGAGTGGGAGTGGCGCAAGCTTCGCGGCGAGTCGACGGCGAACCTGGAAGCCTTCCGAGGCTGGCTGGAGTCCGCCGAGAAGTCGGAATCTGACGCCGAGTAGTCAGTTTCTGACTCCGAGCGGTCAGTTTGTGCGGGGCTTACGGCGGGTGATCAGCACGCCTGCGATGCACATCGCGCCACCCACGAAGGCGAGTGCCGGCGGCACCTCGTCGAGCACCAGCCAGGCCATGAGCGCGGTGATGAACGGCACCAGGAACGTCGACTGCGCGAACTTGCCGGCATCGGAGTGGGAGAGCGCATAGGCCCAGGTCACGAAGGCGAGGGCGCTCGGGAAGAGACCGAGGTAGACGATCCAACCGATGTTGCCGACGCTGATGTCGGGGATTGTGGTGACCAGCTCGCCCGACCACGGCAGGCAGATGACGAGGCCGGCGACGGCGTACCAGAAGGTCAGCAGCAGCGCGCTCATCGAGGGCAGCAGCTTCTTCTGGGTGAGGACACCGATCGCGAAGGTGAGCGCCGCGACGACCGAGAGGGCGACGCCGATCCAGTCGCCGGTGTCGCCGCTGGCGGAGGCGCGGCCGATGACGACGACGCCCGCGAATCCGACGCCGGTGCCGATGAGGATCCACCTGTGGATCTGCTCCTTGAGCACGAGGCCGGCCAGGAGCGCCACCACGATCGGGCCGACCTGCACGATCAGTGCTGCCGTGGCCGCGTCGATCCGGCGCTCGGACTCGTTGAGCGCCAGGTTGTAGATCCCCAGCCACGACGCACCGCCGATCGCGATCAGCGGCCACTCCTTCCGCGTCGGCAGCCGGAACCCGCCCTTCAGGGCGAGGTAGGCGCCGAGCGCCGCGACCATCACCAGCAACCGGCCCAGCGACAGGCTTCCCGGCGGGACGGTGTCACCCAGGTGGCGGATCCCGACGAACGCCGATGCCCACAGCACCAGCGTGATCCCACACGCGACCAGCGGCTTCCAGAGCGGCGTGGTCGCGGCCGGTGCGGGGCTAATCGTCGTCGTCACGATAAAAGGCTACGGATCCGTACGCCGGCACGCGAGCGGATAACGGCCATCGATGTTCGACATCCCGCCATCTCGACCCCGCCGAGACGTCAGTCGCGTCGGCCGAGACGTCACTGGCGTCGGCCGAGAGGTCAGGGCGATGCCCCTTCGACCGTCCGACGTGACGCTTCGACCGTCCGACGTGACGCTTCGGCCGACGGGGGCGACGCCTCGGCCGGGGTGGGTAGCCCTTCGACAGGCTCAGGAACCACCGCGGAAGGTTCGGCGGTACGCGGTGGGGGTGATGCCGAGGGCGGCGTGGAAGTGGAGGCGGAGGGACTGGGCGGTGTTGAGGCCGCAGCGGGCGGCGACCTGCTCGACACCGAGGTCGGTGGTCTCCAGCAGGTTGCGGGCGAGCTCGATGCGCTGGCGCTGCAGCCAGCGACCGGGGGAGTCGCCGGTCTCGTCGCGGAAGCGCCGGGTGAAGGTACGCACCGACATCGAGACCTGAGCCGCCATCGTCTCCAGGGTGAGGGGTTGGTCGAGGTGGGCGAGCGCCCAGGCGGTCGCCGCCGAGATGCCCGCGTCGCCCGACGCGGGCGCGTGATGCCGGATGAACTGCGCCTGGCCGCCGTCGCGGTGGGGCGGGACGACCGTCACCCGGGCGACGCGGTTGGCGACCGCGGCGCCGTGGTCGCGGCGTACGACATGCAGGCAGAGATCGAGGCCGGCGGCCACCCCGGCGGAGGTGAGGATCTCGCCGTCGTCGACGAACAGCACGTCGGGGTCCAGTCTGACCTGCGGAAACAGCTCCCGGAACTGGTCGGTGTAGAACCAGTGGGTCGTCGCCGGACGGCCGTCCAGGAGGCCTGCGGCGCCGAGCGCGAAGGCGCCGGTGCAGATCGACATGATCCGGGTGCCTGGGCGGATCATGTCGAGCGCCTCCTTCAGCGGCGCCGACAGTACGCCGTCGGTGACCATCGGCGAGGCCTCGTCGAACTTCGGGATCACCACCGTGTCGGCTTCCCGCAGCGCCTCGGGGCCGTGCGGCGCGAGCACGACCACGTCCGAGTCCGACTGGATCGGCCCGGGACCGCCGGTGGCGCAGGTGACGACCTCGTAGAGCAGTCGGTCCTGGCTGTCGCGAGCCTTGCCGAAGATCCGGTGCGGGATGCCGATCTCGAACGGGATGAACCCGTCCTGGATCAGCACCGCGACCCGGTGCGGAGAAGGAACCGTTACGTCGCCCATGGCTGGATCTTAGCGATAGATGTCAATCAGGCCACTGTCTGGAGCGGCGCGGACCCGAGAGGATCGTCCCGTGACTCAGACGACGACCCCGCCGCCTGCCGGCCGAACATCCGCGCGCAGCCCCCGCATCCACCCGGCCTGGTGGGTGGCCGCCGTCGCTTTCGTGACGATCATCGGAGCCGCAGCCTTCACCGCCGCGCCGGGTCTCCTGGTCGGTCCGTTGCACGAGGAGTTCGGTTGGTCGCGCGGCACGGTCGGGGTCGGGATCACGCTCCAGCTCGCGCTCTACGGCCTGACCGCACCCTTCGCCGCCGCCCTGATGGACCGCTTCGGGATCCGGCCGGTGGTGGCCGTCGCGCTCACCATGATCACCCTCGGCTCGCTCGGCACCGTCTGGATGAGCCAGTCGTGGCAGTTCGTGCTCGGCTGGGGCGTCCTCGTCGGCGGCGGTAGCGGCTGCATGGCGCTCGCCTTCGGCGCCACGATCACCACCCGCTGGTTCCACAGACGACAGGGCCTGGTCAGCGGGCTGCTGACTGCCGGTGGCGCCTCGGGACAGCTGATCTTCCTGCCGGTGCTGGCGATCCTGATCGGCGAGTACGGCTGGCGGGCGGCCTCGATCACGATCGCGCTGGTCGCGGCCGCGGTGATCCCGTTCGTGCTCCTGCTGCTCCGTGACTACCCGGCCGACCTGGGCCTGGCGCCCTATGGCGCCTCGCAGATCGTGCCGCGGCCCGCGCCGGCGACCGGCGCCGCGCTACGGACCGTGCGCGTGCTCGGGATGGCGATGCGTACAAAGGCCTTCTGGCTCCTGGCCGGTGCCTTCGCGATCTGCGGGATCACCACGAACGGGCTGATCAGAACCCACTTCGTACCCGCCGCGCACGATCACGGCATGGCCACCGTCGCGGCCGCCTCGCTCCTCGCCGTCATCGGGATCTTCGACGTCGCCGGGACGATCTTCTCCGGCTGGCTCACCGACCGCTTCAACCCGGTCGTCCTGCTCGGCATCTACTACTCGCTGCGCGGCATCTCGCTGATCTTCCTGCCGATGCTGCTGTCGTCGGAGGTGCACCTGCCGATGATCTTCTTCATCGTCTTCTACGGCCTCGACTGGGTCGCCACCGTGCCGCCCACGCTCGCGCTGTGCCGCGAGATCTGGCCCGAGGACGCCCCGATCGTCTTCGGCTGGGTCCTCGCCTCCCACCAGGTCGGAGCCGGCCTCGTCGCGTGGATGGGCGGCGTCGTACGCGATGTCACCGGGTCCTACGACCTGGTCTGGTACGCCGCCGGCGCGCTGTGCGCCGCAGCCGCGCTGATGTCGCTCGTGATGCCGCGGGGAGAGCCGGTCGTCGAACCAGTGGTCGAGTCGTAGTGGCTCCCAGTGTCGCCAGCGCCATCAGGACGAGCACAGCTCGGTAGGTGACCACGTTCTCTGATCGAGGCGGCCCGCAGTACCCCGCCCCTGCGAAGCAGAAGTAGGCCGTGAAGACGTTCGCCAGGGCGACGAGGACCAGGAGCAGCGAGAACCCGGCGAGGAGGATCTCGACCCAGCGGAGCCGAGGACGGGCGCCTCCGAGCGTACCGGCGACGATGGCGAGAGCGACCAGGTCGCCCGTCGCTCCAGCATCGAACGGAGACGCGTCAGGAACTGTCCCGGGCAGGAATCCGACAAGCCAGGCGAGCGCCGCCAGCAGGATCGGGCAGGCGTACATAGATCGTGGGAGTCCTGAGGTCACCCAGT
>NZ_JACIXG010000059.1 GCF_014360585.1 Nocardioides sp.
ACACGGTCCCGTCGGCGCTAGAGGGCACCGTGTTGGTCTCGACACGCCTCCGCCTAGCAGCTCCGGCGGCTCGACCAGCGTGGCTCGACCAGCGCGGCTCGACCAGCGTGGCTCGACCAGCGGTCAGCCGATCTGCCCGCCCACGTACTCGGCCAGCGACCCGACGGACTCGAAGACCTCAGCGTTGATGTCGTCCTCGTCCATCTCGAAGCCGAAGCGGTCCTCGAGGACGGTGATCAGCTCGACGAGGGCGAGCGAGTCGAGCTCGGGCAGGGAGCCGAACAGGAGGGTGGCCGCGGTGAGCGTGCCGGCGCTGTGGTCCGGTCCGATCACCTCGGTGATCGCCTCACCGACCCGATCCAGGGTGGTGTCGGTCGTGTCGATGGTCATTGGGGCTCCTTCGGGTTGAACGGGTTCGGGGAGCTCAGACGAGCACTTCGAGCGGCACCGGGTGGCTGAGGAAGGCGGTGGGGCTGGCGGTGAGGCCGTACGCCCCGGCTTGGTGGACCACGACCAGGTCGCCGACCTCGGCGCGCGGCAGGCTCACCCTGTCGCCGAGCAGGTCCAGCGGCGTGCACAGGCAGCCGACGACCTGCACGGTCTCCACGGCGGTCTCCCCCTCGCCGGCACCGGCCGCGACGACCGAGATCGGGTAGTTGCGGCGGATGACCTGGCCGAAGTTGCCGGAGGCGGCGAGCTGGTGGTGCATGCCGCCGTCGACGACGAGGAAGGTCTTGCCGCGAGAGATCTTGCGATCGACGACCCGGGTCACGTAGACACCGGCCTCGCCGACCAGGTAGCGGCCGAGCTCGATGACGACCTGCGCCGAGGGCAGCGAGGGTCTCACCCGCGTCGCCATCAGCGACTCCAGCCGCGAGCCCACCGTGGCCAGGTCGAGAGGCTGATCCTGGGTGTAGTACGGGATGCCGAAGCCGCCACCGATGTTGAGATAGGTCATCGCCGCAGGCAGGTCGTCGGAGAGCCGCAGGACGAGGTCGACCGTGCGTTCCTGGGCCTCGGCGAGGATCTCCGCGTGCAGGTTCTGGGAGCCCGAGAAGACGTGGAAGCCGGCGACCTCGACGTCTCGGTCGTGCAAGGTCTTGAGCAGCATCGGCACGGTCTCGGCGTCGACCCCGAACTGCTGCGCACCACCGCCCATCCGCATCCCGGAGCCCTTGACCTCGAAGTCCGGGTTGACCCGCACCGCGACCCGCGGCCGGATCCCGAGCCGGTCCGCCGCCTCGACCAGCCGCTCGGCCTCCAGCGGAGACTCGATCTCGACCAGCACCCCGGCCGCCACGGCCTGGGTCAGCTCGGCGACCGACTTTCCCGGCCCGGCGAAGCTCACCGCCCCCGGAGCGGTCCCGGTGTCCAGCGCCACCCGCATCTCGGCCCCCGAGGCGACGTCAAGCGCATCGACGGCCCGGGCCAGGTGCTGCACCACGGCCGGCATCGGGTTGGCCTTGACCGCATAGCTCAGCTGTACGTCACCGGGAAGAGCCGACCGCAGCGCGGCCACCCGAGCGTCGATCGCGGCCCGGTCGTAGGCGAAGAACGGCGTCGATCCGACCCGCTCGGCAAGCATCCGGACCGGGACGTCCCCCACGTGGTCTCGACGAGCTCGGCCTGCGGTTTCGGACGTCATCTCACCACTCCAGACATGTCAGCTCGCTGTACAGGTAGTCGACGCGCGCCGGCTCGAGGGCCTCGCTGCGCAGCATCTTCGGCCGCGACCGCGTCAGCCGGTGGGACCCGGCAGGGGCACCGCCGGCGACCCGGTGCTCGACCAGTGTCGCCGCGGCGCCGTGCTGCCTCAGCAGGTGCGACGCCAGCCGCGGCGCGTACCGCCGGAGCAGCTCCGGGTGGCTCGCATACAGGACCGTGGCGAAGGCACGTACGCCCTTGCGGGTGTCCTTGCGGGCCACGACATAGCAGTGCTCGGAGCCCGTGCTCAGCACGACGTGCCGGGCCGCCGCGGCGGCTCGGTGGTCGGCGTAGAGGTCTCGCTCCGCCCCCTGCAGGACCGAGTCCAGTACGTCGGGACGGCTGCTCACCCGTACCCCTCGCCCCGGCAGCGCCATCGCGGGGACCAGCGAGGTGGTCGTGTCCAGGTCGGTGAACTTGAGCTTGCGGTTGAGCGCGACGACGTTGCCCGAGGGAGAGAAGTCGGTGAACTCGTAGCCGGGCTGCTTGAGCAGCGTGGTGAGCAGTCGCAGCCCCTGGTGCCGATGGCTGTCGAGCACGCACCAGGCGCCCAGGTTGCAGATCCGGAGTCGCTCGCCGCCGACCTCCCGCTCGGAGTAGTAGGCGAGGTACGCCCCGACCACGCGATCACCCGCGGTGAGGAAGAACCCGTGGTTGGGCTGCGGTACGTCCCACGGCACCCGCAGCGCCTGGGACCACTCCAGCGCCCGCACCCGCGGGTTCAGCTGCTCGTGCAGGAACGTCGAGACGGCCGGGAGGTCCTCGGCCGTGATCGGGGCGAGCACCGCCTTCATGCCGCCGCCACCCACTCGGGACCGCGCGGCGCGCTCATCCGGCGACGGCTCACCAGCGTCCGGACCGCGCGTCGCGAGGTCTGCTTCCCGAGCAGCGCGCGGCTGCACTCCCGGGCCAGCACCATCAGCCAGTACGCAGCCCCCTGGACCCGCCCGCGGCGGGCGGTGAAGAGCCGCACCCGGTTGGCGACCAGCAGCGTCCACAGACCGGGTGAGGTGGTGGACTCGCCACCGAGGTGCACGGCGCGGGCGGCGGGTACGAACCGCACCCGCAACCCCTGGTCGCGGGCGCGGAGGTGGAACTCGGTCTCCTCGGAGTAGAGGAAGTAGGACTCGTCCCAGGGCCCGCACGCGCGCCAGCACTCGGCACTGATCAGCTGTGTGGACCCTTCGGCCCAGTCGGTGTCCTGAGCGCGCTCGTACTCGGCCGGATCGGCCACGATCTCCCCCGCCCAGCGGACCCGGCCGGCGCGGTTGGCGCCCACGACCGCGTCGGCGAAGGCCCGCAGCAGGCTCGGCGCACCCCGCATCGACGCGATCAGCCGGCCCTCGGCGTCGACCAGCCGAGGAACGGCGACGCCGACGCCCGGCACACCGTCGCGGGGCAGGGCAAGCTCGCGGGCGAGCGCCACGCCGCAGCCCGGCTCGAGGCGTACGTCCGGATTGAGCACGAGCACCGCGTCGAGGTCAGGGGCCGCGGCCAGGGCGGCCGCGACACCCGCATTGATCCCGGCGGCGTAGCCGCCGTTGCGCCCCGTCTCGACGACGATCGCCTCCGGTGCGAGCCGGCGCGCGGTCTCCGCGGAGCCGTCGGCCGAGGCGTTGTCGGCGATCACCAGCCGCCACCGGAGACCGCCGAGCCCCTCCTGCAGGGAGCCGAGGAGATCGGCCAGCAGATGAGCACTGTTGTAGGTCACCACCACGACGGCGATGTGGTTGGGAGGCTCGAACACGCCACCGAGTCTCGGCGGCCGCCACCCCCTGCGACGCCACCTCCCAACCGCAGATCCCCCGTATGAGGTAGGCCTCGGCAGCACGCGGCCGGGCCCGGCTCCCGGATACCTAGCGTTGAGGCATGCCCGCCCATGTGACCAACATCTGCTTCCACGGCATCGGCGAGCCCGGACGCAGCCTGGAGCCGGGCGAGGACCGCTACTGGATCAGCCGCGACGCCTACGAGGACATCCTCGACGCGATCGCCGGCCGGCCCGAGGTGCGGATCAGCTTCGACGACGGCAACCGCTCCGACGTCGAGATCGGGCTGCCGGGTCTGCTCGAGCGCGACCTGAGCGCGACCTTCTTCGTCCTGGCCGGGCGGCTCGGCATGGTGGGAAGCCTCGACCGTCTCGACATCAGTCTCCTCCGGGTGGCGGGCATGCGGATCGGCACCCATGGCATGGACCACGTCAGCTGGCGCGGCCTCGACCCCGCCGGCGTAGGTCGCGAGCTCATCCAGGCCCGCGAGCGGATCACCATGGCCGCCGGTGAGGCGGTCGACGAGGCGGCGCTCCCGCTCGGCCGCTACGACCGCACCACACTGAGGCACCTGCGCCGCCTGGGCTACCGGCACGTGCACACCAGCGACCGCGCCCACGCGGTGGCCGGTGCCTGGCTGCAGCCGAGGTTCAGCGTCACCGCGGACGACGACGGCGACAGCGTACGCAGCCAGATCCTGAGCGGGCAGGGCATCGCCAGGCGGGTGGAGCGCCAGGCGGCAGGCCTGGTCAAGAGGCTGCGCTGACCTGCGCCGTCTCTGGAAGTAACCAGTTTGAAGGATGCCCCCGACCCGCGCGGTCGGGCAGTGTCGAGAAGACAGTGCCGAGAATGCTGGCCATCGAGACGCGAACGGGTGCGAACACATGCCAATCAAGCCAGGACGGCGCCGGCGGATCGCGATCGTGGGTGGACTGGCCCTGCTGCTGGCCGCCACGAGCTGGCTCCTGTGGCCCGACCCGACCCCGGTGAGCACCATCGGCTCCGACTCGCTGCCGACGGTCCCGCCGCCAGCGAGCGTGACGATGTCCGAGACGCCCTCGGCCTCCCCGAGCCCGACGACCCCGTCGGACTCGCCGAACTCGTCGGCACGGCCGACCCCGACGCCTAAGCCATCGGCCACCCCGGAGCGTACGAAGTCCCCGACGAGGGCCGCGCCGCCGGCCAAGGGGTTCCCGACCCAGGAGTCGGCGGGGCTGCCCGCCGGCTGGAAGCCGAAGCGCACGGTGACCGGGGACTTCTGGGTCCGGCACCGCGGCGCGGTCGTAGAGGACCTGCGGATCACCAACGGCATCATCTACGTCACCGCACCCGGCGTGACCCTGCGCCGCATCGAGGCGATCGCATCGTCGGTGGTCAACGACTACAACGACCAGTGCAGCAAGGGGCTGCTGATCGAGGACTCCGACTTCGTCCGGAGCAGCGCTCCGACGACGGAGGAGGCCTGGCCGGCGGTCTCGGCGGGCGGCTACACGGTGCGCAACGTCGTCATCGACGGCGTCCCCGAAGGGTTGCGCGCCTCCAACAAGGAGCGCTGTGGCGGCGTCGGGATCCACGACTCCTTCATCCGGGTCACCTCGCCGGACGTGTGCAGCGACTGGCACGGGGACGGACTGCAGGGCTACGGCGGCGGCCAGGTCAAGGTACGCCGGAGCGTGATGATCCTGGAGGTGAAGAACGAGTGCCACGGCACCGCCCCGTTCTTCAACCCCGCAGACCAGGGCAACGACTCCGTCGACATCGACGGCCTGGTCGTGGCCGGCGGTGGCTACTCGTTCCGCAACGGCATGCCCGGGCCGGTTCGCGGCCTCTTCGTCGTCGACCAGAGCTGGGTCTACGGCCCCGTCGACGTCGACTGCTCGGTGGCCAGCGACTGGAGCGCCGCCGTGGTGACCATGGACTCAGCGGGCCAGCCCGTCCCGATCCGCGACCTGCCCTGCGAGTGAGGGATCCGCGGGCGAGGGTCTCGCGGGTGGCGCCTTCGCAGGTGGTGACAGTGCGGTCAGCCGGGTGACCGCACTGCCGAGGCCGAGGATCAGGAAGATGGTGCCCATCGTCATCGGGAAGGCGAAGGCGTCGAAGAACGCCAGTCCGGCGAAACCCGCGGCCGCGGCGCCGATGAGCGCGACGACGAGGTCGCGGGTCTTCGGGTCCTCGCAGGCGCGATAGACCCTGGCGAGCTGGATGAAGGTCGCGATGGCGAAGGCGGCGAAGAGGAGCACGCCGACGATCCCGATGCTCACCATCATCTGCAGATACTGATTGTCGAAGATGCGGTACTTCGGCAGGAACGTCCCCAGCCCCCGACCGAAGAGCGGGTTGCGGTCGACGAAGAACCAGGCCACCCCGTAGCTGTCGGTGCGCGAGGTCACGCTCGGGTCCTCCTCGGCGCCGACGAACATGCCGGTCACCGAGTCGATGATCCGGGGCGCGACCAGGAACACCAGCGCCAGGCCACCGGCCCCGAGGCCCAGCACCATCCCTCGCTGCCGGCGCGACCAACCGATCATGCAGACCGCCACCGCGATGGCGGCGCCGAGGTAGGCCGACCGGCTGGACGAGGCCGCGATGATCATGCAGATCAGGCCGACCGGGGCCCAGCGTACGAGCGGGTTTAGGTTGCGGTGGTGGAAGCCGACGTGGAGCGCGACCGGCAGCAGCATGCCCATCAAGGTGCCGTACTCGATCGGGCTCAGGGCCGTCCCCGCCGGACGTACGAGGCCGTTGCGCATCGCCAGCTCGACCGTCGTCATCGGGGTCAGCGCCGGGATCGAGATCCGGTCCACGAACACCTGACGTGCGAAGAACTGAGCCAGGCCGAGGACCGCGAGGAAGCTGCCGCCCACGACCAGCCGCCACACCAGCGCATGCACGCGGGCCATGCTCGAGATGGCGTCTCCGGCGAGCATCATCGTGCCCGCCCAGGAGACCATCGCGATGATGGCGACGTCGGCCGGGCTCACCTCGTCGCGGCTGATCGGTTGCGACATCGCGATGACATAGGTGACCCCGACGCTGAACAGGAACAGCTCCAGCATCAGCCGCATCGGCTGGCGGGGCTGGTCGACCGGGAGCGGCCTGCCGACGCGCAGCAGCAGCCAGATCGCGAAGCTGCCCAGTCCCATCAGCATCGACACCGACCCGGCACTGCCCAGCGGGCGGAAGACCAGCCAGGAGGGGATCACGAAGACGGCGAGCGTATAGAGGCTCAACCACGTCACGGCATCGACGCCACGGCGTACGGCCATCGCTCCTGCCTCAGCCGTGAAGGCGCTGGACGACGCGGTCGTCAGGCTTGCGGCGCTCATCGGGCCGGTCGACGACGCGCTGGGCGGCCGCCGAGGTGGTCCGCTCCTCCCGCGCCAGGCGTCGGCGCAGCATGATCCCGTCGATCGCGTAGACCAGCACCGCGGTCATCGCGAGGCCCATCCCGACGGCCAGGATCAGCGCCCGCATCGGTCCGCTGCCGTCGACGGCCGCCGTCTCGTCGAGCGCCAGCGGTCGGGAGCGCAGCCGGGCGTTGCCCTTCGCGTTGACCTCGTCCTGGAGCCGGGCGAGCGTCTCGGGGACGGAGCCGGCGACGAAGTCGAGCGCCTCGATGGCGTTCGCCTCGGTGTCCGCGCTGACGTCGATGGCGATCACCGGGCCGCGCGTCGACTCCTCCATCGAGACCGTGACCGTGGCCCCCGGCGTGACCTCCGCGATCGCCTCCTGGGCCGGGGCGCTGGTGTAGTAGGCGACCACGACCCGGGCGGGCAGGTCGAGCCCGCCGAGTCCGAGGAACGGGTTGCCGCCGGGGCCGACCGCGTTCTTCGAGGGAAGCATCAGGACCAGGCCTCGGGCGGTGTAGGACGGGGCCACGAAGGCCGTCGCGCTCCAGCCGAGAACCCCGGTGACCAGGATCCCCACGACCGCGAGGTACCAGCGTCGCCGGATCGCACCGACGAACTCCGATAGCACCATGCCCGTCCCCTATGTCCGCAGCAGCTCCTGTGTCGTCGCGTCGACGTCCGAGCCCGCCGCCGACGCTGCCGAACGTACCCATCTCGGATCCGGCCGGGCTCTGCCTCGCCGGGGTCCTACCCGATTTGGGCGATGACCCCGTTGACCTGCGTGGACGCCGCCCGCGCGGACCTAGCGTTCGGACCATGGCGTTGTGGGACCTGCTGCGGGCGACGGTCCGGCGCTGGCCGATCGTGGTGGTCGGCGCGATCCTCACCCTTGTCGCCGCCGAGTACGCCAGTCAGGACCGAAGCGTCTACTGGACGCGTACCGACCTGCTGGTCCTGGCCCCGAAGAACGCGCAGTTCCCGAACGCTCTGCGGGCGACCTCCGAGGACCTGGTGATCACCGCCGGGGTGGTCGGCAAGCTCGTCGCCGGAACCCGGCAGGCGCCGAAGTTCACCGCCACCGACGCGGGGCTGATCGGTATGGGCGTACGCGACGGGTGGACCGTCCGGCTGCCCGACACCGGCGGCCAGTGGGCGCCCAACTACGTCGACCAGTGGCTGATCATCGAGGTCGTCGGCCCCGACCCGGAGACCGTGCGCATCCGCAAGGAGCAGCTGGTCGAGGCCATGGGGATCGCGCTCGCCCGGGTGCAGGACGAGTACCAGGTCGACCAGGCCTTCCGGATGACCACCAAGGAGGCGCCCGGCTCGACCGTCATCTACCCCGTCGGCGGGAGCTCACCTCGGGCGTTCGCCGTCACCGGCCTGCTCGGCGCCGCGGCCACCCTCTACCTGGTCGTACGCATCGACCCGATCCTGCTGCGGCGCCGCGAGCGCCGCGCCGAGACGCTGCCGGAGACCGATGTCTGAGCCCCGCCCCCACACCGCCCTGGCCTGGAGCATCGCGAACACCGCGGTGACCAAGCTCGGCACGATGGTCGTCGGCATCCTCGTCGCACGGCTGCTCGGCCCGGAGAGCTACGGGACGTACGCCGTCGCCTTCCTCGCCCTGATGGCGGTGCTGAGCTTCAACGAGCTCGGCGTGAGCCTCGCGGTGGTGCGATGGAAGGAGGACCCACGGGAGATCGCGCCGACGGTGACCACGATCTCAGTCGGCACGAGCCTACTCATCGCCGCGGCGATGGTCGTCGGGGCCGGCCCGTACGCGCGCGCGATGGGCGAGCCGGACGCGGCCTTCCTGGTGGCGCTCTTCGCCATCCCGGTGGTGCTCAGCGGGATCACCGCGACGCCGGCAGCACTGCTGCAGCGGAACCTGATGCAGGGCAAGCGGATGCTCATCGACCAGACGGCCACGCTCGTCACGGTCCCGGTCATGCTCGGGCTCGCCCTGGCCGGCGCCGGTCCGTACGCCCTGGTCATCGGCCACATCCTCGGCGTCGCCGTGACCACCGTGATGTTCCTGCGGATGTCGCCGCTCCCCTGGCGGCTGGGGCTCTCCCGGCCGCATGCGGTCGCGCTGCTCCGCTTCGGCGCGCCGCTGGCGGTGACCAGCATCCTGGTCTTCGCGGTGGGTTTCGCCGACCAGATCGTCCTCGGCAGCATGCTGGGCGCGACCGCGCTGGGGCTCTACGTCGTCGCCTTCAACCTCTCCAGCTGGCCGGTGACGATGCTGTCGCGGCCGTTGCGGCAGGTCACGCCGGTGATCTTCGCCCGGCTGCAACGCGACCCGGGCGCGATGCGGCATGCCTTCACCCGGCTCTCGGCGCTGGTGCTGACCGTGACGATCCCGGGCTGCGTGGCGCTGGCCGCGCTGGCACCCGAGGTGATCCGGCTGGTCTACGGAGAGGTCTGGCAGGCGGCAGCGGCGCCGCTGGCCTGGCTCGGCGCGCTGGCCGTGCTGCGGATCTCCTTCGAGCTCGCCTACGACTTCCTCGTCATCGCCGGCTCGACGCGCAGCCTGATGACGATGCAGGTCGTCTGGCTCATCGCCCTGGTGCCGGCGCTGCTGGCCGGCGCGGCGTGGTCCGGTGTGGGCGGGGTCGGGATGGCCGCCTTCGTGGTCGGGCTCGTCGTCATCCTGCCGCTGCACCTCTTCTACCTCGCGCGGGCCGGGGTAGGGATCGGCGGCCTCGCGAGCGGTGCCGCCCTGCCCGCTCTCGGCGCGCTCGCCGTGGGGGCCGCGGCGGTCGGGATGCGTGCGGTGCAGCCGTCGATCTGGGTGACCTGCGCGGTCACCGGCCTGGTGCTCGCCGCTGTCTGGGCCGTGCTGCTGCGCCGCCGGCGCGAGGACGTCAGCTGGTTCCGCTCCGGCGCCGGCTCCCCCACCCCCACCGAGCCTCCCACGACCCGGAGCGAGGACATCCATGTCTGACCGTCTCGACGCCAACCACCAGGCCCTGGAGGAGATGTACGCCGCGGCCGCAGCCGCCGCGAGGCGACGCCCACGGCGGGCGGCCGCCCTGGCACAGGCCGCTGCCGAGTTCGCCTGGGGCAACCACACCGGCTGGTTCGCGTACGAACCGCTCGAGCTGCTGCTCGCCGAGCTGGGCCGCTCGCTCCCTTCCGTGCCCGTGCCGGCCCGTCCGCTGCGTACGCTGCACGTGGTCACGCAGATGTACCAGAGCGGCGGGCACACCCAGATCATCGCCGGCTGGACCGACCAGCTCGGCGAGCGCTCCCACGAGATCGTCGCCACCCGCCAGATGACCTCGCCGTTGCCGGCCAAGATCACGTCCCGTCTCGGGGACCGGGTCGGTCTGACCATGCTCGACACGGCGCCCGGGAGCCTGCTCCACCGCGCCGCCCGGCTGCGTGCGCTCGCCTCGACCGCCGACCTGGTCGTCTCCCACTGCCACCCCTTCGACGTGGTTCCCGCGCTCGCCTTCGCGGACCGCCGGGGCCTGCCGCCCGTGGTCTACATCGACAACACCGACCACGTCTTCTGGGTCGGCGTGCGGGCCTACGACCGGGTCGTGCACCTGCGTCGCAGCGGCCAGGAGCTCGCTCTGCACCGCCGCGGCCTGCCGATGGGGAGGTCGGTCGTCCGCAACCGGCCGCTGGCCGTCAAGGGCCGGATGAAGCGTCGGGAGACCGCGAAGCCACAGTGGGGGGTGGACGCCGCCGACGTCCTGGTCGTCACCGCGGCGGACCCGAGCAAGTTCCAGGGCGGCGACACCTACCTGGCCGCGGTCGAGGCCGCGGTGGCCGCCGAGCCGCGGCTGCAGTGGCGGGTCGCCGGCCCGGATCCGGAGGCGGAGCCGTGGGCCGGGCTGGCGCGGCGTACGTCCGGGCGGATCCAGGCCGTCGGCATGCTCTCCGACGTGGCCCCGCTCCACCATGCCGCCGATGTCTATCTCGACTCGTTCCCGTTCGCCGGGCTCACCTCGCTGCTCGAGTCCGGTGGTCTCGCCAACCCGGTGGTCACCTACCGCGGCCATCGGCCCGAGTGTGCGGTGTGGGGCTCGGACTCCCCCGGGATCGACCACCTGATGCTGCGACCCAGCTCCTCCGAGCAGCTTCGCGACACCCTTCTCGACCTGGTCCGTCGACCGCGTGAGCGGGTCGCGCGCGGCTCCGCGATCGCCCAGGCGATCCTCGAGTGCCACACCGGTCCCGGCTGGGTCGAGGCCGCCGAGTCGCTCTACCAGGTGCCTCAGCGACTCCAGGACGACCTGCTCGCGCCCGTACGCGGCCGCGGCCACCTCGACCTGCTCACCGTCTCAGTCCAGGCGACCAACCCCTTCAGCCGCTCCGGCGCCGACATCACCGCCGGTCTCCTCGGCACCATGCCGCTCATCGACCGGATCTCGCTGTGGCGCCAGACCCGTCGCGTCGGCGCCGGCCGCGTCCGCGACCTCGCCCCCGAGTGGGCCGCCGCTGCGCTTCGGGGGCGGCTGCGCCGCCGGGCGGCGTGATACCCGGTTAACCGGGTATTGCTGCACTTCTCTGGCACTGCATTGCCAGAGAAGTGCAGCAATTGCCTGAGCACTGTGACGCATGTGACTGCGGAGACTGCTCCCGGCGGGGTGGCCGAAGAAAGCGCCGGGGTCGCGCCTCAGGCACTCCGTCGAATCTGCGGCGTCTTGCTGGACTCCAGGAATGCGCGGATCCGAGCGGCCAGGCGTACAGGATCCTGCAGATCTGCCCAGGTGATTCGCATGCAGCGCCAGCCGGTCGCCTCGGAGATCCTGTCTTGGCGCCGTTTCTCCCGGAAGACGACGTCGGCCGCTGTGTCTCCGATCCGATATGGCTGCTCGTACTTCACCTTGCCGTCGATCTCGAACCAGACGCCGAACTCCGGAAGCGCGAAGTCGAGTCTCCGAGCCTTTCCTTCGGAGTCGATCACCTCGTATTGCGGGATAGGCATCGGCAGGCTCTGCATCCATGCGACGCCGACGAAGAGTGACTCGGCGAGCGACTCGACACGAGGGTCCGCAAGTCGCAGCACGACCTGAGCGGACAGCGAGTTCGGCCAATGTTCCATCGAGAGCTCATAGCGTTCCTTCACGCGCTCGAGGGTCGTGATCTGCCTGTGCAAGAGGTCGTTGACGACGCCTAGAGCCGCTACGACGGGAGCCACGGTGGTCACTTCCACGGCTGTTCGTTCCGGCGAGGTCAGCAGCAGACCGTTTTCTGTCACGACGTCTAACTCCAGCAGCTTCCCGCTGTGCTGGCGTACGCCGGCCTCCCGCCGACCGGTCCGATGGTCCGGACGACTCAGGTGCACCTCTGCTAGATCCAGACCCCAAAGCGGACCATTACGAAACGGCACGGCCGAGACGTGTGAGAGGACCACGTCGGTCTTCGACTGCCGGTACGCGGCGCGGCAGCGCACTGCGTACCGATCCTCCTCCGATAACCCCTTCCAGAGATTTCCATCTACGTATGCACCGCGTCGTGGTCTCGCGAGCACTCCCGTGCGCAGGGCCTGCGCGATGGATCGTTCGCTGTGCCCGTTGTCGAGCAGCTCCTTGCGAAGCGCGATCGGAGTAAGACGTGGGTCTTCGAATGAGAGAGTCATGCTCTGCATCCTGCCGAGGACCACCGACATTTCCGGTTGCCCTTGTTTCCGATCACTGCCTACTCGTGCCTGACACAGAAGGACTTCTCTGGCATTTGCTGCACTTCTCTGGCATTGCATTGCCTGAGAAGTGCAGCGATACCCGGTTAACCGGGTATCACAACCAAAAGAAAGCCCGGTTCCGCGGCCGACTCCACAACGGCGCGAGCGCGCCCGGCTCGGCACCGAAGAGGAGCCAGAGGCCGGCGTCACGCGCGAGTCCGACGACGTAGGGGCCGGTCGTGGTGGCGGCCAGCGGAGCGATCTCCTCGGCTCTCAAGCCGGTGACGAGGAGGAGCTCGCCGGGGGTGGCCGCGGCGACGGCGGCGACGACGCCGGGCCAGCGGAGGGTGGCGACGGAGAAGGCGAGGCCGTTGCGCTCCATCCCGCCGGCCTCGGCGACGGCGCCGTCGCGGGAGGGGTCGACGACGCGGATCGAGGAGCTGCCGGCGAGCCGGGCGGCATCGTCGACGAGCAGCCGGATGTCGGCGAGCACCACCTGACCCCGCGGCGTCCCACCCCCGCGCAGCGTGCGGATCACCCGGCGAGCACCCACCGACTCGCCCCAGAACGTCCGGGCTCCACGAGCCCGTCGGGCCGGCCAGGACGTGGTCGCGGCGCCGCGCTCGCCGGCGACGATGCCACACGTCGTACGCACGGGCACCAGCCCGGCGTAGGTCCGGCCGACGCTGCGGTGGGCGACGTCGAGACGGGCGAGGTTGGTGGTCATGCTGTTGTGGGTCAGCGGGATGTCGACGGCCGCGGCACGCCGTCCGGAGGCGCGCATCCGGAGGCAGTACTCGACGGCGTACGCGTGCCAGGCGAGGTCGGGCGACTCCGAGATCGGCTCGTGCAGCACCTGCGATCGGGTCACCAGGAAGAGCACCTCGTCGAGCGAGTCGACGTCCGCCGGCACCGAGGTGGAGCGGCCGAGCGGGACGACCCGGTCACGCATCGCCCCGATGACCTCGCCGCGACGGCTGACGCCGACCGCACCCAGCACACCGATCGCCGGTTGGGCGAGAAGGGTCGCTGCGGCGGCCTCGAGCGCGGGCAGTGACTGCAGGTAGACGTCTTGGTGGACGAAGACGACGACATCGTTGCGAGCCAGCCGGGCGCCGTGGTTCAACGCGGCCCCGGCGCTCGTGAACTCCCCCGAGACGTTGTCGACGGCGATCACCTCGGTCTGCCGCGACGGGTGGCCGAGCTTGACCGACGCCGCCAGGCACGACTCCAGCACCGCCGGGTCGTTGTAGACGCAGACGATCGAGACCGGTGTACGCACCTCACCCATGCCCCACCGCCGCAGCGAGTACCTCGGCGACGTACTCCTGCTGCTCCGGGCTCAGGTGCGGGAACATCGGCAGCGACAGGATCTCGCCCGCCGCCCGCTCCGCGACCGGGAAGGAGCCCTCACCGAACCCCAACGAGGCGTACGCCGCGGTCAGATGCACCGGGAACGGATAGTGGATCCCGGTCCCGATCCCGGCCTCCAGCAGCGCCGCGAGCACCCTGTCACGATCACGGACCCGGACGACGTAGAGATGCCAGACGTCGAGGTTGCCCTGCGCGGACTCGGGCAGCCGAACACCACGGACCCCGTCGAGGAGGACGTGATAGCGATCGGCCGCCTGGCGACGCAGCTCGTTCCACTTCTCCAGCCGAGCCAGCTTCGCGGACAGCACGACCGCCTGGACCGTGTCGAGACGGGAGTTCATCCCGACGACCTCATGGACGTACTTCGTCTCCGAGCCGTGCGCCGCGAGCAGCCGGACCGTCCGGGCGATCTCCGGGTCGGAGGTCGTCACCGCACCGGCGTCTCCCGCCGCGCCGAGGTTCTTGCCGGGGTAGAAGCTGGTCGCCGCCGCGGCGGCGAGCGAGCCGCTCCCGTGACCGTCCCGCTGCGCGCCCTGTGACTGCGCTGCGTCCTCGATCACCGGGACCCCGGCCGCCTCCGCGAGCGGGAGCACCTGCTCGACGAACGCGGTCTGCCCGAACAGGTGCACCGGCACGATCGCCTGCGTGCGTGGCGTGATCGCCCGCTCCACTGCGACGGGATCGATCAACAGCTGCGACTCGTCCACGTCCACAGGCACCGGCAGGGCACCGATCCGGCTGGCCGCCTCGGCGGTCGCGATGAAGGTGTTGGCCGGCACGATCACCTCGCCACCCGGTCGCACCCCCACGGCCCGCATCGCCAGCTCGAGCGCGTCGGTCCCGTTGCCGACGCCGACGCAGTGACCGGCACCGACGAAGCTCGCATAGGCCTCCTCGAAGGCGGTCACCTCCGGCCCGCCGACGAAGGCGGTGCGCTCGAAGACGCTGTCCAGCCCGAGGCGTACCTCGTCGGCTATCTCTGACTGCTGCGACCCGAGGTCGACGAACGGCACCTTCACCAGATCAGCTCCTGACGTGAGTTCAGACGGCGGGCGGGCACTCCGGCCCAGGTCTCCCCGGCGGGCAGGTCCTCGAGCAGGACCGCTCCCATGCCGAGGACGGAGTCGGCTCCGACGGTGGTCCGCTGACGCACCGACGAGCTCATCCCGAGATAGGCGGCCTCGCCGATCACGACCTCGCCGCCGAGGGTCACCCCGGCGCAGATGGTCGCGTAGTCGCCGACGATGTCATCGTGGGTGAGGACGGCGTTGGGCATCGCGACGACGTGGTTCCCGACGCGTACGCCGGCCGTCAGCACGACCCCTGCGAGCAGCACCGCGCCGGCGCCGATCTCACAGCCGGGCGGCACCGATGCGGTGGGGTGGAGGATGGTCGCGTAGCGGTCGGCCGCGACCCCGTAGCCGCTGAGCCGACGATGGACACGTCGCCGCGTCGACCCGGCTCCGGCGCAGATGACCAGGTCGTCACCGCAGTCGGTGACGACCTCGACCGGTCCGATCACCTTGACGCCGCCGGCACCGTCGGCGGTGCTGATCAGCTGACCCCAGCGTTCCTGGTCGTCGTCGACGGCGACGATCTCGTCGTAGCCGAGCTCGACCGACCTGGCCGCCGCGGCGACCTCCCCGGCCAACCCACCGGCGGCGACGAGCACGAGCGTGGTCATCGGCGTCCCTGTCGAAGTACGTCGACGACCCGCGCCTGCTCCGAGTCCGACATCTGGTGGAAGAGCGGCAGGATGAGGGTGTTGTCGGTGAGGTGCTCGGTGACCGGGAGGCTGACGCCCGAAGAGACGTACGCAGGCTGCCGGTGTGCCGCCATGATCCCGCGGCGCGCGGAGATCCCGGCCTCGGCCAGGGCGCGCAGCAGCCCCTCGCGGTCCATCCCGTACGCAGGAGACGCCCCGGCGGTCGACCTCGTCGCGACTCCCGTCCCGCGACACACCTCGAACCCCGCAGAGACCCCGGTGGTCGGCTCTGTCGAGACCCCCGTCCCACGACACATCTCGAACCCCGCAGACACCTGGGGGGCCGAACCTGTGGAGACCCCGGTCCCACGACCGACCTCGAGTCCAGCAGACGCCCCGGTGATCGAGCTTGTCGAGACCCCCGGTCCAGCACAGACCTCGACCCAGAACGACTGAAAGTTCCCGGTGCCCCAAGCCGGGTCCGCGACCGCGCGCAGCCCGTCGATCTCGGCGACCGCCTTCGCATAGACCGCGGCCAGCTCGCGACGCCGATCGACGACCTCGGGCAGCCGTGACAGCTGCACGATGCCGACCGCGGCCTGCAGGTCGGTCATCCGGAAGTTGAACCCGACCTCGTCGTAGGACTCCGGCGGCGAGACCAGGCTGGCGTGCCGGTCGGCGGCCGAGACGCTCATCGCGTGCTCGCGCAGCCTTCGGGCGCGCGCGGCCCAGTCCGCGCGGGAGGTGGTGAGCATCCCACCCTCGCCGGTGGTGAGGATCTTGCGCGGGTGGAAGGACCAGGCGGCGATCTCGGCACCGGCACCCACGGGGCGGCCGCGGTAGGTGGACCCGGCGGCGCACGCCGCGTCCTCGATGACCACGATGCCGAGCGGGTCGCAGACCTCCCGGATCGCCTCCAGGTCGGCCGGGACACCGCCCTGGTCCACCAGGATCACCGCGCTCGTCGCCGGCGTGAGCGCGGCCCGGACGGTCTCGGCGGTGAGGTTTCCGGTGACCGGGGAGACGTCGGCGAAGACCGGCCGGGCACCGACGTAGACCGCCGCGTTGGCGGTCGCGACGAACGAGAAGGACGGCACGACGACGTCGTCCCCGGACCTCACCCCCGCCACGACCAGCGCCAAGTGGAGAGCGGTCGTGCAGCTCGAGGTGGCGACGGCATGAGCAGCCTGCTGGGAGTCCGCGAAGCGGTCCTCGAACTCGGCCACGCGAGGCCCCTGGGCGACCCAGCCGGAGCGGAGCACCTCGGTGACCGCCTCGACCTCCTCCTCGCCTAGCCACGGCTGCATGACGTTGATGCGGCTCATGCTGCCGTCCTCGCCGTTGCCGTTCACCGAGGTACCTCGGTCGAGCGTCGCTTACTTCGGTGAGTTCCACGAAGTAAGTGCACGTTCACCGAGGTAACTCGGTGAGCATCGCGCGGTGCCGGCCGCCGCGTCACGCGCCATCACCCCGCAACGTACGCCCGGCCGCGATCTCGGAGCGCAGCGGCGCCCACCACTCGACCAGCTGCCGCAACCCCTGCTCCAGCCCGATCGTCGGCGACCAGCCGAGGTCGTCGCGGGCAGCGGAGATGGAGGCGAGCCGGCGGGTGACGCCGTTGACCGCGCGCTCGGGACCGTGCTCGACACCGAGCGGGGAGTCCATGGCTCGCAGCAGCGCCTCGGCCAGCTCCAGCAGCGAGGTCTCCGTGCCGGAGGCGATGTTGTAGACGCCCTCGGTCACCTCGGAGGCGGCCGCCAGGATGTTCGCGCGGGCGATGTCGGGGACGCAGACGAAGTCCATCGTCTGGCGCCCGTCGCCGAAGATCAGCGGCGGCTTGCCGTCGGCGATCCGCTCCATCCACCGCACCAGCACCTCGGTGTAGGCGCCGTGCACGTCCATCCGCGGCCCGTAGACGTTGAAGTAGCGCAGCCCGACGTAGTCGAGCCCGTGCATGGCCCGGAAGGACCGCACCAGCCCCTCGTTGTAGGACTTCGCGGCCCCGTAGAGGGTGTCGTTGTTGTTGTGGTGGTGCCCCTCGGGCGTCGGGAACTCCTCGGCGAGCCCGAAGACGGAGGCCGAGGAGGCGTAGACCAGCTTGTCCACGCCGGCGGAGACCGCCGCCTCGACCACGTTGAAAGTGCCGTCGACCAGCACCTCGTTGGCCAGCCGCGGCTCCTCGGCGCACAGGGTGATCCGGATGGCCGCCTGGTGGAAGACCAGGTCCTTGCCGGCGGTGAGGTCGCCGACCAGGTCGCGGTCGCGGATGTCGCCCTCGACCAGGGTGACCCGGCCGGAGGCCAGGGCGTCGTCGAGGTTGGCCTTGCGACCCCGGATCAGGCTGTCGAGCACGTCGACGTGCGCGGCCCCCTCGTCGAGGAGCTGGTCCACGATGGTGGAGGCGATCGTGCCCGCGCCGCCGGTGACCAGGACGTTCGCACCGCTGAGCTTCTTTTCGGGGGAAGACGTCATCGGATCAGCTCCAGGGTCGGGGTCTCGGCAGCCACCTCGACGAGGGCGCCGCGGGCTCGGAGGCTGGTCTGGGCCGCCTCCAGGACGGAGAGGACACGGAGCCCGGAGGCTCCGTCGGTGCGCGGCGTACGGCCTTCCCGGATCGCTCCGGCGAACTCGCCGACCATCCGGGACAGCGCCTCGTACTCGGGCAGGGCCGGCGCCCATGTGTCGCCCAGCCGGTAGGAGATCGTCGCCGCGGCGCGGTCGGCTCGCTCGATCTGGTCCACGCTCTGCTGGACCAGGTCGACACCGCGGTCGAAGACGCTGAGCCGCTGCTGCGGGTTGAGGTCGTCCCAGACCAACGTACGCCGGCTCCCGCCGATCACCATCTGCCTGATCTTGGTGGGGCTGAGCCAGTTGACGTGGACGTGGGCCATCGCCCCGCCCTCCAGCGGCAGGCTCAGATAGCCGACGCAGGCCTTGCCCGCCCTGAGCGGGTCGGCGCCGTGCGCGGCCACCCCGGTGGGGCGTAGCCCGCCGGGCAGGACGAAGTCGAGGATGGAGAGGTCGTGCGGAGCCAGGTCCCAGAAGACGTCGACGTCGGGCTGCACCAGCCCGAGGTTGATCCGCACCGAGTCGATGAACAGGATCTCGCCGAGCGACCCGTCCTCGACCAGCTCACGGATCTTCTGCACGGCCGGCGTGTAGCAGTAGGTGTGGTCGGCCATCAGGACGAGATCGTTGGCCCGTGCGGTCTCGACCATGCTCCGCCCGGACGCCACGTCGTCGGCCAGCGGCTTCTCGACGAGGACGTGCTTCCCAGCCCGCAGCGCCCTCTCGACAAGCTGCCGGTGCGTGCCGGCCGGCGTCGCGATCGCGACCGCGTCCACGTCCTCGCGCGCGAGGACCTCGTCGAGGTCGGACGTGGCCAGCACCTCGGTGCTGCCGCCGATCACCTCCCGGGCCCGGGCGAGGTCCAGGTCGACCACTGCGACCAGCGTCCATACCGGTGCGTTACGAAAGTTCCGGACCAGGTTGGGCCCCCAGTAGCCGGCCCCGACCACCGCCACTCCCAGCGGCGTCTGTGCGGTCATGACAGTGCTTCTCCCCACATAGGCGATCGATGCCTTCGGGGTAGATCACACGCGATCTGCCGGTCCCATCGGGCCGTTCAACGGGGGTTATCCCCTCTATTCGGGAGACCGGACGGCACGACCGAAGACGGATGTACGCCTTCGACGACTTGCGTCAAGACCGACACCTGGAGTTATCATCGCCATATGACGATGACAGCCACGGAGGGCACTCCCGACCCCACGGAGGAGGCAGTCGCGCTGAGCGCCGCTGCCTGCCTGTTCCACGGGTTCTCCGACCCCTCCCGCCTGGCGATCCTGCGCCACCTCGCGCTCGGCGAGCATCGCGTGGTCGACCTGACCGCTCACCTCGGCCTGGCCCAGAGCACGGTCTCGAAGCATCTCGCCTGCCTGAGGGACTGCGGACTGGTGACCTCGCGCCCCGTCGGGCGGGCCTCCATGTTCGCGTTGGCCCACAGCGAGGCCGTCCTGGACCTGCTGGCCGCCGCGGAGCGGGTCCTGGCCCTCACCGGTGATGCGGTGACGCTCTGCCCCAGCCACGGTATCGCCGCCATCCACGCCGACAACCACGAGGAGGCGTGATGGCCGCCCACGTGCACGCCCCCGTCGACCTGACCGCCGCCGACCGCAAGCGGCTCGGCCGACGTGCCCAGCTGCTCGCAGCGGCATCGGTCGCCTACAACGGTGTCGAGGCGGTCATCGCCATCGCCGCCGGCATCGTGGCGGGCTCCGTCGCGCTGGTCGGGTTCGGGCTCGACTCCATCGTCGAGGTCTCCAGCGGGCTCATCATCCTGTGGCAGTTCCGGCACCGGCTCCCGGAGTCACGGGAGCGACAGGCGCTCCGACTGATGGCGGTCTCCTTCTTCGCCCTGGCGGCGTACGTCGCCTTCGAGTCGGGGCGCGCCCTCGTCACCGGCCACGACCCGGAGACCTCGATGGTCGGCATCGGCCTGGCGATCGCCTCGCTGATCATCATGCCGTTCCTGTCCTGGGCTCAGCGAAGGACCGGCCGGTCGCTCGGCTCGAACGCCGTGGTCGCCGACTCGACCCAGACCCTGCTGTGCACCTACCTCTCGGCGGTTCTGCTCGTCGGGCTGGTCCTCAACGCCACCCTCGGCTGGTCGTGGGCGGACCCCATCGCCGGCCTGGTGATCGCTGCGGTCGCGCTCAAGGAGGGCTGGGATGCCTGGCGGGGCGAGTCCTGCTCGTGCGGACCGGTCGCCGTCACCGACGACGAGGACGAGGACGCCGCCGATGCCTGCTGTGCGTCCGACACCACCGGCGCTGCCGACGTCCAGCTCCTGGACATCGGCAGGCCGTCGACGCCGACTCAGCCGGTCGCCGGGCGGAACCGCACGTCCACGAAGTAGTTCGTGGAGTTCCAGGATCGGTTCGGGAGCCCCCCTCCGCTCCCGTACCGATACCGGCCGTTGGCTCCGCCCGGCGCCGTCAGCGGGCCGACCGTCCGCGACTGGCTGAGGGCACCCGGCGTCGAGGCGTAGCGCCCGTTGGGCGCGTAGTAGGACACGACGTACGTGGCCCCCGGCGTGAGCGCAACCGGCGTCGGCAAGGTGGCCGTCTGCCAGCCGGTCGCGGTCTCGTTGGTGAAGGTCACCTGGGCGATCCGGGTGCCGGCCGAGTTCCACAGCGAGCCGACATGGGTGCCGGTGTTGCCGCTCCCCTTGTAGAAGCGGATCGCCGTCACCGAGCCGGCGACCGACGTCGAGAAGGCGGTGCCGACCTCGATCGGCAGGATGTCGAGCGTCGCCGCGTTCTGCGGAGTCACCCCGGTGAACAGCGACACCTCGGTCACGGCGGCTGGGACCGTGGTGAACGACCACGTCTGCGTCGGCAGGCTCGCCCCGTCTGTGGAGATCACCCCGGAGACCGTCACCGCCACCGTCGCCCCGGCCGGCAGTGCGGCCGACGGGGTGAAGCGCAGCGTACGTCCGTCGCCGCTGAGCGCCGCGGAACCGGCGACCGAGGTTCCGTTGGCTGTGACCGACATGGTCCAGCCGCTCGCGATCCCGGTCGAGAACGTGATCGACGGGTTGACCGAGGTCGGCACGTCGGTCGTGCCGGGGCCCGGATCGCGGTCGGTGACCGAGATGGTCGCGCCCGCCCGTTCGAAGACGACGTCGGCGAAGTAGTTCGTCGATCCGAACGTGTACTGCGGGAAGCCGCCCGCGGCACCGTAGAGATAGCGGCCGTTGTTGCCCGCCGGGGCGGTCAGGTCCCCCGAGGAGTGGGGCGTCGCGAAGAACTGCGACGTGGTCGCATAGTGCCCCTGCGGAGCCAGATAGGAGACGACGTACGACACCCCGGCCTGCACCTCGACAGGGCTGGACAGCGTGGCCTGCTGCCAGCCGGAGGCGGTCTCACCGGTGAAGGTCACCTGGGCGAGCCGCTGGCCGCCGGAGCTCCACAACGACCCGACGTGGGTGCCGCCGTTGCCGGCTCCCTTGTAGAACCGGATCGCGGTCACCCGCCCGTCGCGGGTGGGACTGAACACCGTCCCGACCTCGACCGGTGAGCTGTCGTCCTGGGCCTCGACCGCGGGCACCACGTCACCGAAGAGCGTCTGGCTGTCCGGTGTCTCCGCGGCTCTGGTCCGGAACGTCCAGGTCTGCGTGGGCATACTGACCCCCTCGGTCGAGGTGATCCCGCTGATCGTGACCGTCACATCCGCGGCCGCCGGCAGCAGGGACGTCGGGTCGAAGGTGAGCGTCGTCCCGGAGTTGCCGAGCGTGGTCGTCCCGGCGATCGGCTGGCCGCCGGAGGTCGCCGAGACCGAGTAACCAGAGCTCAGCTCCGCGGAGAACGACGCCACCACGTTGGTCGAGCGCGGCACCTCGACAGCCCCGGGGACCGGGCTGCGCGAGGTCATCGTCAGCGTCGGCGCACCCTTCTCGAAGACGACGTCGACCAGGTAGCTCGAGGGCGACGTCGCCGCCGGGAAGCCCGTGCCATAGGCGTACGCGCCTGCCGTCGAGGTCACCCGCAGCGGCGGCTTCGACAGGTCGGTGGAGGCGAACGCGTTCGGCGTGGCCGAGTAGTAGCCGTTGGTGCGGTAGGAGGCGATGTAGTCGGTGTTCGCCTGGATCTTCACCGGCTCGGCGAAGGTCAGCGTCTGCCACCCGGACGTCGACTCGTCGGTGAAGGTGCCCTGGGCGAGCACGGCCCCGTTGGCCGACCACAGCGTGCCCGTGTGCGGTCCGGCGTTGTTCACACCCTTGTAGAACCGCACGCCGGTGACGGTGCCGGTGACGTCGGCGCGGAACCGGACGCCCAGGGTCAGCTGCGCGTTCTCCGGGTCCTGGAGGACCGTCGGCGTGGTGTCCTCGTCGAAGAGCGAGCACGGGCAGATTCCTGCCGCCGCAGGCGGCTTCGCCGTACGGAACGACCACGTCTTCCCTGTCGAGATCGCCGTCCCACCGCTGTCCTGCCCCGAGAGCGTGGCGGTGTAGGTCACGAACCCGGCCAGGTCGGCGGACGGGGTGAAGGTCACGGTCCTCGTCGTCGAGTCATACGCCGTCGACCCGGTCACAACGTCGCCGAGGGAGTCGGTCAGTCGCAGCCCGACCGACGAAGCGACCACCGGCTTGGTGAACCTGGCGCTCACCGTCGTGCTGCGAGGTACCGAGGAGGAGTCGGCAAGCGGCCACTGGTTGGTGGCGGACAGCGGCGAGTCGTCGGTGGTCGTGAACAGCACGTCCACGAAGTAGTTGGGGTTCTTGTAGGAGCTCGCCGGGAACTGCCCCGCACCCGCGTAGACCCCCGCCGGAGCGGCGCCGTAGCCACCCTCGACCTCGAACGGGTACGCCTCGAAACCCTTCGCCGCAAAGGCCCATGGAGCCACGGCATAGCGCCCGACCGGAGCCGTGTAGGAGACGACATACCTCGCCCCCGCCGCGACCGCGACCGGCTGGCTGAACGTCGCCGACTGCCAGCCGCCGGCGGACTCGTTGCTGAAGGTGACCTGGGCCAGCCGCTCGCCGCTGCTGCTCCACAGCGAGCCGACGTGGGTGCCGGTGTTGCCGGCGCCCTTGTAGAAGCGGACGCCTGCGACGTAACCGTCGGCCTGAGGTGTGAAGCGCAGGCCGAGCTCGGCGGGGCTGTTGTCGTCGGCCGACGGCGTCGCGGGGCTGGTGACGGCGTTCCAGGTCGTCGGCACCTCCCGCTGGCCGAGGATGCTGCACGGGCACGTCACGTTGAAGCTCCGGGCCGCGGCAGTGCCGATGTTGGCGCTGTCGTCGACGGCGCGGACGCGCACCGGGGTGCTGCCGACGCCGGGCTGGACGTACGTCACCGACCAGGCGGTCGTCCCGGCTCCGTACGCTCCGGGTGCCGGGTGCCACGAGGTGCCCTCGTCGAGGGAGTACTCGACCCCGGCGACCACGCCGCCGCCGGTGTCGGTCGCGGTTCCGGTGAGCGTCACCTTGGTGCCGTTCGACTGCGTCGACCCGGCGGCCGGTGTCGAGATGGCGACCGTCGGTCCGACGGTGTCGGTCGACTTCGTCGCCGCGACCAGCCCGGCCATCAGCGTGGTCGGCCTGGCGTCCATGTCGGCGAGCAGGTTGACCTGCGCCTGCTGCATCCGCCGGTCGGCGGTCTCGTCGTGGTACGGGTTGTCGTGCTCGGAGTCGAGGCCCCAGGTCCACTGGACCGAACCGGCGCCGAAGACGAGCGCCCCGCTGGCCGCCCGGTAGAGCGTGATCGCGTGGGTCGTGGTGCCGTCGCCCGTGGTCCGCCCGAAGTCGGTCATGTACTGGTTGTCGATGAACCCGGTCGTCTCCGACATCCGGATCAGGCCGGGTGGTCGGAACCCGTTGTCCTGATCCTCGTCGGACTCGTAGCCCACCGTGTGCGGTGCCAGCTCGGTCTGGTCGGCGGTCATCGAGGCGAGCCCGGTGTTGCGCCACATCCGCAGGCCGCCGTGGGGCTTCTTCACGGTCACCGGCAGGTCGGTCAGGTTGGACATGAAGACGGTGCCGGTCAGCTCGTTCTCCGGCCGTCCGCCGCCCTGGCTCTTCGGCGTGTAGCGCGGGTCGCGCCAGGTGCCGGTCGACTCCGGCGCCGGGTCGAGCTTCTGCTGCGCCCAGGACTCCTTGTAGGTGACCAGGGTCCGGTAGGGCGTGTTGGTGCCGTCCTTCGACGCCTCGTAGCGGGTCCGCCAGTAGACCTCGTTGCCGCTGAGGAACTGCAGGTTCACGCCGGCGTCGCGCGCGGCCTCGACGTTGGCCCGCTGGCGTCCGCTCCAGTACTCGTCGTGGCCGACGCTCAGGAACGTCTCGTGGTTGGTGAGCAGCTCGCCGCGGCGGTCGGTGTCGATCCCGGAGATGTAGCTGACGTCGTAGCCGTTGCGCTCCAGGAACCGCACCAGCGGGTACTCGTTGGCGAAGAAGAAGTCGTGGGAGGTGCCGCCGGAGCGGGTCACGAACGGCCGGTTGTAGCTCAGCTTGTATGCCCGGCCGTTCCCGCCACCGGTGTAGAAGCTGGACCCACCGTAGGAGTTGTACGCCTGCCACGTGGTGTCCGAGGTCTGGAAGACGACGTCGGAGCTGCTGGCGTCGTCACGGACGATGAAGGTGATGTGGCTCGACTCCTGGGTGTCGGCGCGGTCCAGCTTGGCGACATAGACACCCGAGACCGCGGTCGCCGGTACGTTCCAGGACGCCGAGACCGCCCAGTTGCCGCAGTCGGTGATCTCGGTGGAGGTCTCGCGGTAGCAGTTGGGCTGGTTCTGCGGGAGACTCGCCGACGGGGTCACCGCGGTGATCCTGCGGGCGCCGTCACCGCCGTAGTAGCCCATCCGGTAGACCGTGATCTGGTAGGACGAGGCGTCGGTGTCGATCTTGAAGTCGATCCGGTTGCCCACGTCGACGCTGATGTCGGTCGCGAACCCCTGGATCGAGTCGTCGCCCGCTCCGGTGATCCCCCACTCGCTCGCGGGAGCGCCGGGTTTGCTGTTCTCGCAGGAGATCTTGTTGCCCGCCGGTCCGCACGGGTCGGCACTCGCGCTGGAGGCGGTGACGATCGTGATGATGGGGGCGACGAGTACAACTCCGAGCAACGCGGCCATTCCCGTTCGCAGTTTCACGGTCATATTTCCTTCGGGTCAGGCCCGCGAGCTCTCGTCGCGTAGCCAGGTGGAGTAGTCGCCGGACCGGACGGCTCTGCGGGAGAGCATCCGGGCGAGGAGAGTGACTGTCAGGAAGACCGGGACCCGAAGCCCGATCGTCGGCTGACGCAGCCCGAGCATGAGCAGCTCCGAGAGCGAGGTGGATCCGTGCCGAGCCCCGTGGTGATCGGCTTGGGTGTTGCCGGTCGCGACGCGGATCCTGCGTCTGAACAGGTCTTTCGTCGCACGAGGCGGCCGCACGACCACGACCGCATCGGTGACGACGCGCCGCTCGGCGGGCGTGAACAGCTCCGAGGCGACGAGGTCGTCGTTCATCAGAGCTCCCCGGGAGCCGGCGCCGGCGGCGTCGACCCGCGCCTGCCCCTCGGCGCTGAGACAGAAGGCGCCGCGGCCGAACAGGCCGCTGCGTACGGCGGGGAGCGCCTGCCAGACCCGGTAGTAGGCACGGACCGGCCAGGACGACTCCGCCAGCGGCACCGTCCGCTCGGGGGCGACGGCCAGCACGCCGTCCTCGTCGAGCGCGTCGAACAGCCGGAGCAGGTCCGTGGCGGTGAGACGTACGTCGGCGTCCAGGTGGAGCCTCGGGTAGGTCGTGGCCGCGGCGTTGCCGACCTCGACCGCGCGCACCTTGGAGGCCTCGGCGATCTCCAGGACGCGTACGCCGGGGATCTTCCGCGCAACCGCGGCGGTGTCGTCGGTGCAGCCGTTGCACACGACCACGACCTCGACGGCCCCACAGGGAATGTCGGCGAGCAGGGCCGTCAGGTTCTCCGACAGCCCCCGGGCCTCGTTGTGCGCCGGCACCACGACACTCGCGATCACGACCCACCCCCGCTGGTCGAGCCGTCCACCCCGCTGGTCGAGCCCTCCACCCCGCTGGTCGAGCCGCCGGAGCCGCTAGGCGGAGGCGTGTCGAGACCAACACGGTCCCCTCGGCGCTCGATGGGAACCGTGTTGGTCTCGACACGCTCGCTGGCGCCCGCGGCTCGACCGACGGGGCGCGGAGCGATGACGAAGTTGATCATGTTGCTGTTGTCGTACTCCCTGGCGATGACTCGGCCGGGGTTGCCGCCGACGAGGCTGTGCGGCGGGACGTCCTTCGACAGCACCGTGCCGGCGGAGATCGTGCAACCGTCGCCGACCGTGATCGCACCGCAGATCACGGCGCCGGGGCCGATCCAGACGTCGTCGCCGATCGTGGGCAGCCCGTGGTCGCCGTCGGCGATGCGCTGGCCGATCGTCACGTTCTGATGGAGCACGCAGTTGCTGCCGATAACGGCCGGTCCGACGATGACCCCCGAGCGGTGCATGAGCAGCAGCCCCGGGCCGATGTCGGCGCGGCGGAAGATGTCGGCGTGGTGGATCCGGATGTTGCGCCGATTCCAGAACCAGTAGAGCCCGAGCGCCAGCACGCCGAGCAGCGGGCGGCGGGTGCGCAGCCGACCGGCCCAGCGCCCGAAGCGGTAGCAGGCGACGCAGTGCAGCTCGTAGTCGAAGAGCCAGAACCGCAGCCTGGACAGCCAGGACGTGCGCGGCCCGTCGAGGACGATCGCGTACATCTTGGCGAGGTCGACCTCGAGATCACCTGCCTCGTGGGCACCGTCAACTAGCAAGGGACTCTCGTTCCCGGGTCGCTGTCTTCCGGCCGACGTACGCGACCAGGTTGGCGACCCCGTCGAGGTTCTCGGGGACGGTCTCGCTCTCGTGGACGGAGATCTCGAACTCCGCCTCGAGGAACTCGATGAGCTCCAGGATCCCGGTCGAGTCGATGACGCCCGACTCGACCAGCGACTCAGACGGTGCGGGTAGCCGGTCCGCATCGCCCAGCAGCAGGCTGTCGAGGATGAAGCCTTCGATCGTGCGCTGTACGTCCGCCATCACGTCTCCCTGTCTGTGAACGCTCGAGAATCTCGGCACTTCCGTTTCTGCCAGCAGGAGGGCCGCCGGAGCAGAACTGGGCCCGTAGATGCCGATATTGGGTGATAAACGCACCTGCTCCGAGGTCCATGCACCCCGGCGCGGACGACCCTTCGAGGACCGGACGGGGATCGATCGAGGAGCGTCATGTGCGGGATCTGCGGGGTGCTGAGCAGCACCGAGGTTCCTGACCCTGCGCTGATCCGGCGCATGCTGGGGGCCTTGACCCACCGTGGCCCCGACGGCAGCGGCTACTACCGTGACGAGCGGGTCGCGCTCGGCCACACCCGGTTGGCGATCGTGGACACCGTCGGCGGCACCCAGCCGATGTCGAGCCGATCCTGCCGATCGTCGGCGGGGCACGAGCAGGTCTGGGTCACCTTCAACGGCGAGATCTACAACCACGTCGAGCTGGCCGCCCAGCTGCGCTCGCGCGGCCACGTCTTCGACACCCGCTCGGACACCGAGGTCATCGTGCACGCCTGGGAGGAGTGGGGGCCCGGCAGTTTCGAGCGGTTCAACGGGCAGTGGGCGCTGGCCATCTGGGACCGCCGGACGGGATCGCTCGTCCTCTCCCGCGACCCCTTCGGCGTACGACCGCTCTTCTACACCCGCGCCGGCGGTCAGCTGCTCTTCGCCTCCGAGGTGAAGGCCCTGTACGCCTCCCCCGACGTGCCGCGCGAGCTGGACCCGGCCGGGCTGGCCCAGGCGCTGACACTGTGGTCCGCGGTCGCTCCGCGCACCGTGTTCCGCGACGTCGCGCAGGTGCCGCCGGGCTCCTACCTGTCCTTCCGGGACGGGGTCGAGGTCGAGCGCCGCTACTGGGCGCCCTCGTTCCCGCCGGCGGGGGCCGAGGAGCTCACCGACCTGGAGGCGAACGCCGAGGCGCTGCGGACGGCGCTGACGGCCGCCACCCGGCTGCGGTTCGAGCGCAGCGACGTGCCGGTGGCCGCGTACCTCTCCGGCGGGATCGACTCCGCCGTCACGGCCGCCACGATCGCCGCCGGCAGGGCAATGAGTGGCGCCTCGGCGCCGCTGCACACCTTCTCCCTCCGGTTCGCCGAGGCCGAGTTCGACGAGGGCGGTTTCCAGGCGCTCATGGCCGAGCGGCTGGGCACCGTCCACCACGACGTCGTGGTCGGCGAGCGCGACATCGCCGAGGTCTTCCCCCAGGTCGTACGCCACGCCGAGACGCCGCTGCTGCGGACCGCCCCGGCGCCGATGTTCCTGCTCTCCCGGCTGGTGCGGGAGGCCGGTTTCAAGGTGGTCGTCACCGGCGAGGGCGCCGACGAGGTGCTCGGCGGCTACGACATCTTTCGCGAGGCCAAGATCCGCGATCTGTGGCTGCGGGACCCGTCCGCCGCCGAGGCGGCGGTGGGCCAGCTCTACCCGTGGATGCATCGCTCCCCCAACCAGGCGCCGGCGTTCGCGCGGCACTTCTTCTCGCGCAACCTCGCCGCGGACGACCTGGCGATGTCGCACCGGCCACGGTGGGACTCCACGGCGGTGCTGACCTCGATGCTGCGGCCTGAGCTCCGCTCGCTCGGCGGCGCGGCCGAGGGCGTCGTCGCAGCCATGCCCGCCGCGGCCGCCTCATGGGACCCGGTCGCACGGGCCCAGTGGCTGGAGATGACGACCCTGCTGCCCGGCTACATCCTGGCCTCTCAGGGCGACCGGATGCTGATGGGCAACTCGGTCGAGGGCCGGTTCCCGTTCCTGGACCCGCACGTCGCCGAGCTCGCCGGGCGCATCCCCGCCGAACACAAGATCTGGGGCATGGACGAGAAGCACCTGCTCAAGCGGGCCTTCGCCGACCTAGTGCCCGATCAGATCCTGCACCGGCCCAAGCAGCCCTACCGAGCGCCGGACGCGGCCTCGTTCTTCGCCGGCGGCACCCCGGACTGGGTCTTCGACGTCACCTCGAGCACTGCCCTGGAGGCTGCCGGTGTCTTCCGTCCGGAGCTCGTCCAGCGGCTGCTGGAGAAGGCCGCTCGGACGGGCGGGCGCGGTCTCGGCAACACCGACAACATGCGCCTGGTCGCCGTCCTGTCCACCCAGCTGCTGCACAGCGAGCTGCTCACCGCATCGACCTCATCGGCCGCTCCGCCAGTCCCGCTCACCGTCTTCGACCCCACTCTCGAGACCACCGGTCTCGAGCCCGCCGGAAGGACACCAGCCCAGCCATGAACGACACCGTCACGACCAGCCCAGAAACAAGGCGAGCCGCAGCGTACGGACTGGAGGCACTCCGCTTCGACGAGGAGGCGGAGGCGAAGCGGATCGGCGACGCGATCCGCCGCTACCTGGTGGCCAACAAGCGCAAGGGCATCGTGCTCGGCGTCTCGGGCGGGATCGACTCCAGCGTAGTCGCCGCGCTGGCGGTGAAAGCGCTCGGTCCGGGGCGGGTCTTCGCGCTGCACATGCCCGAGCAGGAGTCGTCGGACGACACCATCGGGTTCAGTACGAAGCTGACCGACTCGCTCGGGATCAGGTCCACGCTCGAGGACATCTCCCCGGTCCTGGTCGGCCTCGGTGCCTACCAGCGGCGTGACGACGCGATCCGACGGGTCGTGCCTGCGTACGGTCAGGGGTGGAAGTCGAAGATCGTACTGCCCAGCGTGGTCGACTCCGACGCGTTCCGGCTCTTCTCGGTCGTCGTCGAGGACCCCTACGGCGCGCAGAGCATCCACCGCCTGACCACCGAGGCCTACCTGGAGATCGTCGCGGCGACCAACTTCAAGCAGCGGGCGCGCAAGGCCCTGGAGTACTTCCACGCCGACCGGCTCAACTACGCCGTCGCCGGCACCCCGAACCGGCTGGAGTACGACCAGGGCTTCTTCGTGAAGCTCGGCGACGGTGCCGCCGACCTGAAGCCGATCGCGCACCTCTACAAGTCGCAGGTCTACGCGATGGCCGCCCACCTCGGCGTACCCGAGGAGATCCAGGCCCGCCCCTCGACCACCGACACCTACTCCTTGGAGCAGTCCCAGGAGGAGTTCTACTTCTCGCTGCCCTACGAGCGAATGGATCTGTGCCTCCACGGCCTGAACAACAAGGTACCGACCGCCGAGGTCGCCGAGGCCACCGGGCTCACCGACGAGCAGGTCGAGCGCGTCTACCGCGACATCGAGCAGAAGCGCCGGACGACCGCCTACCTCCACGCCGCCCCCGAGCTCGTCGACAAGGCGTCATTGAATATCAATTCTCTTTGATATAACGTCGCAGGCATGAGCACACCACCATTCATCCCTGCTGACCACCTCGGCGCCGTGAACCGTGCGCTGACCACCACGACCCGCGGCGGCGAGGAGCTGCGCATGCTCGTCGTCGAGCGCAGCTACGACGCCGCGCCGGACGAAGTCTGGGACGCGCTGACCACCAAGGAGCGCATCCCGCGCTGGCTGATGCCGGTCACCGGCGACTTCGAGGTCGGCGGCCGTTATCAGCTCGAGGGCAACGCCGGCGGCGAGATCCTCGCCTGCGACCGCCCCCAGCTGCTCTCGATCACCTGGGACTACGGCGACATGAGCTCATGGGTCGACGTGACCCTGACCGCCGCCGGCGACCGCACACTGCTCCGTCTCGAGCACTCCGCCCCCGTTCCCCCGGAGCAGTGGAAGGAGTTCGGCCCGAGTGCCGTCGGCATCGGCTGGGAGCAGATGCTGCTCGCCCTGGCCCTCCACCTGCCGGCCCCCGAAGCCGAGAAGATGGACCCGATGTCCCCCGACGCACTGCCCGCGATGATCGAGCACACCAAGGGCTCCGCCGCCGCCTGGGTCGAGGCCGACATCGCCTTCGGCACGGACCCCGAGCAGGCCCGCGCCGCCGGCGGGCGCTGCGTAGCCGCCTACACCGCCATGCCGGAGTAGGAACTTGCACGCCTTCGACATCCTCGGAGACCCCGTACGCCGCCGCATCCTCGAGCTCCTGGCCGCCGGCGACCTGACCTCCGGCGAGATGGTGGAGACCATCTCCGCCGAGTTCGGCATCCGCCAACCAGCAGTCTCGATGCAGCTCAAAGTCCTCCGCGAACACGGCTTCGCCACCGTACGCCCCGACGGCACCCGCCGCATCTACTCCATCGACACCGGCCCCATGGTCGAGGTCGATGCCTGGCTCAACCAGTTCCGCCACTTCTGGACGCAGCACCTCGACGCTCTCGACACCGAGATTCGGCGGGGGCGTCGGAAGGGTTCCACGGGGGGCTGAGTCGCATAGGCCGGTGGCCGCCGACCCGTTATGGATGTTGTTCACGCCGGCCCCCGGAGTAAAGGACGGCCTTCGGCCGCCGGCTTCGCCGGCCGCCTGCGGCGATCCTTGACACCGTGATCCAGCGAGAAATTTGGCTGGCTATCGGGTCGGCGGCGGGGTATGGCGCAGCGAGATTGGGTTGGGTACGGGCTTGGGACCGGGGTTGGCCGGTCCTCCCAGG
>NZ_JACIXG010000006.1 GCF_014360585.1 Nocardioides sp.
GCGGTGAGCTTCCACGTCGTCGGCGAGAGCGGCCCGATCACCGGGCACGACGTGGCCACACAGACCTCCTACGTCTCCGGGACGGCCAGCGCGGACGTGGCCGGCGAGGAGTCGGGCGCGGCGTTCACGACGCCGATCGCCAGCTGGTACTGGGTCGAGAGCGTCGTCATCGAGAAGCCCCGCCGGGTCAGGACGGCGGTGTTCTTCGGCGACTCGATCACCGACGGCAACGGCTCCACGGTCGGAGCCAACCGGCGCTACCCTGACGCGCTGGCCGACCGGGTGGCGACGAGCCGGTTCGCCGGCCGGTTCGGAGTGATGAACGAGGGCATCTCCGCCAACCGCGTCCTGGTCGACAGCTCCGGCGGGCAGCGTGCTCTGGACCGCTTCCGCCGAGATGTGCTCGACCAGCCGGGGGTCTCCACGGTCGTGGTGCTGGCGGGCATCAACGACATCCGCTGGGACGATGCCGACGAGGCCTCCGACCTGATCGTCGCCTACCGCGACCTGATCGCGCAGGCGCACGCGGAGGACGTGTGCGTCGTGGGCGCGACCCTGACGCCGTACGAGGGTGGCAGCCGCTACACCCCCACGCGCGAACGGGTGCGGGTCGCGTTCAACGAGTGGATCAGGACCTCCGGCGAGTTCGACGGTGTCGTCGACTTCGACGCCGCGACCCGTGACCCGGACCGACCGACACGGTTCCTCCCCGCGTACGACTCCGGCGACCATCTCCACCCCGGTGACGCCGGCTATGCGGCCATGGCTGAGGCGTTCGACCTGTCGCTGCTGGACTGCGACCGCTGAGCGGTCAGCGCCGCCCGACGAGCACGCGGTCGACGGTCTCGGCGTTCTCCCTGTAGGTCCTGCTGAGGCCGGAGACCTTCAGCAGGCTCATCGGACTGCGGCGATGCCCCAGGAGACCTCGAGGCGCTCGTCGGGAGCGAGCTCGATCAGATCGGTGCCCGAGTTGAACGCGTCCGGGGGAGCAGTCATCGGCTCGACCGCGAGGCTGCCTCGCGCGGGCGACTGGTCATCGGCGCTGTAGACCATCAGCCACGGGTGGTGCTCGTCGACCCACAGCTCGACGCCACCGTCCGGCCCCTGGATGGTGACCGTGGCCCGCCCGTCCTCGGCGCGGTCGAGATCGGTGAACGCGTGGTCGAGGACGACGTCGCCGATGGTTTTGGCGGAGGTGAAGTCGTAGGCCGTCGCGGCTGTCGTCTCGCTCGTCGTGGGCAGCTTGCGCTCGGGGTCCGACAGCAGGCGGGTCCGCGCGGGGAGGGTGAGGGTCCAGCCATCGACCGGACCGGCGCCGACGGTGAGATACGGGTGGGCGCCGGAAGCGTACGGAGCGGGGGAGCCGGCGTGGTTGGTCGCGGACTGGGTCACGGTGAGCCCGTCGGGCCCGACCGCGTACGTCACCTCGAGATCGAGCGTCCAGGGGTAGCCGCTCTGCGCCATCAGACGGGTCGCCAGGGTGATCGAGGACTTGGCCTCCTCGATGGGCAGCCACTGCGCCCACCGCACCAGCCCGTGGGAGGCGTTGTCGCGCGAGGCCTCGGTGAGCCCGAGCTGGTGGGTCTTCCCGGCGAACTCGTAGCGGCCGTCGCGGATCCGGTTGGGCCACGGCGCCAGCAGCTGCCCCTTGCCGCCGCTGGACTGCTCGTTGTCGCCGAAACCGGCGACCAGCTCCCGCCCCTCGTAGGAGAGCAGGCGCAGCGCGCCACCACTCTCCGTCACCGTCGCGGTGTAGCCCCCGCCGTCGATCGTGAACTGCTCTCCACTCGGTCTCAACACGTGCACAGGCTATCCAGTCGCCACGATGATGTCGGCGCGGGCAGCGGTCTGGTCGCGGGCGAAGTGTTCGGTCTCGGCCGCAGCCCAGGCGTCCCAGTGGGGCGCGAAGGTGTCGCCGTCGCGGCCGACGCCGCGTCGCCGGCGCTCCTCCTCGGGCGCGTCGACCCAGGCGAGGGCGGTGCGGAAGCCGTCGTACGCCGCGGCGCCGCTCCCGACGCCCTCGATGACGAGCAGTGGGCTCGGTGGGACCAGCACGGTCTCGGCGAGCTCGTGTGCGTGCCAGTCATAACGGCGGTAGGAGCCCGGGGCTCCCTCGACGAGGGGGAGCAGGACGGTCTCGAGCTGGGCGATGCCCTCGGCGAGACCCTCCCAGCCGGCGTACAGGTCGTCCATGTGGACCACCTGCGCCTGCGTCATGTCGGCCAGGGCGGTGGCCAGCGTCGTCTTCCCCGAGCCGGCGGGGCCGTCGACGCAGATCAGCCGGCCCGGACCGAGGGTGGCCGGGCGGCTCATCGCGATCATCAGCAGATCGGCGGAAGGGGAGTCGGTCAACTCAGGAGATGCCGTACTTCTTCAGGATGTCGTTGACGTCGGCCAGGTCGTCATCGTCCTCGTCGCTCACCGGGCTCTTGGCCGTCTTCCGCGCCGCGACCGAGGCCGGGCCGGCCGAGCCGGCAGGTGCGGCACCGGTCGATCCCTTCCGGGCCGCACGGCTCGGCTTCTCCTTGGTGGGCAGGAAACGGGCGACGAAGATCAGCACGATCGCGAGCGCGGCGATGCCGAACCCGATCCAGACCGTCGGGCTGAAGACCAGGCGCGCGGCCCAGTCGGCGATCGCGTCCACGATCCTGCCGCCGGCGCGCAGGAGACCGGTCAGATAGGCCGCCGGGGCGAGCAGCGTCCACCCCAGCGCTTTCACGCCGGCTCCGAGGCCACGCCGTCGGAGCGCGACCCAGGTCCAGATCGCGCCCAGAACGGTGAGCGCGGCGGCTAGTGCGAGGTAGGCGCCTTGGTCCATACCTGCAGTCTTCCACCCTCCTGGTCGTCTGGCACCCGGACTGTCCCTGATGTCGGCCCTGATGTTCCTCTGCGGTTCAATGGGGGCGATGAACGATAAGCGACTCCTCGGCACCGCGTTCCCCGGCGACACCGGCGAGACCAGCCCCGAGGTCGAGGCCGTGCTGAGGTCGTACGCCGCGGGTCAGGCCACGCAGGCCGACGTGCTCACCGCCTTGGCCGCTGCCCGTGTCCTGGTGCCCGTGGTCGCGGTGCTGGGCGAGGTCGAGGTCGACGAGGCCGGTCTGGCCCACGACAAGACGTCAGACATGGCCACCGTGCTGCTCACCGGCGCCGACGGGCGCCAGGCGCTGCTCGGGTTCACCGGCATGGCGCCGCTGCAGGCGTGGCAGGCCGAGGCACGGCCGGTGCCGGTCGGGTTGCGTGACGCCGCCCAGGCCGCGGTCCACGACGGAGCCGATGCCCTCGTGCTCGATCTCGCCGGGCCGGTCCCGTTCGCGATCGAGGGAGACGACCTGCGCAAGGTGGCCGAGGGCTGGCAGCTGGCGACGGTCGGGCAGCGTACGGCATGGGTGCGGCCCTGAGGGTTTCGCTCGACGCCCGGAGCGCTCCGGGGATTGGGCCGGTGCGGAATGTTGCAGTAATGTTCCGTGTTGACCGATCAGACCGACGTACGCCGTGGGTCTGATCCAACAAGCGGAGATCACGAAAGCGTTCTCCCACCCGCATCGACCGCAAGCAACAAAGGTCGTCGGGTCCGGTCCCGAAGACGATGTCCCAGGAAATTCATGGGTCGGACGATTCGGTGGTGCGAGCCCTGCTCGGGTGAGCGTCCTGACTGGCTTCCGCTTGTGACAATCAAGCGGAAGCCATTTTTGATTTCCGGACCGTTCGTGCACGCGGCCCGGAGACCGAGATCCAGAGCCTCCGCAGCCACAACAACTGGAGGACACATCAGCACTGAGCTTCGTATCAACGACCGGATCCGGGTTCCCGAGGTCCGCCTCGTTGGTCCCAACGGAGAGACGGTCGGCATCGTGCCGACCCCTGACGCGCTGCGCCTGGCCCAGGAGGCCGATCTCGACCTGGTCGAGATCGCCCCGCAGGGCAAGCCGCCGGTCTGCAAGCTCATGGACTACGGGAAGTTCAAGTACGAGAACGCCCAGAAGGCCCGTGAAGCCCGTCGAAACCAGACGAACGTGATCATCAAGGAGATGAAGCTTCGTCCGAAGATCGACAAGCACGACTACGAGACCAAGAAGGGTCACGTCGTGCGGTTCCTCAACGCCGGGGACAAGGTCAAGATCACGATCATGTTCCGCGGTCGTGAGCAGCACCGTCCCGAGCTCGGCTTCCGCCTGCTGCAGAAGCTCGCCGAGGACGTCGAGGAGCTGGGCTTCGTCGAGTCCTCGCCGAAGCAGGACGGCCGCAACATGACCATGGTCATCGGTCCGCACAAGAAGAAGGCCGACGCCAAGGTCGAGGCCAAGGAGGCCAAGGAGGAGAAGGCCGCCGAGCGTGCCGCCGACGAGGCCGCCGAGAAGGCGGAGCGTACGGCTGCCAACGCTGCCCGTCCGGCCTCCACTCCGAAGGTCAAGCGCCGCTCGGAGAACCTCGACCCCGACATCGACGTCTGAGCCTCCCGGGCCCAGCAAGAGACTTCCGCCGCCGCGGCGCCCCGTGACCGGCCGGACGACGAGAGAGAGAAGAACATGCCGAAGAACAAGACCCACTCCGGTTCCAAGAAGCGCTTCAAGGTGACCGGTTCCGGGAAGATCCAGCGCCTGCAGGCCGGCCGTAAGTCCGGCGCTGCGTTCGCCTCCGCGCCGACGACCGGTTCGCGCAAGAAGCACCGTCGCAACGCTGGCCTGGTGGAGCTCGCTCCCGCCGACGTCAAGCGCGCGAAGAAGCTTCTCGGTCGCTGACCGCTGATCACCCGAACTTTCCCCAAAGCATTCAAGGAGCACTGAAATGGCACGCGTCAAGCGCGCAGTGAACGCTGCGAAGAAGCGTCGCACCACCCTCGAGCGGGCCTCGGGCTACCGTGGCCAGCGCTCGCGCCTCTACCGCAAGGCGAAGGAGCAGGTCACCCACTCCCTGGTCTACGCCTACAACGACCGTCGCAAGAACAAGGGCAACTTCCGCAAGCTGTGGATCCAGCGGATCAACGCTGCCGCGCGCGCCGAGGGCATGACCTACAACCGCTTCATCCAGGGTCTTCACCTGGCCGGCATCGAGGTCGACCGCAAGATCCTCGCCGACCTCGCCGTCAACGACGTGGCCGCGTTCAACGCGATCGTCGCCCAGGCCAAGGCTGCGCTGCCGGAGGACGTCAACGCCCCGGCTTCGGCCTGAGTCATATGACGCCTCTCTCCGCGAGTAACGCTCGCGTCAAGGAGGCTCGCAAGTTGAGCCGCCGCTCGGTACGCACCGAGCGGCGGCTCTTCGTTGCCGACGGCCCGAAGGCGGTCGAGGGCGCGCTCGGTGTCCCGGGCTGCGTGCAGGAGATCTTCGCGACCGAAGCCGGAGCCGAGACGTACGCCTCGATGCTGGCCGACCAGCCGGTCACGCTCGTCGATGACCGAGCGATGGCCGGGCTCTCCGACTCGGTCACCCCGGCCGGGGTGGTGGCGCTGTGCCGCTTCCTGGACGTTCCGCTCGCCGACATCGCCGGCCCGCTCGTGGTGATCTGTGCCGACGTACGCGATCCCGGCAACGCCGGCACCGTCATCCGCTGCGCCGACGCGGCCGGCGCATCGGGGGTCATCCTCGCGGGCGACTCGGTCGACCTCTACAACCCCAAGACCATCCGCGCCTCGGTCGGCTCCGCGTTCCACCTCCCCGTGGCCGTCGAGCGTGACCCGTTGGCCGCGGTCAAGGCTGCCAAGGCCGCGGGCCTGATCGTCCTGGCCGCCGACATGCACGGCACCGCGGACCTCTTCACCGCCGACGACCTTCTCGCCCGACCCACTGCCTGGCTGATGGGCAACGAGGCCTGGGGCATCCCGGCCGAGCTCGCCGCCGAGGCCGACGAGATCGTGAGCATCCCGATCTTCGGCAAGGCCGAGTCGCTGAACCTCTCCACCGCAGCCGCCCTCTGCCTCTACGCCTCGGCGCGGGCCCAGCGCCGGTGAATGCTCACCGAGGTAACTCGGTGAGCATCCCGCCCTCTCCGGCCTGCCGAGGCGTCACCCCCGCTGGCCGAGGCGTCACTCGCGTCGACCGAGTGGGCACCTCGTGACGTCTCGGCCGACGTACGTGACGCTTCGGCCGACGTACGTGACGTCTCGGCGGGGCTTGACCTTCAACTCGCGTGAAGGGTGAGGGTGGCGCGCATGGACGAGCCACTGTTGACGATCGGGGCGTTCGCGCGGGCCGTGGGCCTGACTGCGAGCGCGCTGCGTCACTACGACGAGTGCGGTTTGCTGGTGCCGGCGGAGGTCGACACCGGAACCGGCTATCGCTACTACACGCCGGAGCTCGCCGACCGGGCTCGGTTGATCGTCGGCATGCGCGACGCCGGAGTCCCGATCGAGACGATGCGGGTGGTGCTCGACTCGCCGGCCGGTGAGGCCGGGGCCGCGCTGGCGGAGTTCCTCGCGGACCAGAGCGCACGCACGGCGCGGGCCGAGGAGGCCGTACGCGGCGTCCTGGCCGCCGTCGACGCGGGCCCTGCCGCCAGGCCGGCGCTCGTCGAGCTGCCCGGTCCCGTGCTGGCCGCGGCGATCCGTCAGGTGCGGTACGCGGCGGAGTCCGACCCGGCCTCCGAGCTGGCCTCGGTCCTCATCGATGTGGCTGGTGCCGGCGTCGACGTGGTGGCGACCAACCGCTACTGGATGGCGGTCCGATCGTTGCCGGCGGCTGCCGAGGGGGACGGCGGCCGAGCGGTGCTGGCCCTGGCCGACGCAGCCGTGCTGGCCGACCGGCTCGACGCGATCACCACCGCCGAGCTGCGCATCGCCGACGGCACCCTCAGCCTCGCCGGACAGGAGCTGGGCCGCGACACCACCTACCCGGCCCACCGGCTCGTGCTCGCCGGCCTCGAACCGGCCCGCACCCGCGCGGTGCTCGCCAGGACCGACCTGCTCGCCGGCCTCGATGCGGCCGCCTACGCCGAGGTCGACCTCTTCCTCGGCGAGCAGGCGCGTCTCCGCTCACCGAGCACGGCCGAGCAGAGCGACGTACGCGGCGTGGTGACCGGCCCGCCGATCCGGCTCCGGGTCGGCACGGCCCTGTTCGGGCGCGCGCTGGCTGCGTCCCTGGGGGAGGAGGTGCAGCTGGCGGTGACCGCGCCGGACCGGCCGATGGTCCTCACCTCGCCGTACCAGCCCGGTTTCACCGCGTTGGTCATGCCTGTCCGCCACGACCCCGCCGGCTGAGATGAACGGGTATCGACCGGATCGGGATCCGGCGCACGATGGCCGCGTGCTGCCTCGCTTGATACCCCACCGGGTCTGATACACGAAAGGTAAATCTGTTTCACTCGGGATGCGGAGGTTCTCTCAGGGCGATGCGAAGGAGCACGGCATGACGAACGTGAGCAGACGAAGACTGTTGGCCTCGGGCGGAGCGGCAGCTGCCGCCGGCGCGACCCTCCCGCTGTGGACGTGGTCGCCGAGCGCCTCGATCGCGGGCACGGGAGCGGGCCTCGACCCCGACCATGTCTGGGACGTCCGTGCCGATCCGGTCATCGAGCGCCTCTACGGCGAGGGGATGGACAAGGTCGCCGAGGTCAACGAGATCCTCAAGGGCTGGACGACCAACGACCAGCCGCTTCCGGACGGTCTGCCGGGCTATCTGGTCGACTTCATCGAGGAGGCGCGCCAGCTCCCCGCCTGGGCCGACCAGGGGAAGCTGAAGCTGGCCGGCACGTTCAACGAGGAGAGGTACGGCTTCTTCCTCGCGCTGCTCTACACCCTCGGCAGCGGCCTGATCAGCTGCGCGATCAAGCGCGAGGCCTGGTCGGTCTACTACTCCTACGGCGGGTCCGACATGCGCGACCGGATCGCCAAGACCACCGTGCTCGGCTATGACGTGATGGACGCCCAGGGCTGGACCGCATCGGGCCGGCTCATGGTCAATTCGGTCAAGACCAGGATGGTCCACGCCGCGGTGCGTCACCTCCTGCCGCAGTCTCCCCACTGGACGAGCGTCGGCGCCGGCCAGAAGATCCCGATCAGCCAGGCCGACATCCTGGTGACCTTCCACAGCCTCGGCACCTGGGTGATGAAGAAGTTCACCGAGTGGAACATCGCGCCGAGCCAGGAGCTCGCCGACGCGTTCCTGCACGCCTGGAACGTCGACCTCCATCTTCTCGGCGTGCAGGAGCAGTACCTGCCGAAGGACTGGGCCGCGGCGTACGCGCAGTACGACCAGATGATGGGCCCGGCGACCGGCGGCACCCGGGAGGGCGTCGAGCTCGCCCAGGCGCTGCTCGACGCGGCGATCGGCGAGGGCAACCCGCTGCTGCGCCACGAGCTGGAGTCGCTGGGGCGGTACGTGATCGGGGACGCGTACGCCGACATGATCGGCTTCGACAAGGATCCGCTGCTCGCGCCCCTGTGGGCGACCACGGTGCCGCTGCTGGTGACCTCCTACCAGGGCACCGTCCCCAACATCCCGATCGTCTCCAACCTGCTCCCGGAGGCAGTGCACACCTTCATCAAGATCTACTTCTCGCCCGGGGACCCGGCGCCGATCACGTTGCCGTTGGGGAATCGGCCGCAGTAGCGGCCGAAGGCCGTGGGGCCGTCTAGGGTGTCGGCGTGGACGCCAGAGAACTCGCCGATGCCCTGCCCGACGGTGTCGTCGTCGCCGATGCGGCCGGCGCGGTCGTCCTGGTCTCCGCCCTGGCCGGGCGGATGCTCGGCGTGGACCCGGCCGCGAGCCTGGGGCGGCCGCTGGGCGACGTACTCACCCTGAGCAACACCGACGGGCAGACCTGGGCCGAGGCCAACCAGCCCTACGACACCTTGCGGACCGTCACCGGCACCCCCGAGCAGGCCTGGCTGCTGCCGGACGGCACCGAGGTGCTGGTCGTCTCGACGATCCGGCGTCCGTCCCTCGCCGCCCCGGTCGACCAGGTCGTGATCTCGCTGCGCTCGGGCAGGGGCCGCAAGCGCCTGGACCGCGAGCGGTCCGACCTGGTCGCCACCGTCGCCCATGAGCTGCGCTCGCCGCTGACCGGGGTCAAGGGGTTCGTCCAGGCGCTCCTGAACCGGTGGGACAAGCTCAACGACGATCAGAAGAAGCTGATGCTCAGGACGGTCGCCTCCGACTCCGACCGGCTCTCCAGGCTGATCGCCGAGCTCCTCGACGTCGCCCGGATCGACACCGGTCGGCTGCAGCTCTATCCACGCGCCAGCGACGCGTCCGTGCTGGTCACCCGCGTGGTCGAGTCGGTGCGGTCGGCCACCTCGCGGCCGATCGAGCTCCATATCGCGGGCGGGCCCGACGGCGCGGCCGAGGACGAGCTGGAGATCCACGCGGACCCGGACAAGTTCACCCAGGTGGTCACCAACCTCGTGGAGAACGCCGTACGCCACGGTGACGGTGTCGTCACCGTGAGCCTGGGTGCGTGGCCGGACGACCCCGCCCAGGTCCTGCTGGTCGTCGAGGACCAGGGCGAGGGCATCCCTGCCGAGCTGCACCAGCGCGTGTTCACGAAGTTCTGGAAGCACGGCGCCCGCGGCGGCTCCGGGCTGGGGCTCTACATCGTCGGCGGCCTCACCAAGGCCCACGGTGGCTCAGTCAGGATCGGCGACGCCGACGGTGGCGGTGCCTGCATCGAGGTCGCCTGGCCCAGGGAGCAGCCCGCCACCTGAGACCGCCGGCCCGGCGGGTCAGGCGGGTCAGGCGCGGGAGCGGGCCAGCAGGAAGATGAAGTACGGCGCGCCGATGAGCGCGACGACCAGACCGGCGGGGACCTGCGCGGGGCTGATCGCGGTGCGGCCGATGGTGTCGGCGACCACGAGGAGCAACGCCCCGACCAGGATGGCGACCGGGACGACCCGCGCGCTTCGTGCGCCGACGAGCGCCCGGGCGATGTGCGGGGCGACCAGGCCCACGAAGCCGACGACGCCGACCGCGGAGACGGCCATCGCGGTGAGCACCGCGGCGGTCAGCAGGATCAGCAGCCGAGCCCGCTCCGAGGAGACCCCGACGAGCCGCGGCGTGTCCTCGTCGAGCGTGAGCAGGTCGAGCTCGCGGCGTACGAAGAAGGCGATCGGGATCGCGACAGCCAGGGCGACCGCGACCGGGATGACCTGCTCCCAGCTGCGACCGTAGGTCGAGCCGGAGAGCCAGGTGTAGATCCGCGGCGTGTCCCACGGGTTGGAGCGCACCAGCAGGAACGTGCTGAGGGAGACCGATCCGTACCAGACGCCGATGCCGATGAGGACCAGCCGGTCGGTGTCGATCCCATGCCGCCATGCCAGGCCGTAGACGAGGCCGAAGGCGACCAGCGCACCCACGGTCGCGGCGATGAGCACGGACGTGGTCGAGGCGGCGGCGGAGGTGCCGCCGCTCCAGCCCGTCGACAGACCGGTCACCACGACGACCGCGCCCACGCCCGCGCCGCCGGTGATGCCGAGGATCCCGGGCTCGGCCAGCGGGTTGCGGCAGGTGGCCTGGACGAAGGAGCCGGCGAGCGCGAGGGCGCCACCGGCGAGGACGGCCGCGGCGACACGTGGCGCCCGCTCGTCGAGGGCGAACTGGACCAGCGGGATGCCCCCGCCCTGCAGCCAGGCGATGATGTCGCCGGTGTAGAGCCACTGGTGGCCGGCGAGCAGGGCGACGACGATGGCGCCGAGGGTCAGGGCGAGCAGGAGGACGAGCACGACGAGGAACCGGACCCGGCTGCGGATCGTGACGGTGGCGCCGGGCGGCCGGCGGGTGGGGCCGGAGTCGCGTCCGCCGCGAGCCAGGAGCACCATCACGATGGCGCCGGCGATCGTCGTGGTCACCCCGGTCGGCACGGACATGGCCTCGTCCGCTCCGAGCGCGGCGCGGACGACGACGTCCGCCACGACGACGACGAGAGCGCCCACGAGACCTGCGGCCGGCAGCAGCACGGCATGCCGGTTCAGAGCCGGGACGAACCGGCCCAGCAGACGCACCAGGACCGGGGCACAGAGACCGACGAAGCCGATCGGCCCCGCCAGAGTGACCGCCGCCGAGGTGAGCAGCACCGCGAGGATCGTCCCGATCGCCCGGGTGGAGCGGACCGGCACCCCGAGGACCGAGGCGGCGTCGTCGCCCGCGGAGAGCAGGTCGAGCTGGCGCGCCAGCAGCAGGCCGGCGACCGTCGCGACGATCACCACCGGAGCCACCTGCCAGAACGCCTGCAGGCCGAGCTGGCTCAGTGATCCGCTGCCCCAGGCGAACAGGCTCGTGGTCTCCTCCGAGTAGAGGATGAGCAGCGTGGACGTACCGGCCTGGAGGGCGAGCGCGACGGCGGACCCGGCCAGGATGAGACGGGTCGTGGACGTGCCCGCGCCGCCAGCGAGCGCGAGCACGATGGCCGCGGCCACCAGGCCGCCGAGGAACGCGGTGATGCCCGAGGCCCACAGCGGGACCGACAGACCGAGCGCGGCGACCAGCGTCACCGCGAAGTAGGCCCCGCCCGTCACGGCCAGCGTGTCGGGGGAGGCCATCGCGTTGCGGGCGAGCGACTGCAGGAGCGCCCCGGCGACACCGAGGGCGAACCCGACCGCGATGCCCGCGGCGAGGCGCGGGATCCGCGAGCCGGTGATGATGTCCATCGTCGACGCGGTCGCGCCGTGGATCTGCTCACGCCCGAGCATCGCGTCGAGGAAGTCGGTGGGGCCGACCCCGGAGGTGCCCTGGGTGAGATGCCAACCGGCGGTCAGCAGCAGCCCGGCGAGCAGGCACAGGAGGACGACAGAGGCGCCTCCGGCACCCGCCCGCGGGGCGTTGGCGGCATCGGTCACTTGTCGAGAAGGTCCACGTACGCGTCCAGCACCTGCTCGGCGGAGCGGGGACCCCCGAAGGTCCAGATGCCCGCGGGGAAGGCGTGGGTGCGGCCCTCGCTCACGGCGGGGATCGACTTCCAGACCTTGTTCTTGGCCAGCTCGGCGTTGACGTCACCGGCGGGGTCGACGGTGCCGGTGTGGAGGAAGGTGGCCTCGCCGAGCGTGGTCATGCCCTCGATGTCGGTCTGCCCGAGGCCGTACGCCGGGTCGACCTTGCCCGTCCAGGCGTTCTTCAGGCCGATCTCCTCGCCGAGCTCACCGATCAGCGAACCCTGGCCGAAGGGGCGGATGGCGACGTTGGCGCCGTCGACCCAGCCGTCGTAGTAGACGAACTCGGTCCCAGCGGCACCAGCGTCGGCCACGGCCTTCTTCGACTCGGCGATCTTGTCCTCGAGCTCGCCGACGACCTTCTCTGCCTGCTCCTCACGGCCGGTCGCCTCGGCGATCATCTCGAAGGTGGTCACCATGTTGCCGACGGGGTCCTTGGCGTCGGCCCCCTTGGTGGCGAGCACCGGGACGTCGTACTCGGCGAGCTGCGCGAGGATCTCGTCCTCGGCGGTGTAGGCCTCGACGACGATCAGGTCGGGGTTGGTGCCGAAGAGCGTCTCCAGGTTCGGCTCGCCCCGGGTGCCGACCTCGGTGGCGCTCTCGGGGAGCTCCTCGGCGGAGTCCCAGGTGCGGAAGCCCTCGCCGTCGGCGACCGCGACCGGGTCGACGCACAGGGTGAGCAGATCCTCGGTCTGCTGCCACTCGAGCACCGCGACCCGCTCGGCGGGCTTGTCGAGCTCGACCTTGTTGCCGAAGGCGTCGGTCAGGCTGACCGGCCCGCTGGAGGTCGCGACGTCCTCGCAGCCCGCAGAGGCCTTCTTCTCGGGCTCGCTGGACTCGGCAGCGGTGGTCGTCTGTCCGCACGCGGCGAACATCAGGGCACCTGCCGCCGTCAGGGCCGCAGTCGTCGTACGTCGAAACATGGTCTTTCCTCTTCGTGTCCGCCGGCTTCAGAGCCGGGCGTGATGCCTGCCGCGTGGCTCGACCCGGACGCGCCCGGTCTCCGGATCGGAGGTCACCTCGATCGGGAGCCCGTACACCTCGGAGAGGTGTTCGGCGGTGAGCACGTCAGCGGGGTCGCCGACGGCGTGCACATCGCCGTGGTGCAGCAGTACGACCTGGTCCGCCACTGCGGCGGTCTGGTTCAGGTCGTGCAGGACGACGCCGATGGCGGTCCTGTGGTGGTCCGCGAGGTCGCGGACCAGGTCAAGGATCTCGACCTGATAGCGCAGGTCGAGATGGTTGGTGGGCTCGTCGAGGAGCAGCACGCCGGTGTCCTGGGCCAGGCAGCTGGCCAGCCACACCCGCTGCAGCTCGCCTCCGGAGAGCTGGTCGACCGAGCGGTCCGCCATCTTGGCGGTGCCGGTGAGCTCCATCGCGCGGTCGATGCTCGCCAGATCCTCCTCCGTCAGCGCGGCGAAGCGCCGCCGGTGGGGGTGACGCCCAAAGCCGACGACGTCGCGGACGGTCAGGCCGGAGGGGTGCGGTCGGGACTGGGAGAGCAGCGTGACCTTGCGCGCGAACGCCCTTGCGTTCAGCGGCGCGCTGTCGGCGCCCTCGATCTGGACCGACCCGGAGGTGACCCGGTGCAGCCGGGCCAGGGAGCGCAGCACGGTGGACTTTCCGGAGCCGTTCGGTCCGATCAGCGCGGTGACCCGGCCCGACTCGAGACCGATCGAGACGCCATGGACCACCGTGGCACGGGCATAGCCGAGGACGAGGTCATGACCGGAAAGAGCGGGGGGCATGAGGTGAGGCTAGCCTAACTAAATCCGGTCTCGTCTAGAGGGGCCCGCCATTCGGTCGGCAAATTCCTGAACCGGCGACACCCTTCACCGGTAACCGGTTCGCGTCCCGGGCCGCCGGATTCCTACACTGTCGCCTAGTGATCGCGCAGGTAGGGTCGCCGGCGCGTAGCAGGCGGCCCTACCTGCGCGATCACTTAACACTCGACGCGACGAAAGCCAGTGATGTCCGGTCCCAACACCGACTATGACCCGGTAGAGGTCACCCCCTTGAAGGCTGAGGAGGTCGAGGCCGCGCGCGATGCTGCGCTGAAGGCCATCGACGCCGCGACCAGTCTCGAGGAGCTCAAGCAGACCCGGCTCGACCACGCAGGCGACCGTTCGCCGCTGGCCCTGGCCAACCGCGAGATCGGCGCGCTGCCGCCAGCGGCGCGCAAGGATGCCGGCCAGCGCGTCGGCAAGGCGCGTGGCGCCGTCAACCAGGCGCTCGCGGCACGGCAGAAGGTGCTCGAGGCCGAGCACGAGGCGCGGATGCTGGTCGAGGAGACCGTCGACGTGACGCTCCCGACCGACCGGGTCCCGGCTGGTGGGCGGCACCCGCTCACCACCGGCGCCGAGTACATCGCCGACATCTTCGTGGCAATGGGCTGGGAGGTCGCCGAGGGTCCGCTCATCGAGGCCGAGTGGCTCAACTTCGACGCCCTCAACCTGGGCCCCGACCACCCCGCCCGCACCATGCAGGACACCTTCTGGACCGAGCCGGCCGAGAACCACGTGGTTCTCCGGACCCACACCTCGCCCGTCCAGGCGCGGACGATGCTCACCCGCGAGGCGCCGATCTACGTGGTGTGCCCGGGACGGGTCTTCCGCACCGACGAGTACGACGCGACCCATTCGCCGATGTTCCACCAGGTCGAGGGTCTCGCCATCGACGAGGGCATCTCGATGGCGAACCTGAAGGGCACCCTGGACCACTTCGCCACCCAGATGTTCGGCGAGGGCATCGTGACCCGGTTCCGGCCGTCGTACTTCCCCTTCACCGAGCCGTCCGCCGAGGTCGACCTGACCTGCTTCGTCTGCCGTGGCGCCCAGGTCGTCGACGCCGGAGACGGCCAGATGATCACCTGCCGCACCTGCAAGGGCGAAGGCTGGATCGAGTGGGGCGGCTGCGGGATCGTGAACCCGCGCGTGCTGGTCGCCTGCGGCGTGGACCCCGAGAAGTACAGCGGCTTCGCGTTCGGGATGGGCATCGACCGCACCCTGATGTTCCGCACCGGCCTGTCCGACCTGCGCACCCTCTTCGAGGGTGACGTCCGGCTTACTACTGCTTTCGGGAGTGAACTGTGAAGGCCCCCCTCTCCTGGATCAAGGAGTACGTCGACCTGCCCGCCGAGCTGGGCATCGAGGAGATCACCGACCGGCTGACCGCGCTCGGCCTCAAGCTGGAGGCGATCGAGACCTCGGGTGCCGGCATCGAGGGCCCGCTCGTGGTGGGCCAGGTGCTCACCCAGGAGCCCGAGCCGCAGAAGAACGGCAAGGTCATCAACTGGTGCACCGTCGACGTCGGTGACGCCAACGGCACCGGTGAGCCCCAGGGCATCGTCTGCGGCGCGCACAACTTCAAGCCCGGCGACAAGGTCGTGGTGATCCTGCCCGGCGGCGTGCTGCCCGGCAACTTCCAGATCTCGGCGCGCAAGACCTACGGCCACATGTCGGCCGGGATGATCTGCTCCGCCCGCGAGCTCGGGCTGGGGGAGGAGGCCGACGGCATCATCGTGCTGCCGGCCGACGCTCCCGCGCCCGGGACCGACGCCCGTGAGGCGCTCGGGCTCGGCGAGGAGGTCATCGAGTTCGAGATCAACCCCGACCGGGCCTACGCGCTCTCGATGCGCGGCATCGCGCGGGACGCGGCGCTCGGCTTCGACGTACCGTTCCACGACCCGGCGCAGCGAGACGTCCCGCTCGCCAACGCCGAGGGATACCCGGTGCGGATCGACGACGAGGCGGGCTGCGACTACTTCGTCGCTCGCACGGTGACCGGGTTCGACCCGACGGCGCCGACGCCCGAGTTCATCAAGAAGCGCCTCGAGCAGGTCGGGGTGCGCTCGATCTCGCTGGGCGTGGATGTCACCAACTACGTGATGTTCGAGCTCGGCCATCCGATCCACGCCTACGACAAGGCCAAGCTGGCTGGTCCGATCGTGGTGCGCCGGGCGCATGAGGGCGAGAAGCTCACCACTCTCGACGACACCGTTCGTGAGCTCGACCCCGAGGACCTCGTCGTCTGCGACGACACCGGCCCGATCGGGATGGGCGGCGTGATGGGTGGCGCCTCCACCGAGATCAGCAAGACCACCACCGACGTGCTGATCGAGGTGGCTCACTGGGACCCGCGGTCGATGTTCCGCACGGGACGTCGCCACAAGCTCACCAGCGAGGCCGGCAAGCGCAACGAGCGCGGAGTCGACCCGCTGCTGCCGCCGATCGCCGCCGACCGGGTCGTGGAGCTGCTGGTGGAGCACGGCGGCGGCGTCGCTGAGCCCGGCGTCACCGAGGTCGGCCCGGGTGCCTCCTTGGAGACCCGTAAGCCGCCGACCACGATCACGATCCCGATCTCGCTGCCGACGCGGATCATCGGCATCGAGCTCGACGACGAGACCGTGGTCAAGAGTCTCGAGTTGATCGGAGCCCGGGTGAAGGTCGAGGACGGCACGCTCACCGCGACCGTCCCCACCTATCGCCCCGACCTCAACGACCCCTACGACCTGGTCGAGGAGGTCGCCCGGATCGTCGGTTACGACAAGGTTCCCTCGGTCCTGCCGCGCCGGGCGACCGGTGGCGGCCTGACCCGCGCCCAGCAGCTGCGCCGCCGGATCGGTCGGGCGCTGGCCGGTGCCGGGCTGGTCGAGGTCGTCGACTTCCCGTTCGTGGGTGAGGCCGACTTCGATCGTCTCGGGCTGTCCGCCGACGACGTCCTGCGGCGCACGGTGAAGCTGGCCAACCCGCTCAACAGCGAGGAGCCCGGCTACGCCACGACGCTTCTCCCAGGCCTGCTGAAGGTCGCTGCCCGCAACATCTCCCGAGGTCAGGACGGGGTCTCTCTCTTCGAGACCGCGACCGTCGCCTTCCCGGTCGACCAGGCGGCGCCGATCTACGGCGTCGACCGGCGGCCGTCCGCGGAGGAGATGGAGAAGCTCCTCGCTGCGATCCCGCGCCAGCCGCTGCACCTCGCCGTCGTGCTCGCCGGGGAGCGTACGCGGGGTGGCTGGTGGGGCGCCGCCGAGACCGCTTCATGGTCCGACGCCATCGACGTCGTACGTCGCCTGGGCGCCGAGCTCGGGGTCCCAGTCGAGGTCGCCTCGGCCTCGCGGGCGCCGTGGCACCCGGGTCGTTGTGCCGTCGTCTCCATCGACGGTGTCGAGTTCGGCCACGCCGGTGAGCTGCACCCCAACGTGTGCAAGGCGTTCGGGCTGCCCGCCCGCTCGGCCGCGGTCGAGATCGACCTCGACCACCTGATCTCGAAGGTGCCCGCCACCGCTGCCGGTCCGGTCTTCTCGACCATGCCGGTCGCCAAGGAGGACGTCGCGCTCACCGTGTCCGTCGACGTCACCGTCGCTGCCGTCGAGGCGGCGCTGCGCGAGGGTGCCGGCGAGCTGCTGGAGACCGTCCGGCTCTTCGACGTCTACGAGGGTGACCAGGTCGGCGAGGGCAAGAAGTCGCTCGCCTTCGCGCTGCGCTTCCGCGCCCCCGACCGCACGCTGAAGGCCGAGGAGACCGCGGCCGCGCGTGAGGCGGCGGTCGCCAAGGCCGCCGAGCTGACCGGCGCCGTGCAGCGCTGAGCGCGCTGTCTGCGGCCTAGTCATGCCCGCGTCAGAACCCCGCACAGGTGGGGTTCTGGCGCGGGTTTGGTTTTCGGCGGCGGGCGCTTTCCCCGGCCAGCCCGGCCCAGGTTCCTGCCATGGCGGGGAGGTGCCGCCGGTGCGCCGGCGGGCCCGCCCATCTCCCCGCCATGACGGGAGATGTGCGCGGCGCCGCCGCCCGGTTCCACCTCAGCCGAGCGCCTTGCGCAGGGCGCTGAGGACGGTGTCGATCTCCTCCGGAGTCGTCGCCCACGAGGTGACGAACCGGACCTGGCCGCCGAGGCGGTAGAAGAGCACACCCGAGGCCTCGAGCCGGTCGGCGACCGCGTCCGGGACCTCGGCGAAGACCAGGTTGGCGTCGGGAGAGTTCACCAGCTTCACGCCCAGTTCGGTCAGCCCGGCGCAGAGATCGCGCATGCGCTCGTTGGCGTTGCGGGCGTTGGTGAGCCAGAGGTCGTCGCTGAGGTAGGCCAGCAGCTGGGCCGACTGGTAGCGCATCTTCGAGGTGACGTGCCCGCTGCGCTTCGTGCGGTAGACCAGCTCGTCCGCCGGAGCGTCGGAGAAGCAGACGATCGCCTCGGCCGAGAGGGCACCGTTCTTGGTGGCGCCCAGGGAGAGCACGTCCACCCCGGCCCGCCAGGTCAGGTCTGCCGGCGTGGCACCGGTCGCCACGACAGCGTTGGCGAACCGGGCGCCGTCGAGGTGCACCCGCAGGTCGCGGGTCTTCGCGATCGCGGTCAGCTCGGTGATCTCCGCGACCGAGTAGACCGTGCCGTAGTCGGACGGTGAGGTCAGCGAGAGGACGGTCGGCTGGGAGTGGTGCGGGTCGCCCCAACGTACGCCGTCGAGGTGGGCCTGCAGCGCCTCCGGCGCCATCTTGTAGCCCTCGCCCGTGACGCCCGTCATCACCGCGCCGCCAGCCAGCAGCGAGGTCGCGCCTCCCTCGCTGGTCATGATGTGCGCGGTCTCGTGGCACACCACCGAGCCCCAGGGCGGGGTCAGTGCGGAGAGCGAGAGGGCGTTGGCGGCGGTTCCGCTCAGGACCGGGAAGACGCGGGCGGTGGGGTGCTCGAAGACCTCGCGCACCCGGTTCTCGAGCGCGGCGGTCACCTCGTCACCGCCGTAGGCGAGTGCGGAGCCGGAGTTGACGGCTGCCATCGCCTCCAGGATCGCGGGGGAGACGGAGGCGGCGTTGTCAGAGCGCAGTTCGACGGTCACGGTCCTATTCTCGTCATGGCGGGTCCGCTCGCCCGCGGGAGGTCCGAAATCCCGTACGTACGCGATATATCGCTATGGCAGAATGGCGGCTGTGGCGACGCTGAGTGTGCTGGACGAGGTCACCTGGGCAGGTGCGCCGGTGGCCGGCGAGCGGACCAGGGCGCTGTTTCGTGCCCTGGTCGAGGCCGGTCCGCGAGGTGCCTCCGAGGCCGCGCTGGTCGAGGAGATCTGGGGCCGCGACGACATCCCGGCCAACCCCGCCAAGGCGCTCCAGGTCGTGGTCTCCCGGGCCCGGTCGGCGACCGACCCCGGCGCCATCGAACGTACGCCGCAGGGCTACCGCCTCGGCCTCGAGACCGGTGACGTCGGCGCCTGGTCGCTGCGCCCGCAGGCACTGAGGCTGGCGGCGGAGAAGAGGTACGCCGCGGCGCTCCCGCTCCTCGAACGGCTCGACCGCCGCGACCCGGACGAAGTGGTCACCGAGGCGCTGCTCCGTGCGGTCGCCGCGGTGCACGGTGCGCCGGCGGCGCTGGAGCGCTTCGAGGCGTACCGGTCCGGGCTGGCCGACGGGCTCGGAGTCGACCCGAGCCCGCGGCTGCGAGCCGTCCACGCCGAGCTGCTCGCGCGCGACCGTCCGGTGCGCTCGGGGCTGCGCCACGACGCGGATCTGCTGATCGGGCGTGAGCAGGACACCGCCGAGGTCTCCGCCCTGCTGAAGAGCTCGCGGGTCGTCACGATCCTGGGGCCCGGCGGGCTGGGGAAGACCAGTCTGGCCCAGGTGATCGCCCACAGCGCCGAGCAGCCGGTGGTCCATGTCGTCGAGCTGGTCGGCGTGACCGCGCCCGACGACCTGGTCAGCGAGGTGGGCTCGGCCGTCGGCGTGCGTGACTCGGTCGCCCGGCGCGACCGGCTCACCCCTGACCAGCGGGCCGACGTGCGGTCGCGGGTCGCGCAGCAGCTCGACGGCGTCCCGACCCTGCTCGTGCTCGACAACTGCGAGCACGTCGTGAGCGCCGTCGCCGACCTGGTCGCCTTCCTGGTCGCCACGGTGCGCGACCTGACGGTCCTCACGACCTCCCGCAGCCCGCTCGCCATCGGCGCGGAGCGGGTCTACCCGCTCGGCCGGCTGGGGACGTACGACGGTCGTGAGCTGTTCCGCCGCCGTGCGGTCGCCGCTCGGCCCGGTGTCCATCTCGACGAGGCCCGGGTCGACGAGATCGTCACCCGGCTCGACGGCCTTCCGCTGGCGATCGAGCTGGCCGCGGTGAAGGTGCGCGCGATGTCGGTCGAGGACATCGCGCGGCGGCTGGAGAACCGGTTCGAGCTGCTGCGCGGCGGCGACCGCAGCGCTCCCGATCGCCACCAGACCCTGATCGCGGTGATCGACTGGTCCTGGAACCTCCTCGCCGAGCGCGAGCGGCGGGCGATGCGCTGGCTCTCGGTCTTCCACGACGGGTTCACCCTCGCGGCGGCCGAGGCGATGCTCGGCGACGACACCTTCGCCGCGATCGAGGAGCTCGTCGACCAGTCGTTGCTGACGGTGGTCGATGCGCCGGCGGCGTTCCGCTATCGCATGCTCGAGACCGTCCGGGAGTTCGGTCGGATGCAGCTGATCGACGCCGGCGAGGACACCGCCGCCCGCGCGGCGCAGCGCGCGTGGGCGCGTGCCTACGCCGACGCCGGGTCGAGCCGGCTCTACTCGCCGGAGCAGTTCGACGCCATGGACGACCTGCGCGCGGAGGAGAGCAACCTCGCCGACATCCTGCGCCAGGTCCTGGCCGATGACGAGGCCGAGTCCGTGATCCGCCTCTTCTGCGCGGTCGGTGTCTTCTGGACCATCGCGGGCGAGCATCAGCGCGTGATCATGCTGTCCGGGCCGATCTCCGAGCTCCTCGAGGAGTGGGAGCCGGCGCCCGAGCTGCGGGAGAAGACGCGACTCGTCCTGGCGCTGCTGCTCTTCGGCGCCGCCGTCACCCGTGGCTCCGGTCTGGAGCGGCTGATGAGGATCCTCGACCGGGTCGGCACCGAGGCCGCCGACCCGCAGCTCAGAGTGATGCTCAAGGTGATGGTGGCGATGGCCGGCACCACCCAGACCCGTGCCGGCGAGCCCCAGCGGCTGCTGGAGGACGAGCTGGCCGACCTGGTCGCCGACCCCGACCCGGAGGTGCGCGCCCGCGCCTACACGTTCCTCAGCCACGAGCGGGAGAACCTCGGCGATCCCGAGGGTGCGGTCGCCGCCGGCGTGGAGGCGCTGCGCCTGACCGGCTCCGAAGGCGGGCCCTGGCCGCGCGCGATGCTGCACGCCCAGCTCAGCGGCCTCTACGCCCAGCTCGGCCGGCTCGAAGAGGCCGCCCACCACGCCCGCGAGGCCGCACCCGTCCTGCGCCGTCTCGGCGCCGACGACGACCTCGTCCAGACCCAGGCGATCCTGGTGACGTACGCAGTGGAGCAGGGCCACCTCGAGGAGGCCGCCGAGATACTCGCCGAGCTCACCGACGAGCAGCCCCGCGGCGGCTTCGGCTCCCGGGGTGCCGTCCACGGCGCCCGGGCCCAGCTCCTCCTCGCCCAGGGACGGGTCGGCGAGGGGGTGACCCTGTTTCGTGAAGTGGTGGAGACGATGGGCGAGCTGCCGTTCCCCGGGTTCACCGACGACCCCGACCTGACGCCGTGGCGGGTCGCGGCCGAGGCGGTCGCGCTGGTCGGCTGTGCACGCCACGGCGAGGGGACCGATGGCGCCGACCTGTTCGAGGCCCTGATGGCGAAAGCGCCGCGTCTGGTCTCCGCGGAGCGCCGGTCCCAGGACTTCCCTGTCACCGGCATGCTGCTGCTCGCGCTGGGCCTGTGGGGCCTGCTGCGCGACGCGCTGCCGCGTGAGGAGTCGGTGCGGCTGGTGGTGCTGGCCGACCGGTTCGGCTACTCCCGTTCGTTCCTGGACATGCGCTGGGAGCTCGCGGTCGCCGATGCGACGCGGTTCGCGCCCGGCGTACTCGAGCGGGTCACGGAGGAGTACGGCGAGCGCCGCGGGCCCGCCCTGCTGGACGAGGCCCGCGGCGTCATCGCACGGCTGAGCTGAGGACCCTCAGAGCTTCTTGCTGTAGGCCCACACGACGCTCAGGGTGAGGTCGCCGGCGTTCATCAGGTCGCGGGTGGCGTTGATGACCAGGGTGACCGGGTTGACGCCGACGAAGGCCTGCAGCCACTCCGGCATCGTCTCCTTGGGCACGAACGCGGGGGAGAGGAAGGTCAGCGGGAACATGATCATCATGCCGAGCCCCTGGACGCCGCCGGCGGACTTCATGACCGTCCCCAGCCAGGTGAAGATCCAGCTCAGCGACCAGCCGGCGAAGATGGTCAGCGCCCAGCCGGCGAGCACCCCGCCGACCCCGCCGCCGGGGCGGTAGCCCATGGCGAGGCCGACCGCGATGGTCAGGGTCGCCGCGATCCCGTAGCGGAGCAGGTCTGCGACCGCCGGGCCGGCCAGCGGTGCGATCCGGGCGATCGGGAGAGCCTTGAACCGGTCGAAGACACCCTTGTCCATGTCCTCGCGCAGCTGGGTGCCACGCGCCATCGAGGCGGTCAGCGCGGTCTGGGCGAGGATTCCCGTGATCACCGTCGGCAGGTAGGCCTTCACGTCACCCGAGATCGCACCGCCGAAGATGAAGGCGAACATCGCGGTGAACAGCAGCGGCTGCAGCGTGACGTCGAAGAACTGCTCGGGGTTGCGCATCATCTTGATGTACGCCCGCCGGGCCATGGTCAGCGTCTGGCTGATCGTCTCGCCGATGCTCGGGTGAGCCCTGAGCGGGCGGTCGGCGACGGCGTAGGTGGAGATCAGTGCAGCCATCTCAGGCCACCTCCTCGGTGCGGATGTCGTGGTCGGTGGACTGGGCGCGGTCGGGGTCCTCGGAGTTCTCCGAGCTCGCGGTGCCGTGGCCGGTCAGGGCGAGGAAGACCTCGTCGAGGGTCGGCTGCTGCACGTTGGCGGTGGTGATCGAGATGTCGGCGTGGCGAAGACCGATGAGTACGTCGGCGGCCCGGTCGGCGTCCGCCAGCGGAACATTGACGCCGCCGGCCTCGGGCGTGAGCACCGGACGGTCGCCGGTCACCTTCTCGACCACGGCCGCCGCGGTGGCGATCTGCGTCTTGTCGCTCAACCGAAGGTGCAGCGTGGAGCTGCCGACGGAGGTCTTGAGCTCCTCCGAGGTGCCCTCGGCGACCTTGACGCCACGGTCGATGACCGCGATCCGGTCGGCGAGCTGGTCGGCCTCGTCGAGATACTGCGTGGTCAGCAGGACGGTGGAGCCGCCGGCCACCAGCGTACGGATGGTGTCCCACATCTGGCCCCGGGTGCGTGGGTCCAGGCCGGTGGTCGGCTCGTCGAGGAAGATCAGCGGCGGTCGGCTCAGGAGCGAGGCGGCGAGGTCGAGACGGCGGCGCATGCCGCCGGAGAACTTCGAGATCTGCCGCTTGGCGGCCTCTTCGAGGCCGAAGGACTCCAGGAGCTCCTCCGAGGCCGCGCGGGCGGCCTTGCCGGACATGCCGAGCAGGCGACCGAAGAGGACGAGGTTCTCGGTTGCGGTGAGGTTCTCGTCGACCGAGGCGTACTGGCCGGTCACGCCGACGAGCTGGCGTACCTGATGAGGGGACGCCTTGACGTCGACCCCGAAGATCTCCGCCTCGCTGGCATCGATCGGGAGCAGGGTCGCGAGCATTCGGAGTTGGTTGTCATGCTCCCAGGGTGTGGGCCGGCGGTTTCAGGCCGCCTTCACCGTGGTTTCACGACGCGGGCTCGGGGTTTCAAACGCGCCCAGTCAATGGCCCAGTCAGCGGGCGGCGTCGAGGCGGGCGAGGACGTCGTCGAGGTCGTCGCCGACCACGAGGGTCTCGGCGGGGGAGCCGTGCAGGAACCCCGCCGCGGCGATGCGTTCCATCATCTCCACGAGCGGGTCCCAGAAGCCGTTGACGTTGAGGAGGCCCACCGGCTTGCCGTGCAGCGACAGGGTCTGCCAGGTCCAGACCTCGAAGAGCTCCTCGAGGGTGCCGATTCCGCCAGGAAGGGCGAGGAACGCGTCGGCCCGCTCGGCCATGAGCGCCTTGCGCTCGTGCATCGTGTCGACCACGAGCGTCTGCATCCCCGGCGCGCCTTCGACGCGACCCCACTCGCGGTCGACCATGAACCGTGGGATCACGCCGAAGATCTTGCCGTTGCCGTCGATCGCACCCTGGGAGATCTGGCCCATCAGGCCGCCGCCACCGGCTCCGTAGACCAGCTCGATCCCGCGCTCCGCGAGGCCCCTGCCGACCGCGTAGGCACTCTCCGAGAGCGCAGGATCGTTGCCGTCGCGGGACCCGAGGAAGACCGCCAGGTGCTTGATCATGCGGGAGAGGTTAGTCGTCGTTGATGGGCTGATTGGTCAACGCGCGGAAGCGGTCGTAGATGTCCTTGTCGCCGGTGACCTCGATGCCCTCGTCGTCGCGGCGGCGCCAGAGCCAGGCGACCAGGTCGGCCGCGGTGCCGGCCACGACGGCGTCCGGCTCGGTGCCGGCGGGGAGCGACTGCGCGGCGACGACGCTGAGGTCGGGCTCGTCCGCCATGGTGTCGCTGTCCGGACGGGTGCCGGAGACGAGCCCGAGCTGGACCCAGGTGTGGGTGTCGGTGTCGACGGCGTCGATCCGGACGTACTGGTCGCTGCCCGCGAAGGTCGCCCACTCGGGCTTGCCGCCGTAGAAGATGTCGAGGACCTCGTCGATCCCGTCGGCGGCCAGGGCCGGGTCGATCGGCGTCACGGCGCCGGCGGTGAGCTCGGCGTCGAGGCGGTGGATCAGGATCTCGTGGGCCTGTCGGCGGTAGGTGAAGCCGGCGGTCTGCTCGTGCGACCACGACCAGGTGGGCTCGTCGGGTCCGGTCTTCTCCAGGGTCGCCACGAACTCGGCGTTGACCTCGTCGAAGTAGTCGAGCAGCTCCTGGTAGGTGGCGTCCTTCGGCCGCTCGGGCTCGTCGTAGGTCTCGCTCGTCGGCGCGGCCGGACGGGTCTCCAGGACGTACGTCCAGAAGTGCTGCACCTCGCCGGCGACGTGCCACAGCAGATCGGCGGCGGTCCACTCAGGAGCGGTCGGGACCGGGGCTGCGGGGTCTGTGTGTGCGAGCGCGGAGCGGAAGAGCGCCGACTCCGACCTGATGTGGTCGAGGTAGGCGGTGGGGTCGAGGCGGGTCATGGGCGAACACTAGGTGTTGGTGTCTCAGGGTGCGAACGGGTTTTGCGCGAGGCATACAGGTGAGCGTATGGTCATGCATATGACGAAGAAGCGCGTCGCCGTCGCCGGTGCCAGTGGATATGCCGGAGGTGAGCTGCTCAGGCTGCTGCTGGCCCACCCCGAGGTGGAGATCGGCGCTCTGACCGCCGCCTCCAGCGCGGGCAAGACCCTGGGCGGCCTCCAACCACACCTGGTCCCGCTGGCCGACCGGGTGCTGGAGCCCACCAACGCCGAGACCTTGGCCGGCCACGATGTCGTCTTCATGGCGCTGCCGCACGGTGAGTCCGGGCCGATCGCGGCCGGCCTCGCCGACGACGTGGTCGTGATCGACTGCGGCGCCGACTACCGGCTCGCCGACGCCGAGACGTGGACGAAGTTCTACGGCACCGACCACGCCGGGACCTGGCCCTACGGGCTGCCCGAGCTGCCTGGTCAGCGGGCAGCGCTCTCCGCGGCCAGCCGGATCGCGGTCCCGGGCTGCTTCCCGACCGTCTCCACCCTGGCGCTTGCCCCGGCGGTCGAAGCCGGCATCATCGAGCCCGAGGTCGTCGTGGTCGCCGCCACCGGCACCAGCGGCGCCGGAAAGTCGTCCAAGCCGAACCTGATCGGTGCCGAGGTCATGGGCAACGTCAGCGCCTACGGTGTCGGTGGCGTCCACCGGCACACCCCCGAGATCGTCCAGAACCTCTCCGCGCTGGTCGACGGCGAGGTCTCGGTCTCGTTCACCCCGGTCCTGGTGCCGATGCCGCGCGGCATCCTGGCGACCTGCTCGGCCAAGCTCGCCGGCACCGTGACCGCGGCGGATGCGCGTGCGGTCTACGAGAAGGCGTACGGCGATGAGCCCTTCGTCCACCTGCTTCCCGAGGGTCAGTGGCCCCAGACGCAGGCCGTGCTCGGCTCCAACGCCGTCCACCTGCAGGTGACCGTCGACGAGGCCGCCGGGCGGCTGGTCGTCGTCGGGGCCGAGGACAACCTCGCCAAGGGCACCGCCGGGGGAGCGATCCAGTGCATGAACCTCGCCCTCGGTCTCGAGGAGACCACCGGGCTGAGCACGGTTGGAGTGGCGCCGTGAACGAGCGTCAGCGAGTGAACGTCAAGACCGTCACGCCGCCGCGTCCGTATTCTGGCGCCTGCGCTACGGAGGTGGCGGCGTGAACTTCGAGCTCGAGACCGTTACCCACGAGCCCGGCAGGCCTGATCCTGCCAAGGCTCGCACGCTCGCCGGCGCGCTGCCGTGGCTGATGGAGTATCACGGCAAGATCGTGGTGGTGAAGTACGGCGGCAACGCCATGACCGACGACAAGCTCAAGCGTGCCTTCGCCGAGGACATCGCCTTCATGCGGTTCGCCGGTTTCAAGCCGGTGGTCGTGCACGGCGGTGGTCCGCAGATCTCCTCGATGCTCGACCGGCTCGGTATCGAGTCGGAGTTCCGGGGCGGCCTGCGGGTGACCACGCCGGAGGCGATGGACGTCGTACGCATGGTCCTGGTCGGCCAGGTCCAGCGTGAGCTGGTCGGGCTGATCAACGAGCACGGACCGCTGGCCGTCGGGCTCTCAGGCGAGGACGCCGGACTCTTCACCGCTGAGCCGGCCAGCACCGTCGTGGACGGCGAGGAGGTCGACCTCGGCCAGGTCGGCGAGGTCGTCGACGTACGTCCCTCGTCGGTTCTCGACATCATCGAGGCCGGCCGGATCCCGGTGGTCTCCAGCGTCGCCCCCGACGCGGACGGGGCCATCTACAACGTCAACGCCGACCGCGCCGCCTCGGCGCTCGCGGTCGCGCTGAAGGCCGAGAAGCTGCTCGTGCTCACCGACGTCGAGGGCCTCTACCTCGACTGGCCCGACCCCGAGGAGGTCATCGGCGAGATCAGCCCCGAGGCGCTGGAGGGCATCCTGCCCGAGCTCGCCAGCGGGATGATCCCGAAGATGAGCGCCTGCCTCGAGGCGGTCAAGGGCGGCGTCAAGCGCGCCACCGTCGTCGACGGTCGCGAGGAGCACGCCGTGCTGCTGGAGCTGTTCACCGCCGAGGGAGTCGGCACCCAGGTGCTCCCCGGCGTCACCACCAAGACCCGCAAGGCAAGGGAGCTGGACCGATGACCACCGCTGAGTCCAATTCTTGGCAAGAGCGCTATGCCGGCGCGCTGATGAACACCTTCGGCGCCCCGAAGCTGGTCCTCACCCGAGGTCAGGGTGCCCACGTGTGGGACGAGAACGGCAAGGAGTACGTCGACCTGCTGGCCGGCATCGCGGTCAACGCGCTCGGCCACGCCCACCCGGCGCTCGTCTCCGCGGTGACGTCGCAGATGGAGTCCCTCGGCCACGTCTCCAACTTCTTCACCTCCCACCCGCAGGTCGAGCTGGCCGAGGCGCTGCTCGCCCGGATGCCGGGAGGCGAGAGCGGACGGGTCTTCTTCACCAACTCCGGCACCGAGGCCAACGAGGCCGGATTCAAGCTGACCCGGCGCACCGGGCGCAGGCACATCGTGGCTGCTCAGGGCGCCTTCCACGGCCGCACGATGGGTGCCCTGGCGCTGACCGCCAAAGAGGCCTACCGGGCGCCTTTCGAGCCGCTGCCGGGCGATGTCACCTTCGTCCCGTACGGCGACGCAGAGGCGCTGGCGGCCGCGGTGACCGACGAGACCGCGGCGATCATCCTGGAGCCGATCCAGGGTGAGGCCGGCGTGATCGTCCCGCCCGCCGACTACCTGGCCTCCGCGCGAGCGGTGGCAGACGAGCACGGCGCCCTGCTCTGGCTCGACGAGGTGCAGTCCGGCCTGGGGCGTACCGGCCGCTGGTTCGCCCACGAGACCTCTGGCATCACCGCCGACATCGTCACCCTGGCCAAGGGGCTCGGCGGCGGCTTCCCGATCGGTGCCTGCATCGGCCTCGGCCGGGCGGCGACGCTCTTCGAGCCCGGCAACCACGGCACCACCTTCGGTGGCAACCCGGTCGCCTGCGCCGCGGGCCTCGCGGTGATCGAGACCATCGAGTCCGAGGGCCTCCTCGAGCACGTCACGGTGCTCGGGCAGAAGCTGCGCGACGGTCTCGCAGCCGACCCGCGCGTCGCGCGGGTCGATGGCGAAGGCCTCTTCATCGGAGTGGTTCTCGCCGGTCTCGACTCGGGCGCTGTCGCTGCCGCCGCGCTCGAGGCGGGTTTCATCCTCAACAACGCCACGCCCGAGCGGATCCGGCTCGTCCCGCCGCTGGTGCTCACCGAGGACGACGCCGAGAGCCTCCTCGCCGCCTGGCCCGGGATCCTCGACGCTGCCCAAGCATCGGCACAGGAGCCACAATGACCAGGCACTTCCTCCGGGACGACGACCTCACCCCGGCCGAGCAGGCCGAGGTGCTGGCGCTCGCGGCGGCGATGAAGCAGGATCCCTACGCCGCCAAGCCGCTCGCCGGGCCGGTGACCGTCGCGACGATCTACGACAAGCCGACCCTGCGGACCCAGGCCTCCTTCTCCTCCGGGATCGCCGAGCTCGGCGGCCACTCGATGCTCATCGACGGCCGTCTGGCCGGGATCGGCGAGCGGGAGTCGGTCGCCGACGTCGCCCGGGTGCTCGGTCGGCAGGCCGGCGAGATCGTGTGGCGTACGTACGCCCAGTCGAGCATCGAGGAGATGGCCGCCCACTCCGGGGTTCCGGTCGTCAACGCCCTCACCGACGACTTCCACCCGTGCCAGCTGCTCGCGGATCTGCAGACGCTGCAGGAGCACAAGGGGTCCCTGGCCGGCCTGACCGCGGCCTTCCTGGGCGACGCCGCCTGCAACATGGGCAACTCGTGGGCGCTGGCCGGAGCCATCGCCGGGATGCACGTCCGGTTCGGGGCCCCGGAGGGCTATGCGCCCGACGCGGACGTGCTGGTCCGGGCGAAGGAGATCGCCCAGGAGACCGGCGGGTCGGTCACCGTGACCCCTGACCCGGTCGCGGCGGCAGCGGGGGCCGACGTACTCATCACCGACACCTGGATCTCGATGGGCAAGGAGAGCGAGACGGCCGCCCGGCTCGCGGTCTTCTCGCCCTACGCGCTGACCACCGAGCTGATCGGCCATGCCGACGACGACGCGGTCGTGCTCCACTGCCTGCCCGCGTACCGCGGCAAGGAGATCGAGGCCGAGGTGCTGGACGGCCCGCGCAGCCTGGTGTGGGACGAGGCGGAGAACCGGCGCCACGCGCAGAAGGCGATCTTGGCCTTCTTGTGGGAGCGGCGATGACCACGAACGAGGCCCAGCGGCCGGCGACCAAGGGAGCGCGCCAGTCCCTGATCGTCGACATCATCTGGAGCACCGAGATCAAGTCGCAGACCGAGCTGGCCGAGGCGCTGCTCTCGCACGGGGTCCACGTCACCCAGGCGACGCTCTCGCGTGACCTGGACGAGCTCGACGCGGTGAAGGTACGGGCGGCCAACGGGTCTCTCGTCTACGCGATCCCCGGCGAGGGCGGCGACCGCAGCTCGGTGGCGCCGGGGGAGTCCGCCAGCGGCCGAAGCAAGCTCGGTCGACTCGCCCGCGAGCTCCTGGTGAGCGCGGACGGGAGCGCCAACCTGGTGGTGCTGCGTACGCCTCCGGGGGCTGCGCAGTACTTCGCATCGGCCGTCGACCGGGCGGACTATCCCGACATCCTCGGCACCATCGCCGGCGACGACACCGTGCTCGTCATCGGCCGCGAGCCCCAGGGCGGAGCGGCGCTCGTCGACCGCTTCCTCAGCCTCGCCGGCAAGACCCCAGACATTCAGTAGATTTCTAAGCAAGGAGCAACATCTCGTGAGCAAGGTACTGACCTCCCTTCCCAAGGGCGAGCGCGTCGGCATCGCCTTCTCCGGAGGCCTCGACACCTCCGTGGCGGTCGCCTGGATGCGCGACAAGGGCGCGGTGCCGTGCACCTACACCGCTGACATCGGGCAGTACGACGAGCCCGACATCTCCGGTGTGCCGGACCGCGCGATGGCGTACGGCGCCGAGATCGCCCGCGCCATCGACATCAAGCCGCAGCTCGTCGAGGAGGGCCTAGCCGCGCTCGCCTGCGGCGCCTTCCACATCCGCTCCGGTGGCCGCGCCTACTTCAACACCACCCCGCTCGGCCGCGCCGTCACCGGCACCATGCTGGTGCGGGCCATGCAGGCCGACGACGTCAACATCTGGGGCGACGGGTCGACCTTCAAGGGCAACGACATCGAGCGGTTCTACCGCTACGGCCTGATGGCCAACCCCGAGCTGCGCATCTACAAGCCGTGGCTCGACGCCGACTTCGTCCACGAGCTCGGCGGGCGTCACGAGATGTCGGAGTGGCTGGTGGCGCACGACCTGCCCTACCGCGACTCCACCGAGAAGGCCTACTCCACCGACGCCAACATCTGGGGCGCCACCCACGAGGCCAAGACGCTGGAGCACCTCGACGTCTCGCTGGAGACCGTCGAGCCGATCATGGGCGTGAAGTTCTGGGACCCCTCGGTCGCCATCGAGACCGAGGACGTCTCGATCAGCTTCGTCGAGGGTCGCCCGGTGGCGATCAACGGCAAGTCCTACACCGACCCGGTGGAGCTGGTCTACGAGGCCAACGCGATCGGCGGCCGGCACGGTCTCGGCATGTCGGACCAGATCGAGAACCGGATCATCGAGGCGAAGTCCCGCGGCATCTACGAGGCGCCGGGGATGGCGCTGCTGTGGGCGGCGTACGAGCGGCTGCTCAACGCGGTGCACAACGAGGACACCATGGCCAACTACTACAACGAGGGCCGCAAGCTCGGCCGGCTGCTCTACGAGGGCCGCTGGCTCGACCCTCAGGCGCTGATGGTCCGCGAGTCCATCCAGCGCTGGATCGCCTCGCTGGTCTCCGGCACGGTCACCCTGCGGCTGCGCCGCGGCGAGGACTACACGATCCTCAACACCGAGGGGTCGCACTTCTCCTACCACCCCGAGAAGCTCTCCATGGAGCGCGTCGAGAACGCCGCCTTCGGCCCCGTCGACCGCATCGGCCAGCTGACCATGCGCAACCTCGACATCGCCGACTCGCGCTCCAAGCTCGAGGTCTACGCCGGGCACCCCCTCGACCAGGGCACCGTGCTCGTCGAGAACGGCACCCTCTTCGGTGAGCTCCCAGCCGGTGGCTTCGACCGCATCGCCGCCACCGACGGTAAGCCGCTCCCGGCCGCCCTCCCTGTCGACGGACCGGTCCTGGACGACTCGTTCCTGGACGAGGCTGCCATCGAGGCCGGGAACGACTGATGTCGAACACTCCTGCCAACACCACCAACGAGGGCAAGCTCTGGGGCGGCCGGTTCGCCGGCGGTCCTTCGCCGGAGCTCGAGGCGCTCTCCCGCTCGACGCAGTTCGACTGGCGGCTGGCGCTCTACGACATCGCCGGGTCGCACGCCCACGCCAAGGCGCTGGGGGCTGCGGGGCTGCTCACCGGCGACGAGGAGAACGAGATCCACCGTGGTCTCGACGTGCTCGCGGACCGGTTCACCGCCGGCCGGCTGACCCCGGCCGACTCCGACGAGGACGTGCACGGCGCGCTGGAGCGCCTGCTCATCGAGGAGGTCGGCCCCGACGTCGGCGGCAAGCTGCGGGCCGGGCGCTCGCGCAACGATCAGATCGCGACCCTCTTCCGCAACTACCTGCTCGACCACGAGCGGGTGCTGCGCGGGCTCGTGCTCGACCTCATCGACGCGCTCGCCGCGCAGGCAGACGAGAACATGGGCGCGATCATGCCCGGACGTACGCACCTCCAGCACGCCCAGCCGGTGCTTCTCTCGCACCACCTGATGGCGCACGCCTGGGCGCTGCTGCGAGACGTCGACAGGCTCGCCGACTGGCGCGAGCGGGTGATCTGCGACTCGCCCTACGGCTCCGGGGCGCTCGCGGGCCAGTCGCTCGGGCTCGACCCCGAGCTGGTCGCATCCGAGCTCGGCTTCACCGGCTCGAGCGCCAACTCGATCGACGGCACCGCCTCGCGTGACTTCGTGGCCGAGTTCGCCTACGTGTGCGCTCAGATCGGCGTCGACATCAGCCGGATTGCCGAGGAGATCATCCTGTGGGCGACCAGGGAGTTCGACTTCGTCACGCTGCACGACTCCTGGTCCACCGGGTCGAGCATCATGCCGCAGAAGAAGAACCCCGACATCTCCGAGCTGGCCCGCGGCAAGGCCGGACGCCTGGTCGGCAACCTGACCGGGCTGCTGACGACGCTGAAGGCGCTGCCGCTTGCCTACAACCGCGACCTGCAGGAGGACAAGGAGCCGGTCTTCGACTCCCTGGACACCCTCGAGGTGCTGCTCCCGGCCTTCACCGGACAGGTCGCGACGCTGGTCTACAACACCGACCGGATGGCCGAGCTCGCCCCGCAGGGGTTCTCGCTGGCCACCGACATCGCCGAGTGGCTGGTCCGGCAGGGCACCCCCTTTCGGATCGCCCATGAGCTGGCCGGGGCCTGCGTCCAGGCGGCGGAGAAGCGAGGCGTGGAGCTTGCCGAGCTGACCGACGAGGAGTTCGCGACGATCTCGCCGGCGCTCACTCCGGACGTACGTCTGGTGCTGACCATCGAAGGATCGGTCGCCTCCCGCGACGGCCGTGGTGGCACCGCGCCCGAGCGGGTCGCCGAGCAGCTCGCCGAGCTTCGGTCCAAGTCTGCCGGATTCCGCACCAGCTAGATTTGCGCCGAGATGCTCGCCCAGCGCCCCGGGCCGCCGCCCGAGGGCGCTGGGTCTGCTTCACCCACTGCGTGTCGAGGAGCTCAGTATGAATCAGGACTTCCTTGCCCGTGCCGCTGAAGAGGTCGCTCCCGAACTGCTCGGGAAGACTCTTTCCTGCGAGACCGCCGAGGGCGTTGTGACCATCGTCATCACGGAGACCGAGGCGTACTCCGGTACAGCTGACCCGGCCTCTCACGCCTACCGCGGCCGCAGCGCCCGCAACGCCACCATGTTCGGCCCCGCAGGGCATCTCTATGTCTACCGTTCCCATGGCATTCACTGGTGTGCCAACGTCGTCACTGCGACGGACGGTGTTGCGGCGGGAGTCCTCATCCGGGCGGGCAGAGTCGTCGTGGGCGAGGACCTGGCGCGGAAGCGGCGTGGGGAGCGGGTGGAGAGCACGCGCCTCGCCAAGGGTCCGGGGAACGTCGGCCAGGCGCTTGGCATCACCGGAGAGCACAACGGTGCAGATCTCCTGACAGGCCCGTCGATCAGGCTGTCCGAGGGCGAGTCGGTGCCGACCGAGCTCATCCAGGCTGGTCCTCGGGTGGGGGTGAGCAAGGCCCACGACTGGCAGCACCGCTTCTACGTGGCTGATGACCCGACGGTCTCGGCCTACCGGCTGAGTCCGAGAGTCAAGCCGGTCGCAGGAGACTGAGGCGAGTCCCGTCACCGCAAGGTCAGGCCGATCGCCGTCCACAGGACATGTTCAGACACGAGTTGTCCACAGGGCCTGTTCGCACTGCCAGAACTGTCGGCGCCCCTGACCAGGATGATGGGCGGAGGTGATCGAGATGACGGTCGCAAGGGTAGAGAAGGAGCCATCCCCGGACGATGGCGGACGCGCGGGGCGTGCCGAAGGGCTGGCAACGGTCAACGAGGTGCGGCTGATCGGCCGGCTGTCGTTGGCCGCGGAGGAGAGGCAGCTGCCGAGCGGTGACCAGCTGACCGCGTTCAGGGTGGTCGTGAACAGGCCACGCGACAAACGCCGGGGGAGCCGGGTGCAGATCGACGCGCTCGAGTGCCACACCTGGATTGCTCGGGTGCGGCGCGCGGCGATGACCTGGCAGGTGGGAGACGTCATCGAGGTCAACGGCTCCCTGCGCCGCCGGTTCTTCAAGACCGGTGGGCGGCTGCAGTCGATGACCGAGGTGGAGGTGCTGTCGGCCAGGCGGGTCAGCCGAGCCGGCGCCGCGGCCAGGCAGGCCAGCTAGCCGATGACGCGGCTAGTGCCGGGACTTCTCCAGACGCGCAGCGTCGAGAAGACGGATGAGCACCCCTGGGTGCGGCTTGGGCTGGAACGAGGTCGCCTTCTCCGGGAGCAGTTGCCCGACCGAGGCGGAGGAGAGGATGGTGTCGAACGTCGGCGCCGCCAGCAGCACGGCGACGTCGCGCCCCGGGCGGGCCCGCTTGAGAGCGGCATCGACCTGGTGAGCGTGCAAGACCCGAGACGGCTGCCGGCGCAGCTCCGGAAGGACTCGGTCGTGCAGGTAGCCGACGTCGCCGGTGGCAGGGCTTTCGGAGGTGTCGACCTCGAGCGTGGCCCAGCCACGGCCGTCGCTGACCACGATGACGCCAGGTCCGAGCCTGCCCAGGGCGGCCTCGCGCCCACCGGCGGTCCACGTCGCGCCGACGGACTCGGCTGCGGCCCGAAGATCGCGCAGGCTCACCCCGGCGAGCACCCGGTGGATCGCGCCGAGCTGCAGCGGGGTGTCGTCCTGGTCGATGAGCATCGCCAGACCGAAGTCCGTCGCGGCCGCGTCGCCGGGATCGGCCGGTCCCTGGAGCTCGGCGTAGGCCGCGTAGCGGTGGTGGCCGTCGGCGATCAGTGCCTGCTCGGTGGACCAGGCGTCGCGCAGCTGCCCGATCAGCGCCTCGTCGGTGATCGCCCAGACACGGTGGTGCTGGCCGCCGTGGTCGTCGTACTGCTCGTGGGGAGGGCTGCTCTGCATCCGGTCGAGCAGCTCGGCGACGCCGTCGGGCGCGTGATAGGTGAGCAGGATCGGCGCCGGGTGCACCCGCATCTGACGCATCCTGGAGGCCAGCTGCTCGGCTTGAGCGGTCCGTACGCCCTCGTGGGGGAGCACGGCGGCCTCACCGGGCTCGTCGGTGCGGTGCGAGACGTCGAGGATCCCGACGACGCCACGCACCGTGAGCCCGGCTGCGGTGTACTCGTGCAGGTAGAGCGCGGCGTCGCGGTGCTCATGCAGGTCCCCACGGGCCAGCCACGAGCTGATCCGGGAGGTGACCCCGCGATAGGGCCGGGAGTAGAGCCGCGCCGAGGTCGGGTCCCCGATCCGCGACGGCGCCAGGGAGAGCGCTCGAAAGGGCTCCAGCCGCAGCGGACGACGGAGGTACGGCGCCCTCACCACACCTGCATCGTCCATTCACACATCGTAGGGTCACACTGGTCCCATTCGCCGCACCCCCGACTCAGAGTGAGGAACTCAGTGTGTTGACCGGCCATCAGTTGAAGGGCTCAGACCGGGCGCTCGCCGCGGTCCACGACGTCGCGATGCTCGACCTCGACGGCGTGGTCTACATCGGCGGGGCCGCGGTCCCACGGGCCCCCGAGTCGCTCGCGGCGGCACGTGAGTCCGGCCTCCGCCTGGCGTTCATCACCAACAACGCCGCCCGGCCGCCGGCCAAGGTGGCCGAGAACATCCGCAACCTGGGGATCGAGGCGAGCGCCGACGACGTCGTCACCTCGGCGCAGGCCGCCGTGCACGTCCTGGCCGAGCGGCTCGCCCCGGGGACGAAGGTGGTCAACCTGGGCGCCGCCGGCCTGCGTGAGCCGCTCGAAGCAGCCGGACTGGTGCCGGTGGCCGTCGACGAGGACGCCGAGGCGATCGTCACCGGGTACAACCCCGACCTGCTGTGGAAGGACATCCTCCGCGGGGCGGTCCGGATCAAGGACGGCCTCTTCTGGGTCGCCAGCAACACCGACATGACCTTCCCGGCCGCCTACGGGATGGCGCCGGGCCACGGCGTCCTGGTCGACACCCTGCGCCGCTTCTCGGGGGTCGAGCCGATCGTCGCGGGCAAACCGTCGCGCCCGCTGCTGGAGGAGACCATCCGGCGCACCGAGGCCGAGCATCCGCTGATGGTCGGCGACCGGCTCGACACCGACATCGAGGGCGGGCGTAACGCCGACATCGACACGTTGTTGGTGCTCACCGGCGTGACCGGGCTCGAGGATCTGGTCGCGGCCGCGCCGCACCAGCGCCCGACGTACATCTCCTCCGACCTCGGCGGGCTGCTGGAGGCCCACTCCGCGCCCGAGAGCGAAGGCACGACCGCGCGGCTGGGCGGCTGGACGGCAGAGGTACGCGACGGCGAGCTGCGCGTCACGGGGCAGGGCAGCGCCGACGACTGGTGGCGGGCCGCCGCAACCAGCGCCTGGGCGCACCTGGACGAGACCGGGGCAGTGGTGACGCTCGGCGCACAGGCCGCGCCGCCTCGTCCGGACGCCGACGGCGAGACGGTAGTCTCGGGCTCATGAGCGAGCAGCACTTCGACGAGACTCCGGCCCCGGCCGGATTGGGCGGCGCCGGCACGGCGCCGCACACCGGTGTCGCCCGCGTCGACGCGGTCCTCGAGACGCTCGACCGGCTCGAGGAGCTGCCGCTGGCCGAGCACGTCGGCCTCTTCGAGGCCGCTCACACCGAGCTGCGCCGCGCCCTGGACCCCGACACGGGCGCCCATGACGCAATGGCCCGGATCGCCTCGGCGTCCGGTGGGCCCCAGCCGACCGACCAGCCCTGAGAGGCGAGCGCATGCCTCCTCGCCGCCTGCGCCTCGACGCCGAGCTGGTCCGACGCAAGCTGGCCCGATCTCGCGAGCACGCCAGCGAGCTGATCGCCGCCGGCCGTGTCACGGTCTCGGGCAACCGCGCCACCAAGCCGGCCACGGGTGTCACCACTGACGTCGCCATCGTGGTGACCGAAGACCCCGGCCGCCCCGACTTCGTCTCCCGTGGCGGCCACAAGCTCGCCGGAGCACTGGCCGCGTTCGAACCGCTTGGCCTCTCGGTCAAGGGCCGCCGATGCCTGGACGCAGGCGCGTCGACGGGTGGCTTCACCGACGTACTGCTCCGCAACGGCGCCAGCCAGGTCGTCGCCGTCGACGTCGGCTACGGCCAGCTCGCCTGGCGCCTGCAGCAGGACGAGCGAGTCGTGGTCCATGACCGGACCAACATCCGAGACCTCTCTCTCGATCTGGTCGGCGAACCCGTCGACGTCGTCGTCGGCGACCTGTCCTTCATCTCGCTCGAGCTCGTCCTCGACGCGCTGATCCGAGTCACCAGCCCTGAGGGCGACCTGGCGCTGATGGTCAAGCCTCAGTTCGAGGTCGGCAAGGACCGGGTCGGGAAGGGCGGAGTGGTGCGCGACCCGGTGCTGCGGGCGGAGGCGGTCAACGCCGTCGCCGCGGCCGCTGCGAGGCGCGGCTGGGGTGCCCGCGCTGTCACGACCAGCCCGTTGCCCGGCCCGTCGGGCAACGTGGAGTTCTTCCTCTGGCTGCGCCGCGGCGAGGCCACGGTCAGCGAGGCGGAGATCGAGGAGGCCGTGCGCGAGCAGCGTGGCCTGGAGAGCCCTGCCACCGGGGCTGTGTCGGTGCCGTCTGAGAGGGTTGATCCGTGAGCGAGCGTCAGCGAGTGAACCAACCGGCCAACACGTCGCCGGATCCGTATTGTGGCGCTTGCGCTACGGAGGTGGCGACGTGACCGACGCTGATGCCCCCGCTGTGGACCCACGCCCTGTGGACTCGGGCCCGGTGGACCCAGCCGAGGTGCGGCGTGTCCTCATGCTCATCCACACCGGGCGGGAGGAGGCCCGCGATGTCGCCCTCGCCTGTGCCAAGTCGCTTGCGGTCCACGGGATCGTGGTCAGGATGCTGGCTCGTGAGGCCGGCGACCTGGGCATCGACCCGGGTGCCTATCAGCCGGCGATCGAGCTGGCCGTCGACGAGCAGGAGGCCAGCAGAGACTGCGAGCTGGCGCTGGTGATCGGTGGCGACGGCACGATCCTGCGCGCTGCTGAGATCGTCCAGCCCCACCGCACCCCGGTGCTCGGGGTCAACCTTGGACACGTCGGATTCCTCGCGGAGGCGGAGTACGACGACGTCGAGTCGACGATCGAGGCGATCGTGCAGCGTCGTTACACCTCCGAGGACCGCCTCGCGCTCGAGGTCAGCGTCTTCGAGGACGGCAAGAAGGTCTTTCGTACGTTCGCGGTCAACGAGGCCAGCGTCGAGAAGGCGGCCCGCGAGCGGATGCTCGAGGTGGTCGTCGAGATCGACGGCCGGCCGCTGTCGAGGTGGGGCTGCGACGGCGTCGTCTGCGCGACCCCGACCGGCTCGACGGCCTACAACTTCTCCGCCGGTGGCCCGGTCGTGTGGCCCGGTGTCGAGGCTCTGCTGCTGACCCCGATCAGCGCCCACGCGCTCTTCGCGCGGGCCATGGTGGTCGCGCCGACATCGGTGCTGGCCGTCGAGGTCATCTCGCGCGCCGACGGTGCCGGGGTGCTCTGGTGCGACGGCCGGCGCTCCTATGACCTGGGCCCCGGCGCCCGGATCGAGGTCACCCGGGGGGTGGAGCCAGTCAGACTCGTACGCCTGCACCAGGCCCCGTTCACGGATCGTCTGGTGCGGAAGTTCGGACTGTCTGTGGAGGGATGGCGAGGCGCCGCGGAACGGCGTCCGTTCAGGATGAACGGAGGCGAGCATGCTTGAGGAGATCAGGATCTCCGGACTCGGGATCATCGAGTCCTCGACCCTGGAGCTCGGACCAGGGCTGACCGTGGTGACCGGTGAGACCGGCGCGGGCAAGACGATGATCGTGACCGCGCTCGGGCTGCTGCTCGGTGGTCGCGGCGACGCGGGCGCGGTCCGCAAGGGCAAGAAGACGGCCCGCGTCGAGGGCGTCATCGACGCCCGGTCGCTGCCCGCCGTCATCGAGGCGACCGAGGAGGCCGGGGGAGAGGTCGAAGAGGGCCGAGTCCTCGTGGCCCGCACGGTCGCCGCCGAAGGCCGAGCGAGGGCGTACGTCGGGGGAGCGACCGTCCCGGTCGCCACCCTCGGCTCGGTGACCTCGCCCCTGGTCGCCGTCCACGGCCAGTCCGACCAGCACCGGCTCCTGCAGCCGCGTGCCCAGCGCGACTCGCTGGACCGCTTCGGCGGCGACGCCGTCGCCAAGCTGCTCACGGCATACCGCGAGCTCCACACCGAGCTCCGAGTCGTCGAGCGCGAGCTCGACGAGGTGACGACCCACGCCCGCGAGCGCGCTCAGGAGGCTGATCTGCTGCGCTTCGGTCTCGGTGAGATCGAGGCCGTCTCCCCGGAGGCGGGCGAGGACGCCACGCTGGCCCAGGAGGAGGAGAAGCTCGGTTACGCCGACACCCTCCGCACGGCTGCGGAGCAGGCGCGCGAGGCCCTCTCCTCCGAGGACATCGACTCTCCGGACGCCCTCGGGGCGGTTTCGGTCGCGAAGCAGGCGCTGGAGAGCGTCCGAGATCACGATCCCGACGCCGCCGCCTTGGCCGAGCGTCTTGCCGAGGTCACCTACCTGCTCTCCGACGTCGCTGCCGATGTCGCCTCCTACGCCACCGGCGTCGAGACCGACCCCGCCCGGTTGGCCGTCGTCTCCGAGCGGCGTGCGGCGCTGACCGCGCTGACCAGGAAGTACGGCGAGACGATCGATGAGGTGCTCGCCTGGTCCGAGACCGGTGCCAAGCGCCTGCTCGAGCTCGACTCCGACGACGAGCGGATCGAGGAGCTCAAGAACGAACGTACGCGGCTGCGAGCCGATCTCGCTGACGCCGGTGCCATGCTCTCGACCGCGCGCACCGACGCCGCTGGTGCCTTGGCCGAGGCGGTCAGCGACGAGCTGACCGGACTGGCCATGCCTCACGCCCGGCTGGTTGTCGACGTACGCCAGAAGGAGACCGACGCACCGGCCTCCGAGGACGAGCCGCACGCACCGTTGCGGTTCCCGTCTTCTGGAAAGGGGAAGGGCAAGGGCGAGCGCTGGCTGCGCTACGGCTCCAACGGTCTCGACGAGATCGAGCTGCTGCTGGCCGCCAACACCGGCTCGGAGCCCCGTCCGCTCCACAAGGGTGCCTCCGGCGGTGAGCTCTCTCGGGTGATGCTCGCGATCGAGGTGGTCCTGGCCGCCACCAGCCCGGTCCCGACCTTCGTCTTCGACGAGGTCGACGCCGGTGTCGGCGGCACCGCGGCGGTCGAGATCGGCCGCCGCCTCGCCCACCTCGCCCGCACCGCACAGGTCCTGGTGGTCACCCACCTTCCTCAGGTCGCCGCCTTCGCCGACCATCACGTCGCCGTCGAGAAGACCAGCGACGGCGTGGTCACCAGCTCCGGGCTCACCGTCCTCGACGACGAGGCCCGTGAGCGTGAGCTCTCCCGCATGCTGGCCGGGCTGACCGCCTCCGACACCGCGATCGCCCATGCGCGCGAGCTCCTCGAGGTCGCCCGCTCCGCCAAGGCCTGACCCGGCGAAGGCCTGACCCCGCCGAAACCTCAGTTCTGGCGACCCGAGTGGGTACCTTTGGCGACCCGAGTCAGTAGTTGTGGCGAACCACACACGCCACAACTACCGACGCGGCCGCCAAAGGTATGAATTCGGCCGCCACAACTACCGACTCGCCGGATGGGAGATCCAGGGACACCGACCGATACCGGGGGAGGATTGGCGAGACATGAGACTGCCGACACGCCAGATTCCTTCCGTACTTCCCGGCACCCGCGGCACGCTCCGCGCCGGCCGGCCGACCAGGGCACTGGTCCCGCGGCTCAAAGAGGGCGACATCGCGGTCATCGACCATGTCGACCTCGACCGCAGCACCGCGCTGGCGATCGCAACCACGGGCGTGATCGCCGTGGTCAACGCCCAGCCGATGGTGTCGGGGCGCTACCCGAACCGGGGCCCGAAGACGCTGGCAGATGCTGGGATCGAGCTGATCGACCAGATCGGTGAGGCGGGGCTGGAAAAGCTGGTCGACGGCCGTAAGGCGCGCATCCTCGACGGAGAGATCTTCGACGGCGAGCGGCTGCTGGCCTCCGGTCGGGTGCTCGACCAGGAGTCGCTCGAGAGCGACCTCGAGAACGCCAAGCAGGGTCTGAGCTCCCACCTGGAGCTCTTCACCCACAACAGCAGCGAGCTGCTGCGGCGCGAGGAAGAGGTGCTGCTGCACGGCAACGGCGTGCCACCCCTCGACACGCCGCTGGCCGGCCGTCCCGTCGTGGTGGTCGCCGACCACCCGGATCTGGACCGTCTCCTGGGCGATCTCGAGGGCTTCCTGCGCGAGCAGCGCCCGACGATCATCGCGGTGGGCCCCGCGGCGAAGAGGCTGACCAAGAAGCAGGTACGCCACGCCGTGCTCGTCCTGGGCGCCGACACCGACACGTTCCCCGAGCCGAAGGTGCTCACCGGCGCGGCCGAGGTGGTGCTCGCGCCCGGCGGCTCCGGGAGCGAGCAGGCCGCCGAGCTCCTCGATCGCGTCGGCGTGCAGCCGAAGCGGTTCGAGTCCTCTCTGGCGCCCGAGGACGCGGCCCTGCTGATCGCCTACGCCCAGCATCCCTCGCTGGTCGTCGGGGCGGGGCTGAGCACCACGCTGACCGACTTCCTCGAGGACCAGCGTCCGGGGCTGGCCGGCACTTACCTGACCCGACTCGCGCTCGGCCCGATGCTGATCGACGCCTCCGCCGTCCCCGCGGTACGCCGCAAGGAGCCGCTCGCCCGCCGGCTCGTCCTTCCGCTCCTCACCGCGGTGACGGCCCTGGCGATCGGCCTTCCCGCAGGCGTCTGGGCCGCCGATCACGGTCTCACCGGCCGTGGCCTCAGCGAGATCGGCACCGGAGCCGGGGGCGACGCCGGCGCAGGAGCCACGGTCGACACCACCTCCGGTCAGAGCACCCGGACCGAGACCGACTCGCGACAGAGCGCCGAGGCCCAATTCGTCGCCGAGTCCGGCGACGCGCTCCTGCCCGGCAGGCTCGCCGGGCAGAAGGTCGCTGTCGTCACCTTCCCGGGCGCGGACCGTAAGACGGTCGACACGCTCACCGGCAACATCACCGCGGCCGGCGGCGAGACAACAGGGGTGCTCGACGTACGACCGAACCTGCTGGACCCGGACCGTAAGCAGTATGTCGACAGCCTGGCCACCCAGCTGGTCGAGCAGCTCGGCCGCGGCGACGCGGACCAGGCCACCTACCAGCGGATGGGGCAGGTGATCGGGGAGACCTACGCCGGCCGGAAGCCACCCGCGGAGTTCGACAAGCAGGCCAAGACTGCCGCTGTGGCGTTGCTCACCGGAGACCTGGTCAAGGCTCAGGGCCGGCCGACCGGGCCGGCCGACCTCGTCCTGGTGGTCCTCGGTGAGGACAACGACGACACGACCGCGGTCGAGGGTCTGACCGAGGGCTTGGGCGCGACCACGAAAGGCCTGGTCGTGACGGCAGCGACCGGCTCCGAGGACCTCGCGGCGCTGCGCGCCAACGACTGGCCGGGCTGGTTCGCGTCGGTTGACGGCATCGAGTCCACCACCGGTCAGATCGTCGCTCCGCTGGCCCTGGCCCGACAGAAGAACCAAGAAGGTGGCGAATTCGGTGCGTCAGGTTTCGGCGGCCTCCTGAAGGATTGATAGGATTGAGGCCCATGAAGTCGGCGAGCTTGACCAAGCACATTTTTGTCACCGGAGGCGTCGCCTCCTCCTTGGGAAAGGGTCTGACGGCATCGTCCCTCGGCCGCCTTCTCCGTTCGCGTGGTCTGAGCGTGACCATGCAGAAGCTGGACCCGTATCTCAACGTGGATCCCGGCACCATGAACCCGTTCCAGCACGGTGAGGTCTTCGTGACCAACGACGGTGCCGAGACCGATCTCGACATCGGCCACTACGAGCGGTTCCTCGACACCGACCTGGTCGGCCATGCCAACGTGACCACCGGTCAGGTCTACTCCAACGTGATCGCCAAGGAGCGACGCGGCGACTACCTCGGCGAGACCGTCCAGGTGATCCCGCACATCACCGACGAGATCTCCGAGCGGGTCCTGGCCATGCACGGCCCCGAGGTCGACGTCGTGATCACCGAGATCGGCGGCACGGTCGGCGACATCGAGTCCCTGCCGTTCCTCGAGGCCGCCCGCCAGGTGCGCCAGCGCCTGGGCCGCGACAACGTCTTCTTCGTGCACGTCTCTCTGGTGCCCTACATCGGCCCGTCCAAGGAGCTCAAGACGAAGCCGACCCAGCACTCGGTGATGGCGCTGCGCCAGATCGGCATCCAGCCCGACGCCATCGTGTGCCGCGCCGACCGCGAGCTGCCCGAGAGCATCAAGCGCAAGATCGCGCTCATGTGCGACGTCGACGAGGACGCCGTGGTGACGGCGGCCGACGCCCCGAGCATCTACGACATCCCGAAGGTGCTCCACCGCGAGGGCCTCGACGCCTACGTCGTACGCAAGCTCGACCTGCCCTTCCGCGACGTCGACTGGGCGCTGTGGGACGACCTGCTCCGCCGGGTCCACCACCCGAAGGAAGAGCTCACCATCGGCCTGGTCGGCAAGTACATCGACCTGCCCGACGCCTATCTCAGCGTCGGCGAGGCGCTGCGCGCCGGTGGGTTCGCCAACGAGGCCAAGGTCCACATCCGCTGGATCCCCTCGGACGAGTGCGAGACCCCCGAGGGCGCGGCCAAGAACCTCCACGACCTCGACGCCGTCTGCGTCCCGGGCGGCTTCGGCATCCGTGGCCTGGAGGGCAAGCTCGGCGCGCTGACCTACACCCGCACCCACCAGATCCCCACGCTCGGCCTGTGCCTGGGCCTGCAGTGCATGGTCATCGAGTACGCCCGCAACCTGCTCGGCCTGGAGAAGGCCGACTCGACCGAGTTCGACGCCGACACGCCCGAGCCCGTCATCGCGACGATGGAGGAGCAGAAGGCGTACGTCGAGGGCGCCGGCGACCTCGGTGGCACCATGCGTCTGGGCCTCTACCCGGCCGAGCTCAAGAAGGGCTCGATCGCGGCCGAGGTCTACGGCGAGTCCTCGATCGAGGAGCGTCACCGCCACCGCTACGAGGTCAACAACGCCTACCGCGACCAGCTCGAGGAGGCCGGCCTGGTCTTCTCCGGCCTCTCGCCCGACAACCAGCTCGTCGAGTTCGTCGAGCTGCCCCGCGACGTACACCCCTACTACGTCTCCACGCAGGCTCACCCCGAGCTTCGCTCGCGGCCGACCCGCCCCCACCCGCTCTTCGCCGGGCTGGTGAAGGCGGCCCTCGACCGGCAGAAGGAGCAGCGGTTCCCGATCGACGAGACCAACCTGCGCCGCGACGCCAGCGACGTCGACGAGCTCAGCGACGTCGAGCTGCCTGAGCCAGCCGAGGCCTGAGAGTTCTGACCGTCGGGGCCATGGGGCCGGCACAGGCCGGCCTCATGGCCTCAGCGCGCCGCGGCCGCCTCAGAAGGCCGAAGATGGATACGGGTCTCCCACGGCTCGAGCACGGTGCTGTCGTGCGGTCCGTCCACGTTGGCCAAGACGATGGGGGAGTCCGCGGTCGCTCGCTGCAGCCGGGGCGGGACCTCGGCGATGTCGCCGGAGAAGTTGGCGACGACCCGAAGCTCCGCGCCGTCGTGACGCCGGGTGAATGCGAACAGCTGCGGGTGGTCCGGTTCGTCGAGGGTGAAGTCACCCAGCGCCACCACCGGCTCCTCATGACGAAGCCGGATCAGGTCGCGGTGGTAGCTGAACACCGATGCGGGGTCGTCCACCTGCCGGGCAGCGTTCACCTGCTGATGGTTCGGGTTGACCGGAAGCCAGGGTCGACCGGTCGTGAATCCGGCGTGCGGTGAGTCGTCCCACTGCATCGGGGTGCGGCCGTTGTCGCGGCTCCGCGCCCGAAGAGACGCCAGGACCGCCTCAGGATCCTCGCCCATGGCCACTGACTCCTCGTAGTAGTTGATCGACTCGATGTCGGCGAACTGCTCGATCGAGGTGAAGGGGAAGTTCGTCATCCCCAGCTCCTGGCCCTGATAGATGTACGGCGTCCCGCGCTGCATGTGGAGCACGGTGGCCAGCAGCTTCGCCGATCGTTCGCGGAGCTCACCGTCGTCGCCGAAGCGGGAGACCACGCGCGGCCGGTCGTGGTTGTCCCAGTACAGGCTGTTCCAGCCGACGTCGGCCAGCCCCTCCTGCCACGCGGCGAGGGACCCGCGGAGGAGGCGCATGTCGAAGGGCAGGATGTCCCACTTCGATGCGCCGCGGTCAATCTTCAGGTGCTCCAGCTGAAACACCATGTCGAGCTCCTGGCGCTCCTGGTCGGTGTACTTGCGAGCCTCGTCGATGGAGACGTCGAGGGTCTCGCCGACGAGTAGCAGCGGCCGCTCGACGCCGGCGAAGACCTCGCGGTGCATCTCGGTGAGGTACTCGTGCACCCGGGGCCCGTCGACGACCTGCCGGCCGAGGGTGGCGAAGCGTTCACCCAGGCGGACCTTCCCGTCGGGAAGGGCGGGATCCTTGGAGATCAGGTTGATCACGTCCATCCTGAACCCGTCGATGTCCCGGTCGACCCACCAACGCATCATGTCGTAGACCGCACGCCTCACCTCTGGGTTCTCCCAGTTCAGGTCAGGCTGCTTCTTGGAGAACAGGTGCAGGTAGTAGTCACCGCTCTCCTCGTCGTACTCCCACGCCGGACCAGAGAAGAACGACCCCCAGTTGTTGGGTTCGGCGCCGGGCTCACCCGGGACCGTCCCGTCGCGGGCCGGCCGCCACCAGTACCAGTCCCGATTGGCGCTCTCGGGTCCGGAGCGGGACTCGATGAACCAGGGATGCTCGTCGGAGGTGTGGTTGACCACCAGGTCCATCACGACCTTGATTCCGCGGGCGTGGAGCTGTTTCACGAGCGTGTCGAGATCCGCCAACGACCCGAACACCGGGTCGACGTCGTGGTAGTCGGTGATGTCGTAGCCGTTGTCGTCCATGGGCGAGGGATAGACGGGCGAGAGCCAGACGACGTCCACGCCCAGCTTCTCCAGGTGGTCGAGATGCTCCAGGACACCGCCGAGATCGCCCACGCCGTCGCCGTCCGTGTCCGCGAAGCTGCGTGGATAGATCTGGTAGACCACTGCGAACTGCCACCATTTCTGCGCCATCACAGTGATTTCTGGTGCCCGTTGACAGCGGGACGTATGCATCAACCGGCGCGGACCTGGGGAAGTACGTCGGCTCCAAAGGCATCCACGAACTCCTCCTGGTCGACCCCGACCTGGTGGAGGTACACCCGTTCGACTCCCAGCTGGGCGTATTCGGCGAGAACCTCCGCGTGCCGAGCAGCCTCACTCGACATCACGATGCTGTCCTCGAGCGCCTCGGCCGGGACGTGGACGGTGGCGGCATCGAACTGCGCCGGCACCTCGAGCTCCTCGTTCAGCGACGGCGGCAGCGCGTTGGCCCGCCACTGGTCCAGCGCTTGGGCCCGGACCTCATCGTCTGAGCGGGCCCAGGACAGATGCATCTGGACATGGACCGGCTTGGCGCGTCCCGCGGTCTCGCGGAACGCTCCGATGACCGCACGCAGCTTCTGGCGAGGAGCGTTCACGGTGATGAGGCCGTCCGCCCACCAGGCCACCGCACGAGCGGTCTCGGGGCTCAGCGCCGCGGCGAACAGCGGGGGCGGAGCCGATGGCAGCGTGTAGACGCGGGCGGCGCGCAGCCGGACCAGTCCGTCGTGGTCCACGGTCTCGCCCGCGAGCAGACGGCGGATGACGTCGGCGCACTCGGCCAGTCGCGCGTTGCGTACGTCCTTGGTCGGCCAGCGACGCCCGGTGACGTGCTCGTTGAGAGCCTGTCCCGAGCCGAGCGCCGGGATGAACCGCCCGGGCGCCATCTCCAGCAGGGTCGCGATGGACTGAGCGATCACGGCGGGGTGATACCGATCGCCCGGGGCGGTAACCACTCCGTACGGCAGTGTGGTGGTCGCCAGGGCGGCGCCGAGCCAGGCCCAGGCGAACCCGGCCTGGTCCTGCCGTTCGCTCCACGGAAAGAGGTGGTCCGAGGAGAGGACGGCGTCGAACCCGGCGTCCTCCGCCTGGCGAGCCAGCCGCAGGAGTCGCGAGGGAGCGAACTGCTCGTGGGATGCGTGGTAGCCGATCTCCATGGTCATGCCTGCTCGACCCGAAGCCACCGGTAGCCGTAGCCGTGCAGCGTCAGCTCCTCGCCGTTCACCGGATCCTCGTAGGGCTGGTCGTCGATGATCTGCTTCCAATCGCGACGCAGGTCCGGAGGAAGGGTGAGGGTGGTTCCCTGCGGATGCAGGTTGGCCAGCAGCAACGACGTGGACCGCTCGTCGGAGTAGCTGATCGCGAAGACCTGCCCCTGTGGCAGGGCCACCGGGCGGGCCGAGGAGGCGAGGATCGGACCGTGGTCGCGGCGGATCTCGAACAGCGTACGCAGCGTGCGCAGCAGCGAGTCCGGGTCACCGGTCTCGTCATCGACGTTGACCTGTGCGTAGCCGAACGGGCCCTCGGTGATGACCGGGTGCACGAGCTGGATCTCGTGGGCTTCGGAGAAGCCGGCATTCACGTCCCTAGACCACTGCATCGGCGGCCGGACCGCGGCCCGGTCCGGCAGCTCCGGCTGGTCACCCATCCCGATCTCGTCTCCGTACAGGATGATCGGGCTGCCTGGAAGGGCGCAGAGCAGGAAGGCCGCGAGCTTGCGTTGCCGCGGATCATCCAGCATCGGAGCCAGGCGTCTGCGGATGCCACGACCGAACGCGCGCATCGCTGGATGCGGCGCGAAGATCGACATGGTCTCCTCACGCTCGGCGGGAGTGAGGCGCTCGAGGTTGAGCTCGTCGTGGTTGCGTAGCCAGATGGCGTAGCTGCAGCCCGCCGGCGGGACCGGTTCTTCTTCCAGCGCGTCTCGCAACGGCGCCGCGTCCTTCCTGGCCAGCGCCAGGAAAAGGTAGTTGTTGAGCCAGAAGTTGAGCAGCGTGGTCACGCGGTCCCCGCCTGCGAAGTAGTCCGCGTACCGCTGCGGCTCCACGTCGGCCTCGACCATCAGGACACCGTCGGGACGGAACCGCCGGACCGTGCGCCGCATCTCCTCGAGGAACCAGTAGCCGTCGTCATGCCCGTCCACTCGGCCGGCCTCGGCCACGATGTACGGCGCCGCATCGACCCGGAACCCGGAGGCGCCCCGCTCGAGCCAGAACTCCATGATCTTGCGGATCTCGTCGCGCACATCGGCGTTGGCGATGTTCAGGTCGGGCTCATGGCTGTAGAACGTGTGCCGGTAGTACTGCCCGGCTTCCTCGTTCCAGGTCCAGACGGAGTCCTCCACCGAGGGGAACATCGGCTTGACGATCGTCTCGTGCGGCTCGTCGGTCCAGATGTAGAAGTCGCGGAACCGGGACTCCCGGTCCCGGCAGGCCGCGCGGAACCATGGGTGCCCCACCGACGTGTGCTGCACGACGAGGTCGAGGATGACCTCCAACTCCAAGTCCTTCGCGCGAGCCATGAGGTCGTCGAAGTCGTCGAGCGTGCCGTACCGGTCCGACACCTCGATGTGATCGATCACGTCGTAGCCGCCGTCGAGGTCGGGGGTCCGGTAGAACGGCTGCAACCACACCGCGCTCGCCCCGAGCTCCTTGACATGGTCGAGCTTCTCCGTCACTCCACGGAGGTCTCCGGTTCCGTTGCCGGTGGTGTCGCGGAACAGGGCCACGGCGATCTGGTATATGACGGCCTGTTGGTACCACGGAACATCCTCAGCGTCTGGCGTCGACATCGTCTCGGTCCTCCGACTGCTCTGGCTGCGGATCCGTGGCGTCGCTCGGGCTCAGATCGCCGCGGCCCCGTCCGCGTGAGTGCTGGTGGCTAGTCGCGTACCTCGCCGGTCGGCTTCACCTCACCACGCCAGGCACCGGTCTCGGTGCCGCGCTGCTCGATGAAGTCCTTGAAGCGCTCGAGGTCCCCCTTCGCTCGCCTGTCGACGATGTTGAGGACGTCGCCCGTCTTCTCGACCGCGCCCTCGGGCTCGTACTCGAGGCGAAGCGTGACCCTGGTGGCCTTACCCATCTCGTCCGAGGCGAACGACACCGTCCCCTGGTTCTCGCTGCCTTCCACGGCACGCCAGGTGATGCGCTCGTCGGGAACCTGGTGGACGATCTCGGCGTCCCACTCCCGGGTCACGCCACCGATCTCGGCCTTCCAGTGCAGTCGCTTGTCGTCGAGCTGCTGGACCGACTCGACACCCTCCATGAACTGGGGGAAGGACTCGAACTGGGTCCACTGGTCATACGCGGTGCTGACCGGGACCTCGACCTGGACGCTCTTCTCGATGGTGCTCATGTCGTGTCTCCTCTCGATTGCGTACGTCCAGTGGGTACCCGGGGTCTTCGAGGGCCATACCTGCTAGGCCCGGTGAACTCACCGCGCTCGGGCCACGACCTGGCGAGAGTGCACGTCGGCGAGGCGGACGACGGTCTGACGGACGAACGGCACGAGAGTGTCGCCTTCGCACGCGGCTCTCGCGGCGACCGCGACGTCCTCGCCGGCCTGCGTCGGGTAGAACCGGAGCTGGAGGCCGAAGGCGAGCAGCCCACCGCCCCTGATGGCGGCGACGGCGTCGAGATAGCGCTGGGCGTACGGCGCCAGGATCTCGTCCTGGCCCGGCCGCCAGAACGCCGAGGCCAGCGCGTAGGCGCTGTCGGTACGCGGCAGCCGGCGCTCGATCATGGTCACCTGCCAGGCCTCCTCCTTGGCCTCGGCGAGCGGCTGCGCGGTGCGTACGCTCAGGGCACTGACCCACGACTCGGGATCCGGGTCCCGTGCCTCCAGCGCGGCGACGGCAGCGGCGTCGTAATCGCCCGTCTCGGCGCGCCGCCGCAGCAGCCGCCAGGCGACCTGGACGTCCTCCGCGGCCCCCGACTCGGCCAGTGTGAGCTGCTCGGGCGTGGAGGCGTGCGAGGCGAGCACCCGTAGCGCGGTGTCGCGGTTGGCGGGGTCATCGGCGAGGGTCGCGGCCGCGCCGGCGACCAGAGCGCGCTGCTCGGCCACCCGGTCCGGTGCCGTCCACAGCTCGGCCGCGGTCACCGCCATGCTCAGGTACTCGCCGGTGACCTGCGGGTTCTGCTCCCGCTCGAGGACCGAGGCGACTCGCGAGACGACCTCGGGGCCGGCGATCTCGCCACGGAACAGCGCCGCCCAGGCGCTGTTGACCGCGACCGCCCGCGCCAGCGAGTCGGGGAGGAGCCCGGCGTTCTGGCCGAGCCAGGCCTCGCTGGCGTCGTCGGAGCGCACCGCGGCGAAGGTCACGTCGGTCGCGTTGACCAGGTGTGCGGCGGCATCGGGGAGCGCGACCTCGACGGGCACGCCCTCCGCGGTGACCGGAGTGGTCGCGAGGAGCGCGCCGGAGGCGTCGTAGGAGGCGATGTCGAAGCGGTGGGGACGCACCGTCCCGTCGGCGCTGGTGACCGAGACCTTGCCGTCAGCCAAAGTGATCACGTCGGTCCCGGCATGGTCGAGCCAGGCGGTGGTCCAGGCGGAGAGGTCCTTGCCTGCGGCCGCCCCGAAGGCACCCATCAGGTCGTCGAGGACGGTGTTGCCGTAGGCGTGCTCGGCGAAGTAGGCCTGCAGCCCGGCCAGGTACGCCTCCTCGCCGATGTAGGCGTGCAGCTGCTGCAGCACCGCCTGGCCCTTCATGTAGGTGATCGCGTCGAAGTTGGCCATCGCGACGTCGACGCTGGGCACCACTCCGCGGATCGGGTGGGTGGCGGGCGTCGCGTCGACGTCGTAGGCCATCTTCTTCTCGGTCAGGGCGATCGAGGCCCACACGTCGGCGTAGTCGGGGAGCGCGGCGGAGGCCCACACCGCCGCCCACGAGGCGAAGGCCTCGTTGAGCCACAGGTCGTCCCACCAGCGCATCGTGACCAGGTCGCCGAACCACATGTGCGCCATCTCGTGCAGGATCACGTTGGTGCGATCGGTGCGGTCGGCGTGGGTCGGAGGCGTGCGGTAGATGAACGCGTCGCTGTGCGTGACCGCGCCCCAGTTCTCCATCGCCCCGCCCATGTCGGGCACGAAGATCTGGTCGTAGCGCCGCTGCGGGAACGGCATTGCGAACTTGGCGCCGAACCAGGCCAGCCCGTGCTCGGTGATCTGCAGGAGCTCCTCGCGGTCCCGCTCGAGCTGGCTGCGCAGCGACTGACGGGCGTAGAGCCCCAGATCGTAGCCACCGCGCTCGGCGCGGACCTCGACGAACGGGCCGGCGTTGACCACCACGACGTACGTCGAGAGCGGGGGAGTGTCCTCGAAGACCCAGGTCCGCGCGCCGGCCTCCTCGTCCGAGACCTCGGCCGGTGCGGAGTTGGACAGCACCGTCCACTGCTCCGGTGCGGTCACGGTGAACGCGTGCACGGCCTTGAGGTCGGGTTGGTCGAAGCAGGCCCACAGCCGGCGGGCGTCGTCGGGCTCGAAGGAGGTCCACACGTAGACGTTGCCGTCGGAGGGGTCGACGGTGCGAAGGATCCCCTCCGAGGAGGCGGTCTCGGACTGGGAGGCGGCGACGACGAGGGTGTTGGTCTCGGCGAGGTCCTCGAGCGGGATCCGCCCGGCGGTGATCGTGGCGAGGTCGAGGTCGGTGCCGTTGAGCGTGGCGGCCGACACCTCGGCCACGCAGTCGACGAACGTGCTCGTTCCAGGGGTCGCCGAGAACGTGATTGTGGAGACGCTGGAGATGGTCCCGCCCTCGAGCAGACCGGTCATGTCGAGCGTGATGTCGTAGCGCTCGACGGTGACGGTGGCGGCCCGCGCTGCGGCCTCGTCCTGGGTGAGCGATGCAGGGGCGGCGGCGGAGGTCTCAGACATGAGCCGAGGGTAGCCTCGGGCCATGACATCGGACGCACGTTTTTCCGACTCGGCCGTGCCGCTGGCCCCTCTCACCGAATGGGACACCCCCGAGAGCTGGCCGGTCGCCTCCAGCGAGGATCTGCACCGGGACGGGTGGGTGGTCGCTCTGCGGGCGGACCGGATCAACCGGCCCGGCCACGAGGACGAGGAGCCGTTCCGGCGCCTGGTGGTCGAGCACCCGGGCGCCGCGGTGGTGTTGGCTCTCGACGAGGAGGAGCGGGTCCTGGTCATCACCCAGTACCGCCACCCAGCCAAGCGGCGCTTCGTCGAGCTCCCCGCCGGGCTGATCGACTATCCCGGCGAGGACCCGCTCGACGTGGCCGTGCGTGAGCTGCGCGAGGAGGTCGCGCACGAGGCGAGTGAGTGGACCCATCTGCTCTCGACCCACACCTCACCGGGAATCTCCGAGGAGGTCCACCACTTCTATCTCGCCCGCGGCCTCACCGCGACCGACCGTGACGGCTTCGTCCTCGAGCACGAGGAGGCCGAGATGAGCGTCCACCGGGTGCCCTTCGAGGAGCTCCTGGAGGCCGTGCTGAGCGGTCGGGCGACCGACTCGCCGGTCGTCCAGGCCGTCCTTGCGTACGCCGTGCTCAGATCGCGTGGCAGAGTCTGACCTGTGCGTCAACGACTGCGGGACGCGGTTTTGGTGACTTGCGCCACACCGGGTTAGAACTGGCCGCATCAGGCGGCGAACATCCGGCCTGGCCCGACCCACGGACCATCACATTCAGGGGAAGAGAAAATGAGAATCGGCGTACCCAAGGAAGTCAAGAACCACGAGTACCGGGTGGCGATCACCCCCTCCGGCGTCCACGAGCTGGTGGCCAACGGCCATGAGGTCTTCGTCGAGGCCGGCGCCGGTGTCGGCTCCTCGATCTCGGACGGCGAGTACGCCGCGGTCGGTGCCAAGATCCTCGGTGACGCCGACGAGACCTGGGGCAACGCCGACCTGGTGCTCAAGGTCAAGGAGCCGGTCGCGGAGGAGTACCACCGGCTGCGCGAGGGGCTGACCCTGTTCACCTACCTTCACCTGGCCGCCGACAAGCCCCTCACGGAGGAGCTGCTGGCCAAGAAGGTCACCGCGATCGCCTACGAGACCGTCGAGCTGCCCAACCGGTCGCTGCCGCTGCTCTACCCGATGTCGGAGGTCGCCGGCTGCCTGGCGCCCCAGGTCGGGGCCTACAACCTGCTGAAGGCCCAGGGCGGCCGCGGCACCCTGATGGGCGGTGTCGGCGGTGTCGCCAACGCCAAGGTGGTCATCATCGGCGCCGGCGTCTCCGGCCAGAATGCCGCCAACATCGCGTTGGGGATGGGCGCCGACGTCACGCTGCTCGACACCGACCTGGAGAAGCTGCGGATGTCGTTCTGGCGCTACTCCAACCAGGTCCACGGGCTCGCGTCCAACAAGCTCGCGCTCGAGGAGCAGGTGCTCCAGGCCGACCTGGTCATCGGCGCCGTACTGATCCCTGGTGCGGCCGCGCCGAAGCTGGTCACCAACGACCTGGTCTCGCGGATGAAGCCCGGCTCGGTGCTCGTCGACATCGCCATCGACCAGGGCGGCTGCTTCGAGGACTCCCACGCCACCACCCACGCCGACCCGACCTACCAGGTCCACAACTCGACGTTCTACTGCGTGGCCAACATGCCCGGCGCGGTCCCGAACACCTCGACCTACGCGCTCACCAACGCGACGATGCCGTACGCCGTAGCGCTGGCCAACAAGGGCTGGGCCCAGGCGCTGCGTGACGACGCCGCGCTCGCCAAGGGTCTCAACACCCACGCCGGCGAACTCACCAACGCCCCCGTCGGCGAGGCCGTGGGCATCGAGTCGGTCGCCCTGGAGACCGTCCTGGCCTGACGCCGACCCGGCTCGTTCTGACGTGCAACCCCGCCGAGTCGGCGCAAACTGACATGGAATCCTGCCGAGTCGGCTCGTCATGACGAGCCGACTCGGCAGACGTTTTGGTCAGGATGAGCCGACTCGGCGGTGGTTTTGGTCAGGATGAGCCGACTCGGCTGGTTGGATGGGGACGTGACGTCGGCATCGGGTGCTTCGGTCTCCACCTCCGCGGTGGAGCATGCGATGCGTACGTATCTCGACCATCTGACCGTCGAGCGAGGTCTCGCGGCCAACACGCTCTCGTCCTACCGGCGCGACCTGCGGAGGTACGCCGAGTTCCTCGGTCGACAAGGAGTCGATGATCTGGCCGGGATCTCGGAGGCGACGGTCTCGGCGTTCCTGGCGCACCTGCGAGAGGGCAGCGAGGAGCACCCGGCGCTGAGCGCGACCTCAGCGGCGCGGACGGTCGTTGCGGTCCGCGGGTTCCACAAGTTCGCGGTCGCCGACGGGCTGGTCGAGGCCAACCCGGCGGGCCATGTGAAGCCGCCGCGAGCGGAGAAGCGGCTGCCGAAGGCGCTCCCGTTGGCCGACGTCGAGGCGATCCTGGAAGCGGCGGGCGCGCCCGGGACAGCGCTCTCGTTGCGCGATCGTGCTCTCCTGGAGCTGCTCTACGGCACCGGCGCCCGCATCTCCGAGGCGGTCGGTCTCGACGTCGACGACCTCGACCGGGTCGACCACGTCGTGCTCCTGCGTGGCAAGGGTGGCAAGGAGCGGATCGTCCCGGTCGGCTCCTATGCCATCGAGGCCGTCGAGGCGTACCTGACTCGGGCTCGCCCCGACCTCGCAGCCGCCCGCTCAGGGGGCGCGCTCTTCCTCAACGCCCGCGGTGGGCGGCTGTCCCGGCAGTCGGCCTGGACCGTGCTGACCCGCGCCGCCGAGCGTGCCGGGATCGACAAGGATGTCTCGCCGCACACCCTGCGCCACTCCTTCGCCACCCACCTGCTCGACGGCGGCGCCGACGTACGTGTCGTGCAGGAGTTGCTGGGCCATGCGTCGGTGACCACGACGCAGATCTACACTCTTGTCACCGTGGACAATCTCCGAGAGGTCTTCGTGACCGCACACCCGAGGGCCCTGTGACCGCTTCGACCGAAACCGGCGCTTCGACCAGACCCGGCGACTGGATCCCGAAGGTCGGCGCGAGCCCAGACGACGTCTACGAGGCGGTCGTGGCTTGGGCCGAGGGGAGTGGCCGCAGCCTCTACCCCCACCAGGACGAGGCGATCATGTCCATTTTGGCCGGTGACAACGTCATCCTGGCGACGCCGACGGGCTCGGGAAAGTCGCTGGTCGCGGCGGGTGCCCACGCGGCGGCGCTGGCCGAGGACAAGGTCTCCTTCTACACCGCGCCGATCAAAGCGCTGGTGAGCGAGAAGTTCTTCGACCTGGTCGAGACCTTCGGCGCCGAGAACGTCGGGATGCTCACCGGCGACGCCAGCGTCAACGCCGACGCGCCGATCATCTGCTGCACCGCCGAGGTGCTCGCCAACCTCGCCCTCAGGGAAGGCAAGCGTGCCGACGTCGGGCTCGTGATCATGGACGAGTTCCACTACTACGGCGAGCCCGACCGCGGCTGGGCGTGGCAGGTGCCGCTCCTCGAGCTCCCGCAGGCGCAGTTCCTGCTGCTGAGCGCGACCCTGGGTGACACCAGCGCCCTCGCCGAGGACCTGACCGGCCGAAACGGCCGCGACACCATCCTCGTCGACCAGGCGGAACGGCCCGTTCCGCTCGCGTTCGACTGGCGACTGACGCCTCTCCAGGAGACGCTCGAAGAGCTCGTCACCACGGGACAGGCGCCCGTCTACGTCGTCCACTTCACCCAGAAGGACGCGGTCACCCATGGCACCTCGCTGCTCAATGCCAGCTGGCTGAAGCTCTCGACCGAGGAGAAGGAGCAGATCGCCAGGCGGCTCGAGCCGGTCCGGTTCGCGGCCGGCTTCGGCAAGACGCTGTCCAAGCTGCTGCGCAAGGGCATCGGCGTGCACCACGCCGGCATGCTCCCCAGATACCGAAGGCTGGTCGAGCAGCTCGCCCAGGCCGGTCTGCTCAAGGTCATCGCCGGCACCGACACCCTCGGCGTCGGCATCAACGTCCCGATCCGCACGGTGCTCTTCACCGGTCTGGCCAAGTTCGACGGCCGCCGCCAGCGCATCCTGCGGACCAGGGAGTTCCTCCAGATCGCCGGCCGGGCCGGCCGGGCCGGCTTCGACACCCAGGGCTACGTCGTCGTCCAGGCTCCCGAGCACATCATCGAGAACGAGAAGTCCAAGGCGAAGTCCGAGGAGCGCCGCAAGGCCGGCAAGAAGAACTCCAAGGCACAGCTCAAGAAGCCGCCCGAGGGCACCGTCGTGTGGACCGAGGCGACCTTCACCAAGCTCGTCGACGGCGCCCCCGAGCCGCTGCAGAGCAAGATGAAGATCGACAACTCGATGCTCCTCAACGTCGTCGCTCGCGACGAGGACGCCTTCGAGGTGATGCGCCGGATCACCATGGAGAACCACGAGGAGCCGCGCAGCCAGCTCAAGCTCGCCCGCCGGGCCCTGCGGCTGACCCGCTCCCTGGTCCACAGCGGGGTGCTGACGAGGCTCGCCGAGCCCGATGCGTACGGACGTCGCTATGTCCTCACCGAGGACCTTCCCGCCGACTTCGCGCTCAACCAGCCGCTGGCCCACTTCGCCCTCGCCGCGCTGGACACGCTCGACCCGGAGTCGCCGGAGCACACCCTGGAGATCGTCTCGGTGATCGAGGCCGTCCTCGAGCCCCCGCGCCAGATCCTCTTCGCCCAGCAGCACGAGGCCCGCGGCAAGGCGATCGAGAACATGAAGGCCGACGGTGTGGAGTACGACGAGCGGATGGCGCTCATCGAGGAGATCACCTGGCCCAAGCCGATGGCCGAGCGGCTCGAGGCGCTCTTCGAGGTCTACCGCGGGACCCACCCGTGGCTGCCCGAGGACGCGCTCGACCCCAAGTCGATCCTGCGCGAGATGTACGAGCAGGGGATGACGTTCACCGACGTCGTACGCCGCTACCAGCTCGCTCGCTCCGAGGGCCTGGTGCTGCGCTATCTGACCGACGCCTACCGCACCTTCCGGCACACGCTGCCCGAGAGCCACAAGAGCCCCGAGGTCGAGGACCTGATCGAGTGGCTGGGGGAGACCATCCGGCAGACCGACTCCTCGCTGCTGGACGAGTGGGAGGCACTCTCCGACCCCGAGCACATCCCGTCGGCCGTCGCCCACCACGAGACGCCCCCGCCGCCGCGGTCGCTGTCCCAGCAGACCCGTGCGTTCGAGATCATGGTCCGCAACGCGATGTGGGCGCGCGTCGACGCGGTCTCGCGCGACGACCTCGACGGCCTGATGCGCCTGGAGCGCGCGGCCGCCGACCGTTTCGATCCCGCCCGGCAGGTCGTGATGACCAGGTCCCGGTGGGACGACGCCCTGGAGGCCTACTTCGCCGAGCACGACGACGTCGGCATCTCCGCCGACTCGCGTTCGCCCAAGCTGCTCACCTGGACCGCCGAGCGTGGCGCTCCGGCGGGGGTGGACGAGGACGACGAGGCGTACGACTCCACCCGCATCTGGCGGATCACCCAGACCATCGACGACCCGGCCGGAGACCACGACTGGGTCATCGAGGCGGTGGCCGACCTGGACGCGAGCGACGAGGCCGGCGAGCTGGTGCTGGCGACGGTGGCGATGCGGAGACTGTGACGGGCGGGGAGAGTCCGCTAGCGTTGCACCGTGCGCAAGCTGATGAAGAACCCCGTCGTCGTCGCGGCCATCGCCAAGATCGCCAACGAGGCTCGCAAGCCCGAGAATCAGAAGAAGATCAAGGACGCTGCGACCAAGGCCTACGACAAGGTCCAGAAGCGCCGTCGGCCGCACTGAGGGCCCCTGATCGGGTGGAGATCCGTCCCCAGGTCTCTCCACAGCGACACCCCTGCCTGTGGGGCCGGCGCGGCGCCAAGTGCACAGGTCGTCAACAGATTCGGCCCGCGTAGCAGAATCAGCCGGATTTGCCTTGTGACACGCCCGGCGCGGCTCCTACAGTCGCGCAGATCCGGGTCTTAGAGTCGCCGTGTCGACATATAGACCCGCACGCCGTGATCGTCCCAGGCCGCGGCAACTCAACCGGGGGTGGAGGAATGGAAGACAGCTATTTCGGAGCAGGTGGTGCGACCGCGCCGCAGTTACCTCCGCAGACGCCGGCGGCCCCGCCGCCGGCCTATCCGCCCTCGGCCCGCCTGCGCGCCAACGCCCCCGAGCCCGACGCGGGTTCTTTCGACGGCCCGGGCAAGAACAAGAAGGGCCCGACCGGTCGCCCCTGGCCGAACCTCCCCGAGCCCGGACCCGCCACCGGCGGCCCCGCGCGCACGGTCGCGATGGTCAACCAGAAGGGTGGCGTCGGCAAAACCACGACCACCATCAACCTCGGGGCGGCGCTGGCTGAGCACGGCCGCAAGGTCCTGATGGTCGACTTCGACCCGCAGGGGTCGCTCTCGGTCGGTCTCGGGCTCCAGCCCAACGAGATCGAGCTGACCGTCTACAACCTGTTGATGGAGCGTGACATCACGCTCGCGGACGTGGTCGTCCCCTCCGGGATCGACGGCGTCGACCTGCTCCCGGCCAACATCGACCTCTCCGCCGCTGAGGTGCAACTCGTCCAGGAGGTCGCTCGCGAGCAGACCCTGGCCCGCGCCCTCGCTCCCGCGGTGGCCAACTACGACGTGATCCTCATCGACTGCCAGCCGAGCCTGGGGCTGCTGACGGTCAACGCGCTGACCGCCTCCGACTCGGTGGTCGTGCCGCTGGAGTGCGAGTATTTCGCGCTGCGCGGCGTCGCCCTGCTCAAGGACACCATCGACAAGGTTCAGGAGCGGCTCAACCCGCGCCTGAGGATCGACGGAATACTGGGCACGATGTACGACGGCCGCACCATGCACAGCCGAGAGGTCATGGAGACCCTCGTCAACGGGTGGGGCGACCGCGTCTTCCACAGCGTCATCCGGCGGACCGTGAAGTTCGCCGACTCCACCGTGGTCGGCGAGCCGATCACCGAGTACGCCTCCAGCTCGACCGGCGCCGACTCCTACCGGATGCTCGCCAAGGAGGTGCTGGCCCGATGGCAACGCGACGCGTGAGGGTCCCGGCCGCCGACGACCTCTTCCGGCGTACCGCCGATGCCGCGGCGGCCGAGGCGAAGGCACGCCCGGTCCACGCCGTGCCCGAGCCGGCCGAGGAGACCCCGGCTGCCAAGAAGCGCTCCAGCGGCCGCGTACGTCATGACGAGAAGATGACGGTCTACATCACCTCCGAGGAGCTGCTCGAGCTCGAGCACGCTCGGCTCAACCTCCGGGCCAAGCACGGCATCGCGGTCGACCGTGGCCGGCTGGTGCGCGAGGCGCTGGCGATCGTGCTGGCCGACCTGGAGGAGCACGGGGACGACAGCGCCCTCGTGCACCGGCTCGCCGAGTGACGGTGCTCGATGGTCGGACGGCCGCACAGATGATGGATGGCCCGGACGGGGCCGACGAGCAGGAGTCGAGCGGCGCCGGGGGCTTCGAGGTCCACCTCGGCAACTTCGAGGGCCCCTTCGACCTGCTGCTCAGTCTGATCGCCAAGCACAAGCTCGACATCACCGAGGTCTCCCTGGCCACGGTGACCGACGAGTTCATCGCGTACGTCAAGAAGGGCGCCGCGGACAGGTCCGAGGATGGCGGCAAGGGCATCTGGGACCTGGAGCAGACCTCCAACTTCCTGCTGGTGGCGAGCACGCTGCTCGACCTGAAGGCGGCTCGGCTGCTTCCGCAGGGCGATGTCGAGGACGAGGAGGACCTGGCGCTGCTCGAGGCGCGCGACCTCCTCTTCGCGCGGCTGCTGCAGTACAAGGCGTTCAAGCAGGTCGCGGCCGTCTTCGCCGATCGGCTCGCGAAGGAGTCCAAGCGCCACCCTCGCTCGGTCCAGCTCGAACCGCGCTACGCCGGCCTGCTGCCGGAGGTGCTGATCGGGATCGGGCTGGAGCAGTTCGCCCAGCTCGCGGCTGCCGCGATGGCGCCCAAGCCCGGACCGCCGGAGATCGGGCTGTCCCACATCCACGGGTCGAAGGTCTCGGTCAAGGAGCAGGCGGCCCTGGTCATCGAGCGGCTGCGCGCCGGGGGACAGGTCACCTTTCGCAGCCTGTGCTTCGACTCGCCGGACACACTGACCACGGTCGCCCGGTTCCTCTCGCTGCTGGAGCTCTTCCGCGAGGGTGCGGTCGCGTTCGACCAGGTCACCGCCCTGGGCGAGCTGACCGTACGTTGGACCGGGGACGAGGCGCTCGATGTCGACGAGCTGATCCAGGACGAGTTCGAAGGGCAGCCGCCTGCGGAGGGCGGCGCCGATGACGGAGAGAAGGACGATGACTGAGGCTGCGGCAGCGGAGACCGAGGAGACGCTGGCGATCGACTTCGCCGACCTGCGCCCGGCGCTCGAGGCGGTGCTGATGGTCGCCGACGAGCCGCTCGTGGCGGCGTCGCTGGCGTCTGCGGTCGGCCATCCCACCGCAGAGGTGGTCGCCGCGCTCGAGGGCCTCGCCGCCGAGTACACCGAGCAGGGGCGCGGCTTCGATCTGCGCAACGTCGCAGGTGGATGGCGGTTCTACACGCGTGCGGAGTACGCCGGTGTGGTCGAGGGCTTCGTGCTCGAGGGCCAGCAGGCCCGGCTGACGCAGGCGGCCTTGGAGACCCTGGCCGTGGTCGCCTACAAGCAGCCGGTCTCCCGGGCCCGGGTCTCCGCGATCCGTGGTGTCAACGTCGACGGCGTGATGCGCACGCTGCTCACCCGAGGCCTCGTCGAGGAGGCCGGTCAGGACCACGAGACCGGCGCCAACCTCTACCGCACCACCGGCTATTTCCTGGAGCGGATCGGCATCACCGACCTGGGCGAGCTGCCCGAGCTGGCGCCCTACCTGCCCGACCTCGCCGACATGGAGGAGGAGCTGACCGAGCAGGTCGGCCCCGCGGCGCTGGCGGCGCAGCCCGAGGAGTCGGCGAATGGGGATGCCCCCTCGGATGCGGCAGAATCGCAGGCGTGAGTAGCCTTCCTGAGCGAGACGATCTGCCGCTGGACGACGAGGGCCTGATCCGGCTCCAGAAGCTGCTGGCCCTGGCCGGCGTCGCGTCACGGCGCGGCAGCGAGATCCTGATGCTCAACGGCGAGGTCGAGGTCAACGGCGAGGTCGTCACCAGGCTGGGCACCAAGGTGGACCCCGGCAAGGATGTCGTTCGCTTCGGCGGCAAGCGTCTCCCGCCGATCTCCGGCAAGGTCTACCTGGCGCTCAACAAGCCGCGCGGCGTGGTCTCGACGATGAGCGACCCGGAGGGTCGCCGCAACCTGTCGGACGTGGTCGCCGACCGCCCGGAGCGGCTCTTCCACGTCGGCCGCCTCGACACCGACACCGAGGGCCTGATCATCCTCACCAACGACGGTGACTTCGCCCACCGGCTGGCCCACCCCAGCTACGAGGTCGACAAGACCTACGTGGCCGAGGTCGAGGGCGAGATCTTCCCCAACGTACGCAAGCAGCTGCTCGCAGGCGTCACCCTCGAGGACGGCCCGGTCACCGTGACCAAGGCCCGGATCATGGAGACCCGCAAGGACAAGTCGATCATCGAGCTGGTCATCCACGAGGGCCGCAACCGGATCGTCCGCCGTCTCCTCGATCACCTCGGCCACCCGGTCACCCGCCTCACCCGTACGCGGATTGGCCCGGTCCGCCTCGGCAGCATGAAGCCCGGCGAGATGCGTGACCTCTCCCGCGAGGAGCTCGGCGAGCTCCTCGACACCACCGAGCTCTGAGGGCCGGAAACCCCGATGCGTACGCCGTCGGGAGCCGTTAAGGTGAACGGTATGCAGCAGCGCGCGATGAGCACGACGACGCCGGACCCACTCCGGCGCTGACCTGCTGTCCACTTTCGCAGACCGCCCCGGAGCAGTGCTCCGGGGCGGTTCTCGTCTCTGGTGGTGGTGCTCCGGGGCCTGACCCAGGAGCACGTACCCATGAACCCCGACCCGGCCGACCGTCTCGACCATCGCGAGCTCAACCGTGACCTCGCCATCTTCGCCACCGACCCCCTCGCCGGTTCCGGGCTGCCGCTGTGGCTGCCCGACGGGGCGGTGATCTTCGGCGAGCTGGAGCGGCTGGCCGCCGACCTGGCCAAGGCTGACGGCTGCGTACCGGTGAAGACCCCGGTGCTCGGCAAGCGCGCGCTCTTCGAGCGCTCGGGTCACTGGGCGAAGTTCGCCGAGGACATGTTCCCGCCGATGTCGATGGGGGCTGGGCCGGCGGGATCGGAGGGATCGGCGGGTTCGGCGGGTTCGGCGGGGGAGAGTGGCGACGAGCTGGTGCTCCGTCCCGCCAACTGTCCGCACCACGCGCTGGTCTACAAGGCCCGGCAGCACTCCTACCGCGAGCTCCCGATCCGGCTGCACGAGCTCGCCCCGATGTTCCGTGCGGAGCGCTCCGGGGTGCTCTCCGGGCTGAGCCGGGTGCGCCAGATCAACCTCGACGACACCCATGTCTTCTGCCGCCCCGACCAGGTGGCCGACGAGGCCGGGAAGGCGCTGGTCTCGGCCCTGAGAGCCCAGGAGATCCTCGGCCTGCGGGTCGACTACGTACGTCTCTCGCTCCGCGACGACTCACCGTCCTACCTCGGCTCCGCCGAGCAGTGGGACGGCGCCGAGGTGGCGCTGCAGAAGGCAGCGTCCGCCGCCGGTGTCGCGACCGTCGAGGCGCCGGGCGAGGCCGCCTTCTACGGTCCCAAGCTCGACCTGCAGGTGATCGATTCAGCAGGCCGCGAGGAGACCATCGCCACCGTTCAGATCGACTTCAACCAGCCCGAGCGCTTCGACCTGAGCTACGACGCCGCTGACGGCTCCCGGCGGCGGGTCGTGATGGTCCATCGCGGCACCGTCGGCTCCATGGAACGTGTCACCGCGGCGGTGCTGGAGCGTTACCAGGGCCGCCTCCCGCTGTGGCTGGCGCCCACCCAGGTCGCCGTCCTCCCGGTCTCCCCGGCTCAGGACCAGGCTGCCCGAGGCCTCGTCGACGCTCTCCTGGCCGAAGGCCTCCGTCCGCGTCTGGACCCCGACGGCTCCCTCGGCGCGCGGATCCGTGAGTCCCGGCGCCGCCGTGAGCCGCTCATCGCGGTCATCGGATCTGCCGAGGCGGATGCGGGCGAGGTTCAGGTACGCGATGTTGCGGCGGGGGTCGAGGGGCGGATTCTGGTTGCTGATCTCGTGGCGGCGATGAAGGGTGCGTACGTTTCGCGGGCGGCTGGGGTCGCGTGGTGAGGTTTCGGCTCCTGGTGGTCGAGCTTGTCGAGACCCCGCCCCGCTGGTCGAGCTTGTCGAGACCCCGCCCCGCTGGTCGAGCTTGTCGAGACCATGCCCCGCTGGTCGAGCCGCCGGAGCCGCTAGGCGGAGGCGTGTCGAGACCAACACAGTCGCTTCGGTGGTCGAGCTTGTCGAGACCTCCCTGCCGGAACGTCCCACCCGAAGGCCGGTCAGGGCCGCCGACCCGACTTCGAGGATGTTCTCGACATGCCCCGGAGTCAAGGACGGCCTTCGGCCGCCGGCTTCGCCGGTCGCCTTTGGCGATCCTTGACACCGGACCATGTCGAGAAAAAAGATGGCTGGCTATCGGGGCGGCGGCCCGGGTGTGGCGCAGCGGATTCGTTCCTGGGAACGGTGATGCGCGTGGGGTGTGAGGGTGGCCCTTCGGGCCACTTACCATCCACAGGTATGAGGCCGTTCGCTGACCGAGGAAAGGCGGTTGACCTGCGCATATAAGTAGATTCACGGAGTCGGAAGGAGTAGAATCAGACCCATCACGACACGCCTCTGAACACGCCGGAAAGGAGGGGCGGCGGATGAGCCTCGAACCCGAGATCAACCACTGGGGAACCAACCCCGAGGACCCGATCGACGCAGAGCTCGCCGCCCTGGAGTCCTCCCTCGACACCCTGCTCACCAGGGACCCTGCCTATTGGCGCACCGGTCAGAAGAAGGACCGGTTGAAGCGGCTGGAGATCATTCAGGCCAAGCAAGCCGCGTTGAAGCTGCGGGTCCTTGCTGTCTCGGGTGACATCGCTGAGGAGACCGGTGCGAAGGATGTCTCGGGGTGGATGTGGACCGAGCTGTTGGTCGACAAGAAGGTCGGGCGTGCCGAGGTGAAGCTCGCCACCGGGGTTGCGAGGTACGAGCTCGTCGCCGCCGGCCTTGCTGAGGGTGTGGTGTCCCCCGACAAGGCGAGGGTGATCGTCAAAGCGGGGGGTGTCAGATGGTCTGTGTAAGCGGTCGGTCTCAGCAAAGGAACGATGATGACTGCTGTGACCGAAGGGACCGGGCGACCGGACTACAAGAAGGCGGCCGCTGCTCGGCGTGCTGATCGGGCAGACCTGCCAGGGGCGAGGGCTGCTGCGGAGTTCGCTGCGTCGGGGGCGATGGATGAGTTGTTCGCCAAGATCGATGCCGGTGAGATCGAGCTGACCGGCGATGGAGGGTTCATCCCCGGCTTGATCAAGGCCGCCCTAGAACGCGGGCTGCAGGCTGAGCTCACGAGCCATCTGGGCTATGAGAAGGGCGACCCGGCCGCTTCAGCGGTGTCGAACTCGAGGAACGGCACGAGTCCGAAGAAGGTCGCCACGCAGACCGGTGACGTCGAGCTCGCGGTCCCACGCGACCGCGACGGCACGTTCACGCCCGTGCTGGTCCCGAAGGGCTCACGTCGCCTGTCCGGGCTGGACGAGATGATCATCTCGCTTTACGCCGGCGGCATGACGGTGCGCGACATCGCCCATCACCTCGCTTCCACGATCGGGACCGAGTTGTCGCACGAGACGATCTCGAACATCACCGACGCGATCGCCGAGGAGATCCTCGAGTGGCAGGCCCGGCCGCTGGATGCGTTCTACCCGGTGGTCTACCTCGACGCGATCGTGGTCAAGGTCCGCGACGGCGCGCACGTGATCAACAAGTCTGCCCACATCGCTGTCGGGGTCGACATGGACGGCGTCAAGCACGTCTTGGGGATCTGGATCCAGACGTCCGAGGGCGCGAAGTTCTGGGCCGGTGTGTGTGCCGAGCTCGCGAACCGTGGCGTCCGCGACGTGCTCATCGTGTGCTGCGACGGCCTGAGCGGCCTGCCCGAGGCGATCGAGGCGACCTGGCAGCACGCGACCGTTCAGACGTGCGTGGTGCACCTGATCCGGGCATCGATGCGGTTCGTGAACTACAAGGACCGCAAGGCGGTCGCGAAGGCGTTGAAGCCGATCTACACCGCATCCTCGGACAAGTCCGCCAGGGACGCATTCGCGGCGTTCCAGGACTCGATCTGGGGCAAGAAGTACCCCCACGCCGTCGCAACCTGGCAAGCAGCCTGGGAGCGGTTCATCCCGTTCCTGGCCTTCCCGCCCGAGCTGCGGCGGGTGATCTACACGACCAACAGCATCGAGTCGCTGAACTACCAGCTGCGCAAGGTCACCAAGAACCGCGGGCACTTCCCCAACGACGAGGCCGTGGTGAAGCTGCTGTGGCTGGCGATCTGCAACATCGAGGACAAGCGAGCCCGCGAACGCGCGAAGGAACGCGGCAAGCCAGCCGCCGACCGCAAGGCTCCCGGACGGCTCGTCGAGGGCCAGGTCGTGACGAACTGGAAGCAGGCCCTGGGCCAACTCGCGATCGCCTACCCCGACCGCATCAACCCCTACCTGTAAGGCAAATCAACCAACAAGGGACCGATCGTTTACACAGAAATCTTGACAAGCTCTCAAAGCGCTCGAGGCGGTCGAGGCCGACCCCGAAGCCAGTGCCGAGAACCTGGTGCTCGCGGAGAAGCTGTTGGTGGAGTACGCCACCGAGATGACCGCGAACAAGCTCGAGATCATCGGGAAGCGGATCTTGTTCGAGGTCGATCCCGAACGGTTCGAGGCCGCCGAGGCCAAAGCGTTGCAGCGGGAAGAGGAACGCGCCCAACGCCGCACGTTCTTGACCTCCCGTGCGAACGGTGACGGGACGGTGGACATCCATGCCCGGGTCTCGTACGCGGTCGGTCACCGTCTCCGGACCATCCTGGACTCGTTGGCGCAGCCGAGGAAGCTCTCCGCGGAGGACCGGGGCCGCAAAGCCCCCTATGACCGGCTGCTGGGCCAGGCCTTCACCCGGATCATCGAGACCTACGACGTCGACCAGCTCCCCCGGCACGGTGGTCACGCGACCACGGTGTTCATCACCATGAGCGTCGAGGACCTCCGCAACGACCTCGGCACCGCCGCGTTGGGGTTCGATGGGGAGCAGATCAGCGCCGCTGAGGCCCGCCGGATGGCCTGCAACGCCGACCTCATCCCCGTCGTACTCGGCACAGGCTCCGAGATCCTCGACTTCGGCCGCAGCATCCGCCTGGCCCACCCGGTCCAACACCGGGCGCTGCGGTTACGGGACAAGTGCTGCCAGGCCGAAGACTGTGATGCGCCAGCGGCCTGGACCGAGGCGCATCATCTGAAACCCTGGTCGGCAGGCGGCCTCACAAATCTCGCGAACATGGTGTTGTTGTGTTCGAGCGATCATCGCCGGATCCACGACCCCAACTACGACTATGAACGCCTCCCGGACGGACGGATCCGGTTCACCCGCCGCGTCTGACCGCGCTGCGGCCTGCTCCGGCCCACGGATCCGACCTTGTGAAGGGCTTCACGAACTCGGACCCTCTGTCCTAGCCGACGACCTAGTGGCCTCTGACAAGACACGGGAGCGCCCCTTGTGAACGATTCACAAGGTGTCATCGTCTAGTACAGCGCCCGCGCAGACCTCACCTGCCAGGACCGACCACCCCGGTCCCCAAGCCCGTACGCGACCCAAACTCGCTGCGCCAGACCCCGCCGCCGACCCGATAACCAGCCAAAATTCTCGACGGATCACGGTGTCAAGGATCGCCGCAGGCGACCGGCGAAGCCGGCGGCCGAAGGCCGTCCTTGACTCCGGGGTCCGGCGTGAACACCATCCATAACGGGTCGGCGGCCCCAACCCAACAAAGACGACCAGCCCCAGGCCCTGGCCCCACGCCGAACCTAGTCCCCGTCCAAACCCTGCTCGATCGCGTAGCGCGTGAGCTCGACACGGTTGTGCATCTGGAGCTTGCGCAGGATGTTCTGTACGTGGTTCTGCACCGTGCGGTGGGAGAGGACGAGGCGGTCGGCGATCTGGCGGTAGCTCAGGCCCTTGGCGACGAGCTTGAGGATCTCGGTCTCGCGGTCTGTGAGCGTGGGTTTGTCTCCGCGTACTTCGGTGGCGGCGCTGTGCTGGAACTCGCCCAGGACCAGGCCGGCCAGGCCGGGGGTGAAGACGGGGTCGCCGGCGGCGACGCGGTGTACGGCCTCCAGGAGCTCGTCGCGGGAGGCCGACTTGATCAGGTAGCCGGTGGCTCCGGCCTTGACTGCTGCAAGGACGTCGTTCTGCTCGCCGGAGGCGGAGAGGATGAGGACCTTGGTCGTCGGGTGCAGGGCGATGATCTCGGTGGTGACCTGGACACCGTCGGGCTCGGGGATGTGCAGGTCGAGCACCACGACCTCCGGCCGCGTCGCGGCGAACCTGGTGATCGCTTCCCGGCCGGTGCTGGCGGTGGCGACGACATCGAAGCCCGCGGCGGCGAGGTCGCGCTCGACCGCGTCACGCCACATCGGATGATCGTCGACGACCATCAACCTGACCGCGGTCACCGGTGGTCGAGCTGTCATCGGTGGTCGAGCTGTCATCGGTGGTCGAGCTGTCATCGGTGGTCGAGCCTGTCGAGACCCATGCGAGGAACGACCATTTCCCATTCCGTTCCCGTCCTTCCTGTGATGAGTTCGGCCGTACCCCCGAGATCGAGGATCCGGCCCTTGATCGAGCCGGCGATGCCCAGCCTGCCGTCCTTCTCGGCCGTGGCGACGCGACCATCGGGGATACCCGGGCCCTCGTCGCGCACCGAGATCTCGACATGGTCGGGGAACGCCTGCAGGAGCACCCAGGCGCGGGCGTCCTCACCGACATGGCGGCGTACGTTGTCCAGCGCTGCCCGGGTCGCCGCGACGATCTCCTCGGCGGGGTGTGCGGGCATCTCGACGGCGGTCGCGGGTCCGGACACGGTCACGGTGGCGGTCTCCAGCTCGGCCAGCGCCGCAGCCAGGTCGACCATCCCGGCAGCCGGGCCACGGCCGGGCTGCTCGCCACGGACCAACGCTCGCAGCTCCCGCTCCTGCTCCCCCGCCAGCCTGCCCAGCTCGGCACCGTCGCCACCGAGGTCGCCGCCGCGGCGCTGGACGAGTGCGAGCACCTGGAGCACGCCGTCGTGGACCGCCCGGGCGAGCCGCGCCCGCTCCTCGGCCCGGGCCGCCGCGCGCTCGGCCTCGTCCCGCTCCAGCGCCATCCGCTGCACCGACTCACACATGTAGCCGACCACCGGGCCACCGATGACCAGCAGGAACGCGTTGCCGTAGATCGACTGGTCGATCTCCTGACGCAGTCCGAGGTCGACGGCCGCCAGCGCCACACCGGCCAGCAGACCGCCGATCCAGCGATAGTGGATCGCGCACGCGAGCAGCGCGCCGCTCACCCAGAAGCCCGGCACGCTCGCCTGGAACCCCGGGCCCTTCACCAGCGGCGTCACGAGCAGGAGCCCGAGCGCGATCGCCAGGTCGGCGCCGACGAGCACCGCCGTGCGTCGGCTGGGTGCCGCGTACGCCCAGACGGCGAAGGCGGTCCAGCTCACCATGACGAGCGCGCAGACCAGCGCCGCCGACGGTGGATCGAAGTTGCCTGCCCGGTAGACGGTCAGGCCGACGGCATTGACGAGAACGACCACGCGCAGCACCGCGAGAGCCCGGAAGAGCCGGTTCTCGACCTCGATCGCCGCCGGCGACGTCCACGCACTCACAGTCGGAAGTGTCGCACTACACGATGCGGCGTACGTCCTGGATATGAGTATCCGTGCGGATGCCGGAGCGCTGCACGAGATCCAGAATCGAGGCATGGATCGAGGCGAACTGATGCCACAGCCAAGCTGTTGTACCCCCTACCGGATTCGAACCGGCGCTACCGCCGTGAAAGGGCGGGGTCCTGGGCCGCTAGACGAAGGGGGCCTGCCGGGACATCCTAGAGGCCTGCGTCCTGGGCCGCCAAAGCGAGGGCGTACAGACATGCACGGACCCCGATTCGGAAGGCCGCAGGCATTTCCGGTAATGTTTCACCTCGCTTGGGCAGGTAGCTCAGTTGGTACGAGCGATCGCCTGAAAAGTGATAGGTCGGCGGTTCGACCCCGCCCCTGCCCACAAGCAACAACCGGCTTCGACCCGCAGCTATGGGTCGGAGCCGGTTGCCATTTCGGGACTCGGTCCGGACCCTCTGCGTTTCCCGCACACGCATCGGCGGAACTACGCAAGGATGGTGGGCTGTGAAGTACGCCGATCCTGGTCGCTGCCCCGACTGCCGGGAGGCCCTCGAGCCCGGCACCAGCCCCTGCCCGAACTGCGGGCTGCCCTTGGAGAACGCGGTAGCCCAAGAGCTCTACGGGACGCTGCTGCGAGCCGACGTACTCATGACCCGGTTGCGCTCGATCCGGGACGAGGCCAGCCGAGCCGTGCGGCCGACCCCGCCGCCCGCTGCCGCACCGCCCGCCGCACCGCCTTCGGCACCCCCGCTGATCCAACCCGAACCCGTCGCCGAGCCTGTCTCCGCGACGGCGGCCACACCTGCAGCGGCGACAGCCGTCGCCGGACCGTCGCCGTTCCCCGGCGCCCCGCTCGAGGCCGCCCGCCGCGCGCCGATCACGGTGCCGCTGATCCTGGTCGGCGTCGGCGTTCTCTTCCTGCTGGTCGCGGGGGTCATCTTCCTCGCGGTCGCCTGGGCCGCGATGGGCGTCGGTGGCCGCACGACGATGCTGCTCGTCTTCACCGCCCTCTTCACGATCGGTGGCGCGGTGCTGATGCATCTCGAGCTGCGCGCCGGCACCGAAGGCGTCTGGACCCTCGCGCTGGGACTGCTCGCCCTGGACATAGCCGGGATGGAGTACGCCGGCTGGCTCGGTGGAGCCGACTGGGACCGTGGCTTCCTGGTCATCGTCGGCGTCGCCGTCTTCATAGCCGGCACCGCGATGTCCCTGGTCGGCGAGCGCAGCGAGAAGCTCACCGCGGTGATCGGGCCACAGGTGGCGGCCGCCGCTGGCGTACTCACCGCGCTGATCGGTCTCGAGCTCATCTCCGACCTCATCTGGTTCCCGCTGGTCGCTGCGGTGATCGCTCTCGTCGTGGTGATCGTGGCGAGCAAGCTCGAGCTCCGGGCCCTGACTCTCGGCTCGATGGTCGTGCTGGCGGGCTTCTGGTTGATGCTGCTCGTCCGCGGTCTGGCCGACCCCGCACTGACCGGCTCCGAGCTCCTGACCGGCGGCACCCTGCCCCTGCTGCTCGGCGCGGCCGCGGTGCTGGCGATCGTGGCGCTGCTGTTCCCGCTGCCCAAGGACGCCAAGGTCGCCATGGTCGGGGTGTCGCTGCTGATCGCCGCCTACACCTTCACCCAGCCGGCTCTCGACGACGGCCCGGTCACCCTGACCGTCGTGGCCATCGTGGTCACTCTGGTCGCCGCCGGCGCACTGATGACACTCCCCCGGCCCTGGCGCTGGGCCGCTACCGCGTTGACGCCGTACGCCGCAGCACTGGGCATCACGGTCCTCATCCTGACCGTCTCGGCCGCCGTCCGGCTCGCGGCCGTTCCCTGGACCGAGTCGGCGTTCTCGCCGGTCACCGGCCCGGATCCGCTGCTGCCGGGCTGGCTGGCGCTGCCGGCGCTGCTCGCGATCCTCGCCCTCGGCACCGCCTGGTTCTACCAGTCCAACCCGCCGGCTTTCCGCACCTACCGACCCACGGTCCGTTGGATCGTCTTCTCCGGCGGTCTCTCCGGGTTCGCGGTCACGGCCGCCTGCTACGCCGCCCCGCTGCTGGTCCCGGCGCTGCTGCTGCTCGGCGTCGCCGTCGCGCTGGCCTGGTGGGCACAGCGGCGGCCGCGGCTCGTCGCCGCCGGCATCTTCGGCCTGGTCGCCCTCGCCGCCGCGCTGCCCAGCGACCTGCTCACCGTGGTCGTCGCGCTCGCGCTGGCGGGGGTCGCTGCGTACGCGGTTCGGGGTCTGGCCGGCGCCGACCGCGAGGTCACCGCCAGCTACTCGGTCGTGACGCTCAGCCTCGGCCTGTGGTCGCTCGCCCCGCTGATCGACGTGGAGCGGCAGTGGGCCGCATGCGTGATCGTCACGGTCCTCGGGCTGATCACGCTCTTCCGCTTCCGGGCGTCGGGCTGGTGGGCCGCTATGGCCAGCGCCGCGATCTCGATCGGGATCGGCTCTGTCGACGTCACCTGGGCGGCGGTCCTGCTGACCATCGCCACCATCCTCGCCGCGGCCATCGGCCTGCACCACCGCCAGCCTCCCGCGCTGGCCGTGGCGGGCACCGTCGGGATCGGGGCGGCCACGGCCGCGGTCCTCTCGAACGACGTGCTCGCCCTGGCCGTGACCGTCATCCTCACCGCGCTCGCCTTCACCGTCGACCGCGTCCAGTCCGGCCATGCCAAGGAGGTCGCGACCGCCTACTGGATCCTCGCCCTGACGGCCGCCGTCTGGCAGGCGGCCCGGATGGCCGACGTCGATCGTCCCTACACCGCGGTGGTGGTCGTTGTCGCGATGGGCGCCATCGTGCTGGTACGCCGCAGTCCCGCCACCGAGGCCGCGGCCGCCACCGGCGCGGCCGTGTCGATCGTGCTGGGTGCCTTCGACGAGGGCGGTTCGCTGGACACCGACTGGCTGGCGATCCTGCTGCTCATCGCCGGCGTCATGTGCATCGCGACGATCCTGCGCCACGAGCCGGAGCAGTCCGGAGCGCGCCTCGCGATCGCCGGCGTGCTCGGCCTGGGATCGCTCGGCGCCGCGTTCGGCAACGACCTGCTGGCGCTGGTGGTGGCCGGGGTGCTAACCGCCGCCGCGATCGCGGTCGACCGGCTCACCCGGGAACAGCAGACCAAGGCCGTCACCGCTCCCTACTGGATCATCACGCTGACGGCGTTCTGCTGGATGTTCGCCAACCTCAGCGAGGTCGCGGCACCGCACGCCGCGGCCGGGATCATCGTCGTACTGGCCGTCGTCACCATCTTCCGGCTGCTGCCCTCCGCCGAGATCACCGCCGCGGTGGCCGCTGCGGTCACGATCTTCTTCGGCACGGTCAGCCTCGGTCCCTCGATCGTCCTGACGCCGGACGGCCCGGTCGCGGTCGGATCGAGCGGGGTCGACCTTCCCTGGCTGAGCATCCTGCTGACGGTGGCCGGCGCCGCCGTCTCCGCGCACGCGATCGCTCACGACGAGCGTCGCCGGCTGGGCTGGGCCGGCGCCACGCTGATGACGATCGCCCTGTGGATCCGGTTGGGCGACACCTCGGTCACGACCTGGGAGCATTACACCCTGCCGCCGGCGATCGCGCTGGTCGCCTACGGCGTGATCAAGCTTCGCCTCGACAGGGGGATCGCCTCGCTGCCGGTGCTCGGCCCCGGCGTCTTCCTCGCCCTCGTCCCGTCCATCCCCGCGGCGCTCCAGGACCCGATCTCGATGCGGAGCGTCGTGCTCGGCATCGCCTGTCTCGCCTTCATCATCGGCGGTGCCTGGCTGCGCTGGGCCGCGCCGCTGGTCGGTGGCGCCCTGGTCGCCTCGGTCCTGGCTCTGGCGCAGATGCCGTCGGCGGCGATGCTGCAGCAGTGGTGGGCGCTCGGTGCGGCCGGCCTCCTGCTGCTCTTCCTCGGCATCACCTGGGAGGCGCGCCTCCACGACCTCCGGCGGGCCACCGCCTACGTCCGAGGGCTGCGTTAGCCCGGAGCGGAACGCACGGAAGACTGGAACCGATGTTCCCAGAGTTCGAGATCGTACGTCGCCAGCGCCCCGTCACGATCGCTGTCGATTCCACCAGCTCCTCCCGGCCCGCAGCCAACGCCGCGATCGAGGTCGCTTGCGACGGCCCGGTCTCGCTGACCTTCACCTCGGGCGGCGACGTGCTCACCGGGAGGTACGACGGGCGGCGGGTGTGGCTGGAGACGACCAGCGGGTCGCGGCGTACGACTCACGCGAGCCGGCGCCACGCCAGGGTCCGCCTCGGCGCCGGCCGATTCGCGCTGACGTTGACCGGGACCATGCTGACCGCGCTGACCCAGGAGACGGACGGCGCGTGGGCGGCGCGGGCGCGGGTAGACCTCTCCGAGCTCGGGATCGAGCCGCGTGACGAGGCCTGGCTCGCCGACCTGACCGCGGACCACGAGGGCGCGGCCGGAGACGCGCGCATTGGCGCCTTCGGACAGCTCGGCCTGCGCGACATCCGCGCGGTGACGTACGCCGACGGCTCACCGTTCCGGGATGACGGCGGCACCGTGCTGCTCACCGCCACCAGCGCCGGACCGGGCTTCTTCCCCACCGCGCACACCTCGGTGTGGGCGCTGGACCCGACGACGTACGAGCTCGTCCATCGCGGCGCGCTCTACTTCCGCCGGGAAGGGCTGGTCTACGGCGACCACGCCACCCACCTCATGCGCGATGGGGACGAGTGGGTCGTCACGACGAGCACGTGGGCCGGTTTCAAGGCGCCCGACGAGAAGGACCCAGGCAAGCCGTGGAGCCCGGTCGGAGTCACGATCGCCCGATCACGGGAGGACGTGACCCGAGGCGAGCACGTCCTCGACGCGACCCCGCTCGCCCTGCCGACGGACGGCCTGACGTCAGTCGGCGTCTGGGACCCGCAGCTGGTGCGCCGCGACGACGAATGGCTGGTCGGCTACGTCAGCGCCGAGAAGTACTTCGCCTTCCATCCGGTCATCGCCAGCGGGCCGAGCCTGGACGCGCTCAGCCTGCGGGCAGCACGATCCGACCGGACAGCCACCGAGGGCACCACTCTTGTCCCGCTGGGCGGCACAGTCGTGGTCGGCGCCAGCGACGGACGCGACAACCCGCGTCGCGTCCGTGCTCGCTACCCGATCTTCGACCTGGACCTCAACGAGGTCGCAGAGCTCCGTTCGGCGTACGTCTCGAACCTGCCGTGGCCCACTCTGATCCCGGTCGGGGACGAGTGGCTGCATGTGGCCTTCGACGGCACGCCTCACGGCGGACCGCTACCCGGCTACGGCACCCACGGGGAGGTCGTGATCAGCCGATCGACCCAGAGCCGATCGACCCAGAGCCGATCGGTCTGAGGGGATGCCGACCAAGGCGTTGCCGCTTTGACCGGCCGCCCCTTAAGCGCGTCTCTGAGAGACACGGCCTAAGGGCGCGAGGGCCCCGCGTCGTAGTCCGGCCAGTCGTCATAGTCGTCCGGTATCGGATCGGCCTTCTGACTGGTGTCTTCATCACCATGAAGTTCGCGCGCAAGGGCCCCGAAGTCCGTCTCATAGGTCCGGTACTTCAGGTCGCGTGCGACCTTCGTCTGCTTGGCTTTCGCTCGGCCGCGCCCCATAGGGTCCAGCCCCCTCGTCGCACTTGGCCGGGATAGTCCCGGGCTGTTCACAGGTTTCTCGTAAGGGCAACGCTACCGGTTAATGCCAAGAATCCGCACGCCGGGGTGTCGAAAATCCGTTCGCTAGGAGCGAATGTTACCGAGGTCACATGATTTCCGAGCCTGACGACTCGTCATTCCCCGTTCACCTCGACGACAGACTGAGGGGCCGATAGGTTGTCTCGCCGCGCATAGCCTCCCTTCCGATTCTTGGGATACTGACACAACGCGTCTTGAACGGAAATGCAGTGACCGAACTGAGCAACATCCAGACCGACACCGCCTGTCCCTCGTGCAGCGACCCGGGCGCCCCTGCCACGGACGGCCGCCGCACCATGCTGTCCTTGCTCCCCATGGCGGGCCACACGCGCGGCAAGCGGAGCGCCGTGACCTGCGCACTCAAGTGCGACAGCGCGTGCGCCAAGCCCGCCCCCAACACCTCCGACAACGGCTACTTCCGCGACATCGCCGGCAACGCGCTCAGCCGTCGCCATGCGCTGGGTCTCGCCGGCGCCGGTGCCGTCGCCCTCGCGGTCGGCAGCAGCGGCCTGGCAGCCGCGGCCAGCCCTCAGGCCGGCCTCGCCGCGGGTCGCGGCCACGGTCACGGCGGACGTACCAACCTGCCGTTCAAGCCGATCACCCCGGTCGCGGCGACCGAGGACACCTTCGTGGTGCCGCAGGGCTACACCTGGGAGCCGATCATCCGTTGGGGCGACCCGATCCTTCCCGGCGGCGTCCCCTTCGACGTCAACAACCAGTCCGCCGAGAAGCAGGCGCTCGCCTGGGGCTACAACAACGACTACACCGACGTCATCGTGACCAACAAGGCCGGCACCAAGGCCCTGCTGTGCTGCAACAACGAGTACGTCAACGCCGGCATCATGTTCCCGCCCGACCTCGACGCCAACGAGCAGCTCAGGATCTCCATGGCCGCTCACGGCTTCGGGATCGTGGAGCTCGAGCGCTCCGCACCGGGTGAGAAGTGGAGCTACGTCCCGTCTGCTCCGAAGAACCGCCGCATCACGGCCTCGACACCGTTCGAGATCACCGGCCCCGCGGCCGGCAGCGACCTGCTCAAGACCGCGGCCGACCCGACCGGCACCGTGGCGTTGGGCACGATCGGCAACTGCGCCGGCGGCACCACGCCGTGGGGCACGATCCTGTCGGGCGAGGAGAACTTCAACGGCTACTTCCGCGCCAGCAGCGCCACCCCCGAGAACAAGCGCTACGGCCTGAACGAGAATCCCTCGTCGTACGGCTGGGAGGCCATCGAGCCGCGCTTCGACGCACGCTCGGCCGACTACGCGAACGAGCCCAACCGGTTCGGCTACATCGTCGAGATCGACCCGACCGACCCGACCTCGACCCCGCGCAAGCACACCATGCTCGGCCGCCTCAAGCACGAGGGCGCGAACGTCATCATCGCCAAGAACCGCAAGGTCGTGGCCTACACCGGTGACGACGAGCGGTTCGACTACCTCTACAAGTTCGTCTCCAAGGGGAAGTACAACCCCAACAACCGGAAGAAGAACCTCGACCTGCTGACCGAGGGCAGCCTCTACGTCGCCCGCTTCCACGGCGACTCCCCTGCCACCGAGATCGACGGCACCGGCACGCTGCCCAGCGACGGCAAGTTCGACGGCTACGGCCAGTGGGTCCCGCTCGTGGTCGACGGCCGCAGCAGGGTCGCCGGGATGAGCGTCGACGAGGTGCTCGTCTACACCCGTCTGGCCGCAGACAAGGCCGGCGCCACCAAGATGGACCGCTGCGAGGACGTCGAGCCTTCGCCGAAGACCGGCAAGGTCTACGTCGCCTGCACCAACAACTCCCAGCGCGGCACCACGGGCAAGGCCGGGGTGGACGAGGCCAACCCGCGCAACTCCAACCGCGACGGCCACATCATCGAGATCACCGAGGACGACGGCGACCACACCTCGCGCATCTTCCGGTGGAACATCGTCATCGTCGCCGGCGACCCGTCGGTGAACGAGTCGACCTACTTCGCGGGCTACCCGCAGGACAAGGTCTCGCCGATCTCGTGCCCGGACAACCTGGCCTTCGACTCCGAGGGCAACCTGTGGATCTCCACCGACGGCCAGCCCAGCTCGATCCAGAAGTCCGACGGGCTGTTCAAGGTTCCGCTGGAGGGTCGCGAGCGCGGCCACGTCCAGCAGTTCCTCGCCGTGCCCCGTGACGCCGAGACCTGCGGTCCGGTCATCCACGACCGCGACGGCTCGGTCTTCGTCGCCGTCCAGCACCCGGGCGAGGACGGGACCTGGGAAGCCCAGAACTCCCTCTTCCCCGACTACGTCGACGGCACCGCCGGCGAGGGCGAGTTCGCCGGCCCGCGGCCTTCGGTCGTGCAGGTGCTGAAGGCCTGAGAGACGCCGGAGAGACGGCGAAGGGCGCCGGAGCGATCGCTCCGGCGCCCTTCGGCTGTCGTGGGACCTGGGACGAGGCCTCAGGCGGTCCAGCCCGCGTACGCCCCGCTGAGCTCGACCTTGCCGCCAGGCGTCGCGGTGACCTCACCGGCGGCCCAGGCTCGGATGTCGTAGCCGGCGAGGATGCGTACGGCCTCGTCGACATCCTCGGGGTCGATCAGGGCGACCATCCCGACACCGCAGTTGAGGGTCATCTCCAGGTCCTGCAGGGCGACGGAGCCGGTGCGGCGGACGAGGTCGAAGACCGGTGCGGGTGTCCAGGTGGTGCGGTCGATACGCGCGGAGAGCTCCGGCGGCATGACCCGCTCCAGGTTGGCGGCGAGGCCGCCGCCGGTGACGTGGGACATGGCGTGGGTCTTCGTCCCACGGGCCAGGTCCAGGCAGGCCTTGGCGTAGACGCGGGTCGGGGTGAGCAGTGCCTCGCCGAGCGTGCTGCCGAGCTCGTCGACCTGCTGGTCGAGCGTGTAGGCGCCGGAGTTGAGCAGCACGTGGCGCACCAGGGAGAAGCCGTTGGAGTGCAGGCCCGAGGCCTCCATGGCGAGGACGACGTCGCCCGCCTTCACCAGATTGGCACCGAGGAGGTTGTCGGCCTCGACCACGCCGGTGGCCGCGCCGGCCACGTCGTACTCGTCGGCGGCCAGCAGGCCCGGGTGCTCGGCGGTCTCGCCGCCGACCAGCGCGCAGCCGGCCTCGACACAGGCCTCGGCGATGCCCTTGACGATCGCCGCGACCCGCTCCGGGACGACCTTGCCGGTGGCGATGTAGTCGGTCATGAACAGCGGCTCGGCGCCGCAGACGACCAGGTCGTCGACGACCATGCCGACCAGGTCGAAGCCGATCGTGTCGTGCTTGTCGAGCGCCTGGGCGATCGCGACCTTGGTGCCGACACCGTCGGTGGAGGTGGCCAGCAGCGGGCGCTCGTACGCCTTCAGGGCGCTCGCGTCGAAGAGCCCGGCGAAGCCACCGACGCCACCGAGGACCTCGGGACGCCGGGACTTCTCGATCCAGACCTTCATCAGGTCCACGGCGCGGTCGCCGGCGTGGATGTCGACGCCGGCTGCGGCGTAGGCGTTGGTCGGGGTCTGGCTCACTGGTGGATCTCCGATCACGGGTTGTTCAGGACCGGCAGGGCCTTGCCCTCGGTCGGGGACTGCAGCGAGACCTCGAGGAGGTGCTTGCCGAGCATGCTCTCGTCGGGCAGCTCCACGGGGTATTCGCCGGTGAAGCAGGCGGTGCACAGCGTGGAGGCGTCCTGGCGGGTCGCCGAGACCATCCCGTCGAGCGAGATGTAGCCCAGCGAGTCGGCGCCGACCGAGGAGGCGATCTCGTCGACGTCGAGCCCGTTGGCGATCAGCTCGGCGCGGGTCGCGAAGTCGATGCCGTAGAAGCACGGCCACTTCACCGGCGGGCTCGAGATCCGGACGTGGACCTCCAGCGCACCTGCCTCGCGCAGCATCCGCACCTGGGCGCGCTGGGTGTTGCCGCGCACGATCGAGTCGTCGACGACGACGACCTTCTTGCCGCGAACCATGTGCTCGAGCACGTTGAGCTTGAGCCGGATCCCGAGCTGGCGCAGCGTCTGGGAGGGCTGGATGAAGGTGCGGCCGACGTAGGAGTTCTTCACGAACGCCTGACCGAACGGCAGTCCGCTCTCCAGCGCATAGCCGGTGGCGGCGGGGATGCCGGACTCGGGCACCGGGATGACCAGGTCGGCGTCGACCGGGAACTCGCGGGCCAGCTCGCGGCCCATCTCCACACGCGACTCGTGGACGTTGCGTCCGGCGATGGTGGCGTCGGGGCGGGCCAGGTAGACGTACTCGAAGACGCAGCCCTTGCGGTCGACCTCGGCGAATCGTACGGAGCGGAGACCGGACTCGTCGATGATGATCATCTCGCCCGGCTCGACCTCGCGGACCACGCTCGCGCCGACGGTGGCCAGCGCCGAGTCCTCCGACGCGATCACCCAGCCGCGGTCGAGGCGACCGAGGACCAGCGGGCGGATCCCCTGCGGGTCACGCGCCGCGAACAGGGTGTCCTCGTTCATCCACACCAGCGAGAAGGCGCCGCGGATCGTCGGCAGCACCTCCAGCGCGCGCGCCTCCAGCGAGGAGTCGGGGTGGTAGGCGAGCAGCTCGGTGAGCAGCGAGGTGTCGTTGGTCGACACCGGCGCGTGCCGGCCCTCGGAGTGCTCGGGCAGCGCCTCGACGGACGCACGCATCTCGGCGACGTTGATCAGGTTGCCGTTGTGGCCCAGGGCGACCGAGCCGTCCGGGGTCGGCTTGAAGATCGGCTGCGCGTTCTCCCACACCGAGGCACCGGTGGTGGAGTAACGGGCGTGGCCGATGGCGATGTGTCCCTTGAGGGACTCGAGGGTCGGCTCGTCGAAGACCTGGCTGACCAGACCCATGTCCTTGTAGACCAGGATCTGCCGACCGTTGCTGACCGCGATACCCGCAGACTCCTGGCCCCGGTGCTGCAGGGCGTACAGGCCGAAGTACGTCAGCTTGGCGACGTCCTCGCCCGGCGCCCACACGCCGAAGACTCCGCAGTGGTCCTGAGGACCCTGATCGTGGGGGTCGAGGGCTGCGGTGAGCCGGCCGTCGCCACCCTTGCGTCGGGACACGTGCCTACCTGAGCTGGTGAGGTTGACCACGGCATCGAGTGTAAGGCCGTACTCCGACGATCAGCGAACCCTTGACAGTCCTGTAAGGGTGGTCACATGAACGTCTCGGATTCATGAATGCAAAGAACTGTCCACGTCCGCCCTACCGCCCGGGACCGTCTTCCCGGATAATCGATCCGATGACTTCTTCAGCGCCCAAGCCCGCCGGCGGCCACCGTCTCACGGTGCCCCCGGGATTCGCGCCACCCCCGTTGGGCGGGAACCGCGCCAGAAGCGACCTCACGACGACGATGACGACGATCACCACCGATCTGGCCGAGATCGGTGGTCTGCTCACCCCCGGTGAGGATCTCTCCGACCTCCAGCTGATCGCCGACAGCCTGACCGCTCTGGCCGGTTTCGAGATGGCCACGATCAGTGTCGCGCGCCCTGACGGCGACCTCCACATGGTCCTGGTCTCGGGCCAGGAGTCGGCCCGCGCCGACCTGCTCGGGATCGTCACGCCGATCGAGCGCCTCGAGGCCGAGCTCGCCCGCGCCGACGACTGGGGCATCTTCAAGTTCGTGCCGGCCGAGCGGCTGGATCCCTCCGCCGACGTGTACGGCTGGATCCCGACGATGACGACGGTCGACGCCGCCGGCGCCTGGAACCCGCTGGACCTGCTGGTCGCTCCGCTGCGCGACGACGACGGCAAGCTCCGCGGGACCCTGATCGTCGACATCCCGACCGACGGTCTCCGTCCCAGCCCGGAGAAGCGCGCCGTGCTCAACCGGCACGCGGTGCAGGCGCAGCGCGCGATCCTGCTCGCCCTGGAGCGCGAGGAGCTGTCCGAGCAGGTACGCCTCGCGGAGGCCGCCCGCGACGTCATCCGCCGAGCCGGACGCGAGCTGGACCCCGACGAGATCCTCAACTCGCTGAGCACGGGGCTGGTCGACGTGCTCGACCTGACCGACTTCTGGCTCCACATGTCCAAGCCGGGCGGCCGCGGCATCCGCACCAAGGTCTACCGGGAGGACTTCAAGCTCCCGATCGAGGACCTGACCAGCCCGTTCATGGTCGACTACGGGCAATACCTCTGGGACCAGCGCAGCATCACCGTGCAGACCCCCGACGGCGCCGAGCGGCTGCCCCACCCCGACCCGGAGACGCAGCAGCTGATCACCGAGTGGATCCGCCACTACAAGGTCGGCTCGATCGTCGGGGTCCCGATCGGCTCGGGCCAGACCTGGTACGGCGCGATGCTCCTCGCCCGCGGCCCCGACAAGCCCCACTGGAGCGAGCTCGAGCTGATCACCGCCGCCGACCTCGGCCGCGACTTCGGCCGCGTGGTCCACAACTCCAGGGCCTACCTGCGCCAGCGGGCGGCGGTCGACTCCCTGCGTGAGCTCGAGGCGCACAAGAGCCGGTTGATCGCGACGGTCGCCCACGAGCTGAAGAACCCGCTCTCCGCGTTCCGGTGGAACATCGAGTCGCTGCCCTACGCGGAGTCCGAGGACGAGTACGCCGAGGTGCTGACCGCGCTCACGCGCAACCGCGACCGCACCGAGAAGATCGTGGCGGACCTGGCGATGCTGTCGAAGGTCTCCGACCCCGACCATCTGCCACCCACGGTGCCGATCCAGGTCGCCCAGGTGCTCGAGGAGGTCCACAGCCAGCTCAGCGCCGAGATGCCCACCAGCGACGTCCACGAGCTCGTCTTCGAGATGCCGTCCGACGACGTCTACGTGACCCTGGCCCCCGGCGACCTGGACCGGGTGGTGATCAACCTGGTCACCAACGCGATCAAGTACAGCCCCGAGGGCGGTCAGGTGATCGTGAGCACGCGGACCAGCCCGGGCTGGTTCGAGCTCCGGGTGACCGACCACGGCCTCGGGATCTCGCCGGAGGACCAGGACCGGCTCTTCACCGAGTTCTTCCGTTCGACCAACCCCACCGCCCTCAAACAGCCAGGCACCGGGCTCGGCCTGACCATCGTGTCTCGGATCGTCAGCCGCCGCGGCGGACTCATCTCGGTCGACTCGACCCCTGGCGCAGGAAGCACATTCCGTGTGACGCTGCCCATTGTTTAACCTTACGCACAGGTGACGGGGATGCGGATTTCATCCCGGCGGAGAACTCATGACCAGTACGCCCTCAGAGGGTCCGGACGTGCCAGACGGTGCCTCCGAGGCGTACCCGACCCCGGACCCGGGTCTGCAGCTGATCGCGGAGGGCGTCAGCGAGCTCGTCGGCTTCGGCGCCGCCGTCATCAACATCCGCCGAGGTGACGAGTTCGAGATCGTCGCCGCGTACGGGGACGAGACCGGCCAGACCGTCGACGGCGAGATGACCGTGGCCGAGATGCTGGGCACCCGGTTCCCGGTCTCGGTGGTCACGGACCTGCTGGACATGTCCGTCGACTGGGGCGACATCAAGTTCGTCCCGCACGAGCAGAACACCATCGGGCAGGTGGAGGGCTACTGGGTCCCCGACACCGACGAGAACGTCCTGAAGGACGCTCAGGACTGGCACCGTCTCGACGAGCTCCTGGCGCCCTTCTACGACGAGAACGGCGAGCTCGTCGGCGTACTCTCGATCGATCGCCCGACCAACGGTCGCCGGCCAGGTCGCAGGCAGCAGCGGATCCTCAACCGGTTCGCCCGCCAGGCCAGGCGCGCGGTGCTGCTCACCCTGCAGCGCGAATACCTCGAGGAGCGGGCCAACAACCTGATCGAGGCGCAGAGCTTCCTGCGCGAGGCCAACTCCCAGCTCGGTCTCACCGAGGTGCTCGAGGCCACCCAGGAGGCGATGAGTCGAGGTCTCGACGCCGACGGTCTCTACGTGCAGGCCAAGGACGGCGACGGCGGGACCGTCGCGTACGCCTCCCCCGGCGTCCGATGGAACCGCAAGGAGCACGCGCTCGCGGGCGCGCAGTCCTACCAGAGCACCCGGCTGTGGGACGAGGGCGAGCACGCCATCGTCGACCGCGACCTGCTCCAGCAGCGGATCCGCGGCGGCGACCCGGAGCGGAGGAAATACGCCAAGATCGGTCTCGAGTTCCTGGACGCGGTCGGGGCCGACTCGCTTCTCATCGTACCGATCGGTGTGGAGACCACGGCCCTCGGCCACCTCGTCCTGCTGCGCGGGGCAGGACGCCCCCAGTGGACCAACACCGAGGGACGACTCGCGATGGAGTTCGGCCGCGACTTCGGCCGCATCGTCCTCACCTCAAACGCCTACACCCAGGAGCGTGACCTCGCCCAGCGGCTCGCAACCGCCGACCGGGTCCACAGCCGGCTCATCGAGTCCGTCGCGCAGGAGCTGCACAACCCGCTCATCGCCCTCACCACCGGCATCGACGCCCTGCGTCACGAGGACCGCGGATCGTCGACCTGGTTCCAGCAGGTCGGCAACCTGATCAGCCGATCCGACCAGCTGGTCGCCATGGTGGACGATCTCCTCCTGTTCTCGCGTTTCTCCGACCCCTCGTCCCGGCCGACCCTGACCTACGTCGATCTGGCGCCTCTCCTGCGAGAGATCTTCGAGCAGAGGACGTACGAATCCGAGAAGCGCGGCATCGAGGTGAGCATCGACGTCCCCGCCCACAGCATCCAGGTGCTGGGCGATCGCAGCGAGATAAAGGCGGCGGTCCTCCGCCTGGTCGACAACGCTCTCGTCTACACCCATCGCGGCGGACACGTACGGCTCTACATCGTGGAGAGTGCGAGCGAGGCCGCGATCTCCGTGACCGACAACGGCGTCGGCATCCCGTCCGCCGAGCAGCTCCAGGTCTTCACCGAGTTCTACCGCGGCACGAGCCAGGCGATCGGCGGCCGGAAGGGTGTCGGCCTCGGGCTCAGCATCGTCGACCGGGTCGCACGCCGCCACAACGGCCGCGTCACGCTGCGCTCGGAGCCCGGCACCGGCACCCGCGTCTCGCTGGTCCTTCCGTTGGCCAACGACACCTCGATCTAGAGAGCGCGCACCAGGTGGCCATACCCGCGCCGTCTATTGTTAACCGAACGTCACAATCTGGTCGAGACGTCGCCCTACCCCTGCACAGGATGGGCAATTCATGCAACACTCCGTGGTGCCAAGGTCCTCAGGACTGCCACGCAGTTGCAACACCTGCCCTGACCGACCTACCCGAGAGCAAGGATGCCCCCACCACAGTCAGCCGAAGCCCTCGACGTGCCGCAGCGTACGCCGAGCAGGCAGTCGTCGTCTGTGTCCCTCTCGGCCGTCGACCCTGCTCTGCAGATGATCGCCGAGGGCATCTGCGAGCTGCTCGGCTTCGGCATCGCGGCGATCAACGTCGCCCGGGGTGACGAGCTCGAGGTGGTCGCGGTCCACGGTTTCACCAGCGGCCTGAACGCGCACGGCGAACGGGAGTCGGCCGAGGAGATCCTCGGCACTCGATGGGCCCTGGCCGACCTGCGCGGCAACCTCTCCCGCGGTGAGAACTGGGGCGCGTGGCGGTTCGTCCCGCACGAGCGGGTGAGCCTTCACGAGGGCAGCTGGGTCTCCACCACCAACATGATCGACGCCCCCGACGCGTGGCACCCCCACGACATGCTGATCGCGCCGATCATCGGCGACGACGGCTCCATCCAGGGCTGTCTCTCGGTGGATATGCCGGTCAGCGGACGACGGCCGGACTTCACCCAGCGCCGGGTGCTCAACCGGTTTGCGAAGCGAGCCCAGCGGGTCGTGCTCGGCTACCTCGATCGCGAACGACTCTACGAGCGCGCCGCGAACCTCGAGACCGCCAAGGAGTTCCTGCGCGACGCCAGCTCCAAGCTCAGCCTCGCCGACGTGCTCGACGCCAGCCATGACGCGCTGGTCCGCGGCCTGGGGGCCGACGGGATCTGGATGGCGACCAAGGGTCCTGGCCACCAGATGGTCGTGCACGCGACCCCCGGCCTCGACTGGGAGCCGGAGCCCGACCTGGCCGCGCTCACCGCGAAGAACACGTCTCGCTACTGGGCGGAGGGCAGCTACTCGATCCTGTCCCGTCAGCAGATCAACGGCCCCTCGGACTGGTACGAGGAGGCCGCTGTCGTCGACAGGTTCTTCCGGACCCTGGGAGCGGACAGCGCCCTGGTGGTCCCGGTCGGGGCCGACCACGAGTGGCTGGGCCACATCGTCCTGCTCCGCTCGCCCGGGCGGCCCGTCTGGAGCGATGCCGAGGGTCGGCTGGCGCTGGAGCTGGGCCGCGACTTCGGACGTATCGTTCTCACCGCCGACGCCTACACGCAGGAGCGCGACCTCGCCCGGCGGCTCGCCGAGGCCGACCGCGAACGCAACCTGCTGATCGAGGCCGTCGCCCGCGAGCTCAGGATCCCGGTGAACGCCCTCGGCACGTCGCTGAACGCGCTGCGCGCCGAGAAGGTGAACACCTTGCCGTGGATCGTCCAGGTGGAGACGCTCACCGTACGCAGCGCCCAGATCGAGGGCATCGTCAGCGACCTCCTGCTCCTCTCTCGGATCCGTGACCCAGCCAACGCTCCCGGCGAGACCACGATCGAGGTCTCCGAGATGCTCGACGACGTGCTCGACGAGCTCGATCCCGACGCCGCCCAGAAGGACATCGAGTGCGTTCTGACGACACCGACCGGACCTGCGTACGTCGTCGGTGACCCGCGGGAGCTGCGCGCGGCCTTCCAGCATCTGGTGAAGAACGCGCTGACCTACAGCCATCGGGGCTCGCGGGTGCACGTGATGCTCTACAGCGCCGGCAACGAGGTCACGATCATCGTCGCCGACGCCGGTGTCGGCATCTCCGACGAGGAGCAGTCGAAGGTCTTCGAACCGTTCTACCGAGGCACCAACTCCGCGCTGGGCGGTTCGCGCGGAGCTGGGCTCGGGCTGACGCTGGTCGACCTGATCACCAGGCGTCACCACGGGTTGGTCGAGCTCGACTCGCGCCCCGGTGAGGGCACCCGGGTCGCGCTGACGCTGCCTGGCGTCTAGCAGCACGTGCGGATGTTCACCGAGGTACCTCGGTGAGCACACACTGACTTCGGGGACTCCGCGAAGGCAGTGTCACTGCACCGAGGTGGCTCGGTGAACGATCAGCTCCCCAGCTTCTGGAGCAGCAGCGCCTCGGCGACGACGACGCGTCGGAACTCGGCGAGGTGGAGGCCCTCGTTGGCGCCGTGGGCGCGGGTGTCGGGGTCCTCGACGCCGGTGACCAGCACGCTGGCGTGCGGGAACGCCTCGAGGAACTCCGCGATGAACGGGATCGAGCCGCCCACGCCCATGTCGATCGGAGCGGTGCCGTCCCAGGCCTCGGTGAAGGCGGAACGGGCCGCGTCGTAGGCCGGCCCGGTCGCGTCCAGGGCGATCGGCTCACCGGTGTCGACGACCTTGGTGGTCAGCTCGGCACCCCACGGGACGTGCTTCTCGAGGTGCTTCTGCAGGGCGGCGACGGCACTCTCGCCGGAGTCGCCGGGCGCGATCCGGATGGTGACCTTGGCGCGGGCGCTGGCAGCCAGCGTGTTCGAGGCACCGTCGACCTTGGGAGCGTCCAGACCGGTGATGGTGATCGCCGGCTGCGTCCACATCCGCTCGACGGCGCTGCCCTTGCCGACCCACTGCAGGCCGGCGATGGCGCCGGACTCGGCACGGAGCCGCTCCTCGGGGTAGTCGACGTCCGCAGCCGGGCCGGAGACGAGCCCCTCGACCGCCGGCGCGCCGTCCTCGTCCCAGAGGGTGTTGAGGAGGCGGACGAGAGCCATGATCGCGTCGGGGGCCAGACCGCCCCACATGCCGGAGTGGACCGCGTGTCCCAGAGTCCGGAGCTCGACGTCGACCCGGATGAGGCCACGCAGCGACGTGGTCAGCGCGGGAACCCCGATGTCCCAGTTGCCGGAGTCGGCGATGACGATGACGTCGGCCCGCAGCTTGTCCTGGTACTTCCCGAGCAGCTCGGGCAGGGTCGCGGAGGCCACCTCCTCCTCGCCCTCGATGAAGAGACGAACGGTGACCGGCAGGTCGCCGTTCTCATCGAGGCTGGCCAGAGCACGGACCGCTCCGATGTGGGCGGCGATGCCGGCCTTGTCGTCGGCCGCGCCGCGGCCGTAGAGGCGGTCACCGACCTCGGTGGGCTCGTAGGGCGGGGTGTTCCAGTCGGCGTGGTCGTTCTCCGGCTGGACGTCGTGGTGGGCGTAGAGCAGCACCGTCGGGGCCCCTTCGGGGCCCTTCTTCTCGCCGACGATGGCCGGCGGGGCGCCGTCGAAGGCGCGCACGATCTCCACCTCGAACCCCTCGGCCGCGAAGAGGTCGCGAGTCATCTCCGCGCTCTTCTCGACCTCGCTCAGGCGCGCGGGGTCCGCGCTCACGGACTCGATCCGCACCAGATCCTCGAGGTCCTTGCGGATGCCGGGGAACAGGTCGTCTACCCGGGCCTTGATGTCTTCGGTGGAGTGGGTCATGAGGCGAGGTTATCTGGGAGGGGGCCGGCGGGGTAGTTCGGTAGCGAACTGCCTATTACCGGCGCGTATATGGGCAGTTCGCTACCGGACTAACCCAACGCTCAACCATCACACCGCCCGATTCCCCAAGAACCGCTCCCGTTCTACGGCGCTCAGGGCGCGTCGCTGCTCAACGGTGTGGGTGGGGGTCCACCATCTCGGCGGGTCGATCGTCCAGCGGCGATCGGCCACCGGGGTGCGGTGCGCCCGGGAGCGTGCCTCGACGGTTCGGCGGAGGAAGCCGCTCGGGTCATGGAGATCGCGGGAGACCATGGTGACGTACTCGAGGCCTGCTGCACGGAACAGACCTTCACGTCGGAGGTCGACGGCACGCCGCTTACCTTCCAGATGAAGCTTGCCGTCGTACTCACCAACGACGCCGGCTTCGAGGTCGAGTACGTCCGGAGTGCCGATGTGGCGGCCTTCGAGATCGAAGACCGGACGATTGCACACAAGTGCGGTGAGCCCGAGATCGATCCGCCAGAGGAGCCGCAGGTCGACCTCTGTTGGCGACCAGACATTCTCGTCCGCCAGCGCGATCGCCTCCCGAGCCATCCCGACACCGGTCCAGCCGCTCAGGGTCGCTACGTATGCCGCCACCTCGACCGTACTGACCTGATCGCTCGCCAACGCCAGGTCCAGCCACCGCACCGCCTCGCGCACGTCTGGGGCGTACCGCATCTCGAAGACGATCGACCTGGCGGGGTTCGTGATCGGAAGCCCATCGACCCAGCAGCGTTCTTGAGGCGGCATCCGTTCGGCCGAGATGGCCAGACCGGGCTGGGCGAGAATCTTGTGACCGTACGTCGCCAATGTCACCGGCCGGCCCTCCCCCATCCCCGCGAACCACTTCACACCGACCCACGCGTACGCCGCCCATCCGGTAACGGCACCCAGGTTGGGCAACAGAACAGCCGCCTCCAGCACCCGCTGCTGTGCATCGAATGGGTCGACACTCGCCGGGACGTACAGCCCGCGCCAGACCCGCCTCCATCTGCGACCGCGACTCTGCCTCGTCGTCGGCCCTGCCCTCCCGCTGGGGTCAAGAGCCACCGGCATCACAACGTGTGGCCGCTCGCCTGACCATTGCCGTGGCACGAAATGCTCCGCACGCTTTCCCATGCCCCCAGCATGCGCGGAAGGGGGCCCCAGAGCATCTCGTTATCCACAGCCCTGTGGATAACTTTCGGACGGGTCTGCGGGGTAGTCCGGTAGCGAACTGCCTATTACCCGCGCGTATATGGGCAGTTCGCTACCGGACTACCCAACCAAGGGCAGGTACGCCGACAGGTCGGTGCGTTCTCCCGAGGCCCGGACGCGGGCCTGGTCGACGGCCTCGGGCCAGGTCAGCGCGCCGGTGGCTAGGGCGATCCAGGTGTTCGCGTCGGTCTCGATCACCGCCGGCGGGGTGCCCCGGGTGTGCCTGACACCTTCGACGCACTGCACCGCGGCGTACGGCGGGACTCGGACCTCGACGCTCCTGCCCGGTGCGCGCTGCTCGAGCACGGCGAGGAAGTGCTTGGTGAGAAGTCGTAGATCGGCCTTCTCCGCCGACTGCGCCATGCGCTCCAGCGCTGCGGAGACCTCTGTGGACGAGGCGGGTTTGAGTCGTGCGGGCACAGCGGCGAGCCTACCGCCGCGGCCGTTGGGGACCGGGCGGTAGGCGATCGACATGCTCAGGCGCAGGTGCGCAGCGAAGAACGCCGGAAGTCGCGGACCTTCGTGGTGGATCGGTAGGTGTCGCGGCTGACCGTCCCGACCCAGACGCCGACCTTACGGCTGTCGAAGCTGGCCCTGGTGCTACCGAAGCTGAACCGCTTGACGGTGTTCGTCCGGGTGCCGTTGAGCGTGTGGAAGACGCCGCCGGCGAACCTGTACTCCCAGGCGGCGGTCTTGCCGGTGTTGTTCCACAGCGAGAAGTAGAGGTGGGTCGAGCTCCTCCGGCAGACGTAGAGGGTGGCACCGCGCACCCAGCCGATCGCGGTGCCGAAGCGGTTCAGCTTGGCCCAGGTCTTCCGGCCGACGACGCCGTCGGCCGAGAGCCCGGTGTCAGCCTGGAACGCGCGGACCCGGTTCCGGGTGCCGGCGCCGAAGACACCGTCGGCCTTCAGCCCGCCCAGGCGCTTCTGCAGTTCTTTGACGCAGGTCCCCCTGCTTCCGTACTTCACCGTGGTGGTCGAGCAGCTCGCCGCCTCCGCTTCGGGGGCAGTGGCGACGGTGACGGCGACGGTTGAGGAGACGGCGACGGCCAAGCCGGCCGCGACGACGGCGAGACGCCGGATGATCGACGTGCGCTTGGCAGTGGTCGTGGTGGGTTTCATGTTCGAGCTGCTTCCTGTCCTTGGTGCTTCGGCCGGTCGGCTCTGCGGCTGACCGCAGCACGGTAGCCGCGCCGGGCTTCACGCGACTCCCGTACCTTTCCCGTAGCCGCCCGATAGGGTCCGAGCGTGGGATCGGAGAGACTCGAGTCGATGGACCGTGCGGAGACCGACCGACGGACGGCGTGGTCCGTCCTCGCGGTCGAGACCGGCTCCGGTGAGGTGATCGTCGAGTCGTCCCCGGGTCTGCTGCTGCCGACGGCCAGCGTCGGGAAGCTCTTCCTGCTGCACCACCTCGCCGAGCTGCTAGACGAGGACCCGTCGCTGGGACGGCTGATGCTGCGCAAGGACGGTGTCGCGCCGGTGGCCGACAGCGGACTGTGGCAACACCTCGACGCCTCCGCGCTGACCGTGGCCGACTGCGCTCGCCTGGTCGGCGCGGTCTCGGACAACCTGGCCACCAACGTGCTGCTCGACCACGTCGGTCTCGACCCGCTCCAGGCCGTCGCGGGACGGCTGGCCCCGGGCGGGTCGATGCTGAACGACTCGGTCCGGGACGTACGGACGCCGGCCGACCCACCGGTGCTCTCCGTCGGCTGTGCCGCCGACTGGGTCGCCTACTTCCGTACGCCGCACCCGACCGTCCTGACCTGGCTGGCGCCGTCCGCGGACCTGTCGATGGTCTCCTCCGCATTCGGCCTGGACCCGCTGGCTCACTCCGAGCCGTCCCCCACCGATCTGGCCGACGAGCTCCAGGTGTGGAGCAAGACCGGCACCGATGACGGCGTCCGCGCCGAGGTCGGGCTGCTGGACGTCGGCGGCCGGCAGGCGGCGTATGCGGTCATCTGTCGCTTCGATGGCGAGGTCGTCCCGGTGCTGACCCGGATGCGGGCGTACGGAACGTTCATCCTCGACGCGCTGCGGGACGGCTGAGAGCGTACGATCCAACTCCCGGTCCGGCAGGGTAGGAGACCAGTTGTTCAGCATCGACCTCGGGAGCGGCGCGGAGATCGTCCTGCGTGACCGATCGACCGACTTCGCCATCCACAAGCTCATCAACGCCAACCTCGACCACCTCCGCGAGTGGGAGCCGTGGGCGCACGGCCAGCAGAGCATGCTCAGCGTCGCCGGGTTCGGCACCTACCTGCTCGATCAGTGGGTCAAGGGCGAGGCGATCCCGTGCGTCATCCGCCAGGACGGCCAGGTCGCCGGCGCCACCACCGCGCGGATCAACCTCTACGAGAAGTCGGCCACGATCGGCTATTGGCTGGGCGAGGCCCACGAGGGACGCGGCCTGGTCACCCGAGCCGTCTCGGCGCTGCTGGACATGCTCGTCGACGAGTACGAGATCGCCAGGGCGATCATCGACACCTCGGTCATGAACAAGCGCAGCCGGGCGGTCGCCGAGCGCCTCGGGTTCACCCACGAGGGCACCATGCGTGGCGCCCAGGCCTACCCGGGTGGTCGCCGAGACCTGGTGGTCTACGGGCTGCTGCGCGAGGAGTGGCTAGAAAGACGAGCCGGCTGAGCGGACGAACCGCTCCCCCGCCCGCTTGACCATCTCGGCCAGCTCGGCGGGCTGCTCGACCGTGAAATCGGCGTCGACGCCGGCGAGGATCATCATCGGCCAGCCCAGGTCGTCGGCCTGCATCCGCAGCCGGCAGCCGCCTTCGGCGGCCTCGACCTCGCCCCAGCGCCCCACGTGCCTCGCGACCACGTCGGCCTCGACCTGGAAGTGGACGCAGATGTCGTAGGCAGCTGACCGGGAGCGGATCCCGGCCTGGACGTATGCCGCCGCGTCCCCGCCGGGGATCTCCCGCGGGCGGAAGATCTGACCGGTGGTCGTCGGGTCGCTGATCCGATCGACCCGGAAGGAGCGCCAGTCCTGACGGACCCGGTCATAGGCGAGGAGATACCAGCGGTTGCCGAGCGTCACCAGCCGGTGCGGCTCGACGCGACGCCGGGTCGGCTCGGCCTCGGGCGCCTGGTAGGTGAAGGTAAGCGCCTCGTCGTCGCGGCAGGCCTGCGCCAGGAGACCGAGAACTCCGGCGTCCAGCGAGACCCGGCCACCCCACGGGATGGAGTCCGTCTGCGAGGTGACCGCGTCCATCCGGCGCCGCAGCCGCGGCGGCATCAGTGCGACGACCTTTCCCAGCGCCTGGGCCGAGGTCTCCCCCATCCCGGCCACCGGGCCGGCGGCGGCCGTACGCAGCCCGACCGCGATCGCGACGGCCTCCTCGTCGTCGAGCAGCAGTGGCGGAAGCGCGTTGCCGGCCCGGAGCTGGTATCCCCCAGCCACCCCGCGGGTGGCGTCCACGTCATAACCGAGATCTCGCAGCCGCTCGATGTCGCGGCGCAGCGTGCGCTCGCTGACCTCGAGGCGTACGGACAGGTCCGTACCGGGCCAGAAACGGTGGGTCTGCAGCAGCGAGAGAAGCTGCAGCATCCGGGCGCTCGTGCTCATGACACATGACCCTAGGCGCCAATGCGGTCAACTCATGACCTGATTGTCCGGCGACCCGAACCGAGCGCCGCGCGACGGCCGGCTCGCCCCCTCCTCGAGCCGCCCGCCGCCGCGCTATGTCTCTTACCCACTCGTCGGCCTTCTAAACCGGTTCATGGAAGAATTTTCGAAAGCGGTCAGAAACTGACCGGATGCCTTCAGATGCTTGAGCCATGACGAACCACACCCACCAGCAGCCGGTGATCCGCGCTCAAGGGCTGACGAAGCACTTCTCCAGGAGCAAGAAGACCGTCGAGGCGGTGCGCGGGCTCGACCTCGAGATCCATCGAGGTGAGCTCGTCGCCTTCCTCGGCCCCAACGGAGCCGGCAAGTCGACCACGCTGCGGATGCTGACCACCCTCATCCCTCCCACCGCCGGCACCGCCGAGGTCGCCGGACACGATGTCGTCCGCGACCGGGCCGCCGTCCGGCGCTCGATCGGCTATGTCGGCCAGGGCAACGCCGCCGCGTTCATCCAGCGCGGACGCGACGAGCTGATGTCCCAGGCTCGCGCCCACGGCATCCCGCGCGCTACCGCGAAGGCCCGCGTCGACGAGCTGCTCTCGGCCTTCGATCTGGCGGAGCACGCAGACCGCCAGGTCCAGACGCTCAGCGGGGGCCAGCGTCGCCGTCTCGACATCGCGATCGGCCTGCTCAACCACCCCGAGGTGCTGTTCCTCGACGAGCCGTCGACCGGTCTCGACCCGCAGAACCGCGCAAACCTGCAGGACCAGATCCGCCGGCTCCACGACGACGGCACCACGATCGTGCTCACCACGCACTATCTCGAGGAGGCGGATGCGCTCGCCGGCCGGGTGATCGTCATCGACCACGGCCTGGTGATCGCAGACGACACCGCCCCCAGGCTCAAGGCGAGGCTCGGCGACCTGGTGCTCCTCGCCTTCGGCACCGAGGCGGATGCGTCTGCGGCGGCCACGCGCGCCGAGTCGGGGCTGGCCAGCGCCGTTGTCGAGCGCACCGGCACGCAGGTGTCGATCCGGAGCCCGCGAGGCGCTGACACCGCCCCCGCGCTGGCCATCGACCTCGCTGCCCACGGGACGCCCGCGATCCGGATGGAGGTCCGCACCCCCACCCTCGACGACGTCTTCCTCGACCTGACCGGGCGCAGCCTGCGCGAGTCCACCGAGTCCACCGACACCACCCAGACCGAAGGAGCAGCAGCATGACCACCCTCACCGTCCCGACCGCCCAGGTCCAGCGCACCACTCACACGCTCAGCAGGCCGACGGGGTTCCTCACGGACACCTGGACCGTGCTGGTCCGCGAGCTGACCCCGAAGCTGCGTCAGCCCGCCTCGATGCTCTTCGCGATGATGCAGCCGCTGGTCTTCCTGGCACTCTTCGCACCGCTCCTGCCCGACGTCGAGGGCGGCAGCGCGCTGCAGTGGTTCGTGCCGGGCATCGTCGTCATGACCGCGCTGATGGGCGCCTCGATGACCGGCGCGGACCTGACCGCGGAGATCCGGTCCGGCTCCCACGAGCGACTGCTGGTCTCGCCCCTCTCCCGGCCGTCATTGCTGGTGGGACGGGCCCTGAAGGAGGTCGTGCCCGTGCTGTTCCAGACCGCGGTCATCCTCGCCGTGGTGACCCCGTTCAGCTTCGACCTCCACCTCGGCGGGGCTCTCGTCGGATCGGTCATCGTCTCGCTCTTCGCGATCGGCCTCGGCGCGCTCAGCTTCGCCCTCGCCACCGCCGCGAAGGAGCAGGACTGGGTCTTCTGGACCGTCCAGCAGATGCTGATCTTCCCGCTGCTGCTCCTCTCCGGCGTTCTCCTCCCCCTCGACGGCGCTCCCGGCTGGCTGCGGTTCCTCAGCGACATCAACCCGATGACGTACGTCGTGGAGGCAGCGCGAGCGCTCTTCGCCGGCCAGTTCCCGGCCGATGTCGTCGTCAGCGGCTTCATCGCGGCGACGGCCGTCGCCGCGGTCGGAGTGCTCGTCGGCGTACGGACCATGGAAAGGTCGAACTGAACCGGTCGAGACCCCTTGACCTCAAGTTCACTTTAGCTTCCAGACTGGGGCGCATGACTCCCAGACCCCGCACGGCCCCGAGCCCGACAACGATCGTGCTCACCGTCATCGCCGGCACGGTGATGATCCCGATCGACATCACGATCGTCGCGGTCGCGATCGCCCGTCTCTCCCAGGAGACGGGCGCTTCGCTGCCGGTGATCCAATGGGTGGCCACCGGCTACACGCTCGCCCTGGCCACGGTAATCCCGGCCGCGGCCTGGGCGATCAGCCGGTTCGGCGCCCGCCGCGTGTTCTTGAGCGCGATCGGCGTCTTCACGATCGGCTCCGGCCTGGTCGCGGCGTCCTGGAACGTGGAGTCGCTGATCGCGTTCCGGGTCCTGCAGGGGCTCGGCGGCGGCTTCGTGATGCCGGCCGCGATGACCCTGACCCTACGTTCGTCGCCCCCGGCGGAGCGGGGTCGACTGATGGCCCTGATGGGCCTGCCGGTGCTGATCGGCCCGGTCTTCGGGCCGGTGCTGGGCGGCTGGCTGCTCGACACGATGTCGTGGCGCTGGATGTTCCTCATCAACCTGCCGCTCGGGCTGATCGGCATCATCCTCGGACTGCGCAACCTTCCTCGCCTGGACAGCGGACCGAGCGCCCGCCTGGACGTACGCGGCCTGCTCCTGCTTCCTCCCGCGATGGCGCTCCTCGTGCTGGGCACCTCGTACGCCGAAGGAACGCTGCTCTCCGCAGAGGTGCTGGTCCCGATCGGAGCCGGGATCGTCCTCGTGGCGCTCTTCGTCCGGCACGCACTCCGCACCACGGCACCGCTCCTGGACGTCAGGCTCCTCAAACGTCGCCTCACCGGCGGCAGCGCCGTACTGCTGTTCTGCTTCGCCGGCGGTTACTTCGGCTCGATGATCCTGGTGCCGCTCTACTGGCAGGTCGTCCGCGGCGAGTCCGCCACCACCGCCGGCCTGCTGATGGCTCCCGCCGGCATCGCGGCCGGGATCATGATCCAGGTCGCCGGCCGTCTCGTCGACCGGTTCCCGCCGCTGCCGGTGATCGGCTCGGGCATCGTGGTCTCCACCCTGGGCTTCGCGGCTCTGGCGCTCCAACTGAGCGCGGACGCGTCCATGCTGGCCCTGGCGACGACCCACGCCGTCGCGACCGCGGGCGCCGGGTTCGTGATGCTGCCGACCATGACCATCGCCACCCGCTACCTCGAGGACAGCGCCATCCCCGCCGGCTCGACGATGATCAACGTGATGAACCAGGTCGCCACCGCGTTGTGCACCGCCGGCGTCTCGGTACTCCTGGCCGCCGCGCTCTCCGCGCGCCTGCCCGGACTGGGCAGCGACGGCATCGGAGCGCTCAGCTCCGTGGCGCCCGCCGAGCTCGAGGCTGTCGCCCCGCTGGCCGCCGAGGCCCTGCAGGTCGCGTTCTGGCTCCCGGTCACGATGATGGCGATCTCGGCCGTGGTCGCGTTCGTCGTCTTCCGTCGCGCGCCTTCCGCCGGCTCCATGCCTGTCGACAGCCGTCAGCCCGTTGCCGCGGCCGTCGCCGACTAGTAGCGGGGGTTGCCCGGATACGGCTGGCCGAAGTCCGGGCGACCTGGCCGACGCTGGACGGGACGACCCTGGAGGGGACGGCCGGGGCTGGGTCTGCGGGGGTCGGGTCTGCCGGGGACGGGACGGGCGGCGGGATAGGCCTGGCCTCGTTGGACCGGGCCGCCGGGGTAGGGCCCGGCCGGCCGGACATGTCGAGCAGGGAGGGCGTCCTGCTCGTGCCGGCGTCGGCGTCGCGCCAGGAACAGGGCGGCGAGCAACCCCAGCCCGGAAAGCGCGAGCATTCCGACGGCCATCTCGACAAAACCGATCCCGAACAGCCCGCTCGCACCCGGCCCCGGGCCCTTCGAGACGTCGGTGAACGTCACCGGGCCCGCCGTCTCGGAGTCGCCCAACACCAAGGCGTCGGCCGACTCGGAGGTCGACGCCGAAGGCGACCCGGAGGGCGACGCCGACGACTGCGACGCGGACACCGAAGCCGAAGGCGTACGCGACGGGGCTGGCAACTCAGTCGCCGACTGCTCGGACCTCGGGGTCTGACGAGGAGTCGGCGACTTGGTCGGTGACTTGGTCGGCGCCTGGGCCGGTGCCTTGGTCGATGCCGGCGCGTTCGGCGACTGCGGGGAGGGCTTGGGCTTCGCGGTCGGCCGCACACCCGGCGGGTATTTGGCGAAGACCTGGACGCCCCAGCTGGTGCCGTCGACCACGACGAAGGCGATCCCGATGTGGGTGTAGTCGCCCAGGATGTTGGCCCGGTGCCCCTCGGAGTTCATCCAGCCCCGGTGCATCTGGGCACCGGTCGGGTAGCCCATGGCGACGTTCTCCCCGACCCCCTGCCACCCCTCCGGCACCTGCTCGGAGAGGTCGGGGTTGTGCGAGAGAGACCCGTCGGCGGCCATCTTGTGGGCCCACTTCCTCGCCAGCACGTCGAGGTCGGCGTCGCGCGCGAGCGGGCCGCGACCGGCGTCGGCACGCGCGGCGTTCGCCAGGCGCTTGATCGTGCCACCCTCCCCCGCGGACGCCGGGCCGGCGCCGAGCAGCAGCGCAGCTGCCGCGAGCAGCAGGGCGAGGAGACAGGACACGAGGCGATGCATGTGGGGGAACATCCCCGCCAGGGGATCGACCTTTACTCGGGTCCGCTGCACCCGGCATGGCGCTCGATGTGGGCCTCGATCCCGGCGATCAGCAGCCCCTGGCCGAAGGCCGAGGGGTTGTCCGCCTCGGAGCGCTCTCCGGGCGCGGCCGGGCTCCAGGTCGCCAGGGACGCCATCAGGCTCGGGAAACGCTCCGGATCGGCGTACGTCACGAGCATCTGCTCGAAGGAGGCGAACGGGTTGTCCTCCTCGGACAGCGCAGCCTCGACCTCGATCCTCGCCTCGCCCAGGGTGTACTGGGATAGGATGCCGACGATCGCCAGCTTCTCCTCGGCTGGCAGCGCCACATCGCGCAGGTAGTAGAAGGCCAGGTCGATCCAGGCGAGCCGGTTCGGTCCCGGGAGCGTGACAGCGAGCGGCAGGTCGAGGAACCAAGGCTTCCTCAGCGCCAGGTCGACCTGCGCACGCATCCACGCCGCCAGCCCTTCACGCCACCCCAGATCTCGCGAGGGCTCCGGCAGCTCCGCACAGAGCCGGTCGGAGAGCAGGATGAGCAGCTCGTCCTTGTTCTTCACGTGCCGGTAGAGCGCCATCGGCGAGCAGCCCACCTCCTCGGCGACCCGCGCCATCGAGACGGCGGAGAGGCCGTGCTCGTCTGCGAGGACGTAGGCGGCCTCGACGATCTGGGCGAGGCTCAGCGCCGGCTTGGGGCCGCGTCGGCCGGCCGGGGGCTTGCCCCACAGGCGAGGAATCAGGTCGGAGCTCATCACGCCCATCATGCCCTGATCCTCCACGAAAGCGGTTGACCGCCCGACTAATTTGCGTAACCTATAAACAGTTAACGACATACGCTATTAGATCGGATGGTTCATGAGCACATCGAAAAGACCTCTGGCACGCCAATGGTGGGTCTTCCCGCTCGTGGCCGCGACGGTGATCTTCCTGGTGACGGCCCTGCCTCGGTATGTCGGCCTGGACCCGTCCCAGTCGCTGTCCCCCGCCGACCGCGGGCCGGCTTTCTATCCCGCGCTGGTGACGCACATCTTCTTCGGCTCGGTGATGCTCTGCTGCGGCGTACTCCAGCTGTGGCCATGGCTGCGCAACACCCATCCGAAGGTGCACCGGTGGACCGGGCGGATCTATGTCGCCACCGCGATCCCGACGGGTGTGGCGGCGCTGGTCACCAGCCAGTTCCCCGCCGCCGGACCGTCGCAGCAGGTCGGCAACACGTTCCTCGCCGTGCTGTTCCTGCTGTGCACCGTGCTCGGCTTCCGCGCCGTCCGGCAGCGGCGCTTCAAGGACCACCGCGAATGGATGTACCGCAGCTACGCGTTGGCGTTCTCGATCGTCGCCAACCGCTTCTGGGGCGCCGTGCTGATCATGATCTACGTGCCGGAGGTCATGACCGGTGCCGACATCGGCACCGAGGACCCCACGCTCGCGAGCGCCGCCGCGGCCTCAGCCTGGGTCAGCTGGGTGGTGAACCTGCTTGTCGCCGAGTGGATCATCCACCGCAAGCCGCGCCGGCGAGCCGATCAGGCCGATCAGGCGAGCGCGTCCCGCAGGGTCGCGCGCCAGACGCCGGTGAGCTCCTCGAGCGGGATCTCGACGGTGCCGCCGTCATAGGAGATCGAGTACGCCGCACCGCCCGTCACACCGAGCTGCGTCGCCGCGACCCCGTGGCGCTCGGCCAGCGAGGTGAGCCGCTCGACGTCGGCGGTCTTCACGGTGACGACCGCGCGGGCCACCGACTCCGAGAAGAGGGCGACGAACGGGTCGCCGGCGAGCGTGACCGAGACGCCGATCCCTGAGGACATCGCCGGCTCGGCGAGCGCCTGCATCAGGCCACCGTCGGAGAGATCGTGGGCGGAGGTGATGAAGCGAGCCTCACCCAGCAGCTCGGCGAGCGCCTTCTCGGCAGCCAGGTTCACCTTCGGCGGCAGGCCGCCGAGGTGGCCGTGCACGACGTGGGCCCACTCCGAGCCGGAGAGCTCCTCGTGGGTCTCACCGAGCAGGACGACGACCTCGTCGGCCGCCTGGAAGTCCGAAGGCGTACGCGTGGTGACGTCCTCGATCACACCGAGCGTCGCGACCACCGGCGTGGGGTGGATGGCGGTCTCGCCGGTCTGGTTGTAGAGGGAGACGTTGCCGCCGGTGACCGGGATGCCGAGCTCGAGGCAGGCGTCCTTCAGGCCGCGGGTCGCCTCGGCGAACTGCCACATCACGTCGGGGTCCTCCGGGGACCCGAAGTTGAGGCAGTCGGAGATGGCCAGCGGCTTGGCGCCGACGGAGGCCACGTTGCGGTAGGACTCGGACAGCGCCAGCTGGGCGCCGGCGTACGGGTCCAGCTTCGCGAAGCGCCCGTTGGCGTCGGTCGCGAGCGCGACACCGAGGTTGGTCGACTCGTCGACGCGGATCATCCCGCCGTCGGCCGGCTGGGAGAGGACCGTGTTGCCGCGGACATAGCGGTCGTACTGCTCGGTGATCCAGGACTTGTCGCACAGGTTCTCCGAGGCGACCAGCTGGAGGATCGTCTCGCGGAGCTCGTCGGCCGAGGCCGCGCGCGGGAGCTTCTCGGCGACGTCGGCCTGCAGCGCGTCCTGCCACGACGGGCGGGCGTAGGGACGCTCGTAGACCGGGCCGTCGTGGGCCACGGTGGTCGGGTCGACGTCGACGATGGTCTCGCCGTGCCAGTCGACGCGCAGCCGGCCCTCGCCGGTCACGGTGCCGATCACGGCCGCCTCGACGTCCCACTTGGCGCAGATGTCCATGAAGGTCGCCTCGTCCTCGGGCGCGATGACCGCCATCATCCGCTCCTGGGACTCGCTCATCAGGATCTCCTCCGGAGCGAGCGTCGAGTCGCGCAGCGGCACCCGCTCGAGGTGGACGTGCATGCCGCCGTCACCGGCAGCGGCGAGCTCGGAGGTGGCGCACGAGATGCCGGCCGCGCCGAAGTCCTGGATGCCGCGCACGATGCCGGCGGAGAAGAGCTCGAGGGTGCACTCGATCAGCAGCTTCTCCATGAACGGGTCACCGACCTGCACGCTCGGCCGCTTGGCGGGGCCGTCCTCGTCGAACTCGACGCTCGCGAGGATCGAGGCACCGCCGATGCCGTCGCCGCCGGTGCGCGCGCCGTACATGATCACCAGGTTGCCGGCGCCGCTCGCCTTGGCGAGGTGCAGGTCCTCGTGGCGCAGCACGCCGACACAGAGGGCGTTGACCAGGGGGTTGCCGAGGTAGGAGGCGTCGAAGACGGCCTCACCACCGATGTTGGGCAGGCCCAGGCAGTTGCCGTAGTGGCCGATGCCGGACACGATCCCGGGCAGGACACGGTGGGTGTCCTCCTCGGCCAGCGGGCCGAACCGGAGCGGATCCATGACGGCAACCGGGCGAGCACCCATCGCGAGGATGTCGCGGACGATCCCGCCGATGCCGGTCGCGGCGCCCTGGTGCGGCTCGACGTAGGAGGGGTGGTTGTGCGACTCGACCTTGAAGGTCACCGCGTAGCCCTGGCCGACGTCGAGCACGCCCGCGTTCTCGCCGATGCCGGCGAGCAACTTGCCGGCCGGGGTCTCCTGCGGGATCTCGCCGAACTGCTTCAGGTGGACCTTGGAGGACTTGTAGGAGCAGTGCTCGGACCACATCACCGAGTACATCGCCAGCTCCGCACCGGTCGGCCGGCGGCCGAGGATGCGCTTGATCTCGGCGTACTCGTCCTCCTTCAGACCGAGCTCGGCCCAGGGCTGCTCTCGGTCTGGGTCACCGGCAGCGTGGTGCACGGTGTCCAGCAGCGGAAGATCGGACGCAACGGCAGCGGACGAAGTCTCGGTCACGGGCAGAAATCTACGTCAGAAGTGCCTGATCCCCCGAGTCGTCACCCCGGGTCTGGTCATCTGGGTAGCCCGCGCCACTCCCGCAGGTCGCGGATCTCACCGAACTCCTCGAGGGCCGCCCGGGCGACCTCGGCGTCCCCGGCGTACGCCGAGACGGTCCAGCCGTGGCCCTCGACCATCTCGGCGGTGATCCAGGTGGCTTCGCCGTGCGGGGTCGGCAGCCGGCGCGGACGCCAGGAGAGCGACATCGCCCCGTCGGTGCGCTGCTCGACCCTCGGGGTCGAGCCGGTGGCGGCGTACTTCTTCCGCCCGGCCTGCCACTCGCCCCAGTGGGCGTAGTGGAGGTGGACATGGTCGCCGCGCCAGGACATCGAGCACTCGACGAAGAGATCACGCCCGCCGGCCTCGCGGCGGGTGCACTCACCGCCTCGGGCAGCGTCTTCGTGGCCAGGGAAGACCCAGCTCAAGCCGCCCTCACCCCGCGGATCCGGACAGCGGGTCAGCGAGCCGGACCCGTTCCCGTCCCAGCAGACGTAGGGTGTGTTGGTCCGCTCGGTGGTCGAGCTGACCTGGTCGGCGGCGGCGAACGGACCGACCACCTCGCCGCCGTGGGCGACATGGATGATCCCCGCGACCGTGAGCGCGAGCATGACCGTGATCGCGAAGAGGACGGGCGTCACCCGGTCACGTCGCTCCTGCACAGGCCCCACCCCCTAGCAGCTCGTCCTTTACCAAGGTAACGCCGTAGCGCGGCTTTGGTTAGGGCCAATGAACCAGGGACCAAGGTCCTTTTGTGTCGGCTGCCGAGCTTCGACCACCGCCGGGCAAACCTGATGTCAGATCAACCAAACCTCGCCATCTAGGCGAGTCCTCTGGTGTCCATGTGACTGTTGTGACTACCGTGACGAAACTATGGGGGATTTCATCAGGATCAGGTACGTCAGACGGGCGCTCGGCGCCGGTTTGATGGCCGGCGTGGTGGGGGTCGCGGGGCTCGCCGCACCCAGCCCGGCGGCCGCGGCCAACCCGGTCACACCGGGCAGCTTCACCGGTTTCGGCTTCGACCAGTGCGAGGCGCCGTCGCAGACGGCGATGGACCGCTGGTGGAAGCACTCCAACTTCGGCGCGGTCGGCATCTACATCGCCGGCAACTCACGCGGCTGTCGCAAGCAGACGAACCTCAGCGCGACCTGGGTGCGCAAGCAGCAGGCCCGCGGCTGGCGGCTGCTGCCGGTCACGCTCGGGCCGCAGGCGTCCTGCAACCCGCACTTCCCGCGCTATCGCGACGACCCGCGGATCAGCGCCAACCCGACCAACCAGTACGCCGCGGCCAAGCGCCAGGGCCTCAGCCAGGCCAACGCGACCGTGGACGCCGCCAAGCGCTACGGCATCGCCGCCGGAAGCACGATGTTCTACGACCTCGAGGGCTTCAACACCGGCAACAAGCGCTGCCGTGAGTCGGCGATGTGGTTCGTCTCGGCGTGGAGCCACCGGGTCAAGAAGCTCGGCTACCGCCCCGCGATGTACTCGAGCGCGGCGTCCGGGGTCAAGGCGATGTACGCCGTCTGGAAGGCTCAGCCCCGCGGCTTCGTCTACCCCGCGGACCTGTGGATCGCCGACTGGGACGGCCGCGCCGACACCTCGACCAAGTACCTCCCTGACACCCCCTGGAACCCGCACCGCCGCGTCAAGCAGTACCGCGGCCCGCACAAGGAGACCCACGGCGGTGTGACCATCGAGATCGACTCGAACTACGTCGACCTCGGCCGCGGCTCATCCGCCCGTCCGGTCACCCACTGCGGCGGCGTGCCGGTCAGCTTCACCAGCTACCCCGACCTGAAGCCGCGGACCAGCTCGTACACGCCCTCACCGATCTACACGAAGGCGCTCGAGTGCATGCTCCGCGAGCGCGGGGGCTTCAACGGCGCCATCGACGGGACGTACGACGCGGGGCTGGTCAGGTCGGTCAACGCCTGGCAGCGCTCGCACGGCCTGGCGGTGAGCAAGACCTGGACCAGGGCCGCCTGGAAGACGCTGTGGGCGGCCAACAGCCGACCGCTGCTCAAGCGCGGATCCACCGGCGAACCGGTCCGCGACCTCCAGCGTGCCCTCAACGCCACCACCGCACCCGAGCGCGCGAAGATCACCGGCGTCCTCGACGAGAACACCCACGTCGCCCTCGTCGCCTATCAGAAGCGCCTCGGACGGACTCCGACCGGCACGGCCACCGAGGTCACCTGGTACGACCTCGCCCACGGCCGCTGACCCGCGCTCGGGGTTGTGAAGCCGAGAGTGACCTATAGACCACTCTCAGCTTCACAACCCCACAGGCGTGCGCTCAGGCGAACGGGTTGGGGAGAGCGCCGGGGAGACCGGCGAGGAGCTCGCGAGCCCGGGCCGCGACCTTGTGCTCGACCAGGACCTCATACTTCGTCGGCACGATGACCTTGACGCTCGAGAAGTCGCGGGTGCCGCGGGTGGCGGCGTAGCCGATCAGCGACCAGATGAGGCCGAAGACGACGCCGAGGAGCATCGTCGACAGCAGGATGAACAGGAAGTTGTCGTCACCGAAGAGCGACATGATCAGGCCGACGAAGACACCGAGCCAGGCTCCGGAGAGAACGCCGGCGAGGGCGACCTTGCTCCAGGTGAGGCGGCCGGTGATCCGCTCGATCTGCTTCAGCTCGGTGCCGACGATCATGCAGTTCTCGACCGGGAACTCGTGGTCGGCGAGGAAGTCGACCGTCTTCTGCGCGGCGGCGTAGTCGTCGTAGGTCGCGAGCGACTGGGGAAACTCCAGCTTCAGCGGGCTCTGCGGGTTGCGGACCGGCGAGTTGAAGGACATGCCCCCAGTGTGCCCCACGGCCGGCGAGTCAGGCCTTGAGCACGCCGTTGGCGATGACGTCGAGCATGGGACGTACGTCCTCGGGGGCGAGCGAGGAGTGGTCGGCCATGGTCGCGACGCCGCCGAGGAGGCGGCACACGTCGAGGTTGTCGACACCCTCACGCAGCACGCCGTGGTCGGCCATCTCTGCGAGAACACTCTCGTTGGCGTCGGCGTAGGTCTGGCACTTGGTGCGCAGCGGCGAGTCCTGACAGCCCAGCGAGGCCGTGATCTTGGCGGCGGCGCCCTGGTGGCGGGTCAGCAGAGCGACGTACTCCTCGAACCAGGCGAGCAGCTTCTCCCGGCACCCGCCCTCGGTCGCCATCGCCTTCTCGACCTGTCCGGCGACCTCCTCGATCCACGTCGCCATGATCGCCTCGTGGAGCGCCTCGCGAGTGGGGAAGTGACGGTAGAGGGTGCCTGGACCGACGCCGGCACGCCGAGCGACCTCGTCCAGGGGCGCGTCCAGACCGCGCTCCTTGAAGACCTCGTGAGCGACCTCGATCAGCCGCTCGCGGTTGCGCTGCGCGTCGGCTCTCATCCGGACCTCCTCAGTGGCTCCCGCAGGGATGCGGGCCCTCAAGTTAACAGCAGTCTTCGCCGCAGCATTCAAATCCGTTGCTAATCGGAGACTCTCTCCGCTAATCTCAATTAAGCGGAGCATGTCTCCGTTTCACTGTACTCCTCCTCCGTCTCCAACAGGAGCTCTTGAATGACATCCACCGTGGCACCACCCAAGCCACCCGCGGCCACCAAGGCCGCCGGCGCCGGGATCGCCCTGGTCCTGGTCGCCCAGCTGATGATCGTGCTCGACTCGGCCGTCGTGAACGTCGCACTCCCCCGGATCGCCGGCGATCTCGAGTTCACCCCGGCGGCCCTCACCTGGGTGCTCAACGGCTACTCCCTCGCCTTCGGCGGCCTGCTGCTGCTCGGCGGTCGCCTCGGCGACGTCTTCGGCAGGCGGCGTACGTTCGTGGCCGGCCTCGCCGTCTTCACCATCTTCTCCCTGGCCGGCGGGCTCGCACCGACCGACGACCTGCTGGTCATCGCCCGCGCGCTGCAGGGCTTCGGGGCCGCGATCGCCGCGCCTCAGGTGCTCGCCCTGCTGACCACCTCCGCGAAGGACGAGGCCGGTCGCGCCAAGGCGATCGCGCTCTTCGCGGCGGTCTCCTCCAGCGGTGCCTCGATCGGGCTGATCCTCGGCGGCATCCTCACCGACATCGCGTCGTGGCGCTGGACGCTGTTCATCAACGTACCGATCGGCCTCGTCGTGCTCGCCCTCGTCGGCCGTCTCGTCTCCGAGACCGCACCGCGACCTGGACGCTTCGACATCGTAGGCGCGGTGACCGCCACCGGCGGTGCGGCCGCGATCGTGTGGTCGCTGATCGGCGCCCCCGAGCACGGCTGGACCTCCGCGCGCACGATCGGCGGCATCGTCGTCGGCCTGCTCCTGCTGGTCGCCCTCGTGGTGACCGAGCGTCGCGTCGCTCACCCGCTGCTGCAGCTCCAGCTCTTCGACAGCCATCGCCGCGTCGCCGCCTTCATCGCCGCGGTCGGGCTGGTCGGTGCCCAGTTCGCGACGTTCTACCTCACCGTGATCTACCTGCAGGGCGCGCTGGGTCTGGGGCCGCTCGCCTCCGGTCTGGCGTTCCTGCCGCTCACCCTGATGATCTTCGCGATGTCCCGGGTGGCGCCTCGGATCGCGGCCCGGATCGGCATGCCCGGCGTGCTCGTCCTCGGTGCCACGGGCCTGACCGGCTCGTTCGTGTGGCTGAGCACGCTCACCGAGACCAGCACGTACGCCGGCGCCGTCCTGGCTCCGTTCCTCCTCAACGGCGCCTTCGCCTCCCTCGTCTTCACCTCCACCACGGCCCTCGGCCTGGAGGGAGTCGACGCCGCCCACGCCGGCGCGGCATCGGGCCTGGTGCAGACGATGCAGCAGCTCGGTGGCGCCATCGGTCTGGCCGTGATCGCCTCGGTCTACGTCGCCAACGGCACCCCCGGCGAGGTCGTCCCGGGTATGCGCGAGGCCTTCTACGCAGCTGCCGCTCTGGGTGCACTTGGCGTCATCGCCTCGCTGAGCGTGGTGCTCCGCCGACCCTCCGGGAGACGTTCGTACGTCGCCGGGCGAGCGGCCGTCGAGACCGACTGAGATCACCGCGCACGACATCGGGGACATAGGACCCAGGGCACGAGTCGTTCGGCCCCTGACGCCCGAGGCAGCGGGCCTGCTATTGACAAAGCATGGGGGTTTTCACTCGATTCAGGGGCACCCGGCGCATCCTCGCCGCCGGTGTCATGTCAGGCATCATGGCCGTCGCGGGGCTGGCTTCGGCCGGCCCCGCGACGGCCGCCAACCCGGTCACTCCGGGCAACTTCACCGGCTTCGGATTCGACCAGTGCCAGGCTCCGTCGCAGACCGCGATGGACCGATGGTGGAAGGACTCGAACTTCACCGGCGTGGGCATCTACATCTCCGGCAGGTCGCGCGCCTGCCGCACCCAGACGCATCTCTCGGCCACCTGGGTGCGCAACCAGCAGGCGCGCGGGTGGCGGCTGCTGTCGATCACGCTCGGCCCGCAGGCCTCGTGCAACCCTCGCTATCCGCGCTACGGCGACGATCCGAAGATCAACCCTGATCCGGCCGGCCAGTACGCCGCGGCCAGACGCCAGGCGATCAACGAGGCCAACGCGGCGGTCACCGCGGCCAAGGGCTACGGGATCGCAGCCGGCAGCACGATGTTCTACGACCTCGAGGCCTTCGACATCACCGACCGGGTCTGCCGCGAGTCGGCGATGTGGTTCATCTCGGCGTGGAGCTACCGGATCAAGGTGCTCGGCTACCGCTCGGCGATGTACTCCAGCGCGGCGTCTGGGATCAAGGCGATCTACGACGTCTGGCGAGCCCAGCCGAGCGGGTTCACCTATCCCGCCGACCTTTGGATCGCCGACTGGGACGGCCGCGCCAACACCTCGACGACGTACATCCCGGACTCGGTGTGGAGCGACCACGACCGGGTCAAACAGTATCGAGGTGGCCACGACGAGACCCACGGTGGCGTCACGATCAACATCGACTCCGACTATCTCGACGTCGGTCGCGGCTCCTACGCGCCGGCGGTGGTCCGGTGCGGTGGCGTACGCGTCGACTTCGCCTACTACCCCGACCTCAAGCCGGCTACGTCGACCTACACACCGCCGGCGTCGTACGTGAAGGCGCTCAAGTGCATACTCAAGACCCGCGGCACCTTCAACGGAGTGATGAGCGGCTACTACGGCTCCGCACTGCGCTCCGCGGTCCACAACTGGCAGCGCAGTCACGGCCTGGCAGTCCGCGACCTGTGGACCCGCGGCGCCTGGAAGACGCTGTGGGCCGCCAACCGGCACCCGATCCTGAAGCGCGGCTCCGCCGGCGACCAGGTCCGCGACCTCCAGCGTGCCCTCAACTCCACCACCCGCACTGGAGAAAGGGTCAAGGTCACCGGGGTGCTCGACTGGAACACCCACGTCGGCCTGGTCGCCTACCAGCGGCGCCTCGGGCGCACGACCAACGGCATGGCAACGGCCGTCACCTGGTACGACCTGTCGCGGGGCCGCTGAGCTGGCCCCCGTCAAGGTATGCAGCCGAAGGCTCACGCCCCTAGCGGAACTCCGCACGGGATGTGTGCCTTGACCTGCATACCTTGACGGAGGAACTGCCTCAGGCGAAGGCCTTCTCGGCCAGCGAGGTGAAGAAGCCGAGGCCGTCGGTGCCGGAGCCGGTGAGGGTCTCCACGGCGTGCTCGGGGTGGGGCATCAGGCCGACTACGTTGCCGGCCTCGTTGGTGATGCCGGCGATGTCGTTGACCGAGCCGTTGGGGTTGACGTCGAGGTAGCGCGCGACGACGCGGCCCTCGTCCTCGAGCCGCTTGATGGTATCGGCGTCGGCGACGTACTGACCCTCGCCGTTCTTCAGCGGCACCACGATCTCCTGGTTCTGCGTGAACGCAGAGGTCCAGGCGGTCGAGGTGTTCTCGATGCGCAGCTTCTGGTCACGGCAGATGAACTTGAGGTGGTCGTTGCGCAGCAGGCCGCCGGGGAGCAGGTGGGACTCGACGAGCATCTGGAAGCCGTTGCAGATGCCGAGCACCGGCAGACCCTTCTGCGCACCCTCGATGACCTCGGTCATGATCGGCGCGAAGCGGGAGATGGCGCCGCAGCGCAGGTAGTCACCGTAGGAGAAGCCGCCCGGCAGGATCACCGCGTCGACGCCCTGCAGGTCGTGGTCGCCGTGCCAGAGCGCGACGGCCTCGTTGCCGCCGACACGGACCGCGCGCTGCGCGTCGACGTCGTCGAGCGTGCCCGGGAAGGTGATGACGCCGATCTTCACTTGGCCGGCTCTTCCACGCGGACGACGAAGTTCTCGATCACCGTGTTGGCGAGGAAGGTCTCGGCGAGCTTCTCGATCTGGGCGAGCGCGTCGTCGGTGATCTCAGGGATCTCCAGCTCGAACCGCTTGCCCTGACGGACCTCGGTGACCCCGGTGAACCCGAGCCGCGGCAGGGCGCCGAGAACGGCCTTCCCCTGCGGGTCGAGAATCTCGGGCTTGGGCATGACGTCGACGACAACGCGAGGCATGGCTGCAGTGTATGTGGCAGCATGCCGCTCACCTAAACCGATCGCTATCGGCAGCTCCGGGATCTACTGTCGGTCCTCGTGCGCCATCTCCTGATCGACATCGCACCGCTGCGTACGTCTCGGACTTTCCGCCGGTTCTTCATCGGGCGGGCGGTGTCCGGCCTCGGCGGGCAGATCGCGATCGTCGCGGTGATGTATCAGGTCTGGGAGACGACCCACAGCCCCTTCTGGTCCGGCAGCGTCGCGCTCGCCCAGCTCGTGCCGATGCTGGTCGTCGGCCTCTGGGGCGGTGCGGTGGCGGACCGGGCGGACCGGCGCTCGATCCTGATCGTCACCACCATCGTCCAGATCGTGCTGGCGCTGCTGCTGACGGCCCAGGCGCTGTGGCTGGGCACCTCATCGTCCTCGCTCGCCCCTGTCCTCGTGCTGGTCGCGCTCATGGCCGCCGCCCGCTCGGTCGCCGCCCCCGCAGGCATGGGCGTGATCCCGCGACTGCTCCCCACCGACCAGGTGGCCGCCGGGCTCGCCCTCAACCGGCTGAGCTTCCAGGGGTCGATGCTCGTGGGCCCAGCGCTGGGTGGGCTGATCATCGGCTATGCGGGCCTGGAGGTCGCGTACGCCGTCGACTCGCTCTCCTTCGTCGCCGGTCTCCTCGGCGTCGTCGGACTCCCCCGCCTCGCCCCCGTGACCAGGACGAACGGCGGCGGAGTCCTCGAGGGACTGCGCTTCGCAGCCACCCAGCCGGTCGTCCGCGGCGTGCTCCTCGTCGATCTGGCAGCCACTGTCCTGGCGATGCCGGTGAGCCTGTTCCCGCTGATCAACGAGGAGCGGTTCGGCGGCGACCCACGTACGCTCGGGCTGTTCCTGACCGCGATCGCGGTCGGCGGTGTCGCGGCCTCGCTCATGTCCGGCTCCTTCACGAGGCGCAGCCGGCCCGGCCTGATCACGATCGGCGCCGCGGCCGTGTGGGGCGCCAGTCTCGGCGCCGTCGGACTGGCCACCTCGGCCTGGCTGTGTCTGGTCCTGCTCGCGATCGCCGGTGCCGCGGACTCGGTCAGCGTGGTCACCCGCGGGACCCTGATCCAGATCGCCGTGCCCGACGACCTGCGCGGCCGCACCGCCGCGGTCGAGATGATCGTCGGTGCCGGCGGCCCGGAGGTCGGCAACCTTCGCGGCGGCGGTGTCGCCGAGCTGACCTCGGGCTCGTTCGCCCTGGTCAGCGGTGGCATCGCCTGCCTCCTCGCACTGGCCGCCGTAGGCGCCACCTCGCGCCAGATGCTCACGTTTCGTACGGATCGGGACGCCGTTTAGCTCGACCTTGCCCCAGGGCGGCGGCCTCACGATCGTGGCAGTCATCGCAGTGCTCCGCGCGGCGCCAGACCTGTGGCACTACGTGGCCACAAGCTCGAAGATCGCAGCCACCAGATGACTGCGATCTTCGAGTTAGTCAGGGTCCGGTGAGCAGTCCGAGCACGGCGTCACCTCGCCCGGCCAACCGCCGCGACCGAGCAGCTCACCGATGCGGGTGGCAGTCCGGCACGGGGCGCCGAGAACCTGCCCGTAGGTGAGCCGGACCGTGCGCAGGTTGCGAGCGACCGCAGCGTCGAGGTCACGTGCGTGGTCGGCGTCCCAGGCGGCCGCGCTGCGGTGAAAGGCGCGGCCGTCGAGCTCGACGACCAAGCCGTACGCCGCATAGATGACATCACGCTCGACCGAGACTCCCGCGATCGAGTCGGCGGCCTGCCGCTCCCCCGGCGGCAGGCCATGGGCGCGCTCGACACGTCTCAGATATTCACGCTCGAGCACAGAGCACGCGCCTGCCTTCAGGTCCTCGAGCAACCCGACCATCAGCTGCCGATCAGGCATCCGCCTGCGATGGCCCAGGGCTTCGATGAGCGACGCGGGCCTGATCACCTTCCTCTGGACCAGATCGGCGAGCGTGGCGAACGCCTCCGGGACACCGCCGGCGTCGACAGCAGTGTCGATGGCCGCCTCCGCGAGGAGCTGCCTGGGCGGGAAGGCGGCCCAGTCGACGTACCCGTCGAAACGAGCGCGTCGCCGGACGATCACGCCGTCGGGTGCGCGCACGGTGCGACTCATCGGGACCATCACCTCGATCGGCCCCCGCTCCGGGGGCTTCGGCAGGGCAGAGCGCCCGGTCAGCGCGGCGGGCCAGCACGCCAGCACCGCCGCCCAGGCGCGCTGACCCCAGGTCGGGTTGCCGGTGTGATTGACGTAGACCCCTGGGTGGATCACCGCGAGCTCACGGTTTCGTACGAGGCGACGGATGTCGTGGTCCTCGGCGTGCAGCTCGCGCAGCTGTCTCCTGGAGATGACTCCGCCCTGGATCTCGTCGCGCAACCGTTCCATCCCGTCATGGTCGAACGGCTGCTTAGAGTCCCCGGAGTCCCTCATATGGCATTCATATCCCGAGGAACAGCTCCCCACGCACAAACTCGAAGATCGCAGCCACCAGGTGACTGCGATCTTCGAGCTACGGCTGCTGCCGGCGTACGAGATGTCCTACTTGAGCTCGCGCTTGAGGATCTTGCCGGTGGCGGTCATCGGCAGGGCGTCGACGATCTCGACGATGCGCGGGTACTTGTAGCTCGCCATCTGCTCCTTGGCCCAGGCGATGATCTCCTCGGGGGTCGCGGAGGCGCCAGGCTTGAGCACGAGGACGGCCTTGATCTCCTCGCCGTGGGAGTCGTGCGGGACGCCGATCACGGCCGCGAGCGAGATCGCCGGGTGGGTCAGCAGGACCTCTTCGATCTCGCGCGGGTAGACGTTGAAGCCGCCGCGGATGATGAGCTCCTTGGCGCGGTCGACGATGTAGTACCACCCGTCCTCGTCACGCTTGGCGAGGTCGCCGGAGCGGAACCAGCCGTCCTCGGTGAGCACCTCGGCGGTGGCCTCGGGGCGGTTGTAATAGCCCTTGAAGATGGCGTGGCCCTTGATCGCGATCTCACCGATGGTGTCGGGGGTCCACTCGACCTCGTCCCAGGACGCGGGGTCGATGAGCTTCATCTCGACGCCGGGGATCGGGACACCGATCGAGCCCGGACGCACCGGCTGGCCGAAGACCGAGAACGACGCCACCGGCGAGGTCTCGGAGAGGCCGTAGCCCTCGAGGATGGAGACTCCGAAGCGCTTCTCGAACTCCTTGTGGATCTCGACCGGGAGAGCGGAGCCACCGGCGACGGCGAGGCGGAGGTTCTTGGCGAGCGTGGCGACGTCGGTGTCCTCGGAGAGAGCGCCGAGGAGGCCCCAGTACATCGTCGGGACGCCGGCGAAGAAGGTCACGCTCTCCTTGAGCATCGTCGCCAGCGCGGCCGCGGCGTCGAAGCGCGGCAGCAGCACGACGGTGCCACCGAAGGCGAAGGCGCCGTTCTGCACGACGGACTGGCCGAACGCGTGGAAGAGCGGCAGCACGGCGAGGTAGGTGTCCGGGCGCTCGGCGTCGGCGCCGAAGAGGTCGGCCCCCGACATCGCGTTGTCGCGCATGTTGCGGTGGCGCAGCTCGGCGCCCTTGGGCTGCCCGGTGGTGCCCGAGGTGTAGAGGATGACCGCGGTGTCGTCCTCGTCGGTGGCCGCCGTGTCGAAGGTCGGCTGCTGGGCCGCGATCCCCTGGCCGAGCGTCGTGACGCCCTCGATCGGCGACGGGGCGGTCGGGTCGGCGGTGATCAGGAAGAAGTCCTCGACCCCGGCCTCCTGCGCACCGGCGTGCGCCTCGGCGCCGATGGCCAGCTCAGGAGTGCCCTGGAACGCGAAGAGAGCCTTCGCGTCGGAGTCCTTGAGGTGGTAGGCCACCTCGCGGCCCTTGAGGAGCACGTTGAGCGGTACGACGGTGGCGCCGGCCTTGAGGATACCGAAGTAGATCATCGGGAAGTAGGGCAGGTTCGGGCTCATCAGGGCAACCCGGTCGCCTGCGCCGATGCCCTTGCTCGCCAGCAGGTTCGCGACCTGGTTCGCGGCGCCGTTGATCTGGGCATAGCTCAGGCGGGTGTCGCCCAGGACGATCGCGGTGCGCTCGGGGTGGTTCGCCGCGGAGTCTTCCAGCAGCGAAGCAAGGTTGTACGTGGACACTTGGCCTCCAGTGGTGTGCGTGCTACGCGTCACAACCTACCCGCGCGTAGCCCCTCAGGGAACAACGTCTCGGTTTTAGTGCGACACGCGTCCCTGAAACTTTGCCTGGGCGCCTCAGAACCCGGGCGCCTCAGAAGCGGTGGCCGGTGAGCTTCTCGTACGCCTCCACGTACTTCGCCCGCGTGCGGGCGACGATCTCCTCGGGCAGCTCCGGCGGCGGACCGCCGGCGGCGCGGTCCCAGCCGGCCTCGGGCGAGAGCAGCCAGCGACGGATGACGTCCTTGTCGAAGCTCGGGATCGCGGAGCCGGGGTGCCACTGGCTCGCGTCCCAGTAGCGGGACGAGTCCGGCGTGAGCACCTCGTCGGCGAGCACGATGGTGCGGATGCCGAGGTCGTCCTGGCGTACGCCGAACTCGAACTTCGTGTCGGCCAGGATGAGGCCGCAGCCGCGGGCGATCTCGTCGGCGCGCTGATAGACCGCCAGGGTCAGTCGGCGCACCGCGGCGGCGTCGTCCTCGCCGATCAGCTTCGAGACGTACTCGTAGGTGACGTTCTCGTCGTGGTCGCCGAGCTCGGCCTTGGTCGCCGGGGTGAAGATCGGCGGGGTCAGCCGGGAGCCGTCGACCAGGCCGTCCGGCAGGCGGATGCCGCAGACCTCGCCGGTGGTCTCGTACTCGCGCAGGCCCGAACCGGTCAGGTAGCCACGCGCGACGCACTCGACGGGCAGCATGTGGAGCTTCTGGGCGACCACGGCGCGGCCGGCCACCGACTCCGGCACGTCGGTGGAGAGGACATGGGTCGGCACCAGGTCCTCGAACTGCTCGAACCACCACAGCGAGAGCTTGGTGAGGATCTCGCCCTTGTCCGGGATGACCGTGTCGAAGACGTGATCGAAGGCCGAGATGCGGTCGCTGGCGACCATCAGGAGCTGGCCCGCGTACGGACCCTCCTCGAGCTCGTAGAGGTCGCGCACCTTGCCGGAGTGAAGGTGCTTCGCGCCCGGGATCGCCGGCGCCGGCGGGATGTTGAGTTCAGCCACGGGATCAGCCTAAGAGATGGGCGGGCTTCGCCCACTGTGGCATCGTTCGAGCCATGGCCGAGACAGCTGAACAGATCTACGCCCGGGTCCAGGCCGCTGGGGAGCTGCCCGCACCGAGCGTGACCGAATGGGACGTCTTCCCGTGGGTCGTACGCGACGGGGAGATCTCGCCCAAGCCGCTCGCTCCCCCGGCCCCCGAGGAGCCGCGCCGCGGTGAGGGCGGGGTGGACTGCAACCTGTGCGGCACCGAGCTGCCGGGCGTGATCTGGCAGGACGAGAGCTGGCGGGTCAAGCACCTGGAGCAGTCCGGGCTGCCGCTGGTGCTGATCCTCGAGCCGCTCGAGCACTACGACCTGCCCGATCTCGACGAGCACCAGGCGGCCGAGTTCGGGGTCCTCACCGTGCGGATCGCCCGGATCGTGGAGAGCCTGCCGAACATCGCCCGCTGTCACGCGATGCGCATCGGCGACGGCGCCGAGCACCTGCACATGTGGTTCCTGGCCCGCCCGAAGGACCTGCCCTCCGTACGCGGCAGCTTCTCCCCCGACTGGGACGACATCCTGCCGCCCGGCCCCGAGGAGCTCTGGCGCGCCGACCTCGCCGAGGTCGCCCGCAAGCTCGCCACCCACGGCGGCGAGGCGCTGGCCTGAGCGTCAGCCGCGCCGCCAGGGCGCCGGGCGGCCGTGCAGGAACCACTCCATGTTGCGGGTGATCCACGGCAGCCCGAAGTAGGTCATGAACGGCACCGTCACGACCATCACGGAGAGCACCTTCAGCGGCAGCGACCAGTCGGTGGTGAGCGGCCCGATCAGCCAGTTGGCGAGCAGGCTGACCGGATAGAACATCAGGAAGATCGTGATCGTCTGCTTCCACCGCGCCGGCGCGGTCGCGACCCCGGAGACCTGCTCGACGTCGTAGGTGCTCGGCGGGTCGAACCACCCCTCGATGCCGGTACGCCGCTCGATCGTGGTCTCCTCGACGAACGGCTCGCCCGCACCCAGCCACCAGGCGCGCTGACGGCTGGTGTCCCAGCTGCCCAGGGTCTCGTGGGAGTCGAAGCGGTAGAGCAGGTGCCACTGGTCGGACGCCGGCGACGGCCGCACCCAGCCCGCGCCGAGGAAGCCGGGGAACTCGCTGGCCAGCCGGATGCCGGCCTGCATCCAGGCGACCATCTCGTCGCGACGCTCCACAGCGACTCGTCGGGCGATGGTCACGGTTACCGGATCGGACATGCCGTCATCGTCGCAGGCAGATCCGCCACTTTCCGATCCGTCGCGTGGGTTTGCGGCCCTTCTGTGGCGAAGATCAAACCGATCCGGCGGCTGAGGGGTCAGACGGCGACGTCGGAGACCCCGGGGATGCTGACGCCGCCGCGGCGTACCAGGGCCTGCTCGCCCCGCTGGACGACCTTGTAGAAGCGCTCGCTCCGCCCCCGCAGCAGCGGTGTCGGCCCGAGGAGCGAGAGCCGGCCGTGAGCCAGGCGGCTGGCGGTGCGTACGGCACGCCATCTAGTCTCCTGGGCGGGCGACCACGGGATGCCGTAGCGCTCCCGGACGAGCGGCGGGAGGCTCCCCTGGACGACGGTCCGGAGCGTCTCGGAGGTCAGCGACCCACCCGGGAGGTGGTAGCCGGCGGTGCCGGCGATGTGGCGCCCGACCAGGCGGGCCTCCTCGACCAGGTGCGGCTCGTCCGACGCGAGCCAGGAGTCGAAACGACGGCGGAAGTCGGGATAGGACGCCGGCGCGGCCGAGGCGGGCATGCCGAAGAGGCCGGCCCAGGTCACGAAGTCGTCGAAGAGCTCCTCACGCTCGGCCGGACGGAGCGGGCGGACCAGGGCGTCGTACATGAACTCTGTCGAGTCCAGCGCGAACGCCGCCGTCCACCACATCAGCCCGGGGTCTGCTGCGGAGTAGGGCGAACCCGCGGGATGGGTGGGGCCGCCGTCGACCGCCATCGCTCCTTCGACGGGTATGTGCCGCTTCGCCGTGAACGCGAGCGCCCGGTCGGCCTCCTCCTTGCTGCCGAGGAAGACCGTCTCCATCAGCCGAGCGGTCAGCGCGAGCCGGGTGTAGGGCGTCGTCCGGTGGGCCGTGTGCTGGGCGGTGCCGACGAAGAGTCGCGGGTGCAGCCCACCGAGCATCAGCGCCCGCTGACCCCAGGTCAGTCCGACGGCCCGCTGGCGCATCGCACGGACCACCATCGAGTCTGCGGCGAAGTACCCAGGCATACCGACAGTCTGCCACCGTCCGGGTCCGACGACCGGTGGTTCAGGCGGGCTCGAGCGCCGGAACGACGTACTCCCTGGTCAACGGCGCGAACTCCGCACCCTCGGTGATCTCGGCCAGGCTCGCCCATCGCAGCTCCGCGATCTCGGAGGCGGCGTCCGGCGTCACCTCGCCGGCCCAGGTGAAGACGGTCGAGCGCACCAGATGGCCCGGCTCGTTGGCGGCGTCCGCCTCGAACTCACCGAGCAGCGTGAGGTCCTGGACCCCGAGCCGTACGCCGAGCTCCTCCGCCACCTCGCGGACGGCCGCCTCCGCGGCCGACTCCCCCGGCTCCAGCTTCCCGCCGGGGAGCATGAACTTCGTGGTGCCGCTCTTGCGGACGGTCAGCATCCGCCCGTCACGGTCACGGAAGACGACCGCCGCGACGGTGATGACGGGGTTCAGAGGATCTCGCCAGGAGCGTAGGCGGCGGCCTCGGGGTAGCGGGCCGTGACGGCCTCCACGCGGCGTACGACCTCCTGCACCTGCGCGACGGCGGCACCGGTGAACTCGATCGGCGCCGCGACCAGCGAGGTGATCTGCTCCTGGGTCAGCCCGAGGCGAGCGTCGGCGCCGAGCTTGGCGAAGACGTCGTTCTCGACCTGCCCCTTGCGCATCGACAGCGCGGTGCCGACGGCGGCCTCCTTGATCGCCTCGTGCGCCTCCTCGCGCCCGACGCCGTTGCGGACGGCGGCCATCAGCACCTTGGTGGTCGCCAGGAACGGCAGGTAGCGGTCGAGCTCGCGCTGGATCACGGCAGGGAAGGCACCGAACTCGTCGAGCACCGTCAGGAAGGTCTGGAAGAGACCGTCGGCGGCGAAGAACGCGTCCGGGAGCGCGACGCGGCGCACGACCGAGTCGGAGACGTCGCCCTCGTTCCACTGGTCGCCGGCCAGCTCGGAGATCATCGAGAGGTAGCCGCGCAGCACGACCGAGAGGCCGTTGACCCGCTCGGTGGAGCGCGAGTTCATCTTGTGGGGCATCGCCGACGAGCCGACCTGGCCCTCCTTGAAGCCCTCGGTGACCAGCTCGTTGCCGGCCATCAGCCGGATCGTGGTCGACAGGTTGGAGGGGCCGGAGACCAGCTGGACCAGCGCCGAGACCGCATCGAAGTCGAGGGAGCGCGGGTAGACCTGGCCGACCGAGGTGAAGACGTTGTCGAAGCCGAGGTGGGCCGCGACCCGCTCCTCCAGGACGGCGAGCTTCGAGGCATCGCCGTCGAGCAGGTCGAGCATGTCCTGAGCCGTGCCCATCGGGCCCTTGATCCCGCGCAGCGGGTAGCGGGCGATGAGCTCCTCGACCCGCTGGAGGCCGACGAGCATCTCGTCGGCGACGGTCGCGAACCGCTTGCCGAGCGTCGTCGCCTGGGCAGCGACATTGTGCGACCGGCCGGCCATGACGGTGGTCTCGTGCTCGCTGGCCAGCCGGCCAAGGCGCGCCAGCGTCGCGACGGCACGGTCGCGGATCAGCTTCAGCGAGGAGAGCACCTGGAGCTGCTCGACGTTCTCGGTCAGGTCCCGCGACGTCATGCCCTTGTGGATGTGCTCGTGACCGGCCAGCGCGGCGAACTCTTCGATCCGCGCCTTCACGTCGTGACGCGTCACCCGCTCACGGGCCGCGATCGAGTCGAGGTCGACACCGGCCTCGCCCTGGGCGACGACCTTCTCGTACGCCTCCACGACCCCGTCGGGGACCTCGATGCCGAGATCCTTCTGGGCCTTGAGCACCGCGATCCAGAGCTGTCGCTCGAGCACGATCTTGTGCTCAGGGCTCCAGATCCCGGCGAGGTCGGCGGCCGCATAGCGGTTGGCGAGAACGTTGGGCACGACAGTCACGGCGAACATTCTCCCATGTTCGATGCCCACCCCACTAACGTGGCGGTATGGCTCTGCAGATCCTCGCCAGGCGGCCCGACCCGGCGATCTACACCCTCCCCTGGTCTCAGGCCCTGGAGGACTGGCCAGACGATGTCGTGGTGCCGCTGACGCGTGGCCTGAGCCGCCATGTCGTACGCATCGTGCGCGTGCGCAACCACCTCTACGCCGTCAAGGAGACCCAGGCCGACATCGCGCGACGCGAGTACGACATGCTGCGCGAGCTGCAGCGCCTCGGTCTACCGACGGTGGTCGCCAAGAGCGTCGTCACCGGTCGCACGGACCACGACGGCAACGAGCTCCGCGCCGCGCTGATGACCGAGCACCTCACCTACTCGCTCCCCTACCGCGCGCTGTTCGAGCGGGGCATGGCCGCCGACCGGCTCCCCAGCCTGATCGATGCCCTCGTGGTCCTGCTCGTCCGCCTCCACCTGGCCGGCTTCTACTGGGGCGACGTGTCCCTGTCGAACGTCCTCTTCGTCCGCGACGCGGCCGGGTTCGCCGCCTACCTGGTCGACGCCGAGACCGGGGAGCTGAAGGCCGAGCTCTCTGACCGGCTGCGCGAGTACGACATCGAGGTCGCCTGCCAGAACATCTTCGGCGAGCTGCTCGACCTGCAGGCGAGCGAAGCGCTGCCGGAGGCCTTCCCGATCGACGCGATCGTCGAGCGGCTGCAGAGCCGCTACGACGTGCTCTGGCGCGAGCTCACCGAGGAGCAGGTCTTCTCCGCCGAGGAGATGTGGCACATCGAGCAGCGCATCGAGCGCCTCCACGACCTCGGCTTCGACGTCGAGGAGCTCGACATCACCGCCAGCGAGGACGGCGACACCGTGGCCCTCCGCCCGCGGGTGGTCGAGCTCGGCCACCACCGTCGCGAGCTGCGTACGCTGACCGGGCTGGACGTCCAGGACGCCCAGGCGAGGCGGATCCTCAACGACATCTCCGCCTTCCGCGCCACCCGCGAGATCGGCGACCTGCCGATCGAGGTCGCCGCCGGCCGCTGGCTGCGCGAGGTCTACGAGCCCATCGTCGCGATGCGTCCGTCCGGCGCCACCGCCAAGCTCACCCCGGCGCAGATGTTCCACGAGATCCTCGAGCACCGCTGGGTGCTCTCCCAGTTCGCGGGCGAGTGGGTCAAGCTCATCAACGCCGCCGAGTCCTACTACGAGGACGTCCTCCACAGCCGCCCCGACGAGGCCGTCACCCCGCCCGCCGCGGAATGAGCGCCGGGTTGCATAAGGTGGCCCCGTGAAGATCCTCGTCGTCGGCACCGGTGGTCGTGAGCACGCGCTCGCTCTGAAGCTCTCCCAAGAGGGGAACGAGGTGTACGCCGCACCCGGGAACCCCGGGATCGCGCAGTTCGCCACGCTCCGGGACGTCGACATCATGTCCGGTCCCGCGATCGCCTCGCTGGCGGGCGAGCTGGGCGTGGACCTGGTCGTCGTCGGGCCCGAGGCGCCGCTGGTGGCCGGGGTCGCCGACGCCGTCCGCGACAGCGGGATCGCCGTCTTCGGGCCGTCGCAGGCGGCCGCACAGCTCGAGGGATCGAAGGCGTTCTCCAAGGACGTGATGTCGGTCGCCGGCGTCCCGACCGCGGGCTCGCGGGTCGCGACCACCCCCGAGGAGGCGGCCGCGGCGCTCGACGAGTTCGGCGCTCCGTACGTCGTGAAGGACGACGCTCTGGCCGCCGGTAAGGGCGTGGTGGTGACGCGTGACCGTGACGAGGCGCTGGCCCACGCGGCTGCCTGCGAGCGGGTCGTCATCGAGGAGTTCCTCGACGGCCCCGAGGTCTCGCTGTTCGCGATCTGCGACGGCTCCCGCGCCTATGCCCTGCAGCCGGCGCAGGACTTCAAGCGGATCTTCGACGGCGGCAAGGGCGGCAACACCGGCGGGATGGGTGCCTACTCCCCGCTCCCGTGGGCGCAGCCGGACCTGGCGGCGGTCGTGCTCGAGACGGTCGTCGAGCCGACGCTCGCCGAGATGACCAAGCGCGGCGCGCCGTTCGTCGGGTGCCTCTACGTCGGGCTCTCGCTGACCGCCAAGGGCCCGAAGGTGATCGAGTTCAACTGCCGCTTCGGTGACCCCGACGTGCAGCCGGTCCTGGCTCTTCTGGAGTCCTCCCTCGGCGACCTGCTCCTGGCGGCCGCGACGGGCGCGCTGGACACCGTCCCCGAGCCGACCTTCTCCGACGGCGCCTCGGTGACCGTCGTGCTGGCCTCGGCCGGCTACCCGGAGTCCTCCTCGAAGGGCGACGTCATCACCGGCGCCGGAAACGCCAACTCGATCAACGACGTGGACGTGATCCACGCCGGCACGGCGATCGTGGACGCCTCCACGGCCGAGGAGCCCGACCACCGCCACCTGGTCACCGCGGGCGGCCGCGTGCTGGCGGTCCGCGCCAAGGGCTACGACATCGACGACGCGCGCTCGCGGGCCTACGCCGCCGCCGACCTGATCACCTTCGACGGTCTCCAGCGACGCTCCGACATCGCGGCCGAGCCGCTCGGAGTGGTCGAGGGCGCCTCGCTGCTTTGAGCCCGGGCGTAGTCTCCCGAGCATGACCTGGGTCGTGTTCGGCGTGGCCGTCGTCGTCGTTCTCGGGCTCATCATCGCCGCCTGCAACAAGGCACTGCGCTCCTCGCGACGCGGCGTGTCCTCCGGGATCGGCGACGGGCTCGGCAGCTTCATCGACGTCTTCGACCCCGGGAACGCGCGCGCCGCGCGCGAACTGAAGGAGCAGGACAACGTCGGTCATGTCGTTCCCTCGCCCGACGGCGACGACCCGCCCCACGGGGTGGACCTGAAGGTCGGACGGGTCAC
>NZ_JACIXG010000060.1 GCF_014360585.1 Nocardioides sp.
CCCCGGTCGGCCGAGACGTCAACTCTGTCGGCCGAGAAGGCACGCAGATGCCGTCTCGGCCGACGGGAGTGACGCTTCGGCCGACCGGGGTGACGCTTCGGCTGGGGGTCAGTCGCCGAGGCCGCGAGCCTTGAGGGCGTCACCGGTCTCATGGGCGCGGGCGACGACGCGGATGACGAAGGGGGAGAGGTACGCCCGGGGGGAGCGGCCGAGGCCACGGGCGCGAGCGGCGTCGCGGGTCTCCTGAGCCAGGGCGAGGGTGCCGGGAAGGGCCTGGATCGCCATCGAGATCGTGAGGGCGACCCGCTCCGGGTCGAGCCCGAAGCGCTGCAGGGGCCGGATCCAGCGTACGACGGCGTCGAGGGTCTCGGTGGTGGGCGTGGTCGAGGTCAGGGTGAGTGCCAGCAGGCCGAGGGAGACGAGGTCGAGCAGGGACTCCACGGCCCGGTCGAAGGTGAACAGCCACCACTGCACGAGCGCGATCAGGAGTGCGATGACGAGCACGGCGCGCAGCGCCCGTGCGGTGGACCGCAGGTCGAGCCGGCCGATCAGGGCGAGGACGACGGCGACGCCGAGGAAGCCGAGCGAGAGCAGCGGGCCGCGCAGCGCCACGATGGCCACGCTGAGCACGGCCAGACCGAGCATCTTGGCGCCCACCGGGAGCCGGTGGAGCACGGTGTCGCCGGCGCGGTAGAGCCCGATGGTCATGCTCATTCCGCGTCCACCGCCCCCACGTAGTGCTTGACGGCGGCGTCGGCCTCGCCGTCGAAGCAGACCCGGCCGTCCTCGACGACGAGGACCCGCTCGCAGCGGCGTACGAGGTCGAGGTCGTGGGTGACGAGGACGAGCTGCTGAGGGAGCGAGAAGAGCAGGTCGCCGACCATCCGGGTGTTGCGCAGGTCGAGCAGCGTCGTCGGTTCGTCGGTGACGATCACCTCCGGATCGGTGGCGAGCACGCCGGCCAGCGCGAGCAGCTGCCGCTGGCCCCCGGAGAGGGCGTGGACACTGACCTCGGCCCGCTCGGAGAGCCCGAACCGGGCCAGCGTCTCGAGGGCGACCTGCTTGCGGCGTACGCGGTCCTTCACCGTCCTGCGCAGGGACAGCTCGACGTCCTCGACGCAGGTCGGCATCACCAGCTGGGCGGCGGGGTCTGTGAAGGTGAACCCGACGCGCCGGCGCACGGCGGCCCCCTTGCGGTCCACGTCGAGGCCGTCGACGGTGACGCTCCCGGCGGTCGGGGTGACCAGGCCGTTGATCATCCGCGCGAGAGTCGACTTGCCCGAGCCGTTGCTGCCGATGATCCCGATCCGCTGCTCGGTCAGGGCGAGGGTGGTGGGGTGGAGGATGGTGCGCTCGCCGTCGAGCTCCGGGGACTCGACCCGGACCTCGGCGGCCTCGAAACGGATCTCAGGCACGCCGGGCGAGCAGCTTTGGGAAGGCGCGGTGGACCTGCGAGGCGACGACAGCGGCGACCGCGGCCTTGATGAAGTCGCCGATCCAGTACGGAGCGTCGAAGGCCGCAGCCTCCAGCAGGCCGACGCGGAGCACGACGGCCATCCCGATGATGCCGCCGACATGGTTGATGACGACGCCGACGACGCAGGCGGCGAAGACGAGGGCCGGGTTGGTGCGGCGTCCTCGCAGGACGTACTTCACCAGCAGGCCGACCACGAGCACCATGAGCGGGAACGACCACAGGTACCCGGCGGTCACGCCGACGAAGACCCCCGGCCCGGCCGCGTGGCCCGCGAAGACGGGGAGACCGGCGATCCCGAGGATGAGATAGAGCACCACCGCGGCGGTGCCGCGCAGCGGGCCCAGCAGCGCACCGGTCAGCAGGAGCGCGAAGCCCTGCAGCGTCAGCGGGACGCCGGCGCCGCCGATCGGGATGGCGGCGAGGTAGGAGCAGACCGCGATCAGGGCCGCGAACGCGGCGATCAGCGCGAGGTCGGTGGCGTCGAGGCGCGGCGACCTCGCCGTGGGGGTCTCGGCGGCGGTTGTGGGGGACTCGGTCATACTCGCTCCTGCGTACTCAGACCTGAACCGTGGTCAGGTGAACGGTGTTCAGGTTAAGGTCGGTGTACGTCTTCGTCCACTTCGTCCCACCACCTGGCCCCTGGGGAGCACCATGCGATACCGCCGTGAGGACGTCGTCGCGCGTGCGCTGCAGGTCCTCGATGACTACGGCCTCGCCGATCTGACCATGCGCCGTCTCGGCACCGAGCTCGGCGTACGCCCCAGCGCTCTCTACCACCACTTCGCCAACAAGCAGTCGCTGCTGGCCGCGGTGGCCGACGAGATCCTGCTCCGCGGCCGGCACGAGCCGTCGGGAGCCTGGGACGTACGCGTCACCGCCATCTGCAGCGACCTGCGCGACTCGCTGCTGGCCTACCGCGACGGAGCCGAGGTCGTCGCCACCGTGTGGGCCTTCGGGCTCGGCGCGACCCAGCCGTACGACGACCTCGTCGCCGCCCTGAAGGACGGCGGCCTCGGCGATCTCGCTCCCGTCGCGGCCCGCACCCTGCTCCACTTCGTCTACGGCCATGCCGTCGACGAGCAGACCCACCTCCAGGCAGCCGCCGCGGGCGCCATCGAGGACGACGTCCGCGACACCGACGACTTCGTCACCGGTCTCGGTCTGGTCGCTGCGGGCATCTCCATGGCCAAGGCCGTCCGGGAGGCCTCGGCCGACCGCTGAGGTTCGGAGCGGTCAGCGCGCCTCGACCACGGCGCCGTGCAGCTCGGCGAGCATCACGGCACCGGCGAGGTCGAGCTTCGTCCCGCGCAGCGACGCCGTGGTCAGATCGGCACGGTCGAGGTCGGCCCCGCGGAGGTCGGCCCCGTGCAGGGTGGTCTCCTGGAGCGTGGCTCCGCCGAGGCGGGCATCTCGCAGGACCGTGTCGGTGAGGTCGGCCAGCGACAGGTCGGCCTCGCGCAGGTCCAGTCCGGACAGATCGAGCCGGGCGAGGTTCGCGCCGCGCAGCGAGACACCGCGCCACACACCGCCGCTCACCTTCAGCGGCCGCAGGATGCACCCGGAGAACTCGGTCCCGCTGAGCTTGCAGCCCTCGAACGTCGAGTCGAAGAAGTTCGTACGCCGGAAGTCGCAGCCGACGAACGCCGAGCCGACATGGGTCGAGGCGTTGAAGCGGCCGCCGTGGAACGTGCACCTCTCGAAGAGCGCCGCGGACGTGGTCGCCTCGGTGAGGTCGACATCGGTGAAGACGCAGTCGACGAACCGGGCTCCGGTGAGGTCGGCTCCGTACCAGTCCTCGTTGCGGAAGTGCTGGTCGTTCGCCTCGGTGGGTGGGTTCGCCATGGCGCACACCTTGCCACCCGGCACCGACAACCCAGCGCGGCTCAGCTCAGTCGTTCTGGGTGAACCACTCGTCGAGGAGGGGCCAGGTGGTGTTGCGGGCGTCGCGACCGGTGAGCAGGCCGAGGTGGCCGCCCGGGACGACCTCGAAACGGAGCTCCTCGGCGCCGGTGAGCAGGTCGACCAACGGCTTGACCGCGGCGACTGGGCCGATGCCGTCGTTGGCGCCCGCGACGACGAGGGTGGGCTGCTTGATGTCGCGGAGATGGACGGCGTGGTCGCCGAGGTCGATCTGCCCGCTGAACAGCGCGTTGGTGCGGAAGAAGTGGTGGTAGAGCTGTCCGAACGTCCGCCCCGGGTAGGCGATGATGTTGTCGGTGAACCGGTCGACGGCCTCGAGCTGGGCGAGGAACTCGCGGTCGGCGATGTTGGACAGCTTCGCGACCGGCTTGGTGAACATCTTGTCGACCGAGGAGATCTGAAAAGCCCACCTGACCAGCGGCTTCGGTGCGCCACCGAGGGCCCGCGACGCAGTGGTGACCAGGTTGCCCGGCGGCAGGTTGAGCAGCGGTCGCAGCGGTGCGATCAGCGGCACCTGACGTACGTCGCAGGGCGAGCCGAGCACTGCGATCGAGGCGATCGGGAGGTCGGGGGAGTCGGCGGCGGTGAGCATCGTGAAGATCCCGCCCAGCGACCAGCCGACCACATGCACCGGCCGCCCGCCGGCGTGCTCGGAGACCGACCGGATCGCCTCCGGCACGACGTGCTCGATCCAGTGCTCGATCCCGAGGCTGCGGTCGGAGAAGTTCACCTCGCCGTACTCGACCAGGTAGGTCGGCCGGTTCGTCCCCACCAGATGCTCGACGACCGAGCAGTCGCGACGCAGGTCGTAGCAGAGCGCCGGCGCCGCGAGCGGCGTCACCAGCAGCACCGGGTCGCCCTCCGGGGTCGTCCCGGCCAGCGGCCGGTAGTGGTAGAGCTCGCGGCGGTTGCCGTCGTCGATCAACGTACGCGGCATAGGCCGTAGGTCGGCGAGACCGCCGTAGAGCAGCGAGTGCGCGACGTTCCCTGCGGCGGCGCCGACCGTGGTGGCGATCGAGGCGGCAGCTTTTCGGGGGTGGGGAAGGAGGGCCATCGTGGGACTAACGTAACCCGGCTCTGCGAGTCACGTGTGGTACCCGTCACGACGACATGTGTGAGTGCACGATGAATCCCAAAACGGTATGATGATGGTATGAGCGTTCAGATCACCGTCCGGCTCCCCGATGAGCTGGCTGCTTACGTCGACGAGCTCGTGCGCGCCGGCAACGGTCCGAGAGCTGCGATCGTGTGCGACGCCTTGAGCCTCTACCGGCAGCATCGTCGTGCCGAGGAGGATGCCCGGATCCTCGAGGAGTCGGGTGACTACGACGACTTCGACGACCTGGTGAAGTTCGCAGCACTCGATGCGTGACATCCACATCGCTCACCTGGACAAGGCTCGCCCGGTCCTCGTGCTGACCCGCGAACCGGTGCGCGCCGCGATGCGGCGCGTCACGGTCGCCCCGATCACCTCCACGATCAAGGGTCTGAGCACCGAGGTCGAGGTCGGGCCGGAGAACGGCCTCGATCAGGCGTGCGTGGTCAGCTGCGACAACATCATCACCATCGACAAGTCAGCCCTGGGCCGCCATGTCGGCTTCTTCTTCGATCGCCAGGAGCCGGCCCTGGCGACCGGCATCGTCAATGCGTTCTCCCTCCGGCTGGGCGGCCGCGCTTAGAAGCGTTGGCGCGGGTCTGGAGCTCGAGCGGTTGTCACCGGCGCTGGCGGGTACCAGACGATCCACGGATCCCAGTCGAGAGGATGAGACCAGTGCGAGAGCCCGACGAAAACGCCAGTCACGGATCAGAACCGGGTGCCCGGTCCGACGAGCGGAGGATGTATCTGCGGTTCGGGGCCATGATCGCGACGTCGACGATGGTGATGTACGCGCTCACCTACACCAACCTCTTCTCGTTCGCTCACGCCCGATGGAGCGAGGAGCGGGTCTACATGGCTGTGCTGATGGGTTCGGCCATGGCGATCGTGATGCTTGGGTTCATGTGGGGGCGCATGTACAAGAACACCGTGGTCAACGTGGTGATCATGGTCGCCGCCCTCGTGATCGGCGGTACGGCGTACGCCCTCTCGCAGTCCCAGACGCTGGTCGGCGACGAGAGCTACATGAGGGCGATGACGCCGCACCACTCCATCGCGATCCTGACCAGCGAGCGGGCGAACCTCGAGGATGTCCGAGTACGTGAGCTCGCCGACGGGATCAGCAAGACCCAGGTGGAGGAGATCAGGGAGATGGACTGGCTGCTCGACGACATCGCCGAGAACGGCAAGGCCACCACCGCTCAGGAAGCCGCCCAGCGACCGGTGCCCGACTTCTCAGATAAGGCCGGACGGTGGCTGGACCATCCTCGATGGCTCCTCTGGCCGCAGTCCGCCACCCGCGTCGGATCGGCTCGCTGACGTCCTGGCCAACAGCTGGTCACACACTGCGATGAGCCGCTCCCGCAGCGGAGCGGCCCGCTCGGCGAAAGCACGCTGGGCGGCGGCGTACTCCGCCTTCCCGGCGGCCGTCTCGATCCGGATCGGGTCGAGACCGAGCTCGGCGAGGTCGTAGGGGGCGGCCTTCATGTCCATCGTGCGGATGTCCCAGGCGAGCTCGAAGCAGTCGGCGACCAGGTCTGAGGAGACCAGCGGCGAGAGCCGGAAGGCGTGCTTGTAGAGGTCCATGTTGCCGTGCAGGCAGCCCGGCTGCTCGAAGGCGGCCCGGTCGTCGGACCGCGGCGAGAGGGTGTTGAGCGGCGCCGCAGGCGGGGTGAAGAAGCGGTACGCGTCGAAGTGGCTGCACGCGATCCGGTGGGACTCCACGACACGGTCGGTGCCGGTGGCACCGAGGCGCAGCGGCCAGTCGGCGTGGCATACCTGCTCCGGGGTCAACTGGTAGACCATGGCCCACTCGTGGAGGCCGAAGCAGCCGAAGTTGGCCTCGCGAGAGGCGGTTGCCCGCAGCAGCTTCAGCAGCGTCTCGACGAGCAGGCGTTTGTCGGCGAGGAAGTCTGCGGTGACGGTGCCGTCGGCGTAGCCGCGCAATGCCTCGTACTCCGCTGCGTCCTCCAGGGCCACCCCGAAGCCCGGGTGCCAGCGCAGGAGCTGGGCGGGCCGGTAGGAGTAGTAGGTGAAGAGGAAGTCGTTGACCGGGTGCTTGACGCGGGCGCCGCGGCGAGCGAGATGAGGCTCGACGTAGGGCGCCAGGCGCGCGCGGTGCGCCTCCGCCCGAGCGGTCCACTCCTCGCGAGACAACTGCACACGTTCAGCGTAATTGGGGTCTCGACAAGCTCGACCACCGGTGGGAGGGGCAGGCTCGACCATCGGCGCGCGGAGTTCTGCGGATAGGCTCAGGGTGTGCGTATCGCCAGATTCACTACCAAGGGTGGCGAGCCCCAGTTCGGCGTCGTCGTGGGGGACCTCGACGGCTACGGCCAGCTCAGCGAGGACGCGACCGTTGTCGCCCTCCAGGGCGACCCGCTGTTCTCCGGGGTCAACCTCACCGACCAGGTCCACAAGTTCGACGACGTCAAGCTGCTCGCGCCGGTCATCCCACGCAGCAAGGTGGTCGCGGTCGCCCGCAACTACGCCAAGCACGCCGCGGAGCTGGGCAACGAGGTCCCCCAGGAGCCGCTCTTCTTCATCAAGCCCAACACCTCGGTGTGCGGGCCGAACGACGCGATCCAGCGGCCGAGCAGCGTCGAGGACCTCCACTTCGAGGGTGAGCTCGCGATCGTGATCGGCCGGATCTGCCGCGACGTCCCGGAGGAGAAGGTGAAGGACGTCATCCACGGGATGACGGTCGCCAACGACGTGACCGCGCGCGACACCCAGCGCCGGCTGAACCACTTCTCCCAGGCGAAGGGGTACGACACCTTTTGCCCGCTCGGCCCGTGGATCGAGACCGACGTCGAGCTCGAGCAGCTGGCCGCCGGCGTACGCATCCAGACATTCCTCAACGGTGACGTCGTCCAGGACGGGTCCACGAAGGACCTCGTCCACGGCATTCCGAAGCTGATCGCCCACATCAGCAGCGTCATGACGCTGCTGCCGGGCGATGTGATCCTCACCGGCACCCCCGAGGGTGTCGGTCCCATGGAGCCCGGTGACGAGATCGAGATCTTCGTCGAGGGGCTCGGAGCTCTGACGAACAAGGTGGCACAGCGTTGACTGACAGCGGGTTGAACAACACACTCGAGCCGAAGGACTATCGGGTCCGGATGGCGCCCTCGCCGACCGGGTCGCCCCATGTCGGCCTGGTCCGCACCGCCCTGTTCAACTGGGCCTTCGCGCGCCACCACGGCGGCACCTTCGTCTTCCGCATCGAGGACACCGACAAGGCGCGCAACACCGAGGAGTCCTACGACGGGCTCATCGACCTGATGCGCTGGCTCAAGCTCGACTGGGACGAGGGCGTCGAGGTCGGCGGCCCCTACGGCCCCTACCGCCAGTCGGAGCGCTCGGACATCTACGCCGACGCGCTCGCGCGGCTGCGCGCCTCCTCCCACGTCTACGAGTGCTACTGCACCGGCGAGGAGACCACCGCCCGCTACGAGGAGCGGCTGGCCGCCTACAAGGCCGCGAAGGCCGAGGGGATCAAGGGCGAGGCCCCCGCCCAGGGCTACGACAACTACTGCCGTGACCTGAGCGAGGACCAGATCAAGGCGTACGAGGCGGAGGGCCGCACCTCCGTGCCCCGTTTCCGCATGCCCGACGGCTCGATCACCTTCAACGACCTCGTCCGCGGCGAGGTGACCTTCGAGACCAAGCACGTCCCCGACTACGCGCTCGCGCGCGCCAACGGCGACCCGCTCTACACGCTCACCGCGCCGGTCGACGACGCCACGATGAACATCACCCACGTCTTCCGCGGTGAGGACCTGCTCTCCTCGACCCCGCGCCAGATCGCGCTCTTCGACGCCTTCGTCGAGGTCGGGCTGGCCGAGCGTGCGCCGGAGTTCGGCCACCTTCCCTACGTCATGGGTCAGGGCAACAAGAAGCTCTCCAAGCGCGACCCGGAGGCGCACGCGCTGAAGTATCGCGAGGCGGGGTTCCTGCCCGAGGGGCTGCTCAACTACGTGGCGCTGCTCGGCTGGGCGATCGCCGCCGACCGCGACATCTTCACCATGGAGGAGATGGTCGAGGCCTTCGAGATCCACGACGTGGTCAAGAACCCGGCCCGCTTCGACGTCAAGAAGGCCGAGGCGATCAACGCCTCCCACATGCGGCTGCTGCCCGTCGAGGAGATCACCCACCGGGTGATTCCCTACCTCAAGGCCGACGGTGTGGTCTCGGACCCGGTCTCGGACCCCGACGCGCAGATGCTGGAGCAGGCGATGCCGCTGGTCGCCGAGCGGATCAACAAGCTCGGTGAGGCTCCCGACATGCTGCGGTTCCTCTTCGTCCCCGAGGCCGACTTCGCGCTCGACGAGGAGGACGCCGCCAAGCTGCTCGACGAGGCGGGCCTGGAGGTGGTCCAGGCTTCGTACGACGCCCTGAACGGTCTCTCCACATGGTCGACCGCCGAGATCCAGGACGCGCTGACCGCGGCCCTGATCGACGGGCTCGAGCTCAAGCCGCGCAAGGCGTACGGTCCGGTGCGGGTCGCAGTCACTGGGAAACGGATCAGCCCGCCGCTGTTCGAATCCATGGAGCTGCTCGGCCGGGAGCGTACGCTGGGGCGCCTTAAGGCGGTTCTCGGGAAGTAGGTTCGGACAGGATGAGTACGGTCGTGGAACCGCCCTCGGGACTGGCGTACTACCAGGTGCAGCGCAGTGGGCGCAGCGGCTGGGGACGACCGCTGATCGGACTCATCCTGATCGGACTGTGTGTCTTCTTCGTCTCGCCGGCGGTCGTGCTGGCCGGGTTCGAGGTCTTCTTCGTGCTCGCCGGCGACGACGTCTCCAACGGGATGGTCCGGGTCGCCGACGTGGAGAACGTCACGCCGGAGTCGCTGGCGTTCCTGCTGCTGTCGCTGGCCGGGGCGATCCCGGCGGCCATGCTGCTGTGCTGGGCGCTGCACGGGCTGCGGCCGGGATGGCTGGCCTCGGTGGAGCGACGGATCCGCTGGCGGTGGCTGCTGCAGTGCCTCGGGATCGCGGCGATCACGATGGTGGTCACCGTCATCATCGCCTCCCGGCTGCCGATCCCGGGGGACGACCTCGGGGCCAGCACCCTCAATCCTTGGACGACCACGATGCGCGACTTCGTGCTCGTGATCGTGCTGCTCACCCCGCTGCAGGCGGCGGGGGAGGAGTATCTGTTCCGTGGCTACATCTTCCAGACCTTCGGATCGCTCTTCGGCGGGATGCTGGGCGCGCGTACGGTCGCGGTGACGATCACCGCGCTGCTGTTCGCCTTCGCCCACGGATCCCAAGACCTGCCGCTCTTCCTGGACCGGTTCGCCTTCGGGATCGTCGCCGGGATCTGTGTCATCGCCACCGGTGGCATCGAGGCCGGCATCGCGATGCATGTCCTCAACAACTTCGTCAGCCTCGGGATGGCGGTCGCCTTCGGTGACATCTCGACGGTGCTCAACACCTCCGAGGCGTCGTGGTGGCGGATTCCGGTCACGCTGGTCCAGTCGGGCGTCTTCCTGGCGCTGACAGTGTGGGCTGCCCGATCGGCGGGCCTCGCGACCACGACCAAGAGGCTCTAGAAGCCCTTTAGGGCGTGCCGATTTCGTAGCCTGGGGACGTCCCCGGTAATGTTTCCTCTCGGTTCGAGGGAGAAATTCCGAGGGCCGCATCGCACTTGTTGGAGGCCTCTTCCGAGACTAAGTCAACAAATTCGATGGGCTATGGTGTAATTGGCAACACGACTGGTTCTGGTCCAGTTATTCTAGGTTCGAGTCCTAGTAGCCCAGCGGATCCTCTGCTGAGGATTTGGGAGAGAACAAGCGATTCGCTAATGTTTCTCCCGCTGAAACGGACGAAAGTCCGCGGAAGCTGTGCAAGCCCCCGTCGTCTAGCGGCCTAGGACGTCGCCCTCTCACGGCGGTAACGCCGGTTCAAATCCGGTCGGGGGTACAACGCACAGAAGGGCCCCGAGTCACTGACTCGGGGCCCTTCTTCATTTCGGTTGTGGGACTTCGGCAGGATCAGTGCGAAATCCGCTGCAACGTTTCGGGCACGAGCGGTCAGGTATGGGCAACCACCCACCGCAGGAGGACCCGATGTACGACGACGAGCTCGATTCTCTCCTGAGAGCGGCTGCACCTCGTCCCGACCCGATGGCGGACATGCTCGCGCGGGATCTCGCCACGACGGTCGCGAGCTCCGACCGGGCTGCTGAATCACGGCGATCCCGGCCGAGGAGGAAGCGGCTGCGGAGGCCGTTCGTGCTCGGCGGCGCCGCGGTTGGAGTTCTCGTGCTCACTGCGAGCATGACGGGGTCGCAATGGATGATGAGCGTGCCGCCGTTCATGACGCTCCAACCTGGGGTGCAGCGGGTCTACGAACCGATCGAGTTCGTCGCGACCTGGGAGAACGGCGTGCAGCGCGAATGTCAGCTCTTCCTCGAGTTCGAGAGGCTCGATGACGAAGAGCTCGACCGCGTCGCTGCGCATGTCCGTGCCAAGGACTGGAGTGCGTGGCGGAAGGATCTGAGTGACGCGGCGACAGACGACAGCGCCGGTCTCGATGATCGGATCCGAGGTGAGCTGCGGAGCGTGGTCCCCGACCTGACTGCTCCGTTCGAGTCGGAGACGGCGCCGGTGCTCGCCGGCTATGGCACGAGCTGTGAGGGCGTCCGTTGACCGCTGACCAGATCCTCGGGTCCACGAGTCGAAGCGGCGAGGTCGAGGACTGGCTCGGCACCGTGGCGCCGGCACTCCTGGCGTACTTCGTGCGTCGGGTCACGCCGCCCGACGAGGCTGCGGATCTTCTCGGAGAGGCGCTGCTGGTGCTGTGGCGCCGGGCGGACGCGATCCCGGACGAGGAGCGGGCCGCACGGATGTGGGCATTCGGGATCGCCCGGAACGTCCTCCGAGGGCATCGACGTACGAGCCGGCGACGATCTGCCCTCGCGAACAGGCTGCGAGCGGAGCTCGCGGCGAGCGATGGACTTGCGCATCCGGCGGATGTGCGTGTGCTGGACCTGCGTTCGGCCCTCGAACGTCTGAAGCCGATCGATCAGGAGATCGTGCGCCTCGTGCATTGGGACGGACTCAGCCTCGTCGAGGTCGCTGAACTGCTCGGGAAGAGTGAGGGAACGGTGAGAAGTCGCTATCACCGCGCCAGGTCGTCGTTGAGGCGGTAGCTCGGCTGAGGCGACGCCGATGTGATGGTTCGGAGAGGTGTCAGGTAATATTTCGTCCTGCCTGCGGAGCCGAAAGGTCACCGTAGACGTGCAAGCCCCCGTCGTCTAGCGGCCTAGGACGTCGCCCTCTCACGGCGGTAACGCCGGTTCAAATCCGGTCGGGGGTACAACGCACAGGAAGCCCCGAGTCACTGACTCGGGGCTTCCTGGTTCTCCGGGTCCAGGCTCAGAGGTCGAGCTGCATCCAGGCGACGTCGTGCCAGGCGTCGAACTTCCAGCCGATGTTCTTGTACGTCCCGACGTCGGTGAACCCGAAGGATCGGTGGATGCCGATGCTGGCCTCGTTGGGAAGCGCGATGCCGGCCAGGGCGCGGCGGTAGCCGCGCTCCTTCAGGATCGGGAAGAGGGCTGCGTACAGGGCCTTGCCTGCGCCCTTGCCGCGGCGCTCCTGGTCGAGGTAGATCGACACGTCGCAGGCCCAGCGGTAGGCGGCGCGGGTGCGGTGCTGGGTGGCGTACGCATAGCCGACCACCTCCGGGCCGGTCTCGCCCTCGGTCTCCAGGACGAGCCAGGCGTGCTCGGCCAGGGACGACTCGATGCGGCGAGCCATCTCCTCGACCGTGGGTGGCTCGGTCTCGAAGGAGACGAGGGTGTCGGTGACGTACGGTGCGTAGATCCGGGCGCAGACGGCGGCGTCGTCCGTGGTGGCCGGCCTGATGGTCATCGCTGCTCCCCGTCCTTCCAGACCTTGTGGGTCAGGGGCGTGCCGGGGCGGTAGGCGAGGTGCCTGGCGGTGGGTGCGTCGAGGGCGTGCAGGTCTGCACGGCCGCCGACGGCGATGCGGCCGACCGCGTCTTCGGTCCCCTCGCGGCCCAGGGCCTTCGCGCCGCCGACGGTGGCTGCCCAGAGCGCCTCTTCGAGGGTGAGGTGCTGCTGCAGGACGGCGGTCGCGACGCAGAAGGCCATCGAAGTGGTGAAGCTCGAACCCGGGTTGCAGTTGGACGCGATCGCGACGGTGGCGCCGGCGTCGAGAAGGGCTCGGGCCGGTGGGAACGGCTGCCTGGTCGACAGGTCGCAGGCGGGCAGGAGCGTGGCGACGGTGGCGGAGCCGGCGAGCGCGTCGACGTCGGCCGGAGTGAGGTGGTTGCAGTGGTCGACGCTGGTGGCGCCCAGCTCGACGGCCAGCCGGACCCCACCGGACTCGCCGAGCTGGTTGCCGTGGACCTTCAGGCCGAGGTCGGCGGCGCGCCCGGCCTCGAGGACCTCACGAGACTCCTCGACGTCGAAGGCACCCTGCTCGCAGAAGACGTCGACGTAGTCAGCGTGAGGCGCGACGGCCGTCAGCATCGGACCGGTCACGAGGTCGAGATAGGCACGGCGGTCCGTGCCCGTGGGGACCACGTGAGCGCCGAGGTAGGTGACCACCTCGGCGTGCTGGGCGCTGATCCGGGCCAGACGCTGCTCGGTCTCGACGTCGAGCCCGTAGCCGGTCTTGGCCTCGATCGTCGTGGTGCCGCCGCGGAAGGCCTCGCCCCGCAGCCACCCCGCGCGGGCCCGCAGCTCGTCGTCGCTGGCGGCTCGGGTGGCCTCGACCGTACGCATGATCCCGCCGGCCTCGTAGGGCCGACCGGCCATCCGGTCGATGAACTCCTCGGCGCGATCGCCCATCGAGACCAGGTGGGTGTGGGAGTCGACCCAGCCCGGGAGCACCGCGCGCCCGCCGAGGTTTTCTCGTGCGTCGGCCGCGGGGGCCTGGGCGGCGGGGCCGATCCAGGCGATGCGGCCGTCCTCGATCACCAGCGCAGCGTCGTGGACGGTGCCGTGCTCGTCGGTGTGAGTGGTCAGCTCGCTGATGTCGGTCAGCAGCACGCTCATCGGACCACCTCCGTAGCGCAAGCGCCAGAATACGGACGCGGCCCGATGAAATGTCCGCTGGTCGCTCGCTGACGCTCGCTCATCCGATCTCCTTCAGCGCTTCGGTCAACAAGGTGGCCGGGTCGCGACCGTCGGCCAGGCGGCCGTCCTCGGCCACCACCCGGCCGCCGACCAGGACCCTGGTGACGTCGGTGGCGGTCGCCACGAGGGCGAGCTGGTCAAGGGCGGCGCCGGCGGTGCGTACGGAACCAGGGTCGATCTCCACCAGGTCGGCGCAGGCTCCGATCCGGAGGCCGCCAGGGAGACCGGAGGCGGCATAGCCGGCGCTGGCGCGGGCGGACTCGAGGTCGGCGGGGGAGAAGCGTCCGCGCTGTCGGCTGCGGAGCCGTTCGCCGGCCTCCAGGCCGCGCACCTCGAGCCAGGGGTCGATGACCGCGTTCTGGTCGGAGCCGAGCGCGATGCGTACTCCTGCGCCGGCCAGCTCTCGGGCGGGTCCGATGCCGTCGCCGAGATCGGCCTCGGTGGTCGGGCACATCACCACGCCGGCACCGGAGCCGGCGATCAGCGCCATGTCGTCGTCGCTCAGATGGGTGGCGTGGACGAGCCAGGTGCGTGGCGTGAGCGCGCCGGCGTCGGCGAGCACCCCGGTGGGAGTGCGTCCGTACGCTGCGAGCGACTGCTCGTTCTCAGCCGGCTGCTCGGAGACGTGGACATGGAGCGGCGCCTCGGCGGGAAGCCGCTCGGAGACGAGCGCGATGTCCTCGGGGGAGACGGCGCGCACGGAGTGGATGGCGGCCCCGACGACGGTGGCTTCGTTGGACTCGTGGGCCTCTTGGAGGCGCTCCCAGCGGTCGAGCCAGGCCGCGGCGGTGCCGTCCCCGAAGCGGTTCTGCTCGGGAAGGAGGGGCTTACCGGGGGCGCTGGTCAGGTAGAGGGTGTCGAGCAGCGTCAGCCGGATGCCGACGCTGGCGGCCGCCCTGGCGAGCGCGCTGCCGAATGCGTTCGGGTCCTCGTACGGTGTCCCGTCGGGACGGTGGTGGACGTAGTGGAACTCCGCGACCGACGTCCAGCCGGTCACCAGCATCTCGGCGAAGACGGCCTCGGCCAGGCGCTCGTAGGAGTCGGGGGAGAGGCGGTCGGCCACGGCGTACATCTGCTCGCGCCAGCGCCAGAAGTCGCCTCCCTGGTCGTGTGTCCGGCCCCGCAGCGCCCGGTGGAAGGCGTGGGAGTGCGCATTCCCCGACCCCGCCAGCACGGTGCCCAGCCGAACCTCGGCTCGGTCCGGAGCGGCCCCCATAAGGAGTCGGTCGATGCGACCGTTGGAGCCGACCTCGATCAGCAGCCCGTCGACCTCTTGCCCGCCAACGACCGCCCGATCCGCATGAACCCAAGTCATCGCGCCACCCCGCCGACTCGGCGCAACTGTCCCGGAATTTCGCGCCGACTCGGCACTGATGTCTCACGAACCGGCGTCGAGTCGGCGCGTTTGCTCGCACAGGTGCTCGATGCGTACGTCTGTCCGGGATCACTTTGGGACAGATGCGCCGACTCAGCGGCCTGCGGTGGGGCAGATGCGCCGAGTCGACGGCTTGGGGTGGGGCAGTTGCGCCGAGTCGGCGTTGGGTGGCGGGGCAGTTGCGCCGCGTCGGTCATCGGGGGTCACCTGCCAGAGCTCGGACCACGTCGGTCAGGGCCTTCGCCCCGGCTCGGCAGTCTTCGTCGGTGGCGCCCTCGAACGGGGAATGGGAGACGCCGGTGGGGTTGCGGGTGAAGAGCATCGCGGTGGGGATCTCGGCAGCCAGGATGCCGGCGTCGTGGCCGGCTCCGGTGGCGAGCACCGGCACCTCGCCGAGCGATCCGCTGAGCGCGTCGAGGAGACGTCGGCGCAGGTCGGCGCCGAAGTGGACGGTGGAGACGTAGGACTCCTCGACCACCTCCAGAGTGCAGCCGTGCTCCTCGGCGGCCGCGTGGGCGGCTTGCAGGATCTCCTCGAGAAGGGCGCGGGTCTGCGGGTCGGTGTCGCCGCGTACGTCGAGCCAGGCATCCACCCGGGAGGCGATGACGTTGGTGCCACCGGGGATCGGGGTGAGGCGGCCGATGGTGGCCCGGGCGGAGTCTGAGCCGTCGTGGGCAGACGCGATGCGCTGAGCGGCCAGGACGGCGGCGGCCATCGCGGCCACCGGGTCCCGACGGTCGCGCATCCGGGTCGCGCCGGCGTGGTTGCCCTCACCGGAGAAGATCAGCTTCCAGCGGCCGTGGGCCAGGATCGAGGAGGCCACCGCGACCGGGGCGTCCAGGTCGGCGAGCCCGATGCCCTGCTCCACATGGAGCTCCACGAAGGCCGCCAGGCTCGCCAGCCGCTCCTCGTCGCGGCCGAGCCCGGCAGGGTCGATGCCGTCGGCACGGCAGGCCTCGGCGTACGTCACTCCGGCCTCGTCGACGAGCGCCGCGACCTTGGGGCCGGGGAGCGTCCCGGCCATCAGCTTCGACCCCAGGCAGGCGATGCCGAACCGGGATCCCTCCTCCTCGCCGAACGCGGCGATGGTCACCGGCCGGGCAGGTACGAAGCCTTCGTCCATGAGCGCCGAGACCGCGGCCAGGGAGGAGGCGACGCCGAGCGGGCCGTCGTAGGCGCCCCCGCCCGGGACGGAGTCGAGGTGGGAGCCGATCGCGATCGTCCCGGCTCCCCGCGGGCCCCAGTGGGCCCAGATGTTGCCGTTGCGGTCGGTCTCGACCTCGAGGCCGAGGGAGGTCGACGTACGCCGGAACCACTCGCGCAGCTCCAGTTCGGCCGGCTCGTAGACATGGCGGGAGTAGCCGCCGCGGACGGGGTCACGGCCGATCTCGGCGATCTCGTTGAGCAGGGTGACGACGTCGAGGGTCATTCAGGTCCTTGGTTCAGGTCGTTCGATGAAGGTCATGTGTTGGTCTCGACACGCCTCCGCCTAGCGGCTCCGGCGGCTCGACCAGCGGGGCGTGGGCCACCGCTGGCCGGGCCGCGGGGCCGAAGGCCCACCGCTGGTCGAGCCGGGAGGCCGGCTACGGCCGAGCGTGTCGAGACCAACACAGTCGTCTGGCAGGGTCAGGCGTCGAGCATCGGGACGTTGAGACCGCGGTCCCGAGCGACGTCGCGAGCGTGCTCGTAGCCGGCGTCGACGTGGCGCATGACGCCGGTGCCGGGGTCGTTGGTCAGGACCCGCTCGATCTTCTCCGCGGCCAGCGGGGTGCCGTCGGCGACACAGACCTGGCCGGCGTGGATCGAGCGGCCGATGCCGACGCCACCGCCGTGGTGGATGCTGACCCAGCTCGCGCCGGAGGCGGTGTTGAGCAGGGCGTTGAGCAGCGGCCAGTCGGCGATCGCGTCGGAGCCGTCCTTCATCGCCTCGGTCTCGCGGTAGGGCGAGGCCACCGAGCCGGAGTCGAGGTGGTCGCGGCCGATGACGACCGGGGCCGAGAGCTCCCCGCTCGCCACCATCTCGTTGAACTTCAGCCCGGCGAGGTGGCGCTCCTTGTAGCCCAGCCAGCAGATCCGCGCCGGCAGGCCCTCGAAGTGCACCTTCTCGCCCGCCTGGGTGATCCAGCGCTTGAGGCCCTCGTTCTCCGGGAAGAGCTCGACGATCGCCCGGTCGGTCTTGGCGATGTCCTCGGGATCCCCCGAGAGCGCCGCCCAGCGGAACGGGCCGAGACCCTCCTCGAAGAGCGGGCGGATGTAGGCGGGTACGAAGCCCGGGAACGCGAACGCCTCGGCGAAGCCACCCAGCCGGGCGCCCTCGCGCAGCGAGTTGCCGTAGTCGAACACCTCGGCGCCGGTCGCCATGAAGCCGACCATCGCCTCGACGTGCCTGGCCATCGAGGCCTGGGACTTCTCGGTGAAGTCGTCGGGGTTCTCCGCGGCCCGCGCGGCCCACTCCTCGACGGTGTACTCCAGCGGGAGGTAGGAGAGCGGGTCGTGGGCCGAGGTCTGGTCGGTGACGATGTCGATCTCGACCCCGCGCGCCAGGACCTCGGGGAAGACCGCGGCGCAGTTGCCGACGAGGCCGATGGAGCGCGGCGTACGAGCCTTTTTGGCCTCTTCGGCCTGGGCCAGCGCGTCGTCGAGGGAGGTGGCGACGGTGTCCATGTAACCGTGGTCGACCCGGCGCTGGAGGCGGGCGGCGTCGACGTCGACGACGATCACGACGCCCTCGTTGAGGGTCACCGCGAGCGGCTGGGCACCGCCCATGCCGCCGGCGCCGCCGGTGAGGGTGAGCGTGCCGGCGAGGGTTCCGTTGAAGCGCTTTCGGGCGATTGCGCCGAAGCACTCGTAGGTGCCCTGGAGGATGCCCTGGGTGCCGATGTAGATCCACGATCCGGCGGTCATCTGGCCGTACATGGTCAGGCCGAGCGACTCCAGCCGCCGGAACTCCGGCCAGGTCGCCCAGTCGCCGACGAGGTTGGAGTTGGCGATCAGGACCCGCGGCGCCCACTCATGGGTGCGGAAGACGCCGACCGGCTTGCCGGACTGGACCAGCAGGGTCTCGTCGGCCTCGAGCTCGTCGAGGGTGCGGACGATGGCGTCGTAGGCCTCCCACGACCGCGCGGCGCGGCCGGTGCCGCCGTAGACGACCAGGTCGTCAGGGCGCTCGGCCACGTCGGGGTCGAGGTTGTTCATCAGCATGCGCTTGGCGGCCTCGGTCTGCCAGTTCTTGGCGGTGATCTCGGGGCCGTGCGGTGCGCGGACAGTGCGTGGTTCGCTCATGTCTCCCATCCTTCCAGTCGGGTCAGCTGACGGTGGTCAGAGAGCGGGCGGTGGCCAGGAGCTTCCCGGTGGTGACGAGGTCCACGACCGCCTTGATGTCGGGTGCCAGGAACCGGTCGGGGCCCGGGGCCGGGACCTGCTTGCGGATCTCCGCGACCAGAGCGGCGCCGACGGCCCCCGGCCGCTCAGGGGCGCGCATGTCGAGCGCGCGGGCGGCGGTGAGGATCTCGATGGCGACGACCTGCTGAGCCCCGGTGATCGCGCGGCGCAGCTTGCGGGCGGCGTTCCAGCCCATCGAGACGTGGTCCTCCTGCATCGCGGAGGTGGGGATGGAGTCGACGCTCGCCGGGACTGCGAGACGCTTGAGGTCGGAGACGATCCCGGCCTGGGTGTACTGCGCGATCATGTGCCCCGAGTCGACGCCGGGGTCGTGGGCGAGGAACGGCGGCAGCCCGTGGTTGCGGGACTTGTCGAGGAATCGGTCGGTGCGGCGCTCCGAGATCGAGGCGAGATCGGCGGTGGCGATGGCCAGGAAGTCGAGTACGTAGCCGATCGGTGCGCCGTGGAAGTTGCCGTTGGACTCGACGCGGCCGTCGAGGGTGACCACCGGGTTGTCGACCGCGCTGGCGAGCTCGGTCTCGGCCACCCGGGCGGCGTGGGACATGGTGTCCCGCACGGCACCGTGGACCTGGGGTGCGCAGCGCAGCGAGTAGGCGTCCTGCACCCGGGTGAACCCGGTGCCGCGGTGGTCGGCGACGATGCCGCTGCCCGCGAGGACGGCGCGGATGTTGGCCGCCGAGGTCGCCTGTCCGGCGTGCGGGCGCAGCGCCTGGAGGTCCTCGGCGAAGACGCTGTCGGTGCCCTGGAGGCCCTCGATGCTGAGCGCTCCGGCGATGTCGGCGGTGGCCACCAGCTCGTCCAGGTCGGCGAGCGCCAGAATCAGCATCGCGAGCATCCCGTCGGTGCCGTTGATCAGCGCCAGCCCCTCCTTCTCGCGCAGCTGCACCGGGGTGATCCCGGCAGCCGCCAGCGCGTCGGCGCCGGGGACGAGGTCGCCGTCGGCGTTGCGTACGTCGCCCTCACCCATCGCCGCGAGCGCGCAGTGGGCCAACGGGGCCAGGTCGCCGGAGCAGCCGAGCGAGCCGTACTCGCCGATCACCGGGGTGATCTGGGCGTTCAGCAGGGCCGCGTAGGTCTCGGCGACCTCGGGCCGCACGCCGGTCCGGCCCGTCGCAAGGGTCGAGAGACGAAGGAGCATGAGGCCGCGTACGACCTCCTTCTCGATCTCGGCGCCCGAGGAGGCCGCGTGCGAGCGGACCAGCGAGGCCTGCAGCTGAGCGCGGTGCTCGGGCGGGATCGAGGTGTTGGCCAAGGCACCGAACCCGGTGGAGATGCCGTAGTGGGGCCTGGAGTCGTGGGCGAGGTCCTCGATCAGCGCTCGGCTCGTGGCCATCGCGGACAGTGACTCATCGGTCAGAGTGATAGGGGCGTTGTGGCGGGCGACGGCGACTACCTGGTCGAAGGTGAGGGCACCGACCCCGACGGAAACCGTGGTGTTGGTCATGAGGATGAGTGGATCACATCACACTCAGCGAGCCGAGCACAGGCCGTTGTCGGCGGCGTCCTTCTGCTGGTCCTCGAGGGTCCCAGAGGTGGTCGGTGAGCCAGTCGGTGATCCGGTCGGTGATCCGGTCGGTGACTCGTCGACCGCCTCGTCCGGCGAGATGCTGGAGGCGGGGTTCCCAGGTGCGTCGGTGGGCGTCGGGGAGGGGTCGGCAGAGGTCGTCGCGTCGTGGAGCGGACGGTCCTCGAGCATCCGCTGCCAGATCTCGTCGGCCTCCGGGAGGATCCGGAGGCGGCCCCAGTTGGGGTCCCCTTCGGGGTAGGCCTCGTTGGGCACGGTCTCGAACTCGATGCTGCCCGGGTCGAGGTCGCGCATCTCGCCGGCCAGGTCGGCCAGTCCGGCGACCGAGCCGATGTCGGTGGTGATCGACCTGGAGAGCTCGGTGGCGAAGGTGGCCAGCCGGCTCGGGCGGGCCAGGGTGCCGGCGGAGAGGACCTTGGTGGCGAGGGCGGTGAGGAAGTACTGCTGGCGTCGCATCCTGCCGAGGTCGGCGTTGGGGGTGGAGGAGCGGTTGCGTACGTAGTCGAGCGCTTGCTTCCCGCGCAGGTTGCGAGTCCCCGCGGGCAGGAAGATGTTGTGCTCCTCGTCGTCGATCGCCTCCGGGATGCAGATCCTGACGCCGCCGACGGCGTCGACCATGCCGCGGAACCCGGCGAAGTCGAGGGCGAGATAGTGGTCGATCGGGATGCCGGTGAGCAGCTCGGCCTGGCGCGCGGTGCAGGTGGGGCCGCCCAGGGAGTAGGCCTCGTTCCACATCACCGCGCTGGCCTCGGGGATCGTGGAGCCGTCCGGAGCGGTGCACTCGGGCCGCTCGACGAGCGCGTCGCGAGGGATCGAGATGCCGTAGGCGGACTCACGGTCCGCGGCGACGTGGAGCAGGATCGAGCTGTCGGAGCCGCCGGCGCCACTCTCGCCGTCGATGGAGCAGCCCTCGCAGTCGCGCCCGTCGGTGCCGAGGATCAAGATGTTGAGCGGCCGCTTCGGGCCCGTGTCCGCGGGCTCGTCGACGAGATGGTCGATGTCGCCGCCCGAGCCGAGGTTGCGGTTGAGGCGGTCGTAGAACGCCCAGGTGCCGATCCCGGTGGCGACGGCAACGAACAGCATCGTGACCACCACGGTGAGCACGACCGTACGCGTGCCCGAACTCGCTCCGGTCCCCATCGCCCTCCCTCGGTCCGTCTGGCTGAGCAGCCTCACACAGGTAGTACGCGCCAGGGAGCCGAGAGGTTGCTGCAATCAGTTGACGGCAGAAAACTGCAATGTGAAACCATGAGGAAGGTGCTGTCCGAAAACCGCGCGTAATTCCGTTCCGAACACGGCAACATTGGGGACATGGATGGGACGATGAGCGTGAACGGGCTCGACTTCGAATCGTGTTACCGCGCCGTTCGATCGCGTGACCGGCGCTTCGACGGGGTCTTCTACACCGCGGTTTCCTCGACCGGGATCTACTGCCGGCCCTCGTGCCCGGCGCGCACCCCGGCACTGGTCAACGTCTCGTTCCACCGGACCGCGGCGGCGGCCCAGGCGGCCGGCTATCGGGCCTGCAAGCGCTGCCGTCCCGACGCCACCCCGGGCAGCCCGGAGTGGGATGTGGCCGCGACCCTGGCCGGCCGCACGATGCGGCTGATCGCCGACGGCGTCGTCGATCGCGAAGGCGTCGAGGGGCTAGCTCGTCGGGTCGGCTACTCGCCTCGTCACCTGACCCGGCTGCTGACCACCGAGCTCGGGGCCGGCCCGCTGGCGTTGGCGAGAGCGCGACGCGCGCAGACCGCCCGGACGCTGGTGGAGACCACCGAGCTGGGTTTCGCGGACATCGCCTTCGCGGCGGGCTTCTCGAGCGTACGTCAGTTCAACGACACCGTCCGCGAGGTCTATGCGGCCTCGCCGACCGAGCTCCGCGGGCGACGTGGCTCGAGGCGTCGAGCCGACGGGACGATCGCGCTGCGGCTCGCCGTCCGCACTCCGTTCGCAGGCCGTGCTCTGCACGCCTTCCTGCGCGACCACCTGGTGCCGGGGGTGGAGGCCGCGGGGGTTGACAACGGGCGGCTGTGGTTCGCCCGGACGCTCGATCTGCCCAACGGGCCGGGGACGTTGAGCCTCGAGCTCGCCGACATCCCCGAGGGCGAGACCGGCTTCGTCCACGTCACCTTCAGGCTCACCGACCTGCGCGACACCACCGCGGCCGTCGAGCGCGCCCGCCGGTTGCTCGACGCCGACTGCGACCCGCGCGCGGTCGCCGACGTCTTCGCCGAGGACGCGGTGATCGGCCCGCTGGCCCGGGCGCTGCCGGGGCTGCGAGTGCCTGGCACCGTCGACGGAGGCGAGCTGGCGCTGCGTACGATCGTGGGCCAGCAGGTCTCGGTCGCCGGTGCGCGCACCGTGCTGGCGGGGATCGTCGCCGACCACGGCCGCCCGATCGCGACCGATATCGAGGGTCTCACCCATCTCTTCCCGGCAGCCGACGCGCTGGCTGCCGCCGACCCGGCCGGTCTGCCCATGCCGCGGGCGCGCGGGCGGGCGGTCACCGGTCTGGCCGCGGCGCTCGCCTCCGGCGAGCTCCAGCTGGACCGCGGCACCGACCGTGACGTCGTGCACGACCAGCTGCTCGGAATGCCCGGCGTCGGACCCTGGACCGCCGACTATGTCGCCCTGCGCGCGCTCGGCCATCCCGATGTCTTCCTGCCGACCGATGTCGGCATCAGACGAGCGCTGGAAGTGCTCGGAGCGCCCGGGGCCGATGTCGCCGCGTGGCGGCCGTGGCGCTCGTACGCCCTGCTCTACCTATGGACTTCACTGACTGCTCTGGAGGAACTCTGATGTGGACTCTCATCGACTCGCCCATCGGCGAGCTGCGGCTGGTCGCCCAGGACGGCGCGATCACCGCGATCGACTTCATGCCGGCGCTCTACGCCGAGGGCCGGGGTTCGCGCGGGGAACGGGTCGACTCGGATCCGTTGCTCATCGAGTGCGCCCGGCAGCTCGCCGAGTACTTCGCCGGCGACCGGACCCTCTTCGATCTGCCGCTGGCACCTGCTGGGACGCCGTTCCAGGAACGGGTCTGGGAGCAGCTGCAGAAGATCGAGTACGGCACGACCTGCTCCTACGGTGAGATCGCCGGCCGCCTGGCGATGACCGGCCACGGTGCCCGCGCCGTCGGGCTCGCCAACGGCAGGAACCCCATCCCCATCGTCATCCCGTGCCACCGTGTCATCGGCGCGAACGGCACCCTGACCGGCTACGCCGGTGGCCTGGAGCGCAAGACGACGCTGCTGGGCCTGGAGAGCGGTGTGCTCTTCTGATGCCGAGCCTGCAGTCGTGGCGTACGCCGCTGGCAGCTGCCGTCCTCGCCACTGCCCTCGCCGGGTGCGGGAGCACGCCGGTCGCGCAGCCCACCGAGCCCTCGACCGGCGAGAGTCTCGGCGAGGGGGAGCGTGAGCTGCGGGTCACTGGCCGGGTGCGTTGTGACCAGGACGTGTCGAGCGAGGAGGCGAAGGGCATCATCGAACGCGTCGGCGGGCTCCAGCAGCCGACCTGGTCGGTGCGGTTCGCCGAGAGCACCGCCGCCGGCGTCGTCGTGCTGGTCACCGGCGATCTCGACGACGCCGAGCCGCCGCTCTTCGACGACTACCACGTCACCGCGATCGTCGGCTCTGTCGAGGGCCAGGCCCGGGCCGACGACTTCAGCGCTGTGCGCGAGGCGGTTCGGGAGCTCTGTGCCTGAGCGCTCACCGAGTTACCTCGGTGAGCATCCAGCCAGCCCTACTCAGCAGCCGCGCGCCGCAGCGACTCCGAGAGCCGGTCGGCGGCGGCGAGGACAGCGGGAGCGTGCATCTTGCCGGGCTGCCGGCTCAGGCGCTCGAGGGGGCCGGACACGGAGACGGCGGCGATGACCTTGCCGCCAGGGGAGCGGACGGGGGCCGACACCGACGCGACGCCGGCCTCGCGCTCGCCGATCGACTGCGCCCAGCCGCGGCGACGGATGCCGGACAGCGCGGCCGCGGAGAAGGCGGCGTTCTGCAGGCCGCGGTGGAGGCGTTCGGGGTCCTCCCAGGCGATCAGTATCTGAGCGGCCGACCCGGCACGCATGGTCAGCTGTGAGCCCACGGGGATGGTGTCGCGCAGACCGGAGGGGCGTTCGGCGGCGGCGACACAGACGCGGAAGTCGCCCTGGCGCCGCCACAGCTGCGCCGACTCACCGGTGATGTCGCGCAGACGCGCCAGCACGGGGCCGGCGGTGGCCAGCAGCCGGTCCTCGCCGGCGGCGGCGGACAGCTCCGCCAGGCGGGGGCCGAGAACGAAGCGGCCCTGCATGTCGCGGGCGACCAGACGGTGGTGCTCGAGCGCGACCGCGAGGCGGTGTGCGGTCGGGCGGGCGAGCCCTGTCCCTGCCACCAGACCCGCCAGGGTCGCCGGGCCGGACTCGAGCGCTGTGAGCACGAGAGCGGCCTTGTCGAGAACGCCTACACCACTGGAGCTGTCCATATCGCAAGACTAACTTCTCAGAACCTGAGATGCAACGTTACGCTCGGAGCAGCAGACTGGAAGTGGCGGATCTGACTTCGCGATTCAACGCTCGACCCGCCGCCGGCCACTACAGACCAAGATGCCAGATGGAGAACGTGTCATGGGCAGGACCCTGTCGGAGAAGGTGTGGGACGAGCATGTCGTCCGGTCGAGCGCCGGAGAGCCTGATCTCCTCTATATCGACCTTCACCTCATCCACGAGGTGACCAGCCCTCAGGCGTTCGAGGGGCTGCGGCTCTCCAACCGCAGGGTACGCCGCCCCGATCTCACCATCGCCACCGAGGACCACAACGTCCCGACCGTCGACTGGGACAAGCCGATCGCCGACCCGGTCAGCCGCACGCAGGTCGAGACGCTCCGCAAGAACGCGGAGGAGTTCGGCGTACGTCTCCACCCCCTCGGCGACGCCGAGCAGGGGATCGTCCACGTGGTCGGCCCGCAGCTGGGTCTCACCCAGCCGGGCATGACCATCGTCTGCGGTGACTCGCACACCTCCACGCACGGTGCGTTCGGCGCGATCGCGTTCGGTATCGGCACCTCCGAGGTCGAGCACGTGCTGGCGACCCAGACGCTGATGCAGGACAAGCCGAAGACGATGGCCGTCACCATCGACGGCGCTCTGCCCGATGGCGTGAGCGCCAAGGACCTGATCCTCACCCTGATCGCCAAGACCGGCACCGGCGGCGGCCAGGGCTACATCGTGGAGTATCGCGGCGAGGCCATCCGTGAGCTCTCCATGGAGGCCCGGATGACGATCTGCAACATGTCGATCGAGTGGGGTGCCAAGGCCGGCCTGATCGCCCCGGACGAGACCACCTTCGCCTACATCAAGGACAAGCCCGAGGCTCCGAAGGGCGCCGAGTGGGACCAGGCCGTCGCGCACTGGAAGTCGCTGGTCACCGACGAGGACGCCGTCTTCGACAAGGAGATCGTGCTCGACGCCGCCGAGGTCACCCCGTTCGTCACCTGGGGCACCAACCCGGGTCAGGGCGTCCCGCTGGGCGCCGCCGTCCCGAACCCCGACGACTTCGAGGACGCCGACGAGAAGGTCGCCGCGGAGAAGGCTCTGACCTACATGGGTCTCGAGGCCGGCACCCCGATGCGCGAGGTGCGCATCGACACCGTCTTCCTCGGCTCCTGCACCAACGGGCGCATGGAGGACCTGCGTACGGCCGCCGACATCATCCAGGGCCACCACGTCGCCGAGGGCACCCGCTTCCTGGTCGTGCCCGGCTCGGCCAGGGTGCGGCTCCAGGCCGAGGATGAGGGTCTGCACAAGATCTTCCTCGACGCCGGCGCCGAGTGGCGCGGCGCGGGCTGCTCGATGTGCCTGGGCATGAACCCCGACATCCTCGCCCCCGGTGAGCGCTCGGCGTCCACCTCGAACCGCAACTTCGAGGGTCGCCAGGGCAAGGGTGGTCGCACCCACCTGGTCTCGCCGGAGGTGGCTGCCGCCACCGCCGTACGCGGCACCCTCTCCTCGCCCGCCGACCTGACTCTCGCCCGAGCCTGAACGGAGCGCCTGACATGGACAAGTTCACCACCCACACCGGCCTCGGCGTGCCGCTGCGTCGTAGCAACGTCGACACCGACCAGATCATCCCCGCGGTCTACCTCAAGCGCGTGACCCGCACCGGCTTCGAGGACGGCCTCTTCGCCGCCTGGCGCAACGACCCGTCCTTCGTCCTCAACAACGAGGCGTACGCCGGGGCCTCGGTCCTCGTCGCCGGCCCCGACTTCGGCACCGGCTCCTCGCGCGAGCACGCCGTCTGGGCGCTCATGGACTACGGCTTCCGGGTCGTCATCTCGAGTCGTTTCGGCGACATCTTCCGCGGCAACTCCGGCAAGGCCGGCCTGCTCGCGGCGAAGGTCGACGAGAAGGTCGTCCAGAAGCTGTGGGACCACCTCGACGACAACCCCGGCGCCCAGATCACCGTCGACCTCGAGTCGCGCACCGTTCGCGCCGGCGAGGGCCCCGATGCCATCGAGGACTCCTTCGACATCGACGACTACACCCGCTGGCGTCTCCTCGAGGGCCTCGACGACATCGGCATCACGCTCTCTCACGACGATGACATCGCCACGTACGAGGCCACCCGGCCCTCCTTCAAGCCGGTCACCCTGCACGCCTGAGAGCCTTCCGCGCCGAGACGTCACTCCCGTCGGCCGAGACGTCACGCCTGTGACGTCTCGGCCGACGTACGTGACGCCTCGGCCGGTGCGCGTGACGCTTCGGCTGGCAGCGGGTCGTCAGGGGAGGTGGATCTGGCGACCGTCGGGGCCACGCTCGGAGCCGGTGATGCGGTCACAGGAGCCGGTGTCGACCCAGCAGCGGAGATACCAGGACTCGGACGCGGTGGCGGTGCGGAGGACGACGCTGCGGTCGGACTCGAAGCCGGCGACGTGGACCGTCTCGACGGAGTCGGGGACGCGTAAGTCGATGTGCTCGGACGTGCTCATGTTGACCGCGATGCCGCGCTCGGCGCCGAAGCTGATCATCCCGGGGTCGCTGGGGTTGCGGGCGATGGCGACGACCGAGCCGTCGGGGGAGTCGGCGACCGACCCGGGCAGCGGCGCGTGGACGCCGGGCTGGGTGAGGCTGCCGTCGGCCTCGATGGCGGCGAAGCGGGCCTCCCACTCACCGGGGTTGTAGAGGAGTACGCCGCGGTGCAGCGGGATCAGCTGCTGGTAGTCGAGCGGCAGCGAGATCCGACGAGTCGCCTTGCCGGGGCCCCAGGCCGTCACCGGCGGGCGGGAGACGGCAAGCTCGCCGTAGCTGCCGGGGACTGCCGGCGGGGCGGGCACGATGCCGGTGCGGAAGTAGGCGCGGGTGCGGTCGGTGCCGAGCACCGCGGTGCCGGCAGGAGTCCCATCGAGCGCGAGCCGGTCGGTCTCCTCGCCCGTGGCGGTGTCCACCGCGACGAGAGCAGAGGAAGCGTCGCCGGTCTGCTGGAGAGCGAAGAGCTGACTGCCGTCCTTGCTCAGGGTCGGCTGGTTCCACAGGCCGGGGATCTGGATGGTCTTCCCGCGTCGCGCGATCCACACCGGGCCGGGCGCGTCGCTGTCCTCGTACATCAGCACCGTCCACCCGGCCACGCTCATCTGGGAGCCGTAGACCTTCTGCGGCCTCGCCCCGAGCTGGAGCCGGCCGGCCCGGTCGAGGAACGGCAGGGTCGTTGCCGGACCGATGGGGAGATCGGCGTACGTCGCCGGGATGGCGGGCTCGCTGTTGCGGACCTTCGGAGCAGGCGGCACCGGTGTGGGATCGTCGGCGCTGGCGCGGCCTTCGGCGAGCCGGGTCGTGTGGACGGCCAGCCAGGCCACTGAGGCGATCAGGGCGAGGATGATGCAGGCCGCGAACAGGATCCCGGCACGGCTGTGCCTCGCCGGGGACTGTGGTTCCTCGAGCACCACGGTTCGCTGCTCCTCGTCGATGTGCACGTCGGTGATGGTCGTACCTTCCTCGTCCTGTCACCCGAAAGGCTGCGTCCCCAGAGCTGAGCTTCCGGATGTGCCCAGAATGTCTTCACGCTAACGGTCGTGCCCGGGCGGATCAGGAGAGTTCCGGTGAACAGTGCGTGTTCACATGCTGTCGGTATGTATCAAATGTGTGGATATGGCCTATGGTCGATCGGGTGGTGAGAAAACGAGTAGCTGATGCGAGCAAGCAGGCCGGGAAGGTAGTCGGCACCGTGACGGGCACGGCGGGCAAGCTGGTTGCCGACGTCGTCACCGGCAAGGTGAAGGTTCCCTCGGTGCCGAAGGTCAAGCTGCCGAGGCCGGGCCGCAAGGCGCCGGTCAAGGCCGCCGAGCCGGTCAAGGCCGTCCCGAAGGAGGCAGCCGGCTCCGCTGAGACGTCCGCTCCGGTGAAGAAGTCGGAGTCGGCGAAGAAGTCGGCGACGCCTGAGACGGCTGCTGCGACCAAGGCACCCGCGACCAAGGCACCCGCGAAGAAGAGCCCGGCCAAGAAGGCCACGGCGGCGAAGAAGTCGACCGCCAAGAAGGCCCCTGCGAAGAAGGCCGCCGCCGCGACGACCTCAACCGAGACCCCGGCTGAGACCCCGGCCGCGAAGAAGACTGCCGCCAAGAAGACTGCGGCGAAGAAGACGACGGCCAAGAAGACGACGGCCAAGAAGACGACCGCCGCTAAGAAGTCACCCGCGCAGACGACCACTGCGGCGGCGAAGAAGGCGGTCGCCCAGAAGACGCCCGCGAAGCAGACCTCCACGCCGCAGCAGGCGCCGGAGAAGAAGGTGCCCGAGCAGAAGGCCCCTGAGAAGACAGCCCCTGAGAAGACGGCGCCTGGGAAGAAGCCATCAACGGGGGAGGACTCGACGGGAACGAGCTCGGGAGCAGGCTCGACCGGCCCGACGACCGGGTCCCAGAGCCCTTCCAGCGACGCCTAGCCGAGACTGCCGACCCGCACCGAAGCCAGCGCGGTGCGCGGCCCCAGCCCGAACCTGCGTACGGCCTCGAGGTCCTCGAGGGTGTCGACGTCGTGACGCAGCGAGTGGAGGTCGCCCTCCAGGGGACGGGCGCCGCCGGCGAGATGGGCGGCGGCGGACCCGGGGCCGAACGCGGGCCGGAACAGATCGTGGGGCGCGGTGTAGAGGGTGGTGCCCCCGCCCGCCGCGTCCTCGACGTACCTCGCCCCGGCCCCTTCCGAGGCAGCCAGCGCCGTGTCCAGGTCGGCGGAGCGCAGCGCGGGCAGGTCCCCGCACAGCGCGGCGGGACGGAGCCGCGGCCAGCGGCGCCGGGCCTCGCGCGCACCTTGCACCAGCGTCTCGTTGAGGTCCCCGCTGACCCCGTCGGGGATGACGGCGGCTCCGAGGCGGGCGACGTCGGCGGCGAAGTGGGCGTCGTCGGTGATCACCAGGACGGCGCTGACGCGGGTGGCAGCCAGGCACGACTCGGCGGTGTCCAGGGCGAACGAGCGGGCGAGGTCGGCCCGCTCGTGCGGCTCGATGCCGACCAGCCGGGACTTGCCGCGCGCCGGAGGCTTGACGGGCAGCAGGACGACGTAACCGGGTGCGGGTGCGGGCATCAGGGTAGATCCTGACAGGTGTCTCACAATGTCGCGGATACGGCCCGGTAACCTGCCCTGGTGGGAAAGTACCGGAAGTTCCAGGAGGGCAAGGTCGGCTGGCCGTGGGTCGTTGCAGTCGGCATCGTGAAGCCCACCCTTCTCGCCACCACCAAGCATCAGTGGGACGGCGGCGAGAAGATCCCGGAGAGCGGGGGAGCCGTCTTCGCGCTCAACCACGTCTCCGAGATCGACCCGTTCACCGCGGCGCACATCGTCTGGGACTACGGACGTCGGCCGAGCTACCTGGCCAAGGCCGGCCTGTTCAAGGGCCCGCTGGGCAAGTTCCTGCGGGCTGCCGGGCAGATCCCGGTCGACCGTAAGGCCGGTGCCTCGGCCTTCGACGCGGCCGTCAAGGCGGTCAACGAGGGCAGCATCGTGGTCGTCTACGTCGAGGGCTCGATCACCAAGGACCCCACCGGCTGGCCCATGCGAGGTAAGTCCGGCGCGGCTCGGATCGCGCTCGCGACCGGGGCTCCGGTCTACCCGGTGGGACAATGGGGAGCCCAGGAGCTGCTTCCGGCGTACTCTCTCAAGCCGCATCTGATCGGCCGCAAGATGATCCAGATGAAGATCGGTGACCCGGTGGGCCTGAAGGACCTCGAGGTCCAGGACCACACCACCGATGTCATCAACGAGGCGACCGACCGGATCATGAAGGCGATCGTCGGCCTGGTGGCCGACATCAGGGGCGAGGAGCCGCCGAGCGAGCTCTTCGACCCGAAGAAGGCCGGTGTGAACGCGACCGGCGACCCCCGCAAGACGAAGAAGAAGGACAGCAATTGACTAAGGTAGCGGTCTTTGGAGCGGGCTCATGGGGCACCGCGTTCTCGGTGATCCTCGCCGACGCGGGCAACGACGTGACCATGTGGGCGCGCCGGGAGGAGGTCGCGGCGGCGATCAACGACACCCACGAGAACCCCGAGTACCACCCGGGCACCGATCTGCCGCACAACATCAGCGCCACCCACGACATCGAGAAGGCGGCGTACGGCGCTGATCTGGTCGTCCTTGCGGCGCCGTCCCAGACGCTGCGCAAGAACCTCACCGACTGGGCACCGTTCCTGCCCAAGGACGTGCCGCTGGTCTCGCTGATGAAGGGCGTCGAGCTCGGCACCCTGGAGCGGATGAGCGAGGTCATCGCCCACGTCACCGGAGCGGGCCCGGACCGGATCGCCGTGGTCAGCGGTCCGAACCTGTCCAAGGAGATCATCCGCCGCGAGCCCGCCGCCGGCGTGGTCGCGTGCGCTGACGAGGACGTCGCCAAGACCATCCAGGCCCGCGTGCACTCGCCCGCATTCCGTCCCTACACCTCGACCGACGTGGTCGGCTGCGAGATCGGCGGGGCCTACAAGAACGTGGTCGCGATCTCGACCGGCATGGCCGCCGGGATGGGGTTCGGCGACAACACCCAGGCGTCGCTGATCACCCGAGGTCTCGCCGAGACGGCGCGGCTGGCGATGCAGCTGGGGGCCAACCCGATGACCCTCATGGGCTTGGCGGGCCTGGGCGACCTGGCCGCGACCTGCTCCTCGCCGCTGTCCCGCAATCGTACGTTCGGGGAGAAGCTCGGCCAGGGAATGACCACCGCCGACATCCTCGCCTCCAGCCACCAGGTCGCCGAGGGCGCCAAGTCGTCGCACTCGCTGCGCGAGCTGGCGGCCAAGGTCGGGGTGGACGTGCCGCTGGCACAGTACGTCGACGATGTCGTCTCCGGCGCCAAGACCGTCGGCGAGATCCTGGACGAGATGCTCGAGCGGCCGACGAAGGCCGAGACCGAGTAACCCGTCGGTCGAAGGCCACTTCGTTCAGACCTCGGAGCCGCTAGGCGGAGGCGTGTCGAGACCAACACGGTAAGTGACCGTGTTGGT
>NZ_JACIXG010000061.1 GCF_014360585.1 Nocardioides sp.
TCGCGAGCTACCTCGACACCGACGGCTCCACCAGCCACCTGAAGCGGTTGGTACGTCTGTCCCTCGCCGACACAACGGCGGAGGTTCGTTTGGTGTGCGTGCCTTACGGCGGTGGGAACGCGATCGCCTATCAGCCGTTGGCCGACCAGCTCGGCGATGCCGTGGAGGTCTTGTCGGTGAATCTGCCGGGGCACGACCTGGCCGACGGGTCACCCATGCTGCCCATCTCCCAGGTGGCCGACCAAGTGGCGGCGGAGCTCAGTCAGCTGCCGGAGATGCCCACGGCCGTGTACGCACAGTGTGCCGGCTGCGCAACCGCAGATCGGCTCGCCCGGGCGATGCGGCGCGATGGGATTCGACTGGACGCGGTGTTCATGGGAGCGGCGCTGCCAGACCGCGATCCGCACGCATCGATGGCGCTGGTCAGGGACGGTGACGATGCGCTGCTGCTGGGCCACATGCGTGGCCTGGGCGGATTCGACGGGGTCTTGGACGACTCGGACATCACTCGCATCTTGAAGGTTGTGCGGCACGACCTGCAGGAGATGGTCCGGATGTACCTCACCGACCTCGAGCACCCTCCCGTGCCGTTGGATGTGCCGGTCCACTGCGTGGTGGGCGGGGCAGACCCCGCGACCGAGGGCTTCCAGGACCGGTACGGCGACTGGGGACGGCTGGGCAGTCCGGTGAGCCTGTCCGTGCTGCCCACAGGTGATCACTACTTCTGCACCACAGATCCGGCCGGTTTGGCGACTCACATCCGCACGAGACTAGGGCTGACGTCGTCAACGACTTCAGCCACCTAGGAGACCAGCATGGACTTTCTGCAGCGGTGGGAAAGCAAGTCACTCGATGACCGTCGTAGTGCGTTCGGGATCGAACCGCAAACCACGCTGGATGATCCAGGCTCCGTGGTGCCCGTGACCCCGACCCAGGAGGCGATCCTCGCCAGCGAGGCAGAGGCGGCGCCGCTGAGCCCCTACACGCTCACGACGGCGTTCGACGTGAACGGTGCGGTCGACGTGGACCTGCTGGCGCGAGCTGTCGAGGAGACGCTGAAGGCCCACCCTGTGCTCAACACCGCATACCGGTCCACTGTTGAAGGCAGCGAGTCATACCTGGTGGCGGCGGCCGAAGTCGAGGTCGTCCGCGACGTCGACCTCGACACCTGGACACGCCGCATCGCATCGGAGCCGATCGACCCCCACGCCGGACCGTGCACCAAGGCGTGGGTGCTGCAGGCACCCGACGCAGGTTCACGAGCACCCGACGGTGCCGTGTCGACCTCGCTGGTGGTCAAGACCCATCACGTGGTGGCCGACGGTCAGTCGATCGCCACCGTGGCTGAGCAGATCTGTGCGCGGTACAACGGGCGAGCCATCGAGACGTCCGACCATTTCCGGGGACTGGTTCACGCCGGAACGGTCTCCACCGACGAGGAACTCAGCGAACAGGCCCTGACCTGGTGGCGAGAGCACCTGGGCTCGGCCACTCCGGCCCACTTCCCACCGGATCGGCCCTCGAGGAACGACGCTTCCCGGTTTCGTGGTGGCCATCGCTCGTTCCGCGTGGACGAGACGGCGTGGGCGGAGTCCATCGCAGCTGCGGGCCGGGAGTCGGCTGGACCGTCGGCGTTGTTGATGTTGGCGGTGGCGGCCGTCTGCGGTCGCTACAGCGGTGAGTGGGACACAGTCGTGGGCCTGTCGGTGTCCGGGCGCAGGTCTGCTCGGTTGTCCTCGACGGTGGGCCCTTTCGCCGACAGCCTTCCGATTCGGGTCGAGCTCGACCCGACGGAATCGGCTTCGGCCGCGTTGGCGCGAGTCGCAGCCGGCCCGGCCAGCGGGAACGTCGAGCACGAGGTTCCGTTCTCGTCATTGGTACGTGCCCTGAGCCCACGCCGTGAGGGGGGCCTGAATCCTCTCTACAACGTGCTGGTGACCACTGACGCCGCGGACTCGCAGCCCTTGTCCTTGGCAGGTGGGGCGAGCATGGCACCGCGCCCCGTGATGAACGACACCGCCAGGGTTCCGTTCCAGGTGACGGCGGCGAACACCCCCACCGGGGACGTCGACCTGCGCATCGACTACGCAGAATCGATGTTCACCACCAAGTTCATCGAGCAGATCGGTGACGACCTCGTCCAAGCATTGAGCGACGTGGCGTGCGGTGGGTCCGTAGGTGATCTGGGGCGCCGGGGTTCGGGCGCGGACTTGGGGACGGTGGATGCCGAACCCGCCGTCGACGTCGACGAACTGTTCCTCAGATCGGTGGATGAGATGGGGGAGCAGATCGCTGTCGAACGAGGCCAGGTTCGCCTCACCTACACCGAGGTCGCCGATCGGGTGGCGCGCCTGCGGGCGGAACTGCTCGAGTGCGGTGCTGCGACGGCGTTGGTGACTGCTGAGCATGGGCCGGACCTCGTCGTGGCCCTGCTGGGATGCCTCGCGGCGGGGGTCGCCTACGTCCCGGTCAGCGACTCTCTGCCCGACAGTCGCGTCGAGGCGATCAGGAGCAAGGCACGAACGGACGTGGAGATCGGCTCCGGTGCCGACGGGCTACGAGTAGCACCTCGCATGAACAGCGGGACTGAGCCGAAGCTGTCCCCAGAGCGGGCATACGCGATGTTCACCTCGGGGTCCACAGGAGAGCCGAAGGCGGTGTGGGTGGGACGTGAAGCGCTGGCTGAGCATGTCCGCGCGGCGTCGAAGGCGGAGTTCGTACGAGCTGGCGAACGAATGCTGGCTCTGACCAGCCCTACCTTCGACATCTCCATCGATGAGCTCCTGCTCCCGCTGGTCTGTGGGGCGAGCATCGTCTTCCCCGAGGGTGGGCACGGACTCGGCGGAGTCTCGGACGCGGTCGCCGAGATCCGTCGCGGCAATGTCGACGTCGTCCATGGGACGCCAAGCATGATGGCGGCGCTCTTCGCTGAGGGGTGGGGCCCGGAGTCGAAGGTCGCCCGGGTCATCGTCGGCGGCGAGCGACTGGGTCTGTCCATGGCCAAGGAGCTGTTGCTCCGCAGCCGTGACGCCCGCAACGTGTACGGGCCCACGGAAGCAACGATCTGGGCGACTCAGTTCCGGTTGCGTGATGACCTCGCCGCCGACCCGCCCATCGGGACACCTCTGCCGGGATACGTTGTCCGCCTCGTCAGCTCCTCGCGCACCGAACCCGTGGCGCCCCGAGAGGTCGGACGCGTACTGATCGGTGGCCCGGCGTTGGCACACGGGTACGGGGAACAGCCCGCGCTCACCGCCGAGAAGTTCGTCGTGGCTGAGGGTGTGCGCTGGTATGACACCGGCGACCAGGCGAAGGTCGTCGACGGCCAGGTCGTGTTCCTGGGACGCTCGGACGAACAGGTCAAGGTGCGCGGCCACCGGGTGGAGCTGGGGGAGTACGAGACGATCGCGTCCGCGGTGGCAGGGGCCGGACCGGCAGCCGCTGCATGCGACGGAGAGCGTGTCTATCTCCTGGTCAAGGGGTCCCCGGACCCGAGCGCGCTCCACGCGGCCTTCTCGAGGATGCCACGCGCGATCCGGCCTGATGTGGTGACCGTGACCGCTGACGCCGTGCCCCTGACCCCGAACGGCAAAGTCGACAGACTCGCGGTCATCGCTGCTGCCAAAGCGAGCGCTGCCTCATCAAGCGCTGCCTCATCAAGCGCTGCCTCATCAAGCGCTGCCTCATCATGGGACCTGGAGGTCGGCACCGAGGCCTCAACAGGTGTGGCCGCTGAGGACGAGAGCCCTGTGGATGACGATCTGGCCGAGCTCGAGCGGTGGGTGTTGGAACTGTGGGACATGCTCTTGCAGCGCTCGGTGTCGCGCACGGCGAACCTGTTCGACGAGGGCGGCCACTCCTTGATCCTGGCCAGGACCGTCGCCGCGGCTCGATCGGACCTCGGAGTGTCGTTGCGGATGAGTGAGATGTACGACGATCCGACCGCGGCGGGAATCGCGTTGCGCCTCAAGGCGGCGGCATTGGCGGAGTTCTCGCCGGGAAGCGATTAGCGGGCCGAGCATGACGAAGGCACGCGCGGAAGGGCTCCGCGCGTGCCTTTCGTTCAAGGCGGGGGTTCTACCGCGGGCAAGGCTCCTTGATCCCCACCCCCGCGACCGCACGCTTGAACGCTACGAGGTCCGGGTCCGGTGGGGTGTCAGGCCGCCAGGCCGGGGTGGAGACGAGACCCGGCTCGAGGAGGCGGTAGCCGTCGAAGAAGCGCAGCACGTCCCGCTCGAATCTGGGGAACATCGGCTGGATGTGCTCGCGATACATGCTGAGCACCTCTTCGGCTCCCGCCGGCCAGTCCTCCGAGGTCAGGGCGTGTGACAGCACGAGGTGGCTGCCGTCTGCACAGCTGTCTCGGAACGCTGCAACGGCCGCCCAGGGGTCGGTGTCGGTGGGCACGAACGGAAGGACGCCAGTCAGGACGACGGCGATCGGCTCGTCGAAGTTCAGTACCCCGGCCGCCCTGGCAGCCTCGAGCGTGCCACGGGGATCGGACACGTTGCCACGGATGAAGCCCACCGCCGGGAGCCCCGCGACGACGAGGTCCCACGCCTGTTCCACCTCGGGTTCGACATCGACGTACAGCACCCGGGCCTCGGGCTGGTGCTCGGCGATGACCTCGTGCAGGTTTGGCGTGTCGAGGGTGGGGAAGGAGCAGCCCAGGTCCAGGAACTGCCGCACCCCGTGCTGACTGGCCAGCGTCCGGCAGGCTCTGAGCATGAAGTCGCGGTTCTCCCGGGCCACGAACGGGGTTCCGGGATTGATCTCCAGGAGTCGCCCGTAGGCCGAATGGTCAGCCTCGGAGAGATTGCCACCTCCGATCAGTGTGTCGTAGATTCGGCAAGCGTTCGCCCGGTCGAGATCCATGTCTTCGCGCATGTGAGATTCCCTTCGAGTCGTCTCGTCCCGCCAGTGTGTGACGCCACGACGCGAGCCACGGTTAATGCGTATGAGGCCTTGCTTCTCGGGGCGTAACCGCGTGTTGCGACGGTGGTCTCTCCAGCGAATTGGAGGGACGAATGACCGAGCAGCCGACTGTCGTAAAGCTTGAGAGCACCGACTTTGCCTCGCCCCAGACCATCTACGCCAAGACGGGGATCACCGAGGGTTGCGTGCGTGTGATCCTCCCGGACGGGATGCCCAGCTGGCTCGCCGTCGGGCATCGGGCGGTCGATGCCGTGCTCTCGCACCGCGACCTGGTCCGCAGCGCTGAGGCTGCCGATCCGACGATCAGGCGGTTTCTGTCCTTGGCGGGTGACTTCCCGCTCGCACAGCACATTCTCTTCGCCGACGACGAGGATCACCGGCGCATGAAGAGCGTGTTGAACGACGCCTTCACACGTAAGAACGTGGAGCCCCTTCGGCCGTGGATGACCACCTTCGTCGACGGACTCATCGACAAGTTCATCGAAGCAGGAAGAACCGACTACGTGACCTCGGTTGCGCTGCCGTTGCCGATCGCGGTGATCAGTCGGATTCTGGGTGTGGAGGAGACCGATCAGGCGGACTTCGAGGCCAACGCCTCGGTCATCACCGGGGTGGGAAACGACGGGGACCAAAGCGCCATCTTCACCGCCGGTACGTGGTTCTACGACTTCTCCGGGGAGCTGCTGGCCAGGCGCCGCGTCGAGCCCCGCGCGGACGTGATGACGACCATGGCTCGCGCCGTTGACGAGGGCCGCCTCAGCGAGGTCGAGGCTCGCTCGAACACCTTCCTCTTCCTGTCTGCCGGCTACGAGACGACGGTCAACCTGTTGGCCAACGGCCTGTTGGCGCTGTTGAGCCACCCCGAGCAGCTCAGCCGGGCCCTGGCCGACCGTGACGCCGAGTCGACCACACTGCTCGTGGAGGAGCTGTTGCGGTTCGACTCCCCGGTCTCTGCGATCACCTACCGCTTCGCCCGCTCAGAAGTCAGCATCGGTGAAGCGACGATCGCACCGGGCGAGCACGTGGCGATCGCCTTGCCCACGGCCAACCACGACGAGGCGGTGATCCAGTGCCCCGCGCGGCTGGACGTGGCCAGGAAGCCGAACCCGCACCTGAGCTTCGGCAAGTCGACGCACTTCTGCCTGGGCGCGCCGTTGGCGAGGTTGGAGGGCGAGGTCGCATTCCGGCGCACTCTGGACCGGCTCGAGGACTTGCGGCTCGATGCCCGAGCCGAGGACCTGGTCTGGCTGAACTCCATCACCGTGCATCGACTCACCTCGTTGCCCATCCGGTTCGCCCCGGCGGTCCGAGTGGGCTGAGGCTGAGCGTCGCCCCCATCTCAGTGGGATACGAACTCTGGGATGGGGGGCCGTGGGCCCAGCGAGGCGACCGTCACCACGTGGGGCTGCCCTGCCTGCGGCTGGACCAGGTGTGAGCTCAGCCGCACTGCACCCACCTGCACGTCGTCCAGGTGAGGTTCTCCAGCGCTGACGACCCCGAAGTCGTCGACGCTGCACATTCCCAGCTTCACAAGACACTCCTTGCGTGTCCACAGCCGAAGCCGACCCAAGGCGTCCGCATCGCGTTCCCGGCGGGTCAAGCAGGAGTCCGGAACATCGGCTCCGGCCCCCACGGGTTCCAGATCCACAGCGACTCGAACACTGCCGGCTGCCGCGGCGACCAGGCTCCGGCGACGCGTGGCCGACAACCACAGGTCGCCACTTCGGGGCTGGCCGTGCGCCGTCGAGCCGCACTGAGTGCATTCCCGCGTGATCAGGACATGTGGAGCCGGCACGTCGAGCACACGACTGGCCGCTTCGCCTGTCAGCCACCTCGAGGTCAAGAACGACTTGGCATCCTCGGGGTCGGTGAACTTCGAAGCCAGCTCTCGGTCGCGTTGCGTTGCCCCGGCGGTCGAGTGCCGCGCTGCTGGGAGGGCGAGCAGGCACACCGCGGGCCGGACTACCTCCAAGTTGCTGCCGCCTTCAACAGCCGGTCGATGGAGCCACGGGTCCTCGTCGTGGCCACTCCACCCGTGGCCCGCTCCAGCTCGAAGGTGGGACTCCCTGCGGAGTTGCGGGGTTTGCGGATCAGGCTCAAGGCGATCCCGTCTCCGATGTGGAGCACGTCGACGTCGTCCTTGGAGTTGGTCCACGGCATCGACCAACTCGGCTTCTTCCCGCCCTGGAAGAACGTCACGGTCTCGCGGTAGGTGCGGGGCGACTCGTGCTTCTCGAACACCCCCAGGGCCAGGAGACCTTCGAGATCCGCGAGCGGCCTGACGATGGCTGCGTCGGCGTACCCCGCCACAGCCACCAACTCACCGGCGGCCGCAGCCACAACGCCCTCGGGATCCTCAGCCTTGAACAACACCGTTCCGTTGGTCTGGAACGACTTCACCTGCGCGGCACCGCCCGCCTTGAGGGCACCCTCCAACTGCTCTCGGTTCGGCGACCCGGCGTGACCGAGATTGAGGTTTCGGTAGAAAACGACGTGCATCATGACCTCCTGGAGCGACACTCTTGCGGCGTGGTCAACGGCCAGAGCGGACGCTGACGGAGGGGTTAACCGAGACCTTACCGAGCCTCCACATGCTGCGACCATGGCCAAGCAACGTGAGCGGATCAAGTTCATCGGGATCAACGGGTCCGAGCGTGCTGAGGGCAACGGGGCCCACGCCTACGGGTTCCTCGAGACGGTCCTCTCCGAAGAAGGCGTGGACCTCGAGGTCGTCAATGTCTGGGACATGGACCTGCGACCGTGCGGAGCCTGCGGTGACTGCAACTTCCGCAGTTCGCCGTGTGAGGTCGATGACGCACTTCCCGGCCTGATCCCGAAGCTCGCTGCCTGCGATGGGGTGATCTTCTCGGCACCGGTGCACGGGTTCGGGCCCAGCCCGACGTTGCCGACCTTCATCGAGCGCATCGGCACCGGACACCTGCGCTTCGACAGAGTGCTGACCAACAAGGTTGGCGGGGCGTTCGTCACCGGCCGGCGCTACTCCCACGTCGAGACCTACAACTATCTGCTCCAGCATCTCCTGCTCAACCGGATGATCCTGCCTGGCGCGGGATTCCCGCCGGTGCTCTTCGGTGATGCCGCGGGTGAGGTGCTCGAGGACACCGAGGGGATGGAGATGCTGCGGCGCATGGCCGTGCGCATGGCTCGTCTTGCCCGCCTGCTTCAGCACTACGCCGAACTGGGCGGACACGATCTCTTGGCCGAAGAGAGCTTCAGCGAACGCGATCGCTGACCAACAAGGAGGAGAAGATCGATGCTCGAAGAATGGAACATGGGGACGATCCCGCACCCTCCGGGCAGAGACCCGGAGCTGCTCGACGCTCCCAACTCGGATTTCGTCAAGCCGATGCAGAAGCTGTTCAGCTGGTCTCAGGAGCTGGGGCCCATCTTCGAGACCCAGGCGCCAGGATTCGGCATGGTCGTCGCATCGGGTTCGGACGTGTGCAAGGACCTGTTCGACGACAGCCGGTTCGAAAAGTTCGCGGGCTTCGGGATGGAGGCATTCAGACCGATCACCGGAGATGGGCTCTTCACCGCGCGCAACGACGAAGAGAACTGGGGTCTTGCGCACCGAGTTCTGCTGCCGGCGTTCTCGAAGGAGGCCCTGGCCCGCTACCACGAGCCGATGCGGGAGTCGGTGGAGAAGTTCATCGCCTACTGGCACGAGCAGCGCCAACCCGTCGACGTGGGCGGCGAGTCCACGAAGCTCTCGCTCGACATCATCGGGCGTGCCGGTTTCGGCTACGACTTCGGGACGATGGGGCCTGAGGCCGGCCGTCACCCCTACGTCGATGCCATGGTCGAGGCGCTGATGTTCAGTGTGTTGCCCCCGGACCTGCAGGAGCAGCGGCGGGAGGACTTCGAGGGTTGGGTGCGGCTGCTCAACAAGACGGTCGACGCCGTCATCGAAGAACGCAAGGGCAACCCCCACCACGAGCAGCGCGACCTGCTGGACGCGATGTTGAGGAACGTGGACCCGGAGACGGGGCGGACACTCCCTGAGGAGAACGTGCGCTACCAGATCACCACCTTCATGGTGGCCGGGTACGGCACCACTGCCTCGTTGATCTCGTTCGCGTTGATGTACCTCTACTCCCACCCCGAGGTCCTCCAGGAGGTGAGGCAGGAGGCCGCAGAGGTGCTCGAAGGGCAGAGCCCCACATTCGCCGAAGTGCCCAGGCTGCGGGCCTTGCGGCGGGTGATAGACGAGACGCTGCGTCTGTGGCCGCCCACACCGGCGTTCTTGCGGGTCGCGAAGGAGGACACCACCGTCGGCGGCGTCCACCAGGTGGCCAAGGGCGGATGGGCCGCGGTGCTGACCCGAGCTCTGCACCACGACGAGGCCTGGGGGCCGGACCGACACGAGTTCCGGCCCTCCCGGTTCCTGCCCGACGAGGTGAAGGCGCGCCCGGCGCACATCTACAAGCCGTTCGGTACGGGTCCTCGAATGTGCATCGGCCGCCAGTTCGCCATCCATTCGGCGACGCTGGCTCTCTCAGCGCTGACCACGGAGTTCGACCTGCAGCTCTCCGAAGAACCCTTGTCGGTCGCGGAGGGGGGCTTCTTCATCCCCGACAATCTGACCGCGACCTTGACCCCAAGGTCCTAACCGGACAGCGGGGCCAGCCATGGCTGCCCGGACTCCTTGGTGAGGATCTGGGCAGCCATGGACTCGCCACCTTGGTTGACTCGAAGGATGTCTTCGAGCATGAGCTCGATGGTGACCTCGCGGAGCACTTCGGCCACGCGCAGCTCAGCCAGACCGTAGACGGCCGTCAGCGTCTGGCTGATGCCGCCGCCGACCGGGCAGCTGAAGTCCGGAGGCGAGGCGTGAAGGTCGAAGGGTCCTGACAGGCCCAACGCGCTGTGCACGTCCAAGAGCGTGATCTCCGAGGCGGGGCGTGCCAACGCCCAGCCAGATCCAGGACCGCGCCCGGTACGCAGGATGCCTGCGTCTCGCACGCCGCCGAGAACCTTGCGGACTGAGACCGGGTTACTTCCAAGGCTCTTGGCGAGCTTGTCGGACGTGAGGAACTCCTTGCCCTCGCGGCGCCAGTACTCGAGCCAACACAGGGCATGTGAGGCGAGCGTCAACCGTGCATTCGACATGCGGGACCTCCCTGGCATCAGGATACGCGCCAATTCGGGCTGCCGCTCGATCGGGTGGTTGTCGAGTCATGCAGCCTGAGCGGCCGTGTTCTGATGCTTCCAGCTCCAGGAGGCCCCGCCCGACTGTCACCAACGTGATGGCCGAGTACGGCTAGGCGTTGGTGATGAGCTTGCACCGGTTGAGCATCTCCTGGCCGTGGCGCTCCAAGAGGGCGCGGGCCGCTGACCTGACGGTGGGGTGGATGAACATCGTCCGGGCGTCGACGTCGAACTCGGTCAAGGAGCTGAACCGCATCGTCGCCTTCGCCACGTCCAACGAGGTGCCTCCGACGTTGAAGAAGTTGTCGTCGCGCCCGATCCGGTGCCCGAGGAGACTCAGCCAGCAAGCCGACAAGACGACCTCGATGGCATCGCGCTCGACGGATCCATCGTCTTGGGACGCCGCGGCCGCGATGGCCTCGGCTGCGGTCGCTTGCAGGGTCAGGATGTCCACCTTCCCGTTCGGGGTGAGCGGGAACTGCGGAACCGCGATGATCCTTGCCGGCACCGCTGCGCGCGGGAGCAGGTTCGACGCGTGGGTCTTCATGGCGATCTCGCTCATCCCGACGTTGTCGCTCTTCGCGAAGGCGACCAGGGGTGACTCTGAGGCGTCGCCTGCTTGCACCACCACCGCGTCGTAGACCTCGGGCAGGGTCTTGAGTGCTTCGACCACTTCACCCAGCTCGATGCGTACGCCGTTGACCTTGACCTGGAAGTCCTTGCGGCCCATGATCTCGATGAGTCCGTCCGGCCTCCAGCGTCCCATGTCTCCTGTGGCGTACCGACGGGTGCCGGGGGTGGCCGTGTGCGAGAACTTCTCTGCGGTCTGGTCGGGGAGGTTCAGGTACCCCTCGGCCAGCCCGACCTCACTTTCGACGACCATCTCGCCTTCGACCCAGTCGGGCACTTCACGGCCGAGGGGGTCCAGCAACAGGTAACGCTGATTGCGCATGGGCAGCCCGTAGGGAACCGAGGGGCTCGACGCCGGGAAGTCGACGGGCACGGGATAGTAGACCGACCACACGCAGGTTTCAGCTGGGCCCCCCGACGCGATGAGGCGTGAGTCGGGTGCCAGCCGCGCCAGCCGGCTGGGCAGGTTCCCCGGGATCCGATCGCCCGCGAGGATGACCGTACGAAGGCTGGTGAGGGTCTCTCCTTGGGATTCGGCTGCGTCGAGCAGCAGGCTCAACAGCGCCGGGGTGGAGTTCCACACCGTGACCTGTTCGCGTTGGACGTCGTCGAGCCACCGCAGAGGGTCAACGAACGGCGGTGCCACAACCACCGTGCCGCCGAGGGCGGGCATGCCGAGCGCTTCGAACATGCCCAGGTCGAAGTGGAAGGGGGAGACGGCGTAGGCGACATCGGTGTGGTCGATCTTGCCGATCTCACTCTTGTGGGCGACCGCGTTCGCCACCCCGGTTTGCCCCACGACGACGCCCTTGGGCTGCCCGCTCGTGCCGGAGGTGTACACGACGTAGCAGGCCTCGGGGGGAGTGGCCGCGGTCTGGAGAGGCTCGTGCGCCTGGGCTTGGGTCACGTTGAGCACGGGGGCTTGCGTGAGCGAGGTGAGGGCTGAAGCCAGGGGTTCGTCGGCGATGACGAGAGCGGGGCGCGCCGAGTCGAGTGCACGCTGCAAGCGGGTCAGAGGTTGGTCCGGGTCCAGGGCGACGAACGTGCGGCCGGCGTAGTTCGCCGCCTGCGCCGCGATGAACTGCGCGGCCTGCTTCGGTAGCACGATCGCGACCGGGCCGTCATCGAGGGCGGATTCGGCGACAGCTCCGGCGACGTTCCTGGCAGCTCGAGCCAGCTCGGCGTAGGTCAGGGGAGTGCCGGTTTCGCTCACCAGCACCGTTGCCGTGGGTCGGGACTCGACCTGGCTCCAGAACGACTCACCCAAGGTGTTGCCTGGCACGGGCCCGGCCGTGCTGTTCGCGCGTGCCCGGGCGGCCGCCTGGTGCGGCGGGAGCTGGGCGATGCAGTCGCTGCTGGCCCAGATGTCGTCTCGTGACAGGTCACGGAAGACACGACCGAACTCGGTGAACATGTCCTCGATCAGACCATCTGGAAAGGCGCTTCGCCGGAAGTCCCAGCTCCAGGCCAAGGCGCCGTCGACCTCAGCCACTTGTACGTCGACGCTCACCTGCGGTGTCTTGGTGTTGGTGTAGGTCGAGACACCCAGGTCGGTGTGGTACCGGCGCGGGGGTTGGCCGAGCAGGCTGGTGAGCACGAACGGGAAGCTCACCTGCGTGGCCCCCGAGGCACGCGCCATCTCGCGAGCGACGTGGATGCCGCTGAACGCCGAGTGGGGCAAGTCGCTCCACAGCTGCCGTTGCACTGTCTGGGCACGCGTCGCGAACGAGTCGCCGGACCCGTCGACCTCTAGAAGGATCGTGCTGGTGAAGTCGCCCACCACTCCCGCGTACGCCTCGGACGCACGCGATGCCACAAAGGTGGGCACCGTGATGACGAACCTCTCGCCCGCACCCCATCGGCGCAGCACCTCACCGAGTGCTGCTGCGACGAGCGCTGTGCCGGCGACCCGTCGACCGCTGGCGGTCTTCTGGATCACGGCCCAGCCGTGAGCGTCCACCGCATCCTCCAAGCGCGTGAACTCCGTGCCCTCGCCCGATCCTCGAGGCAGTTGCGGAGCGGGGGGAAGACTCGGCAGGCGGTCGACCCAGTACTGCTCTGCTCGTCGCCAAGACGCTGACTCGTGGGTGGCACGTTCATGTGCCAGGACCCAGTCCCGGAACGACGCGTCGGGCACCGCCGGCAGGTCTTGGTCCAACAGGAGAGCTGCGAACTCCGGGACCAGCACCTGGTAGTAGCTCCACGCGTCGGCGATCAGCAGGTCCAGGCTGAAGTGGATGTGGGCGTTCTGGTCTGGCATCAACGACACCTGAACGTCCCACAGGGGGAACGTGTTGGCGTCGAACGTGTGATGCGACAAGTGGTCTCGTAGCTGGGTCAGGTTTTCCTCGGCCTGGTCGGGCGAGAGCTGGGACCAGTCGTTGAAGGTGAAGGTCCACGGGGATCCCGGGGGGAGCGTCTTCTGTGACGAGCGGTCGCCGGCGATCACCGTTCGTAGCGACGGATGCCGCTCCACGACCGTGTTCCAGGCGTCGCGAATCTTGTCTTCATCACCTGGCTGGTAGGGGCGTCGCCACTCCCAGTAGCCCTGGCAACCGACCTCGCCGAAGTCGACGCCCGTGCTGCGCCCGACCAGGTAGGCCTCCTGTGTGGCGGTGAGGGGAAACGAGTCGTTCGTCGCGGTCATGCCAGTACGCCTTTCTCCGAAGTGGTTTCTGCGTACCTGGTCCACAGCTGCGCCATCAGCGTTGCCGCTTGGGTGCGGGTCGTTTCGATCGTTCGCCGCAGCTGGCGAGCCTCTGCCTGTCTCAGGGCCGCGAGGACCGTCGCGACCATGTCCGCGACGAGAACTGCCTGGGCGTCTGAGGCGCCGAGCTGGGCAAGGCTGTTAAGCCCCAGTCGGATCCCGCTGGGTCGACTGGGTGGCCGGGGATCGTGGGGGATGGCGTTGCGGTTGACCAGGATCCCGGCTTCCTCGAGCGACCGCTCGGACTCCAAGCCGTAAAGTCCGGCCGCCGAGGTGTCGACCAGCACCATGTGCGTGTCGGTTCCGAACGTCACGATGTGGTGACCGTGGCCGGCCAGCCGGTCGGCGACGATACGTGCCAGCTCGACGATACGGACGGCGATCGCGCGGAACTCGGGGCTGGTCACATAGCCGAGCGCCCACGCTTTGGCTGCGACCGATGCGCCGTTCGGAGTGCCCTGGAGACCTGGGAAGACGGCCTGGTTGACCTGCTGGTGCAAGGCCTGAGCGTCTGCCACGTCCGACCCGCCCAGGATCAGTCCCCCGCGAGGCCCTGCGAGCTGCTTGTAGGTGCTCGTGGTGACGAGGTCCGCGTGGGGGATGGGGGACGGGTGCTGCCCAGCAACCACGAGTCCGCTGATGTGGGAGATGTCCGCGATGAGGAAAGCCCCGACTTCTCGTGCGATGTCTGAGAACGCTGCGAAGTCGATCCGCCGTGGATACGAGCTCGCGCCACAGATGATGAGAGCCGGCCGCACCTCCCGTGCTTGAGCACGGATCTGGTCATAGTCCAGGAGGCCCTCGCGGTCGACGTCGTAGTGGACGTACTCGAACCAGCGTGAGGTCTGTGACGCTCTCGCGCCGTGCGACAGATGACCGCCGGCCTTCAGAGCCATGGACAGCACCCGTGAACCAGGACTGACCAGCGCGGCCGTGGCGGCCTGGTTCGCCGTGGATCCCGAGTGCACCTGCACGTTCGCGAAGGACGCTCCGAAAGCCGAGCAAGCACGGGCTTGGGCCAGTTCCTCGACTCGGTCGAAGACCTCACATCCGGGGTGGAACCGCGCGCCTGGGTAACCCTCCGTGGTCAAGTCACCGAACTCGGAGCCGGCCAGCGCCCGCATCTCGGGGTGCCCGATCGACGTCGAGGCCACCAACGGAACCGCCGAGCGCGCTCGACGTACTTCGGCGCCGAGCAGCCCTGCGAGCGGTTCGTCGCGGGCCACATCTGTCTGGTGAACACCTATCGGACTCAGAACATCGGACATCTGCACCACCTCCGGGGCCATTCCTAGACCAGCCGGAGTAAAGGGGCGGTGGGCCCGGCGTCGGTCGCTGCCGGATCACTAACCGATTCGTAACCGACCTCGCTGATGGTGTCGGCGTGTACGCAATTTCGCGGGCTCAAAGCCTGCCAACAAAGGAGACAACGTGAGCTCGCCGAACGATGACACGACGGTGGATGCGCAGAAGGCGGAGCGGGGGAGTGAGAACACGCCGAACCCGAAGCGATGGACGATCCTGTGGGTACTCGCCGTCGTTCAGTTCATCATCTTCCTGGACGCGACCATCGTGAATGTCGCGCTTCCGTCGATCCGTGACGACCTCGAGATGTCCAACGCCATGCTCACCTGGGTGGTCAACGGGTACCTCCTGGCAGCGGGAGGTCTCCTCCTGATGGGTGGTCGACTCGGGGATGTCATCGGACGACGCAAGGTGTTCGTCGCCGGTGCTCTCATGTTCGGCGTGGCCTCCGTCGTCGCTGCCACGTCGACCTCTGCCGAGGTCCTGCTGGGCGCGAGGGTTCTTCAGGGTGTCGCCGAGGCCCTCGCGGCGCCGGCGGCGCTGGGCATCATCGCCCTGACGTTCGCCGACCCCAAGGAACTCCAGAAGGCCTTCGGCATCTGGGGCGGACTGTCCGGCCTGGGGTCCGTAGCCGGCGTGCTCTTGGGCGGGGTGCTGGTCGACCTCATCAGCTGGCGTTGGATCTTCTGGATCAACGTGCCCCTGGCGATCATCCCGGCAGTGCTGGTCTTCGGGCTGGTGGCCGAGTCGAAGATGCAGGGCAAGATCTCCGACGGACCCCTGAGCGCCCTGCTGGTCACCGGAGGCACCGTGTCGCTGGTGCATGGCATCCTCCAGATCGCCGAGCACGGCCTGGTGTCGGGTGCCACCCTCACCCCGCTGCTCGTCGGGCTGGCGCTCTTGGCAGCCTTCGTCATGCTGCAGGCCCGGTCCTCGACGCCGCTGCTGCCACTGAGCTTCCTCCAGGACGGTGTCCGGGCGGCGGGCTACGTAGGTCTGGGCCTGCTCAACGCAGCGACCGCTGGCATGTTCTTCCTGCTGGTCCTGTACATGCAGGCGCTGCTGGGCTACTCGCCCTTGCAGAACGGACTCGCGTGGGTGCCCTACTGCATCGTGTTCATGATCGGCATCCAGCAGGCCATCAAGAGGATGCCCACAGTCGGCGTCCGCGGCGTCATGGTGACGGGCCTGTGCGTGGCTGCTGTCGGCATGGCGCTCTTGGCCTCGCGCCCCTTCGGCGACGGCTTCTGGGAAGGTCTCTTGCCGGGCATGATCCTCGTCGGTCTCGGCGGCGGCGTGACCTTCCCCGCCGCACAGACCGCGGCACTGACGAACCTCACCATGCAAGACGCTGGACTGGGTTCGGGCATCGTCACCACACTCGGGCAGCTGGGCCAGGCGATCGGTCTGGCCACCTTGACGGCGATCGCCTTGGGGGTGGGCACGAACGGAGCCTTCGACGAAAGCACCATCGGAAGCTCCATGTGGGTGTCCACAGGCATCCTCGTGGTTGCGGCCGTAAGCGCGGCACTGGTTCTGAGGGGAAATCGGGCGGATGCGGGCAAGGTTCCTGCATGAGATATCCGGCGGGCGGGCGGGGACCACGGTCGTGGTCTTTCCGCCCGCCGGCCGCGGCGCGTACAGCTTCGTGGGCAGGCTCAGCAGTCCACATCGCGCGATGGCGGTCGTGCTCCCTGGCCGGGAGAGGCGCCTGGGCGAACCCCTTTCCTCGCGCATCTCACAGCTGATCGGCCCGTTGTGCGACGAGCTGGAGACACTCGCCGCTCGTGGAAGGCTCCTGCTGCATGGCCACAGTCTGGGCGCCTACGTCGCCCATGCTGCCGTGAAGGAGCTGCAGGGACGCGGCGTCGAGGTCGACGGGCTCGGGGTCGCAGCGGCTGAAGCCCCGGTTCAACCACCCGCTCTCGTGAGGCACGAGCTCGACGACGAGAGCTTTGCCGCAGCGATCAGCACGCTGGGAGGAACGCCGCCGGAGGTGTTCGCAGAGCCATCGCTGCGGGCGATGTTCCTGCCCGTTCTGCGTGCGGACTTCGCTCTGGCCGAGACCTACGCGCCTGGCCTGGAGCCGGTGAGCTGCCCGATCTCTGCCAGCTACGGACTCGAGGACAGGGACGTCGACCCCGAGGGGGTCAAGCGGTGGGTCGAGCTCACGACCGGGCCTTTCGAAGTGACCGGATACCGCGGTGACCACTTCTTCCCCGACCAACACCTCGACGATCTGTGCGCCAACCTCGACAACCTCGCGGCCGGCGGCCCGCTGCGCGATCCGGGCCGGTACTGAGGCTCGCCGCGATCTACTCAGGTGTCTGGTGCAGGCCATCGACAGCCCGCGCGATACGGTCGAGCTCCCCTCGAAGGCGGCCCCAATCGACCTCGCCGGCGGCGGCCTCGATCTCCTCCACCCAGCCGCGGTGCATGGCCTGGATCGTGGCTAGTGTGGCCGTGCCGGCTGCGGTCGTGGCGAGCAGCGGCGACCGTCGGTGGCGAGGATTCTCGTCGTAGCGTGCCAGGCCTGCGCGGACCAGCTCGTCGGCCACGCGCTGGACACTTTGGCGTTGGAGGCCGAGCTTGCGGGCGATGTCCGGCACGGTGGCGCCGTCGCCGGCAGTCTGGAGGACCATCCGGCGGGAGTGTGTTTGGCCTGTGGTTGCGGAGATTCGTTCGCTTGCCTCGCGCAGGATCCGATTCGCATCGAAGATGGCGTGTAGTGCCGCGTCGACATCGGCATCCGTCATGACGCTCTCCTTTTGACAGGGTCCTGTCAGTTTCCTAACGTGGGCAACGTGACAGCATGCTACCAACTTCTCGTGGCTGCCCTCCCCGGTGGGGGGCCAGGTATGGAGGCACTCGGTCGTCGTCTGAGCGAGACGCGATGGCCGGTGCTGCCACCCGCCGATGGCCGGGCGCGCGGTGTCACGGCATCGACTGTGGAACGGTTCGTCTCCGAGTGGGAGCGGTGGCTCGCCCAACCACAGCGTCCGGGACTTGGTGACCACGACATTCTCGACATCGACGGCCGCGGCATGCACGTGGCCAGGTTCCCCGGGTCCGGTCGAGTCCCGATCCTGCTCCTGCACGGCTGGCCGACCTCCTTCCTCGCGTTCCACCGGGTGATCGAGCCACTACAAGCCTTGGCGTCCGAGGTTGTGCTGGCATCGCTGCCAGGATTCGGTACGTCCCGGCTGCCGCTGGGTCCTTGGTCGGCCGTCGACACCGCGCGGCTCTTGGTTGACGCGATGGCGGCAATGGGCCACGACCGGTTCATCGTCCATGGGCAGGACTGGGGATCGGTGGTGGCTCGCGCGGTCGGCGCGATCGCACCTGACCGGGTCATCGGCGTTCATGTCAGTGCAGGTCTGAAGGGCTTCATGGCTGAAGGGGCGAACGACGGTTCAGCCTGGGGCAGACTGCGGGAGTTCGTGGGGGGTAGCGGCGGATACCTTCATCTGCAGAGCCGTCGCCCGGACTCGCTGGCCTACGCGCTGTCTGATTCGCCAGTCGGACTGCTCGCCTGGCAGCTCGACAAGTACCAGCTGTGGCAGGGCGACCTCGGCGACGACTTTGGGCTCGGAACGGACTTCATTCTGGCCAACGCGACCCTCTACTGGCTGACTGGCAGCGTCGGAAGCAGTATGCGGATCTACTCGATGGACTCAGCAGAGGTCGATGCCATCGCCGGGGGAGTGCCGACCGCGGTGAGCGTGTTCGGCAGCGGAGACTTCGCCGGGCGTGCTGTTTCTGCACGAGAGAACAACCTCGTCGGCTGGTACTCACATGACGGCGGCGGCCACGTCGCCTCGCTTGACTCCGCTGCCGAGTTCATCACGGACCTGGACGACTTCATCAACCGCGTAGGAGTGAACGCATGAACGCCAACAACCCCATCGTGCTCATCGGTGGCAGCGGACTCGGCCCTTGGGCGTGGGACCGGGTCACGCCATTGTTGACGGACCACGGGTTTGAATCCGTGACGCCACGGCTGCGCACCACGGGCGGTGATGCCACCCCAGCAGAAGCCGTCGACCTGGACGCGTGGGTCGAGGACGTCTGCGAGGTGCTGTCTGATCTCACCGAGGCGACCCTGGTCGCCCACTCCTTCGCCGGCTACGTCGCTGCCGGCGTACTGGAGCGGCAACCGCACAGTGTCCGGCGACTGATCTTCATCGACGCGATCCTGCCGAGGCCCAACAAGTCTTGGTTCGATGTCATGGGGTCCGGTGTGGCCACGTTCATGACGGGTCTGGCGCAGGATGGGGCGATCCCCTGGTTCACGCGAGAGCAGCTCGACCAGCTCTATCCGGGGCATGGCATCAGCGATGCTGACTTCGCGTGGATGGGACCGCGGCTGGCCGGGCAGCCGATCGCCACGTACACGCAGGCGGCGATCAAGGAGCCGTTGACCGCAGACGCGGTGCGCGCGGCGTATGTGCGATGCCTGGTCACGAACCCCCCGGTCGAGGACGTGTCCACGGAGCAGCTCGGCTGGGACTACCGCACGCTGGCCACGGGGCACTGGCCGATGGTCACTCACCCCGAGGAGACGGCGCAGGTCATCATGGAGCTGGCCGGCTCATGATCTCGGCAGCCCGCCGGCTCGAGGACTGAGGCGGTTCGGGGCTAAGCGTCGGTATGGCTGAGTGATTGCCTGGAAACCGCAAGGCAACCCCGGGTCGGCACGGTGGGTGCGTGGCGACTTCAACCAAGCACCGAGGACATGAGGTTCTCAAGCGCGCGTGGGAGAGCATGGAGAACCGCTGGGACGGGGACCCGCGCTCGCCCGCCCTGGAATCTTGGCGAGCTGAGCGATTGGAGCAGGTCCGTGCGCTGACCGCGCGCGAGTCCGTGTTCTACTCCCGGAGGGCCGAGCAGATGGGCCCGCAGTGGTCCGGCGAGTTCACCACGAAGGCCGATCTGGTCGAGGCCGGGATGGACATCCTGGCTGGCTCCGTCGCCGAGGCGGAGGTCTACTACGAGACGACCGGCACCACCGGCCCGCCGACGCCGTGCCCTCGCGGAGAGCTGGAGGTGTGGGCCAGCAATCGCACGTTGGTCCGCGCGTGGACATCGATGCTGGCCGAGGACGGGCGCCCTGCTGTGGTGGCGATCATGGGCCCGAGCGAGCTCTACGCCTTCGGCGACGTGTTCGGGTCGGTGGCTCGCACCCTGGGGGTTCCACAGGTCAAGCTTTGGCCGGATTCTCCCCGCGTGGGCCTGTCGAAGGCATTGCGGATTCTGAGGCAGCTGCAGGTGACGCATGTGGTGTGCGCGCCGTCGATGGTGCTCGAGCTGGCCGAGGTCGTCTCGGCCGCGGGACTGAGCTCACAAGACTTCGCCATCAAGCGATTCTTGGTGTTGGGCGAGCTGTCCACGCCTGACTTCCGGTCGAATGCGGAGTCGTTCTGGCCCGGGGCACGGGTATCGCCAGCGATGTACGGGTCCCAGGAGGCGCTGTGCGTCGCGTCGGGTTGGCCGGACGGGTCACTGCGACTGAACGAGCTGAACTACCACTTCGAGTTGGTGAACCCGCACGACGGGTCGCCTGCCGCCGGCCAAGTGGGTGAGCTGGTGGTGACGTCGCTGGTTCCGGGGCTGCGCCCGATGATCCGGTTCAGGACCGGTGACCTGGTTGCGTTGGAGACCGATCCTTGCCATGAGCATCCGGGTCGGAGGCTCACCGTGCTCGGACGGGTGGCGGACCAGGTCTTGACGGGTGACGGTCGGCGGGTCTCTGCCTACGACGTGGAACGCTTGGCGTTGAAGGACGTCCAAGGGTGCTTGGGTTACCAGGTCCTCATCACCGGCTCCAGCCAGCTGCCCGCGGCCCGGCTGCGGCTGTTGGTTCCCGATCCTGCGAACCGTACGCCGGGAGTCGGTGAGGCACTGGGTGAGCTGTTGGCGATGCCGTTGACGGTGGAGTTCACCGACTCACTGAGCCCGCGCACCAAGACTGGCGCGACGGCGAGCTGGAAGACTGCTCGCCTCGTCGACTCACGGTCGTCGCGATGACGCGTCCAGGCGAGCGGGTCGCGTGGTCCCAGCTCGAGGGCGAGCAGTTGCGTGACACCTGGTTGCTGCACGATCAGACGTCGAGCACGCCCACCCTGCTTGCTCGTGGGGTGAGGCTTCGTGTTTCTGTGTTCGTGGGCGGATTCGAGGTCTTCGATCCCGAACATCTGCTGACCCGGGACTGGTGGTCCCTGGGCGAACGGTTCAGGACTCAGCCGTGGATGCTGTTCGACGCTGTGCTGGAGGTCCCCGGCATCCGGGAGGTCGCGACGCAGACACCGGTGTTGTTTCACCTCGCGTTCGAGGCCACGCATGCCGATGACTCGATCCCGTACCCTCCGGGGGTCACCGAGGACACCTTGCTCGCGGAGCTGGTGCTTCCCGAAGCAGTCCACGAGGTCAGCATGGACGGCGGGAGTCGCGAGCGGCCGCAGGCTCCGCCCCGTACGCCGGTGGGTCTTGTCACGCTGCCCGAGACAGGCGCTGAACCGGCAGATGCCTACCGCGCCGCCTTCGAAGCGGTGACCGACCACATCGCCCAAGGCGATGCCTATCAGGTCGTGTTGAGTCACAGCGTCCGTCATCAGGGTTCGATCGGTCCTCGGGCCTTGTTCGACGAGCTCACGAGCCGTTCGCAGGTTCCTTACGCGTTCATGTGGCCCTTGAGCGACGGACGGACGCTGGTGGGCGCGAGTCCGGAGTGTTTCGCCAAGTCCGACGGGGTGGAGCTGCACCTTCACCCGCTGGCCGGCACGGTGCGCCGGTCCGGTGTGGAGGAGCTGGACTCGGCGACGTTGGCTCTCTTCAAGGAGGATGTCAAGGAGCTCGGCGAGCACCTGATGCTGCTCGACCTGTGTCGCGACGACATCGCGAACACCTGTGTCGACGGGTCTGTCGAGGTGCGCAGCGAGTTCGAGGTGGAGGCGTACGGGAACGTATTCCATCTCGCCTCGCACGTGGCAGGGCGACTGGACCGCAGCCGCGGCCCGTTCGAAACCCTGCGGAGGGTCTTCCCTGCCGGGACGATGACGGGCGCTCCGCGGCTCCGGGCGATGGAGATCATCTCTGCCCTGGAACCAGAGGCCCGAGGCGCCTACGCGGGCGTGGTCGGTTGCGCCTACTCCGACGGTCGATTCGACTCGGCCATCTGTATCCGCATGGTCGAAGTGCTGCCGCAGGGTTACCGGATCAGAGCTGCCGGCGGGGTGCTGTGGGACTCGTCCTTGGTGAAGGAGTGGGAGGAAGTGCAGACCAAGCTCTCCGGCCCCCGGCAAGCGGTCAGGACGTGCTCATGAGGGTCCTCGTGGTCGACGCCAGAGACAGTTTCGTGCACGTGCTTGCCGACTACGTAGCCCGGCGGCCCGGTACGGAGGTGGTGATGGTCCGCCCGGACAAGGTAGGTGTCGAGTCGGCTCTGCGAGCGGCCACCGACCCGCACACGGATGCCGTGGTCCTTGGGCCTGGACCCGGGCACCCAGCGCAGTCGTGCCACGTGCCGGTGGCGTTGGCGACGATGAGGACCAAGCCTGTCTTGGGAGTGTGCCTGGGACATCAGGTGCTGGGCCTGTTGGCCGGAGCCTCCATCGAGCAGCTCGACCGCCCGAGGCACGGCTACGTGTCCGGTGTGGTTCATGAGGGTGCGGGGATCTTTGCCGGGGTGCCGGCCGAGGCCAAGGTCGCCCGCTACCACTCGCTGGCTGTTGATCCCGCAACCGCCGGCCCGAGCCTTCGAGTGGTGGCCAATGCCGTCGACGACGGCGTGGTGATGGGTATCGAGGTCGGCGCGCTGGCGGTCGGTGTCCAGTTCCATCCCGAGAGCCATGGCAGCCAGGACGGTCACCGGATCGTGGGCAACTTCCTCGACTCCGTGTCCGCGTCGACCGGTCCCGGCTTGAGGAGCATCTTTCCGACACTTCGAGTCACGGAAACGGACGTGCGAACGTGAACACTCACCAGACGAACACTCACCAGACGACTCTCCGTACCCCTGTGTGGGACGCGATCGGCCCCCGCGGTGCCCGCGAGCTCCTCGCCAGAGTCGCTACCCGATATCGGCCTGACGGCGTGGTCGAGATAGACGATGCCGAGGGGGCGTGGACCTGCGTTCACGACGACGGATATCGCGAGCAGCCGAGGAGTGCCGCCTCCGGCGTCCAGGTGGATGTCGAGCTGATCACCGACGGGGTCGTCCGATCGCCGGCCGCGACGATGTCGGTGGAACGGACTGCCGATCTGGTCAGGTTCGTCGGTCGTGGTCCGATGGCTGGGACGGAGGAGGTTCGCGGTTTCGCCGCCTTGGTGGCTGAGCTGCTGGGAGAGGCTGGGGCCGCAGAGCGGGCCGGTTCCGTGGCTCGAGACGAGCTGGCGGTCGGGATGGGGCCGGTTGAACCAGGACCCACGTTCGGGGTGTGGAGGGCGGTGCTGCGACATGCACTGGAGAGCCCGACGAAGTGCGCCATCGAGGAGGGTGGGCGTTCGACCAGCTATGACGAGCTGGCGAGGTTGGCGGTGGCGAACGCGCGGCTCGTCGCCGGCCACGCACGGCCGCGCGATCCGGTGGCGGTGGCGCTGGGTAGGGGTACGCAGAGTGCGGTGGCCCAGCTGGCTGCGTTCCTGGCCGATTGCCCCGTGGTGCTGATCGACCCTGCCCTCCCGTCGGCGCGGGTGGAGGCGCAGCTGCGCCAGTCGCGGACCGTGGTCGTGGTGGGAGACAGCAGCGCTGACTCCGTGCGACACAGCGCCGCTGCGGCCGGCTTGCGGTTCATCGAAGTAGACATGGACATCGACGACTCGACGATCGACCTGCACGTCGAGCTGAAGGTCTCGCCCCCGCTGGACCCCGATGCCACCAGTCACATCGCATTCACGTCCGGTTCGACGGGTACACCGAAGGCGGTGGAGCTGAGGCACGGGCCGATGGCCAACACCGCGGTCGCGATCGCAGCGGCGTCGGGACTGGGTTCGGACTCACGGGCGTCGTGGTTCTGCCCTCCGGGCGTCGGGCTGGTCCAGGTGGACCTGTTCCCCAGCCTGTGGATGGGAGCGACGGTGGTCGTCGCCCCCGACGCCTTGGGCAGCGATCCACGTACAGCGTGGACGTGGATCGAAGAGCACGGCATCTCTCACTCCCAGATGCCGACGGCCCTCGCTGAGCAGATGATCAAGCTCGACTCAGGAGTATCGGAATCCTTCCGGTCGCTGCGCGTGGCGGGTGAACGCCTGGGCGTGTGGCCCACGATCCGCAGCACCTACCAGGTGCTCAACGTGTACGGGTCCACCGAGGCCAACGTCGTGTCGGTGTGCGACGCGACCCGGCTGGTGCGCGATGTCCCACGCGAACGGCTGTCTGCGGTGCCCATCGGGCGGCCAGTGCGGAACGTGAACATGTACGTGCTGGACTCCGAGCTGAACCCGGTGCCCCGCCGAGTGATCGGCGAGCTGTGCATATCAGGCAGAAGCCTGTCCAAGGGCTACCTGAACGACGAGGCCAAGGCGGCGACGAAGTTCGTCGCGAACCCGATCGACTCGGACCCTTTCCCTGTGCTGTACCGCAGCGGGGACCTGGCCCGTTTCGGTGCCGATGGCGTGGTGGAGGTCGTCGGCCGTATCGACGATGAGGTCAAGATCGACGGTGTCAGGGTTCTGCCGGCGGAGATCGAGCACGAGCTCTTGTCGTTGGACGTGATCGCAGCGGCCGCGGTCGTTGCTCATGAGCCGGGCAACGGGCCGCGGGTGCTGGTCGCCTACATCGACGGTGACAGCGAGATCGACCTCGACGCTGTACGGACGTACTTGGAAACGCGGTTACCAGCGCCGTCTGTGCCTCGCAGGTACGTCACTGGACCGTTGCCGACCGGCCGGAACGGAAAGATCGACCGCTTGACGTTGAGCCAGCAGCCGCTTGATCGCCCCGACCTCAGCGCACAGTTCTCGGTACCGGACGGGGAGCGGGAGGAGCAGTTCTGCGCGCTGTTCGCCGACGTCTTGGCCCTGGCGGCGGTCGGTGCCGACGACGACTTCTTCGAGCTCGGTGGTGGGTCCCTGCAGGCGGCCATGTTGATCGAGCGTGCCGAGTCCGAGTTCGGTGTCGAGATGGACTTCGTGATGTTGGTCGACCGGCCGACGCCGCGCGGCCTGGCCGCGGCGCTGTGACGAAGTCTTAGCCAAGAGAGCCAAACGTTCTTCCGTAAAACAGATCCGCGATGCCCAAGCGTAGTGCAGGGTGGAAGTATGTAACCAAAGTCGCAACACTTTCGCCAGTGGCGTTCTCGGGGCCATGATCGAGCCGAACGTCTCAGGGGAGCAGATGACAGGTCGAAGTTTGGAAGTCAGGATGCTGGGCACTTCTGAGGTGCGCGTACAGGGGGTGCCTGCAGCAGGCTTGCGGGCTGGGAAGACACGAAAGCTCTTTCAGTACCTCGCGATGCGACGAGGACGAGTGATCCCGAAGAGCCAGCTGGTTGATGTCCTGTGGCCGGAGGGAAGCAGCGGGGGCGGCAACGCATCGTTGAAGGTCGCCGTCCACGCGTTGCGCAGGGTGCTCCGTGAGTGCGAGAAGCAGGCGGGCGTCCCGGTGGCCGAGGTGCGATACGTGGATTTCGGGTACGAGCTGGTCACGGACGATGTCTGTGTCGACATCACAGACTTCTCGATGCTCGCGCAGTCCGCGGCGGCAGCTGCTGAAGCCGGGGACGTGGACCTGGCCAAGGCCACCTATGCCGAAGCCGCAGCTCTCTACCATGGGCCGTTTCTGCCCGATGATGAGTCCGAGTGGGCCCGCGAGGAGCGCATGTGGGCTGAATCGCTGTACGTCAAGGTCCTCAACGGCCTGATCGTGATCGCGGTCGCCGAGGGCAGGGAGCTGGCGGCCATCGACCTGTGCAAGCGAGTCGTCTCGTTGGATCCCTACAACGAGGAGATGTACCGCCTCATGATGGAGATGCATGGCAACTGCAGCGAGCTGGGAATGGCGTTGCGCTGGTACAGCGAGTGCGAGGACCGTTTGCGCAACGGCTTAGGGGTGGAACCGAGCGACGAGACACGCGAGTCCTTGGTGCGGGTCCTGGCTCTGTGCGGGGTTGAGTACAGCCCCAACTGGGACCGACAGTTTCGGCTGGGCGAACGCCTCACCCAGCGCCGCCGGGGGTTGAGGGGAGAGCCGTTGGCGGGTTGACCGCCCCCGACGAGCGTACGCCGCCGTTGGCACAGGACGGTTCGAGCGCAGCATCACGCACCAACTCCAAAAGGCCTTCTGACCTGCTGCGAAGCAGATCAGAAGGCCTTTCAGGACTCTCGTTGCACGGGACTCGCGCTCGGGTGGTTGTTCGGAGGAGTCACACGAACGGTCGGGCGACCTTCGCCACGTGGTCGTTGGTCCACAGGTTGGTCACCTGCAGGGGCGTGCCGGTCGGCCAGGTGTGCCTCAGGCTCGTTGCGCCGGGGTGGCTGCGTAGATCCGCTGCAGGTCGGTGATCACCGGGTCGTCCGGATCGAAGCCGTGGTCGTCGATCATGCTGATGGGGCGTACGCCGATGCTCGCGTTGGTCGCGAACGCAGCTCGCATCTCGCCGATCTGATCGACCGGGACGGTCCGTACGTCGTGCATGCCGGCGGCTTGGAGGAGTGTCATGGTCACCCCGGGGAGGACCGGGGCGTCAGGCCAGAGCACGGATCCGTCGGCGGTGACGAAGCCGATGTTCCAGGTGCTTCCCTCGGAGACGTTCGTGCTGCTGGGGTCGGTGAACAGGACGTCGTCGAAGCCCGCCCTCTTGGCCGCGAACCGTAGGTGGAGGGGGCTGAAGAGGCCGACGTGCTTCATCTCCGGGGTGTCGCGCTGGAAGACGACCGTCCTGACTCGCAGCGGCGCAAGCGGCCCGGTGCCGCTGGGGCGGGTGGTGATCAGGTGCACGGGCTGTGCGGTGACCGTCCCGAGGTTCCCGAGGTGGATCGCCGGGTCGAACACGGTCACCCGCAGCGTGTAGGAGCCGGATGACCCGGCGATCGCCGCGCGGATGTCGGACACCAACGCGTCTCGGTCGAGATCGACATCGAAGACGACTCGGGCGTTGCCGATCAGGCGTTCGATGTGCAGGTCGAGGCCGCGTACGGCGCCTTCCTCGACGTGCATCGAGGTGAAGTGGCCATAGCCGGTCAGGGCGAGCGCGGACAGCTGGGCAGCGGTCGCCTCGGTGCCATGGATGGTCGCCATGGCGACCAGCCTGCCACGGTCTGCGCGGGACGGCGGGCCGGTGCCAAGCGGCCTCAGGCGTGGGGTACCGCGGTCATGAGGTGCCGATCACAGTCAAACGCGGTCTACGGGTTAGGTTCTGCGGCGGCATTCCCCCGATCCTGGAGTTCTCTCTCGATGTCAGACCTGACCTATCAAATCCTGGCGCTGGTGGCCTATCTGGTCGCCATGCTCGGCATCGGCGCCTGGGCGTACCGGCGCACCTCGAACCTCGACGACTACATGCTGGGCGGCCGTGGACTCGGCCCGATGGTGAGTGCGTTGAGTGCGGGTGCCTCGGACATGTCCGGGTGGCTTCTCATGGGCCTTCCCGGCGCGATCTACGCGTCCGGGCTGATGGAGGGCTGGATCGCTGTCGGCCTGACCGTCGGCGCCTGGCTCAACTGGAAGATCGTGGCGCCGCGGCTGCGGACGTACACGGAGGTCTCGGGCGACTCGATCACCGTGCCCAGCTTCTTGGAGAGCCGGCTCAAGGACAGCTCGCGACTGCTCCGGATCGCCTCCGGCCTGGTCATCCTGGTCTTCTTCACCTTCTACGTCTCCTCGGGCCTGGTCGCCGGCGGCGTCTTCTTCGAGAGCTCCTTCAACACCGAGTTCCACACCGGCCTGCTGGTGGTCGCCGCCGTCGTGGTGGCGTACACGCTCTTCGGTGGCTTCCTCGCCGTCTCCTACACCGACTTCGTGCAGGGCACGATCATGCTGCTCGCGCTGATCCTGGTGCCGGTCGTCGGTGTCTTCGTGACCGGTGGGCCGTCCGAGACCCTGGACAGCATCCGTGCCGTCGACCCGGCGCGGCTGAGCATGGTCGAAGGGGCAACCTTCCTCGGTGTCGTCTCCGCTCTGGCGTGGGGTCTGGGCTACTTCGGCCAGCCGCACATCATCGTCCGGTTCATGGCCCTGCGTACGGCGGGGGAGGCCGCCGCCGCGCGGCGGATCGGCATCGGCTGGATGCTGCTGAGCCTCTTCGGCGCGGTCGGCACCGCCCTGGTGGGCATCGCCTACTACCAGCAGAACCCCGACGCGACGCTCACGGACCCGGAGGCGGTCTTCATCGCCCTGGGTCAGATCCTCTTCCACCCGCTCGTCGCGGGCGTCATGCTCGCCGCGGTGCTCGCAGCGATCATGAGCACGATCTCCTCGCAGCTCCTGGTGACCTCCTCGGCCCTGGTGGAGGACCTCTACAAGGCGGTCTTCAAGAGCGACGCCTCTGACCGCCAGTTGGTCATGTTCGGCCGGCTAGCGGTGCTGGGGGTCGCGATCGTGGCGGCCGTGCTGGCCTGGCCGAAGAGCGGGACCGTACTCGACCTGGTCGCCTACGCCTGGGCGGGCTTCGGCGCTTCCTTCGGCCCGATCATCCTGCTGGCGCTGTGGTGGCGGAAGCTCACCGCGGCCGGCGCTCTGGCCGGTCTGGTGGTCGGTGCGGTGACGGTCGTCGTGTGGGGCAACATCGACGCGCTCAGCTCGCAGATGTACGAGATCGTGCCGGGCTTCGTCCTCAACTCGGTCGTCGCGGTATTGGTCAGCCTGCTGACCTACAGGGCGAACCCGGCCATCGAGGCCGAGTTCGACGAGACGATCCGGTTGCTCGACGCCGGTGCCGAAGGACCGAGCGGGGAGGCGGCGCGGGCCTGATCCGCCGCGCCGAAGAACGTCGAAACCCCGAATCCGGAGCGGATGCGGTACAGTCGGTCTTGTTGAAGGGACGGGCACAAAGCCGTCCTGGCCGCACACCAAGTCGCGGCTTGTATCTTTTACTTCTGGTTTTCGGTTCGCTGGACATCAGCTCAGGTGTGGATGTCTTCAGCAGCTCGGGGCACAGTGTCCCGGCACCGAACAAAGGAACAAGATCATGGCTCAGGGAACTGTCAAGTGGTTCAACGCTGACAAGGGCTTCGGCTTCATCGCGCAGGACGGTGGCGGCGAGGACGTGTTCGTTCACTTCTCCGCTATCCAGACCAACGGTTACAAGTCGCTCGACGAGAACCAGAAGGTCGAGTTCGACGTCACCGCCGGCCCCAAGGGCCCGCAGGCTGAGAACGTCCGCGTCTCCTGATTTAACTCGAAGGGCCCCGACTGCTTCTGCAGTCGGGGCCATTCGTGCATTTGCGGGTGTCCTAGTCGGACCGCCCGCCGAAGTCCCACTGGTGGACCTCGAACGACGCGAAGCTGTCGGGGGAGAGGACCTGCTGGGCTGCGCCAGCAGAGGCTGCCTGCAGCAGCACCGCCGCGCCGAGGACCATGGATCCGTCGTCCGACAGGAGCGGCCCGCATGCGATCAGGTCGTCGCCGCGCGGCAGCTCGGTCGGCTCCGCCTCAGGCTCGGAGAGGCCGAGAACGAGGTATCGATCGGCATCGGACCGGCGGTCGTCGAAGTCCCACATGGTGCGACCGAGCGTGTTGTGCCACCGCCGCAGCAGCACGTCACGATAGGCGCCGGCCTGGTAGCCGGGCTCCTCGAAGGCGAAGGCGCGAGCTGCGGTCGCATCGGGGAGATCGAGGATGTGTACGCTCCCGGTCATTGTCTCGTCGCTGGTGAAGGTCGGTCCGCGGGCGATCATCGTCGCGGCGTACTGGTCCATGTAGGTCCAATGCTCCTCGACCATCTGGATGCGCAGCGGCGTCGACCCTGAGCGGTCGCGGTGGTAGCAGAAGAACTCCATGGGCTGAGCGTCACTGGCCCAGCCGTCCCGCGCAATCGGTTATCTCAGCGGGTCCGTATGGTGGGAGCCGAGGAGGCTGACATGGTGAGCGATCGCGATCGGAACGATCAAGGACGTGCGCAGCAGGCTCGACCGCGCGACGCACTCGGGCGTCCGCTGCCGTACGGCGAGGTCGGCGTCGAGCCGATCTCCGAGGAGCCGTTACCTCCCGACGAGACCCTGGCGTACGCCCGCAGGCTGCTCGACGACGGGCGCCCCTTCGCGGCCCACGAGGCCCTCGAGGTCCGGTGGAAGTCGTGCCCCGAGGACGAGCGCGAGCTGTGGCAGGGGCTGGCTCAGCTGTGCGTGGGGCTGACCCACCACGAGCGCGGGAACTCCGTCGGTGCCGCGCGCCTGATCGACCGGGCAGCGGGTCGGCTCGAAGCGTACGAACAGACCGCCGGGCCGACCTACGGTGTCGACCTCGGGGAAGTCATCGGATGTGCCCGAGGCCGGGTGCAAGGCGGCTGAGCCGCGTGCCGCGATCAGCGGGTCTTCTGTTCCTCGGCTCTGGTCGCATCCAGAGTGCCCAGCAGCCGCAGCGCCTCGGCGCTGGGTGAGCCGGGGTCGGCGTGGTACACGACGAGCTGCTGCCCGGGGCTGGAACGGACGTCGAAGGCTTCCATCCGAAGCGTCACCTCGCCGACGTCGGGGTGGTGGAACCGCTTGGACTCGTGGCGCTTGCCGCGCGCATCCTGCCGGGCCCACAGGCGCGTGAAGTCCGTGCTCTGCTCGCTGACAGTGCGTAGAACCTCGCGGATGCGTGGGTCGTGCGGTGCGTCGCCGTGGAGGAGGCGGAAGCCAGCCACCGTGTTCGCCGCAACCTGCTCCCAGTCGGGGTAGAAGGTCCGCGCTGTGGGGTCCAGGAACACCTTGACGAGCAGATTGGTCCCGTGACGGAACCCGTCGAAGAGGGCGTACGCCAGACGGTTCCCGGCCAGGACGTCGTAGGCCCGGCCCAGCACGAGGGCAGGGGTGTTCGGCCACAGCTCCAGCAGCTGGAGCAGCTGGGGGTCGACGCGCTCGGGGAGGATCGCGCGGGACGACGCCGGCGCCAGCCCGGCGATCCGGTAGAGATGCAGCCGGGCTTCATCGTCGAGGCGGAAGACCTGGCTGAGCGCGTCGAGCACCTGGGCCGACGGGTTACGTTCGCGGCCCTGTTCCAGGCGGACGTAGTAGTCGACGCTCATTCCGGCCAGCATCGCGACCTCCTCCCGACGCAGACCCGGGACCCGGCGTACGCCGATGCTCGGCACCTTCACGTCGTCGGGGCCCACGCGGGCGCGCCGACTGCGCAGATAGTCACCAAGGGGAGTCGAGGCCATGACTTCGATGCTAGAGCGAACGAGACGTCGACGGGTGGGTGCGCTGCTCCCAGGTTCAGCGCGGCCTTCATGGGAGCTGTTGAACGCAGCAGGGTTTGAGGCATGACGGAAACGAAGACATCCAAGACAGTCCTGGTGACCGGTGCCAGCAGCGGGATCGGTGAGGCAACCGCTCGCCGCCTGGCTGCCGAGGGCCACCACGTGATCCTGACCGCCCGGCGTACGGAGCGCCTCGAGACGGTCGCCGCCGAGCTCCGCGACAGCGGACACAGCGCCGAGGCCCGTGGTCTCGACGTCAGCGACCGGGCCGCGG
>NZ_JACIXG010000062.1 GCF_014360585.1 Nocardioides sp.
TTATTCAGGGGTTTGTAGTTTCAAGTCCTACTTGGCGTACATCTATCCGGCCCCTGACCTGGGAATACAGGTCAGGGGCCGATACTCGTTTGCGTTCGAAAGTAGCCCTTAGGAGTCTCACTGTCCCGAACTTGTCGGGAAGGTCCTGCGGGGTGACCCCCGGCGCGAGATACAGGACGTAGGCCGCGATCGGCGAAGCCACCGCGACGTCCGTATCGACGCCGGGGGTCCGGTTCAGCGCGATCGGGCGTGCGTACGACCCACAGCGCACGGTTCCGTCCCCGAGTTCGTTCCCGCTGGTGACCTCTTCGGTTGTTGTCGCCTCCGACCCCTCGAACGATCGCCCGGCCCCACACGAGCGCGACTAGCACGTAGAGCGGCACCACCAGCGGCAGCAGCCACGGTTCGCGCACTCCCAGCCCCGCAACGCCGGCGATCACCAGCACCACGACCCACCACCAACGAGTCCAATGCGGCCAGACCCGATCGAGCACCGAGTTCACCTTGTCAAGCACCGCGCAATCGTGACATCCGGACCCGCCCTCCGCAGCCAGATCAGGCAGCCGCTCACCAGAATGCCGGATCTCACGGCCCGGCGACGTCCAGGCGATCAGGGAACCAGGAACGCCGACCGGCTGCGGAACCTGTTCGCCGATGACCACCCGGTCGCGATCGAGCTCACCTGGCGATCTACCATCGCATGATCGCGGCTTACCGCCACCCCGACCCGGCCGCAGGCTGAAGCAAGGCGCCGCGGACGTGCTTGCCTACTTCGAGCGGCTACGCACCAGCAAACGGACCAGCCGAGCACCTGCGCACCTCGGCCCGGGGACTCCGGAATTTGACCACTTAAATTGCCCCAAGCCTGTCCGATTCCGGAAGGTTCAGACCGCAACTACACCGTCAACGGTGAAGAGCGGTCGATCTACCACGCCACCCCGTTTTTGACGTCGCCGTGGTTACGGCCAGGGCGACGTCATACAGCCTCAAAAGACGGGGGTTGCTCGGCACTGGTCACCGGAAAGCCTTGCAGTTCAACGCCAAAATCCGCGTCAAAAAGCACCCGGTCAAGAAAGGAAACCGTAGACAAATCTCGATACACCCACTCATCATCATCGTCGAATCGGATCGCTAGATCCCAGGTTAACGAATCCAACGACCCAACACGCCAATAAAACGTGAGGCCAGCGTCGCTTGATGCCCAAGCAATGACTCCGCCCACCTCATTCGGCCGGAAAGTTTTATTCGGAGCAAGAAGAGCATCTGTTCGCTCAGATCGACGCTTGACGACCTTCGCAATGACATCGGGCGACCACAGAACCAAGTACCCGGAGAACACACCCGGACCGAAGGCGTGAATTATGTCCTTATAATCTTGCGGAAAAACGAACCCGGCGGCATTCTCGATTGCCATCCAATCCATAGGTACACGAGCAGATTCCCGCTGGAACTTCCTCAGCAGATCATCTATCATGACCGTCTCCAATCTCGGATATTGAATTCACCCCACTCTGCCGACGCCAGTTCCACAAGCATAATGACTCAGGTGCTAGGTAGCCGCGTGCCGTTACGCCGCTACGTCGTCGGCCACGAAGTCCGGCTGCAGTACTAGACGGCGAAGAGCCGTATAATTCGGAACCGATCAGAGCTTGCTTCGACTGGTCGGCGTTTCAGCCAGCGCCTCGGTGCCAGACAACGTCGCAGTGAGTTCAACGGCCTCGGCGACAGAAAACAGGTGATCTCTCGAAGCAGCAGGCGATCTAACGACACTCCCCCACGGTAAATCAACGATCGACAATTCAATCGCTCCGCTCTCGATAACGCGGCGCCCACTCGAAAGGTACGTCATGTGACCGAACTTTGGTGCCCTCCCTGCCAACAGATCCCGATCCAACAATCCGTCAAGAATCGAGTCGGATGTCACATCGCCCCAATCCGGGTCCCACGCCGTCACCAACGACTCTAGAAATGAACCAATGATCATTGAAACGGAGTCCAGACCAGATACCTCGAGAACGACGCTGTTCTTAACCTTCCTGGCATTCGAGGTTCCACCCGCTGCCACGGTCATTGCCCAAATAGCGGCATCCGGGCCACATGCTTCGAAGAGCTCCAGCATTCCGACTTCAGGCGCGTCCAGGCTCCTCTCAAGAGCTGAGTCCAGGACCGCTCGCACCGCGTTCACATCCGCCAGCGAGACATCGACTCCATCCGCCGTCCTCCACGGAATTGTGGCGGAAACCAAGCCGTCCAGGGAGGCCCCGAGTGCACTCAACCTCTGTGAAATTTCATCGACGGACTCAGCCCGCGGCCCCCAGAACCCGCGGACCAACATCATCTCATCCATGCTCGCTACCATAGCAAGCCTTCCCTTGATCAGACATGTCCAGAACTCCAGTGCGCTTGTCCTCGCGGCCTCAAGCAACCCGGTTTAGTCCTCCAAATACTGCATCAACTTCTGTTTCGGGATCTTGGGAGCATTCCATCCGCTCCAACTGCTCGACGGATTCACAAACTCCTGATACCGAACCGAGATATCCAGGTCTCGCCTGGCGAACAATCGCTTTGCGGCCTTCATAGTGTCTCGATTTGAGAAGACCCACTCGACGGGATTGTCTCCAGCAGCATTCAATTGTCGCCGCGCCTGATCGATCCATTTCCTAGCCTGAGCGCCATTCACATTTCCGGCCTTATTCAGCATGGCCGAATATCCCATTTTGGCCTCGACGAGTTTGCCATCTTTATAGCCGTCGAACTTGACTTCGTTACCCTTGCCCCGCTTGACCGCGTACTCCATGCCGTCGGTGGATCCTGTAACCTGTTTTTCGAACTCCGCACCAAGCTTCTGCTGGATGTACTTGTGGTTTCGATTGACCTTCTTCCAAGCGCCAGGCTCGCTCGTGGAGCCGCCGCTGGAGCGGCCAGGCACGCCTTGGAACCCTCCGGACTCCATGAATAGCGCGCCTCCTGCGCCGGCAACACCAGCCATGACGCTTGCGCATCCGATGCCTACGGCAGCGCCCACCACTGTTGCGGTGCCGGCCGTTCCTACGGCGATGGCGGAGCCGAGACCGACACAGCCAACGGTGCCGACTGCCGCGCCAGCGATCATCGCGGCGCCGGCGAGCGCGCCCTTGTTCTGATCGAGCCAGTCCCCAGCCGTACCAAGTGCATCCCCCGTGGCTTCAAGGGCGTCGCAAAGGAAACTGCAGTCATCGCTCTCGTGTCCGTCAAGTTCGATCTGGCTGATCGGGTTCCCAGCCCCAAAGGCGTACCGATTTGACGTGAACGGATCTGTCCCCAGCCCCATGTCGGCGAGGGCACCGTTGTACATGTCGCGGGTGGTGAAGGTGTTCAAACCCGGCGCATAGTCGCGGAACCCCATGTCGTAGGTACCGGAGCCAGCATCCCAACGCTTGCCGTTGAACCGGTACGCGTTGAACGACTCATCCGCCGGAGACTCGGGATTGGCGGGGTCGGGCTTGTCGATGCCGGTGAACTCGGCCTCGTCGTTGTCTCCGTAGGCGGTGTAGCCGTAGGTCGCGACAATCTTGCCAGTGTCGTCGGTGACGGTCTCGACGTCGGTGTGGGCGTTGTAGCCGTAGTAGCCGGTCTCCCCTGCTTCGACACCGGCCTCGGTGTCGGCCTGGTGGGTGACCTGGGAGAGCCGCTGACCCCATGGTGAGTACTGGTAGGACTTAGTCAGCTCTCCAGCGACTTCCTCGCCCAGGACTTCCTGGGAGAGGCCGAGGTAGGTGTAGTCGGTCTTCTTTCCGCCGGTTCCGGAGGTGGTCTTGGATGCGGTCCGGTCCAGCGGGTCGTAGGTGTACCGCGTGGCCTCGAGGACCCCAGCGTCGTTGGCCTTCTCGGCGACCTTGACGTGGTCGAAGCCGTCATACGTGGTCCGGGAGATCGTCTTCCCGCCGCCCACGACGCTGGTCTGGCGTCCGAAGGGGTCGTACCGGTAGGACGCGGTCTGACCATCGACCGTGGAGGACAACAGGCGGTTGCGGTCGTAGTTGAACGACGTCGACGTGCCACCCACCGTCTGCTGGATCACGTTCGCGTTCGCGTCGTGAACGTAGGTCTCGGTCGAGGCGTTGTGACCGGTCTTGGTCTTCTTCGAGAGCCGGTCGACCGGGTCATAGACGTAGGTCGTGGTTGAATCCAGGGTCGCGGATGCGTCATCAGCGTTCCGCTTGGAGGCGACGTCTTCGAGCTGGTTGCCGTTCGCGTCGTACTTGTAGGCGTGCGAGGCGACAAGGGCGCCCGCGGACGTCTCCTCACGCATCGACTTCAGGGCACCGTCGGACTGGAAGGCATTGGTGGTGACGTTCCCGTTGCCCTTGGTGATCGTCTTCTGACGGCCGAGGGTGTCGTAGGTGTAGTTGGTGACCTTCGCTGCCTTGGTGTCGTTGAGGTCATCGACGGTGACCTTGGTCAGCAGGTTCCTCGGATCGTTGTAGACATAGTCCGAGGCCTGGTCCGGGTGCGCGACCGTGAGCGGCTTGCCCAGGTTGTTGTACGTGTAGGACGTGGTCGCCGCCGGCGACCCGGCCAGGTCCTCGCGGACGGACTTGATCTGGTTCAGCCCGTCATAGGCCATCGCATAGGCATCGGCGTTCTTCGCCGTGCCGCGCGATGTGTCGGTGATGTCGGTCAGATTGCCGTTCAGGTCGTAGCCGTACGCGAAGGCTTTGTCCTCAGCGTCAGTGTCCGCGGCGTTGTCACGCACCAACCGGACCGCGTCGGCGACCACAGTCCCGCCCGCAGACGGAGCGAGCGCGACGGTGATCTTTTCGCCCTTGGACAGGTTGACCGTGCCCAGGTTGTTCCAGGCGGCTGCGCCGGAGGCCTGGTTGGCCGTGTAGTTCACGTCCGTGCCTGGGTCGGTCGAGCCGGCCGGGGCGTGGGTCAGCGTGTACTTCGCATCCGTGGCAGCACCCGAGACCTGCGGCCAGGTGGCAGCCACGGTGTAGGTGCCATCCGCGGGGACATCTAGGGTCCAGGTGAACTTGTCGGTCGAGCCCGTGGCTGCGGCATGGGTGCGGTGGCTGGTGCCCTGCTGACCCGTCGCGGACGCCTTGGTCCAGGTCCCGGTCATCTCGTAGAGACCGTTGGTGTCATCGTCGGTCACCACCGAGTGGGAACCGACCGGGACACCGTCATCGGCCTTGGCCTTGAGCTTCCCGTCGGGGTAGTAGGCCCACGTCATCGTCCGCGACGCGGAGCCGTCGGCCGAGGTCAGGGTGCGGGCGGTCTGCGCGCCGAGATCGTCGTACTCGTAGCGGGTCTTGATCCCCCACGCATCCGTCGAGGCCTTGATCCAACCATTCGCGTAGTAGTCGACCGTCGACTCGTTGCGGACCGTCTGGCCGTCCGAGGGCGGCAGACTGGTCTTCACCGGCCGGCCGGCAGCGTCGTACGTCGTCTCGGTGAAGATGTTCGGATCGTTGAAACGCGCATCCGACGGGTCATAAGGCTGGTACGAGCGCACCGGACGGTTGAGCTCGTCATAGGCCGTGCGAGCGACGAAGTCGTCCTCGTCCGCGGTCTGCGCACCACGTGGCGTCGTGACCCGGGTCGTGTTGCCGACCTCGTCATACGCATACCGAGTCGTCCGGTAGACCGTGCTGTCGCCGGTGCCGGTCCACGGGGTCTTGGTCTCGACCTGGGCACCACGCTCGTCATAGGACGTGTACGCGGTGTGACCCTCGGCGTTGGTCGTCGACAGAGTCAGACCATCAGCGTCGTACTCGGTGCTGGTGGTGTTCCCCTCGGCATCCTTGACCGTGCGCGGCTGGTGGTTGAGGTCGTAGGTCGTCTTGGCCGTGTAGTCGGTCGTGTCAGTCGACTTCGTCTTGGACGGGTCACGGACCTCGACGACGTTGCCGACGGTGTCGTAGTCGTACTCGATCCGGTCGCCGTTCGCGTTCTCGACAGCGGTCTGCTGGTAGATCGCGTCGTAGAAGTAGCTGGTGACGAAGTCACCGACATCGGTGGTCGCGGTGCCCTTCGGCTCGGTGGCCTCGAGCAGGTTCCCGACCGTGTCGTAGGTGAACTTCGAGACCCGGGCCGCGCTCGCGGAGGTGTCCTTCGGAGCGGTCGACTCTCTCACCTGGTCGGCGGCGTCGTAGGTCGCGGTCGAGACCGCGCCGTTGGGAGCAGTCGAGACGGTGACGTTGTCGTTCGCGTCGAAGACCGGCGCCGGCGTGGTGACCGTGCGTTCCGCGGAGACCTTCGTGGTGCCGGCGAGGGGGCGACCGAACGCGTCGTAGGCCTGGGTCACGACGCCGTCGAGCGGGTCGCGGGCCTCGGTGACCAGGCCCCGCGCGTCGTACTTCGTCGTGGCGATCTTCCCCAGTGCGTCCTCGGTCGTGGCCGGATAACCGACTGGGGTGTAGTCGCGATACTTCGTGACGTTCTCGTTCGCGTCCTTCGCGGTCAGCAGCTGCCCGAACGAGTCATAGGTGTACGTCGTCGTGTAGTCGCCCTCGACCGTCGTGGTCAGGCCCTTGCCGTCGGTGACGGTGAGGAGGTTGCCGTACTCGTCGTAGGAGAACTGGTTCTTCCGGCCGGCCGGTGAGGTGGTGCGGAAGATGTCGGCGGCGTAGCCGTCGGCGCGAGTGGCGTACTCGTACACGCTCGAGCCGGCAGGAGCAGTCGCTGCCGTCTGACCGGCAGCACACTCGGACGCGGCGGGCGCGCCACCGTTGGCCTTGTTCTGCTCCGGGTCGCGCTGCCAGATCGGATAGCCGGTCTTCGGGTCGTAGCAGTAGGCGGTGACCGCGCCGTTGTCCTCGGTCAGGGTGCGGGTGTTGTTGTCGCCGTCCCAGGTCAGCTCGACCTTCTGGTCCTTCGCGTTCGTCACGCTCCGGGGTCGGCCGAGGTTGTCGGAGACGTACTTCGTCGCATGGGTCTCGGAGTCGGTGACCGTGGTGTCGACCCACGTGTCCGTGGTCGCATTGGTGACGTAGTCGAAGCCGGTGGTGTGGTTCAGGCGGTCGGTGATGGTCTGCAGGGACCAGTGGTCCTTGGGGTCATCGCCCTGCGAGGGGGCGTAGTAGTCCATCGACGTCGAGTTGCCACGCGGGTCGGTGACCTTGGTGAGCTTGACGTTCTTGTTGCCCTGGTCGGCGTCGTAGGTGAACCGATGCGTCTTCGCGATCGAGTCGCCGGCAGCGTTCTTCGCACCGGCCCCGTCGACCATCCGGCCCATCAGACCCTGGGTCGTGTAGTAGAACTCGACCCGGCGGCCCGAGATGTCGGTGATCGCCTTGACGTGGTCATAGATCTTCGAGTTCGACAGCTTCCCGGACTCGGTCACCAGGTTGCCGGTGGCCGGATCGACGTGGGTGTAGCCGGACTGGCCCTTCTCCCAGTAGTCGATCTCGAGAGTGCGGCGCCCCGAGGGGTCGGTGATGTAGGTCAGGAACTTCCGCGGCTGGTTGTTGGACTTGCGCTCGGTGTAGGTGAACGTCTGGGTGTTCCCGTTCTTGTCCACCACCGACGTCATGTAGCCGTCACACCCGAAGATGAACCGGGTGCCATCGGGGCGCAGCAGCGTCCAGGCGTCCGGGATCGGGTCCTTCTCCGGCGTACAGTCCAGACCCGCCTTCGGGGTGAGCCGGTAGTTCACGCCCTTGGGCGCGATCCACTCCCCTGTCGTGGCGTCCTTCTTGAACAGGTGGGTCGTGCCGTCACCATCAGGGAGCCGGATCTCGGTCGGTCTCGGATTCGGGTGGAAGTCCAGCGGAGCGCCCAGACGGGTGATGCCGGCGATCTGGCCGGACCAGCCGAAACCGAGGACGGTGTCGGAGGTGTCCTGGGAGTTGTAGGCGAACCGGGCGAACGTCGACAGACCACGGCCCGGGTTCGAGAAGGCGTCGTAGGACCAGACCGCGTTGCCGGAGGCGACGTTGCCCATCAGGGTGCCACCGGCGCCCGTGTTCTTCCCGACGTAGGAGTAGAACGACTCCAGACCCAGCTGATCGCTGGTCGGTTCCTCGACCGCGACCTCCTGCTTCAACCCGGGTGCCGCAACCGCCCCGGTGGCGGCGTCCTCGACCTTCCAGGTCAGCGTGTAGTCCGTGCGTACGTTGTCGGTGTCGGAGTCGGCGGGGGCCTTGACCTTCGCCGAGACGGTCTGGGACTGGCCCGGCGCCAATGCGCTGGGCATGGTCGTCTTCAGCTTCGTGGTTCCGGTGACATCGGTGCCGTCGGGCAGCTGCCACGAGTAGGTGAGCACCTTGCCCGAGGCAGCCCAGTCGGCGGCGGTGGTGTTGGTGACGGTCACCGGCACCGTGGCGGTGGCGCCGGCCGCGACCCGGGTCGGGGTCGAGGGCGCGTAGTAGGTGTCCTCCGGCGTGGCATCGACATAGATGACCCGAAGGAGCGGGCCGAGCTGCCAGTCCGGAGCCTCGGCGGAGAGCCATAGTGTCCGCTCCTGCGGGCCGGTGGAGGACTCGTCGGCGAGCTTGACCAGCGCACCCCGGTTTCCGACCGGGTTGTTCACCCACCGCTGGGTCATCCCGGTCGCGTCCCACCAGTGGCGGCCCACGTCATGGACCGACTCCACGATGTCGGCCGTGTTCGGACCGAAGTCACCACCCGGCGTCGACCACGCCGTCGACCCGTCGGTCGTGTTCCAGGTCGCCCCGGTCTCGGTCCACGCACCCGCCGTCATCCGGCGCAGCTGATAGGTCGCACCGTCAGATCCAGTGGTGGTCTCGGCACCCCACATGAACATCCGCGACTCCAACACCTTCGCCGTGGCCGGGATCGGTGTCGTGTCGAACTTCATCAAGGCCCGTGCGTTGCCATAGGACGGCGACGAGTTCCCGACCGAGAGCCACGACTGCGGCCCGTAGATGTTGATCGTGTCCAGATTCGTGGTCGGCTTCCCCGACGACAACGTCGTGTCCGTGACCTGCGACGGGCCTTGGATCAGCCGCATCGTCCGACCCGCCTTCGGCACACCGACCAGACGCGTCGGCGATCCGATCAGCTCGTTCGCCTTGGTCTTGACGACGATCTGGTAGTAGTAGCTGCGGCCGATCTCGCTCGTCGACGAGTCCGCCGTCGGAGTCGCGGTCGTGTCCGTGAACGAGGTCGCCGACGCGCTGATCGGCGCCACCAGCGTCGCAGCGGACGGGTTGAACGCCTGCTTCGTCGAACGGTGCAACTGATACTCGACGATGTCGTCGTTGCTCGAGCCCGTGCTGTTCACGTACGCCGGCCAATGCAGCTCCGGACCCGTCGAGTGGACCACCTGCGGCGACTCCAACGCGGTGCCGACCTTGCCGTAGGTCACCGTCAGCCGCGGCAGCGTCGAGGTCTCGCCGCCGTAGTCGCCATCACCCGCCTCATAACGCGGACCACCCAGCGGCGCCGTGCTCGACTCGTCGGCCGCCCGCAGCACGAACCCGTAGTTGCCGACCTTCCCGTCCAGCATGTTCTGAACCGGCTGCTTGAGACTGAACTTGTGCCAGGAGTTGAACTGGTTGACCGGCTTGGTCACCGTGTCGTTGACATAGTTCGACACCAGACCCTTCGTGGTGTTCCAGGTCGCCGTCGACTCAGTCCAGTCGCTCAGCGCCCGACGCACCTGGACATCAATCGCATTGCTGTTGGTCTCGTGCGCCTGGTCGAAGTAGAGCTCCATCGTTGCCGCCGTGATCGGCGTGTTCGCCGGGATCTCCGTCAACGGGAACTTGATCAGCGACCGCGCCTTCAACCCACCCGACCCGACACCGACCGAGAGCTTCCACGAGGTGTTGTAGTTCGTGTCTGGGGCCGTCGAGATCACCATTGCGTCCTGCGAGGCGGACGCGTTCGGAGTGATGGTGATCGTCGGGTCGATCCGGATCTCACCCTCACGCTCCGCCGAGGTCAGCCACTCCATGTCCGGCTCGAGCTCGACCTTCCACGTGCCGTCCTCGTCCAGGAGGCGCTGCTTCACCTTGCCCGAGTAAGAGGTGCCGTACGGCGAGGATGCGTCCTTCTTCTCATCGGTCATGTAGGCGGCCGGGATGACCATGACCGGGGTGTTCGCGAGCTCGCCGTAGATGCCGATCGACCCATCGGCGTGCTCGACCGGGTAGAGGTCCTTCGAGACATCGAGGGTGAAGGTGTAGACCAGCTGCTCGGTGCCCTTCGCGGGAGCCTCGTCAAGGACGATGAACTCCTGGACGCGACCCGGGCCGGTGACGTACTCGAGGTCGGTGCCCTTGCCGAACGCGTCAGCGTAGACGACCTTCGAGCCCTTCGCGGATGGCTTCAGGCTCTTCGCCTCGACCCCGTCCAGACCCAGGGTCGCGGTCTGACCTTCGGGCGCGGTGAACTTCACCAGCTTCTCGGGCCGGTCCGAGAACCAAGAACGACCGCTGTTGGTCGTGTTCGCGAAGACGAACGCCTTGTCAGCCGAGGTGCCGACCGTCGTGTCGATGGGCTTCCACGTGGCGCTCTTCCCCGAGCCCGACCGGTACGAGGTCGGTTTCGGGGACAGCTCGACCTGGGTACGCCCATCGCTCAGACGCCAGTAGCGGGCGCTCTCGGACCGCTTCGAGGTCAGCTCCTTGACCCGCTTCGCCTTCGGGTCGTACTTCGGCGCATGCCCAAAGGTCGACTTGTGCTTGCGGTCCTTGACCGACGAGCCCTTGGCCACCGGCGCCGGATCGAGGTCGTCCTCATCGGCCTCTTCGCCCGCAGAGTCGTCATCGCCACCGAACAGGTCGCTGAACCAACCGCCGCCGTCATCGTCTTGCTCAGGCGCTGAGGCCGCCTCACGGGCTGCCGCAGCGTCCGCTTCCGAGACGTTGTCCTTCGCCGAGGCCGGCGAGATCGGCGCAAGGACTCCCAGCACCAGCGCCACTGCCGTGACCGCGACCAGCACGGCTCGCCGAACTGCGTGGCGTACGACGGCAAATGAGGGGGACAGACGACCAAGGCGACCGAGACGGCCCATGACGCACTCCTGCAGGCTCAACAGTGGGGGATGCCTATGCCCGTCCCGATACGGCACACATGCAGGCTCGAATCTTTACGAAGCGGCGAGCGGCGGCGCCACCTTCGCCAACGAACTGTTGCGCTTTGAATTCCTCTGCAACGGTTTCGTGTCATCTATCGACAGACAACTTCTAAAAGCCCCCCGAAATCGGTTTAGATGCCTCCGCCCCACACTCGGCGGGGCCCTCGGCGTCCACTCAGGGAGGACCACATCAATGCACACCAGCTGGATCAAGGCGCTCCTCGCCACTGTCGAGCACGGCAGCGTCGAAGCCGCCGCGCGAGCGCACAACATCACTCGGCAGGGGCTCCGCAAGCGGATCTCCAACCTCGAGACCGCGACAGGGGTCAAGCTCCTTGCCAGCAGCGCTCGCGGGACGCTCACGAAGGCCGGCGAGAAGCGGATCCAGAAGTTTCGGCAGATCCTCGCCACCACAGATGAGGTCCTCAACCTAGAGAAGGCCGCCTGACCCAAGACGGCGGCCGGAACGATTGTTCCGGGCTCGTTACCGTTACGCATCCCCCACGAAAGAAAGTCGATGTCTCTCTCGTTCAGCCCCTCGAAGAAGGCGATGCTCGCGTCGATCGTCGCGTTCGTCACCGCGACCGCGGCCGCGGTCGCCTTGTTCGTCAACAACGCCGATGCGTCCACCAAGGTCGTGCTCGACGGCGTCACCGTCACCGTCCCCTATGGCGGGACGCAGGTCGTCACCGTCAACACCAAGTACAAGACCCACGCCAACGTCCGCTACTGGACCAAGGCGAACGGCCGATGGACCCAGCAGTTCATGACCGTCAAGGGCCGAATCGGCGCTGGCGGCGTCGTGCCGCGCGCCGAGCGCAAGCAGGGCACCAGCACCACCCCGCTCGGCACCTTCAGCCTGATGTCCACCTTCGGTAGGCACGCCAAGGCGAGCACGCAGAAGCTGTCCCACCGTCGCATCACCAGCGACCTCTACTGGGTCCAGGACAACAACTCGCGCTACTACAACCGCTACCGCCTCAAGTCCAAGGGCGGCTTCCGCCACTGGCTCCCGGCAAGCGATGTGAACAGCTCCGAGCGGCTGGCCTCCTACCCGACCCAGTACGAGTACAGCGTCGTCATCAAGTACAACTACACCAACCCGGTCCGCTACCGCGGCTCCGGCATCTTCCTGCACGTCAACGGCTCCGGCGCCACCGGCGGCTGCGTCAGTGTCCCGCGCTGGATGATGAAGGAGCTCTTCACCGAGCTCGACCCCACCAAGAAGCCCGTCATCGCCATCGGCGCCTGAGGGGCTCACTGCCAACGACGACTGTCGAATCCCGTCGCTGCGGCGGAGACGCCCACGTCGGTGAAAGAAACTTTTCTTTCACCGACGTGGGCGTCCTGCATCAAGAAGCGCCGACCGCGCGGAGGACGAACTCCTCGACCCGATCCGCGGACACCTGACGAGCGCCGAGGACGGCGTGGATGAGGGCGAGGGTGGCGCCGACGTCGGTGACGGCGAAGATGCCTTGCTCGGCACCCTGCTCGAGGATCTCGGCGAGGACCTGCTCGACGGCGACGACGTGCTCGCGGATCTCCTGGCGAGCCTCCGCGGGGAGCGCGCCGTAGACCTGGGGGCCGAAGCCCATGTGACCGCGCTGTTTGTGGAGCGGGGTCTCGCCGAGGCTGAGATGGCTGCGTACGTAGATCCGCAGCCGTTCCGCCGGTTGCTCGCTCGCGGCGAGCTGAGCCTGCAGGGACGCGACGTACTCCGAGGTCTCGTGGGTGGCGAACGCGACCATCACCGCGTCGCGGTCCTTGAAGTGGTGGTAGATCGCGGTGCGTCCGATCCCGGCGCGCTCTGCCAGCTTCGACATGCTGATGGCGTCATAGCTGCCTTCGATCATCAGCTCCGCGAACGCGGCGAAGATCCGCTCGCGCACCAGCCTGCGGTGCTCGAGGACGTTGTCCGCTGCGATACGGGGCACGGGCGGACCTCAGCTCACTTGCGATAGACGTCGAGGCGAGCTCCGAGCTCCTCGAAGAGGGCCTGGTTGAGACTGAACGCGACCTGGACCTCCTCGACGATGCGGATCTTCTCCGCGGGGTCGAGATCCAGCGCGTCCAGACGCGCGCGGTAGCCGTCCTTGTAGGGCTTCGGCTTGGGGATCTCGGCGAACTCGTAGAACGCCACCCCTTCCCCGTCGAGCTCGAAGAACCGGTCGAGCAGCCGGCCGATCGCCTGGCCGCCGGAGAGGTCACCCAGGTAGCGGGTGTAGTGGTGGGCGGCATAGAGACCGCCCCAGGCACTTGTGGCCTCGATCCGAGCAACGTACGCATCGGCAGCCGCCGACTCCACGGCGTCGCCACCGACCCCTGGCGCCCACACGGCCAGGTCGGCATCGATTGCGGCCAGCCGCTCCAGGGCGACGTCGTGGACGGCCTCGGCGACGGCATCGGTGGCGGCCAGGTCCCGGCCCACCGTCTCGAGCGCGACGTAGACCTTCCGTAGGCGCAGCAGGTAGTCGGCGTACCCCTGCTCGTTGACCCGGCCGGCCAGCAGCTCCTCCATGAACGACGAGCTCTCGGCTGCGGTGTGCTGGATCCGGGAGCCCTCGCGCATCAGCGCGGAGAGTGGAGCGTCGGACATCTCATCGGCGAGGAGTGCGGACATGTGTGCTCCAGTCGGGTCGGGCGGCAGCGATCGGCGGTCCGCCAAAGATACTGACACACTGTCAGAAAGTCGGCAAGGTTCTAGTTAGGCCACCCTAACAAAACCGCCCAAAGCGGTGAGCAATCGCGCAATGGACCAGCTTGTTGAGATGCCTACAGCACATTGTTCACGAACCCGAGAGCACAACGCGATGACCACAACATGCCCAGGCGTCTCTGACGTTCAGGTGTCGATCACGACGAAGATCCACAAGGGGTCCGATCAGGTGCTCGAGGACGAGGTGTTGCCGCGAAAGTTACGGCCGATTTCGCGGGTCATCCGGGCGCTGCGTACGCCTATGCACCTCCGATCTGACGTGGCTAGACTCCCCGCTTCGTCACGGCGAGTCACAGCAACCGGGGGGCTGCAGAGGCTGACTTCTACTCGTCGTGCCCTGTCATCGACAGTTATCAACATCATTGGAGAAGTCACTTGCCCTCCCCACTCTCGGTCCGCGGAGCCGCCCTTGCTGCGGCGACCGCGATGATCGGTCTTTCCGTGACCGCGGCCCCGGCGACTGCGGCGGAGAAGCCCCAGGCCAAGGCCTCGTCGGTCGCTCTGACCGTCGACGTGTCCGACAAGGTCAAGGTCGACACCGGCCGCTACACCGCCACCTACAACGGCAAGAAGACCGTCAACTCGGGCACCAACAAGCCGGCGATGCCTGTCCTCGCGGGCGACCAGCAGCTGCTCTCGGTCGGCGTCTTCGCCCAGGACGCGGCCGCTACCCTTCAGAACGGCACCGCCTACTCCGGCGCCTGCTCGGCCCTCGCCGGCAAGGGCGCGACCCTCGTCTCGATCGGCGACGGCTCGAGCTGCGTCAAGCCGGGCGAGGCCGTCACGGTGAACCTCGCCGAGCTCGACCTCAACAAGCTCGGCGCGACCACCGACTACCTGCTCAACGACGAGAGCAAGGACTTCCACGTCAAGCTCGGCCCGGTCAACGACCTGGTCCAGACCGTCGTCTCCGGCGTGCTCACCAAGGTCGGGGGCCTCTCGGTCGGCGTCGACCTCGACGCCGCGGAGAGCACCTGCATGGCGCAGGGCACCAAGTTCAAGGGCAAGACCCAGCTCAAGAACGCCGCCCTCACCGTCAACGTCCCCGGCAAGGGCGACATCAAGGTCGCTGACCTGCCGGCGAACCCGAAGAAGAACACGACGGTCGTCCCCGATCTCTCCCCGGTGACCGACGCCGTCCTCGGCCGCGTCGACACGCTGCTCCAGTCGGGCCTCAAGAAGGACGTCGGACTGGGCGACATGAGCGTCTCGATCCGCGTCGACCTGATCGAGCACATCAAGGAGCAGCTCGCCGTGCTCCTGAAGGGCCTCGAGACCGATCTGGTCAAGCTCACCATGAACAAGCAGACTCTGAACAAGCAGGCCGGGACCGCGAAGTCGCTCGAGGTCTCCGCCCTGGACATCAAGGTCCTCGACGCGGTGAAGAAGGTCGGCGCCCCGACCGCCGCCAACGTCGCCATCGGCACCAGCACCTGCGGCACCAACGGGCTCACCCTCTCCGAGGAGAAGGCCGCTGCCACCGGTGACAAGAAGAACGTCGACGTCGTCGTCTCCGGCGACAAGTCCGACCCGGACACGAGCCTCGCGGTGAAGCCCGACAACGCCCCGGCCAACGCCGAGCTCGACCTGCTCTCGTCCCCGGCCGCCAAGGGCGGGTTCGCCGCCGGCGCGCTCGCGCTGCTCGTCGCCGCTGCCGCCGCCACCCGGTGGTTCCTGCTGCGGCGCGCCCAGGCCTGATCAGACTGATCAGTACGCACCTGTAGCACCGCCGTAGAACCTGCGGCACCCGGAGTCCCGGGCCAGGCATCGAGCCTCGGCCCGGGATTCCCTTTTCTCCTGGAAGGCGGAAGGTTCTGGGCGGCGCGCCTGCGTGCCACCCGCCATGGGATCCGCCAAGGTTGAGCCGCCCCGACACTCCCCAAGGGCGCCCTTCCCCCTCTCTCTGGAGTCACCTCATGCTGCGCCCGTTGGCGACCCTGTTCGCCGTCGCCCTCCTATGTTCCGGCTGTGCCGAGGTCTCCGAGGCCGACACCGCTGTCCAAGCCGGATACGGCGCCGGCAGCGGCGAGGAGGTCAGCCTTCCGCTGGCCGAAGCCATCGCGAAGCTACCGGTCGCCGAGGAGATCACCTCCGGTTACGAGCGCGACAAGTTCAAGCACTGGGTCGACGCCGACGGCGACTGCCAGGACGCGCGCCACGAGGTGCTCCTCGAGGAGTCGAGGAAGAAGGCACGCGGCAGGTGCGAGGTGACCAAGGGCGAATGGTTCTCGGAGTACGACGGCGTCACGCTCAAGCGCCCCGGCGGCCTCGACATCGACCACATGGTCGCGCTCAAGGAGGGCTGGGAGTCCGGCGCCCACGCGTGGAGCGACGAGGAGCGAGAGGCGTACGCCAACGATCTCGGCGACCCGCGCGCGCTGATCGCCGTCACCGCCGCGACCAACCGCAGCAAGGGTGACCAGGACCCTGCCGACTGGATGCCCGACGCCCCGGCCTACCACTGCACGTACGCCGCGGACTGGGTCGCCGTGAAGATCCGCTGGAGCCTCTCCGCGGACCGGGCGGAGAAGGCTGCGCTCGAAGACATCGCCGCGGGTTGTGACAATCCCGAGATCACAGTGCGACTGGCCCAGGCGAACCCGCCGGCGGGCGGCGAACCGACAGTGAGACCGGGCGGCGAGGACCCGCGCTTCGACACCTGCGCCAAGGCGATCTCGGATGGGTACGGGCCGTACCGGAAGGGTCGTGACCCGGAGTACGACTGGTACCGCGACGGCGACAAAGACGGATCTGTCTGCGACAGTTGACCCAGACACCGGGATTCCGCAGGTCAGAAGGGATACCCCAGGCCGTAACGCACGGGGTTACTCGGCCGTTGGGTGTGACGAAGGTCTAAGGGAGGGATTTACGTGCGCACAAAACTCATCGCGCGAGGGACTGCGGTAGCAGCCGCAGCCGCCATGGTCGCCTTGTCGGCCGCACCTGCGAGCGCCGCCACGGTGTCACAGGCGTCCGCGACCGCGCTGAGCCTCGAGCTCGCCAACGCCGGCGCGACGGACTCAGGCACCTACGCCGTGACCAACGACGGCTCCACCGAGTCCTCAGAAGGCACCAACAAGCCAGTCATCAACCTGCTCGCCGGCCAGGAAGCGATCCACGCCGGCACGTTGGCCCAGGACGCGGTCGCCAAGCGCAACGCCACCTCGGCAGCCTGCTCGGGTCTCGCCGGTGACGGTGCGACCCTGGTCGCCGCGGGCTCCGGCAACTGCCTCAGCGGCGGCGACAACATCAAGCTCGACGCAGCCAGCCTCGACTTCAGCGAGCTGGAGGTGATCCAGTCCGATCTGTTCCAGGGCATGGATGCCGAGGTCCAGAAAGCGCTGAAGCCGTTCCAGACCGAGATCACCGGCGCGCTCGACCAGCTCCTTGCCCCCGTGGTCGACGGGTTGGACGGCTCGGGTCTCTACGTGGACCTCGGCGCCGTGCAGAGTCACTGCACCGCCAGCGACGACACGGCGCGCGGCGACAGCACGATCGCCAACTCGTCCGTCTACGTGGTCCTGCCCGGTGGTAAGCGGGAGACCATCGTCGACCTGCCGGTCGACCCCTCGGTGAACCAGAAGGTCGTCACCGACCTCTCCGGCGTGGTCGATGTCGTGATCAAGGGCCTGCGCACCCAGCTGGCCAACGGCCTCGGCGGCGCGCTCCAGCCGATCGATCCCGTCGTCGTGGAGCTGCAGAAGCAGGTCCTCAACACGCTGCTGACCTCGATCGAGGGCCAGCTCGCGCCACTGGAGGAGAACGTCCTCGACATCACCCTCAACGCCCAGGACACCTCTCCTGGCGCGATCACGGTGACCGCGCTCGACGCGAAGGTCCTGCCGGCAGCCGAGGCCGTCGTCGGCGGCAGCGTGGCGCACCTGACCATCGGCACCAGCAGCTGTGGCCCGAACAGCCCGGCTCCGAAGACGGTCGTCAACAACCCGCCGCCCAAGGCAGCCAACCCGCCGGCCACGGTCCCGACCGTGGTGACCGCCGGGATGGAGAGCTACGACGACGGCAGCGCCGGACGCACCGCCCTCGTCGCCCTGCTGCTCCTCGCGGCCGCGGGCGCCGGCACAGCGACGTACCTCCGCATGTTGCGGCGTGGCTGACACTGCCAGTGACTCGCCGCCGCGGCTTGCCGCGGCGGCGAGCGGACTCTGGACCGCGTTGGTCGTGCTCGCCGTCGCGATGGTGCTGGCCGGCCTGATGTGGCCGAGCGGCAGCGCCGCGGTCGAGGTGCCACCCGGCGCCCCGAAGCGTCTGGAGCTGCCCGGGCTGAACACCAAGGCCAGGGTCGTCCCGATCCGGCTCGACGGCGAGGTGCTCGATCCCCCGCGCAACCCGCGCGAGATCGGCTGGTGGGTCGGTAGCGCCAAGCCTGGCTCGGCGCAGGGTCAGACGGTCGTCACCGGCCACACGGTGCACACCGGCGGCGGCAGCCTCAACAAGCTCGACCACATCGAGGAGGGGCAGGAGGTCGACATCGTCACCAAGGACGGGACCTTCCAGCACCAGGTCGACTCCGTCGAGGTGCTCAGCCGCAAGGAGCTGGCCGAGCAGGCCCAACGCATCTTCGGTCAGGACCACGGCGACGGCCGACTGGTGGTCATCACCTGCACCGACTGGAACGGGTCGAGCTACGACAGCAACATCGTCGTGTTCGCACACCGGTTCAACGCGCTACCTTCGTGACGCCGAGTCGGCGCATCTGACCCCGTGCCTGGCGAAGCGAAGCGAGCCAGAGGGGTCGGATGCGCCGACTCGGCAGTAAGAATCTAGAGATACAACCCAGTAGACTCGTCAGCGATCCGCTCCGCCGCAACAGCGTGCACATCGCGCTCGCGCATCAGGACGTAGACCTCTCCGGCGACCTCGACCTCGGGCTTGTCGTCGGCGTCGAAGAGCACCCGGTCGCCGATCTCGACGGCGCGCGCGTGCGGACCTACCGCGACCACGCGTGACCAGGTGAGCCGCCTGGCGGCCCCCATGGCGGCCGTCGCCGGGATGACGATGCCGCCCGACGAACGGCGCTCACCGGCGTCGGCCCCGACCTCGACCAGCACCCGGTCGTGGAGCATCTTGATGGGGGTCTTGTCGGTCACGTCCGTCATTGCCTTGCTGGTGTGGGGGGGGTCAGTTGACCTTGGTGATCTTACGCAGCGTCGCCATGAGCACGATGGTCCCCACCACCCCGCCGACGGTCTTCGCGATGTTGCCCATCTTGGGCTCACCGGAGATCGGGTCGACGTAGACCGCCTTGACGGCCGCCACCTGGCGCTGGACGATCGTCTTCGGGCTGCCCCGGTAGATCAGCTCGTCGATGGTGCCTGCGAGCCGCTCACGGATCTCTTCGATCTCGGACTCGAGCGAGGAAGTCTGGTCCTTGGACATGCGCAGACCTTAGCAACCGACGTACGTCCGCTGCGTGCTCCACCGCTGCGGTTCGCCTGGGAATGTTCGCGAGGCATGCCCTAGGTTGGCTCCATGACGCGTCTCGAGCCGGGCGATGTGGCCCCTGACTTCACTCTCCCCGACGACACCGGCGCGGAGGTCTCGCTCAGCAGCCTCCGCGGTCGCAAGGTGATCGTCTACTTCTACCCCGCCGCGATGACCCCCGGCTGCACCAAGCAGGCCTGCGACTTCACCGACTCGATCGACTCGCTGAAGGCAGCCGGCTACGAGGTCATCGGCGTATCGAAGGACAAGCCCGCCAAGCTCGCGAAGTTCCGCGAGCGTGACGGGCTCACCATCACCTTGGCCTCCGACGAGGACCTCTCGGTGCACAAGGCGTACGACGCCTACGGCGAGAAGAAGCTCTACGGCAAGGTCGTCGAGGGCGTGATCCGCTCGACGTTCGTCGTCGATGAGGAAGGCAAGATCGAGGTCGCGCAGTACAACGTCAAGGCGACCGGCCACGTGGCCAAGCTCCGCCGCGACCTCGGCCTGGCTTCCTAGGGGCTAAGTCCTACTGCTGGTCGCCGGGCTTCTGGAAGTCCGGCGGCGGAGGTACGTCGCCCGGGATCTCCTTGGGCGGCTCGACCACCACGGGGCCGGCGCCCCACTTGGTGCCGGTCTCCTTCAGCCACTCGCCCGCGTGGGCGGCGGCGTCGGTCGCAGCGACGCCGACCTGGAGCAGACCCGACAGCGCCTGGTTGCGCGGCGAGTCGGCGTCAGCTGCGGACCCGATCTCGACCCGCTTGGCCTCGATCTGCGCCTTGAACTCGCCAGCCTTCTCGACGGTCTTCTCGCCGCCGGTGACAAGGTGAGGCGCCGACTTCACCTTGGCGTCCTCAACAGCGGGCTTGGCGCCTTCGACGCCCTTCTGGACGCCATCGCGCCAGTTGGACGCGTTGTCCTTGAACGACATGAGTTCATCCCTCTCCATGGATGGGGTGTTGTGCTTCCATCCTTGGGGGTCAGGGGCCTGTTGTCCATCAGGATCGTCCCTGGGACGCCCCGGGTCGGACCCGGACTCTGTGTGCCGAAGGCGGGACTTGAACCCGCACGCCCTAGAGCACAGGAACCTAAATCCTGCGTGTCTGCCAATTCCACCACTTCGGCCGAGCGGCGATCAGTCTAGATGCTGACGGCCCCAACTCGACAGCTGGCGGGGCGGGAATTGCCTCGGCGCCCTAACCCCCAACCAGCGCGTACTTTCCCCGGCTCGCACCGCTGAAGTTCGGTGTCTGACTGTGGCAGTTGGGGCACAGGAACCGAAGGTTGCTGGCGACGTTGTTATGGAAGTCGCCGTCAATGTGGTCGACGTGCAGTCGAAGCGGTCTGCCCCGCCACTCGTCGCCGCAGCCACATTCAGAGCACACGTACGGCCGGCCTATCTCGAGGAGTGCCCGCCTCAGCATGGGTGGCTTCGCTCGGCCGCTGCCTGGCGGGCGGACGACGAGGATCTCCTCCGGCGAGTGTCGAGCATGTGCCCCCGAGCCGACGTATCGAACGAAGTGGCTCGTGTCGATGCCCATCTTCTTGAGCATTCGGCTGATGTGGGCATGGGTGCCACCCGCCTGATTGAGGCCTAGGTGTCGCAAGACACCGGCTACGGACGTCGAGTTGTCGACGGCCTCTTGCAGCATCTCCTGCGTGTACTTCCGCCAAGTCATACCTCGACAGTAAGCCTGGCCGCCGACAATTTCGGCGGCCAGGCGCTGTCAGCGATGTATCAAGATCGCGATCAGGCGACGTTGTACTTGTCGCCCTCGGCCTTCGGGCCGGTCGCCCAGAAGACGATCAGGACGATGGCGCCGACACACGGCACCAGGGCGATCAGCCACCACCAGCCGGAGCGGCCGGTGTCGTGGAGACGACGGGCTCCGACGGCGAGGTAGGGGACGAGGACAGCGAGCTGGAAGAGACCGGCGACGTACGTCACGGCCTCGACCTGGTTGCCGATGCTGCCGAGGATGATGCTGACGACCCACACGAACAGGGCGACCCACCAGAACTCGGACCGGCTGGCGCGGCCCTCGAAGGAGGCGTACTTCTTGAAGAAGCGCACGATGGCGTCGCGGGGCGACGCGCCGCGGAGCGGCTGGCTCAGCGGCAGTTCGCCCACGGAGCCAGCACCGTACGGCTGCTGCGGGGGCGGGGGCGGCGGGTAATCCGTCACTTCGGATTTCTCCTCGTTGAGATGGGTTGGATGTGCGAAACCTAGTCGGGACGGGCATCGGGGTAAAGGACCAGGGGCCCTAGGGTTGAGCCATGACCACGCTCGTCCTCGCTTCCAAGTCCCCCGCTCGGCTGCAGACGCTGCGCAGCGCAGGCGTCGAGCCGGTCGTCATCGTCTCCGGAGTCGACGAGAGCAAGCTCGACGGACTGCCGCCGACCGAGCTCGCGCTCGGGCTGGCCGAGCTCAAGAGAGACGCGGTCGCCGGCCGGCCGGAGGTCCCTGCCGGAGCGCTCGTGCTGGGCTGCGACAGCGTCCTCGAGCTGGACGGGAAGCCGCTGGGGAAGCCCAGCGACCCCGAGGAGGCGACCCAGCGCTGGCGGGAGATGCGGGGCCGCAGCGGCGTGCTCGTCTCAGGCCATGCGCTGATCGACACCGCGACCGGTCGACAGGTGTCGCAGACCGCGGCCACGACGGTGCACTTCGCCGAGGTGAGCGACGAGGAGATCGCGGCGTACGTCGCGACCGGTGAGCCACTCCACGTCGCCGGGGCGTTCACGATCGACGGGCTCGGCGGAGCGTTCGTGACCCGGATCGAGGGCGACCATCACAACGTGGTCGGGCTGAGTCTGCCGCTGCTGCGCGATCTGCTCAGCCGGCTCGGTCACGCGTGGCCGGATCTGTGGAACCGCTGAACTGTTCACGACGGTCCGGGGCGACAAGGATCGCCGCGCCATCCACGGCGCCGAGCTCGGCGGCAGCCATCTCCTCGACGCTGCCGTAGACCTGGGTGTAGCGGATCGGCCGACCGAAGACGAACTTCCGGAACAGGAAGAACCGGGCGATCTGGCCCAGGATCACCCCGACCACGTTGGCCGAGAGGTTGTCGGCGATCGCGCTGTCCCAGCCGAGCACGCTGCGGGTGACGTACAGACATCCGATCGGGAGCAGCATCGTGACCGCGTTGATGACGACGTAGGCGGTGAAACCACCGTCAGCGTGGTCTGAGGTGCGGTGGCGGAAGGTCCAGCGGCGACTCAGCTCATAGCTGATCAGCATGCCGACCGTGTTGGCGATGATGTAGGCGGGGATCGGCTCCCCGTTCATCGGCCCGGCACCCCTGAAGAAGCCGTGGACCAGCCCGTTGAACAGCACGAAAGCGACTGCTGTCGCGATTCCGCCGACCATCATGAAGCGGACCGCCTCTCCTAAAAGGCGGGTGCGACGCAGCCGTCCCAGCAGCTGTCCCCCGAACACCATGTGGTCACAGTAAACGGTCAATGGTGAGATGGCTCTTGATTTCAAGCGACCTCGTCTCCGCGAGGAACGAGCGGGGACGAGCGGAGACGAGATCGAGCGAGCGCACGTCCGAGCCTGCGAGGACGTGACTGCGTGTCGAGATCTCTTTGTGGGTTTCGTTCAGCCCACAGGGAGAATCAAGCTCATTCGACCGGCAGGCCGAGACCTCTTGCGATCAGCATCCGCTGCACCTCGGAGGTGCCTTCGCCGATCTCCAGGATCTTCGCGTCGCGGTAGAAACGAGCCACCGGATACTCCTCCATGAACCCGTAGCCACCGAAGACCTGCGTGGCGATTCGGGTCGCCGTGACGGCCGACTCGGTGGCGTACAGCTTGGCAGCGGCGGCCGCCTGCTTGAACTCCTTCATCGTGACGGCACCCGAATCGAGCCCGGACTTCATCGCCGCGGCCTCGTACGTCATCAGGCGCGAGGCCCGCAGCATGACCTCGAGGTCGGCGATCTGGAAGGCGACGCCCTGCTTGCGGCCGATCGGGCCGCCGAAGGTCTGCCGCTCCCCGGCGTACTCCAGAGCCATGTCGCGGCACGCCTGGATGCAGCCGACCGCGAGCGCGGCGATCGCCACGCGGCCGTCGTCGAGGGTGGCCAGGAACTGGGCGTAGCCGCGGCCGCGCTCACCGAGGAGGTGGTCGGCCGGCACCCGGGCGCCGTCGAAGGAGAGCGGGTGGGTGTCGGAGGCGTGCCAGCCGAGCTTGTCGTAGCCCTTCTCGGCCGTGAAACCGGGCGTGCCCGAGGGGATCATGATGGTGCTGATCTCGGGCTTGCCGTTGTCGCGGGTGCCGGTGCGGGCGGTGACGGTGACGACCGAGGTGATCGATGAGCCGGAGTTGGTGATGAACTGCTTGGCGCCGTCGACGACCCACTCCTCGCCGTCCAGGACGGCCTTGGTGGCGGTCGCGCCGGCGTCGGAGCCGGCCCCCGGCTCGGTCAGCCCGAAGCCGGCCAGCTTCTTGCCCGCGACGAGGTCGGGGAGCCACCGCTCCTTCTGCTCGTCGGTGCCGTAGGTGAGGATCGGGTTGATCCCGAGACCGACGGCGGCCTCGAGCGTGATCCCGATCGACTGGTCGACACGGCCGAGCTCCTCGATCGCGACACAGAGCGCGACGAGGTCACCCTCGCCCCCTCCGTACGCCTCGGGAGCGGTCAGGCCGAACAGGCCCAGCTCACCCATCTTGTGGACCACATCGACGGGGAAGTGGTGGTCGCGGTCCCACTGCGAGGCATGGGGCGCGATCTCCTTCTGGGCGAAGTCACGGACGACGGCACGCAGCTCTTCGTGCTCGGGCTGGAGAAAAGCGGTCACGCATCCCAGGTTAGCGCTTATTAACCTGGGATGCGAGACCCGCATCACATCCGGATCAGCGGAAGGTGCCCGTCGAGACCGTCCCGGCGATCCGCCGTTGGAAGATCAGGTAGACCACCAGCACCGGAAGCACGGTCAGCACCACACCGGCGAAGAGCGCGCCGAAGTCCACGTTGTAACCCGCCTGCGACGAGAACGAGGCCATCCCCTGGGTGAGCACGTAGTTCTTCCGGTCGGTGTTGAGCGCCACCGGGAGCAGGAACTGGTTCCACAGCCCCAGGAAGTTGAAGATCGCCACACCGGCCATCCCAGGTGCGGCCATGGGCAGCATGATCCGGAAGAACGTGCGCCACTCCCCCGCACCGTCCATCATCGCGGCCTCGTAGACGTCGTCGGGCAACGTCTTGAAGAAGGCGTAGAGGAAGAAGACGGTGAACGGCAGCGCGTAGGCCACGTAGGTCAGGATCAGTCCGGGCAACGTGTTGAGCAGCCCGAACCCCTGCAGCACGAAGAAGAGCGGCACGATGACCAGGAAGACCGGGAAGGTCAGCCCGCCGAGCATCGAGTAGTAGATGAAGTTGCGTCCGAAGAACTCGAACCGTGCCAGCACGTAGGCGCACATCGCCCCCAGCAGCATCACCAGCACCAAGGCGGTGCCGACGACGATGACGGTGTTGAAGAAGTACGTCCCGATGCCCGCCTTCGTCCAGGCGCTGACGTAGTTGTCGAAGCTCCACTCCGCCGGCAAGGAGAACGGCGAGGACAGGATCTCCTTCGACGTCTTGAACGAGGAGAGCAGCACCCAGCAGAACGGCACGATCACGATCACCGACCAGAGGATCAACATCGTGTGCGACGTGCCCGCCACCAGGGCGTCGCTGGGCGTACGCCTGCCGCGGTCGGCGCGCGCCGGGGTCGCCGGCTCGTCGAGAGTCACAGCACTCATCGGGCCACCTCTCCCTTCTTGTCGCGGCCACCGGCGAAGTAGAAGATCGCGAAGATCAGCGCTGCGAAGAGCAGCGTGACCAGGGCGAGCACGACTCCCATCGAGGTGGCGTAGCCGAACTGGCCCTTCTTGAAGGCCGTGTTCATCAGGTGCTGGCTCATCGTCAGCGTCGAGTTCGCGGGTCCACCGCCCGGGTTGAGCGCCGCCATGAAGACGTACGCATCGAGGGTGAGGATCCCGAGGTAGATGTAGGCCGTCTGGACGTTGTCGCGGATCGACGGGAGCGTGATCGAGATCGCCGTGCGGAACCGACCGGCACCGTCGATGCGGGCGGCCTCGTAGATCTCCGCGGGGATGCCCTTGATGGCAGCCACGAAGAGCACGGTGTAGAAGCCGATGCTGGCCCAGATCATCACGAACATCGAGGCCGGCATCGCCGCACGCACTTCCCCGAGCCAGGCATAGTTCTCGAAGCCGTCGAGGCCGATGCCGGTGAGGATCCCGTTGAACAGGCCGGCGGCCGGGTCGTAGACCTGCGCCCAGAGCAGACCGATGACGATGGCCGGCACTGCGTAGGGGAAGAACGAGACGACCCGGTAGAAGCCGGAGCCGTTCAGGCCGCGCACCTGGCCGGTACTGGGTCCGGCGGTGGTCACGACCACCGCGATCGCCAGCGCCGCGGTGAGCGTCACCAACGGCACCACGAGCGTGAGCAGTGCGTTGTTGCGCAGCGCCTTGAGGAAGGTCTCGTCGTTGAGCAGCTTGACGTAGTTGTCCAGGCCGACGACGTTCATGACCGGGGAGAACCCGGACCAGTCGGTCAGCGAGTAGAAGAGGGCCTGGCCGATCGGGATCACGACGAAGATGACGAAGACCGCGACCGGCAGGCCGAGGAAGACGGCCATGAACAGGGCCCGGTCGAAGGTGAGCTTGCGGCGGCGACGGCGCGGTGGGGCTCCCCAGGGGTTTGCCTCGGGGAGCCCGCCCGCCGTCGTCGCATCAGTGACTGATGCAGACATAGGTGGTTCGCGATCTGTGAGAGGGGATCAGGAGATCTTGAGCTTCTCGATCGAGGAGTCGTCGGCGACCTTGTCGAAGATGCCCTGGACGGCCTTCGTCAGGCCCTTGACGTCCAAGTCGCCGGAGAGGAACGAGTTCCAGACCACGAGCTCGTCGGCGTTGGTGCCGTAGTAGTCGTAGAACTGGAAGTTGAAGGTGTTGTCACCGGCGGCGTCGAGCATCGCGCTCTGCGACTTCAGCGCCGCGGAGCCGAAGCCGTCGGCCGGAATGGTGTCCTTGACGATGGTCGGCGCCAGCTTCGTCTTCGAGAAGTTGGTGGCGGCCTCCTTCGACAGCATCGCGCGGAGGACCTCCTTGCCGCCCGCCGGGTTCTTCGCCTTGCTCGGGACGATGAACGCCTCGCCTGCCGCCGCGCGGATGGCCTCGATGGGCATCGCCGGGCTGTCGCTGAGCACGAACTCAGGGATGCCGGTCATCTCGAAGCCGTCCTTGGTGGCGTCCTTCATCTCGTTCTCGATCCAGCCACCGCTCGGGTAGAGGAGGGCCTGCTGGTCGTTGGACCACTTGGCCTGAGCGGCGGTGAACTGGGTGCCGGCTCCGCCGGGGACGAACATGTCCTGCTTCACCATCTCGCCGAGCTTCTCGAGGATGCCCTGGATGACCGGGTGGGACCAGGCGCCCTTCTCGAGGTTCTCCAGCGCGAGGCGCACCTCGTCGCCGCCCTCCTTCGCCGCCGAGTCGATGACCATGGTGCGGTAGTAGGTCGCCGCCTCCTTGCCCCAGACCCAGAGGTACTTCTTCTTGGCCTTGGCCTTGGCACCGAGGTCGAGCGCCTCGTCCCAGGTCTTCGGCGCGGTCCAGCCGTTCTCCGCGAAGAGCGAGGCCGAGTACCAGACGCCGTACAGGGTCATGACGTAGTTGATCGCCACGAACCGGTCGCTGTAGGTGCCGGGACCCTTGACGTTGGGGTAGAGGGTGTCGGCGATCTTGACGCCCTCGTAGTTCTCGGTCTCGAAGACGTCGTCGAGCTCCTCCAGCTGCGTGGCGATGGTGTTGAAGCCGATCAGGTCGGCGCCGGAGTTGTCGATCAGGTCCGGCGGCGTGCCGCCGACGAAGCGCGGCTGGAGCTCGGTGGCGATCTTGGTGGTGGCGCTGACCTTGAAGTCGGCGTCGGCGAACTCCTTGCCGGCCATGCCCGCGGCGAACTCGACGTAGTCGTAGCCGTAGCCACCGTCGAAGATCACCACGTCGACGGTGGAGTCCTCCGCCATGCCGAACGGGTTGGAGTCGGACTTGGTGCCGCCACCGGTGTTCTCGGAGTCGCTACCGGGCGCGCCACAGGCGGCGAGCGCGCCGGAGAACGACAGGAGCGCCGCGCCGGCGAGGCTGCCGCGCAGAAGGGTCCGGCGGTCGAGCCGGCCGTGAAGCTGCTGGGACATCGTGCTGCCTTCTTTCGGGTGGGATTCCTCTTTTACTTCTTCTTACGGGTGTTCAGGCCATGCTTCCGATGCGCTCGCCATAGCGAGCCTTCAGCGCATCGTTGTGCTCATCGCCACCCGGGATGTTGGCGGAGAGATAAAGGGGCGGGGTCTCACCGGCAGCCTCGAGCGTGGCCGCGGTGCCGATCGTCAGGAGCTGAGCGATGTACGCGGCCGTGATGGAGGAGACCGCACCGCCCATCACTCCGGAGCCCTCTTCGCCGCCCAGCTGGAAGGTCGCGTCACCGAAGGGAGCCAGGTTGTCGATCACCACATCGGCGATCTCGGCCAGTCGTTTGCCGCTGGGGTGCTTGGGGGTGACCGCGTTGGTGTGCTCGAGGCTGGTCACCGCGATCACCTTGTGGCCCTCCTCCTTCGCGCGCAGCGCGATGCCGACGATCGAGCCGTTGACGCCTGAGTTGGACGCGATCAGGAAGACGTCCTCGGCGTGGAACTCGTGGAGGTCCCAGAGCTCGTTGGCGATGTTGCCGTCACGCTCGAGGAGACCGCCCGCCAGGTCGCTGGCCGGACGCTCGCCCATGAGGACCGTGTCCCGCAGCGCGATGGCGTGGGTCGGGATCAGGCCACCGGCCCGTCCGGCGATCTCCATCGCGAACGCCTGCGAGTGGCCGGTGCCGAACGCTTGCAGCACTCCGCCGTTGCGGATGCTGCCGACCATCAGCTCGACCGCCTCGTCGAAGCCACCGGACTGCGCAATGGCCTGCAGCTCGGACAGGCGTGTGCGAACCTGCTCGTCGAAGGATCCGAACACGTCACTGATCAATTAGTCCACCCACTTTGCAAACTCGGGCCGCGACCGTATGACGAGCCCTGCGCACGAAAACTATTTGGAGAGAGTACGCCTGGCAATGGTTTTCTGTTACGAAACGGTGTCAATGACTCATAACTATCTGGGACTCGACGCGGGAGGCACCAGCACTCGCGCCGTCGTCGTCTCCTCTGACGGACGATGCGGAGGCATCGGGAAGGCCGGCAGCGGCAACCCGACCTCCGCCGGAATCGACGCTGCCACCTCGGCGATCAGGGCCGCGGTCACCCAGGCCATGGCCACTGCGGGGGCCGATCAGGTCTCTGGTGCGGCACTGGCGGTGGCCGGAGCGGGCGGCGCCGGCCACCGGGTGACCATCGCGGCCGCGCTCTCCGACCTCGTCGCGAAGGAGCCGGTCTTCGACTTCGACGTGCTGGCTGCGTACTTCTCGGGGACGGCGGCTCCCGACGGATATGTGCTGCTCTCCGGCACAGGAGCGTCGGCGGTGCGGGTCGAGAACGGCAGGCTGGCAGCGATCTCGGACGGACTGGGCTGGCTGCTCGGCGACGTCGGCTCGGGCTTCTGGCTGGGCCGCGAGGCCGTACGTGCCGGGCTGGCCCCGCTCGACGGGCGCGGTGCGACGACCCTACTGACCGGCCTGTTGCTGGAGCGGCTCGGGACCCCAACGGTCACCCATCTCGAAGGCGGCCGGACCGGGACGCTCGTCGCGGCCACAGCCGCTCTCTATGCGATGCCGCCGCTGCGGCTGGCCGACTTCGCCGCGCTCGTCTTCACCGCGGCGGATGCCGGCGACGAGGTCGCGGCGGAGATCCTCGACCGGGCGGCAGCCGGGCTGGCGGAGACGTTGGTGGCGGTGCGTACGCCTGATGTCGTCGGCCCGCTGGTCGCGGCCGGGAGCGTCCTGGCCCGGCAACCGGACTTCGCCGCCCGGGTCGCTCCCGGTGCCGTCGTCGCCAACGACGGCCTGGCCGGGGCGGCGGTGCTAGCGCTGCGGCATGCGGGGGTGCTCGTCGACGACGACGTGTACCGTCGAGTAACCTCCTCGCTCGCTCAGCTCACCGAGGTGTGACAATCGTTACTACGGACGGCTGGAGCCAGGGCGGGATGGCCTCCCCTAGCATGTCCTTGCATTCACGATGGAGGAGTTCTCGTTGAGCAAGCCACTGACAAAGGTCCTGATCGCCAACCGCGGTGAGATCGCCGTTCGAGTGATCCGCGCGTGCAAGGACGCCGGAATCGGCTCCGTAGCGATCTACGCGGACCCCGACCGTGACGCGCTCTTCGTGCGTCTCGCCGACGAGTCCTACTCGCTCGGCGGCGCGACACCTGCGGAGTCCTACCTGTCCATCGAGAAGATCCTCGATGTCGCCCGCCAGTCCGGCGCGGACTCGGTCCACCCGGGCTACGGGTTCCTGGCCGAGAACGCCGAGTTCGCCAAGGCCGTGATCGACGCCGGTCTGACCTGGATCGGTCCCTCGCCCGAGGCGATCGACGCGCTCGGCGACAAGGCCAAGGCCAAGCAGATCGCGCTGAAGGCGGGCGCGCCGCTGGCTCCGGGCCTCAAGGACCCGGTCAAGGACGCCTCCGAGATCGTCTCCTTCGCCACCGAGCACGGTCTTCCGGTCGCCATCAAGGCGGTCTTCGGTGGTGGCGGTCGTGGCCTGAAGGTCGCCCGCACCCTCGAGGAGATCCCCGAGCTCTACGAGTCGGCTGTCCGCGAGGCGGTCGGTGCCTTCGGGCGTGGCGAGTGCCTGGTTGAGAAGTTCCTCGACAAGCCGCGTCACGTCGAGACCCAGTGCCTGGCCGACAAGCACGGCAACGTGGTCGTCATCTCCACCCGCGACTGCTCGCTGCAGCGCCGCCACCAGAAGCTGGTCGAGGAGGCCCCCGCGCCGTTCCTCACCGACGAGCAGAACAAGCGCCTCTACGAGTCCTCCAAGGCGATCCTGCGTGAGGCCGGCTACGTCGGCGCGGGCACCTGCGAGTTCCTCGTCGCCGCCGACGGCACCATCTCCTTCCTCGAGGTCAACACCCGCCTCCAGGTCGAGCACTGTGTCTCCGAGGAGGTCACCGGCATCGACCTCGTCCGCGAGATGTTCCGCATCGCCGCAGGTGAGGAGCTGGGCTACGACGACCCCGAGGTCCGTGGCCACTCGATCGAGTACCGCATCAACGCCGAGGACGGCGGCAACAACTTCATGCCGGCCCCCGGCACCCTGACCGAGTGGGCGCCGCCCGCCGGCCCCGGCGTACGTCTCGACGGCGGCTACGAGAAGGGCGAGACCATCCCGGGCGCGTTCGACTCGCTGATCGCGAAGCTGATCATCACCGGCCGCGACCGCACCCAGGCACTCGAGCGCTCGCGCCGCGCGCTCGACGAGTTCAAGGTCGACGGCATGCCGACCGCCATCCCGTTCCACCAGGCCGTCGTCAACGACCCGGCCTACACCGCGGAGAACGGCTCCTTCGAGGTCTACACGACCTGGATCGAGACCGACTTCGACAACCAGATCACCCCGTACGCCGGCGCTGCCGGTGAGCCCGCCGAAGACAGCGAGCGGCAGACCGTCGTGGTCGAGGTCGGCGGCAAGCGCCTCTCGGTCTCCCTGCCCGCCGGTCTCGGTGGGCTCGCGGTCGGCGGTGGCGCGGGCGCTGCGAAGAAGCCGAAGCGCTCGGCGAAGAAGGCCGGCGCTGCCGCCTCCGGCGACTCCGTCGCCTCGCCGATGCAGGGCACCATCGTCAAGATCGCCGTCGAGGAGGGCCAGGAGGTCGCCGAGGGCGACGTCGTCGTGGTCATCGAGGCGATGAAGATGGAGCAGCCCCTCAAGGCCCATAAGGCCGGCACCATCACCGGCCTGAGCGCCACCGTGGGCGAGACAGTGGCAAACGGCGCGGTAATCGCCGAGATCAGGTAGCTGGTCGACTGAGCCAGCGGCGGCCGTTCACCGAGTTACCTCGGTGAACGGCCGCTTCCTTTGTGGAACTCCACGAAGGAAGTGCGTGCAGACCGAGGTAACTCGGCGAA